>NZ_JZJL01000008.1 GCF_000971335.1 Chromobacterium vaccinii
TCCCGTTCCGCGGCGGGAATCCGGCTGGCCGCCCAGGCCGCGCCCAGCGTCGCCAGCGCGGCCAGGCCGAGGCCAAGCGGCAGCGCCTGGCGCGGATCGGCGCTGTGGCCCACCACCAGCGCCGCGCCGGCGGTGCCGACCAGGGCGCCGGTCTGGCGGATGGCGTTCAGCACGGCGGATGCGGTGCCGGACAGCTGCGGCGGCGCGCTTTCCAGCACGGTGGCGGTCATCGGCGCGATGGCGAGCGCGGTGCCCAGCGCCAGCGGCAGCATGGCCAGCAGCGACCAGGCCAGCGCATGGCCGTCGGCGAGGGCCAGCAGCAGGTAGCCGGCGGCGGAGAGCAGCAGGCCGCCGCGCATCTGGCGGCGGGCGCCCAATCTCGGCAACAGGCGTCCGGCGACGATGTTGCCGGCGATCAGGCAGGCGGCCAGCGGCAGCATGGCCAGGCCGGCATGCAGCGCGTCCAGGCCCAGACCTTGCTGCAGATAGAGGCTGAGCAGCAGCAGGCTGCCGAAATAGGCGACGCCGATGGCGAAGCCCACCCAGTTGGCGGCGGCGAAGGCCGGATGGCGGAACAGCGCCGGCGGCACCATCGCCTGCGGGTTGGCTTGCTCCAGCCGCCAGAACAGCCGGCCGCTGGCGGCGACGGCCAGCAACAGGGCGAGCAGGACGGGAGCCGGCAGGCGCGGCCCCTCGATCAGCGCGTAGCTGGCCAGCGACAGCGTCAGCATGCCGGCGGCCTGGCCCGGCAGGTCCGCGCCGCGGGACGGCGACGCCTCCCGGAACGGCACCACGAAGGGGATGGCCAGCAAGGCGGCGAGGCCAATGGGCACATTGATCAGGAAAGCGCCGCGCCAGCCCAGCGGCCCCAGCAGCAGGCCGCCCAGCACCGGACCCGCCGCCGCGGCGCTGGCGGACAGGCCGCCGTACAGGCCGACGGCGCGCGCGCGCTCGGCGGGATGGGGGAAGGCGTGTCGCAGCAGGCCGAGCGAGCTGGGGATGAACAGCGCGGCGGCCATGCCTTGCAGCAGCCGGAAGAGGATCAGCGTTTGCGCGCCGGGCGCCAGTCCGCACAGCAGCGAGGCCAGCACGAACAGAGCCAGCCCCCAGGCCAGCATCCGCCTGGGGCCGAAGCGGTCGGCCAGCCAGCCGGCGCTGAGCATCAGGCCGGCGAAGCCCAGCGCGTAGGCGTCCACGATCCAGGTGAGCTGGCTGAGGCTGGCGTTCAGGCTGCGTTGCAGCGCGGGCAGCGCCAGGTTGACGATATTGGTGTCCAGCACCGCCATGAACATGCCGGCGCTGAGCGCCAGCAGGGTGGGCAGGCCGGTCTGGATTGGCTTGGAGTCGGACATGGATGAAGTCTTCGGAAGAAACATGCCGGCCATGCTAGGCGAGAACATAATGCGAAAAAATAGACAAATATGATGAATGGTGATGCAATTTCGCATCTATTCAGTAGCAGGCAGGCGCAAAATGAACTGGGACAACGCCCGTTATTTTTTGACACTCGTCCGCGCGGGCACGCTGCGCGCCGCCGCGCAGCAGTTGGGCGTGGACCAGGCCACGGTGGGCCGGCGCCTGCAGGCCTTCGAGGCCGAGATCGGCGGACGGCTGTTTTTGCGCACGCCGCAGGGCTACCAGCTGAGCGAGTCCGGCGCGATGCTGCTGGCCGACGCCGAGCGAATGGAAGCCGCCGCCGACGCCTTCAGCCGCAAGGCCGCGCACAGCGACCGCCAGCTGGCCGGGCCGGTGCGCATCGCCGCCACCGACACTGTGGCCGAGGCTTTCGTCATTCCGGCGCTGGCCGAGCTGTCGCGGCGGCATCCTGAGCTGGAGTTCACGCTGCTGACCGGCTTGTCGCTCAGCGACGTGGCGGCCGGCGAGGTGGATTTCGCCATCCGCAGCCTGCGGCCGGACAAGGGTGAGGTGCTGGTGCGCAAGCTGGCCGCCATCGACATGAGCCTGTACGCGTCGCCGGACTACCTGGCGCGGCGCGGGCGGCCGCAGCCCGGCGACGGCTTCGCCGGCCACGAGCTGCTGATGTTCCCGCGGGACACCGTGCCGCGCCACTGGCAGCGGCTGTGCGGCGAAAGCGTGGACCAGGCGCGCATCGCGCTGCAGGCCAATTCGCAGCTGGCCCTGCGGCAGGCGGCGCTGGCCGGCATGGGCATCGCCATGCTGTCCTGCTTCATCGCCGATCAGGACGCCGGGCTGGAGCGGGTGTGGCCGGATCGGGTGGATCCGGTGGACATGTGGCTGGTATTGCATCCGGATTTGCAGCGGGTGGCGCGGGTGAGGGCGGCGATAGAGGCGGTGGCCGGCTGCTTCGCGATGAAAAAAAACGTCCCGTCGCCGGGGCGAGGGACGTCAGCGTGAGGGCGGGACGGGAATCAGCGCATGAAGCTTTGCAGCACGGTCAACAGGCTGGTCAGGTTGTCGGCAATGCCGCCCTGGCCGACTTTTTCGGTGGCGGCGGCGCCGGCCATGGTATTCAGGCTGTAGATCTGCATGATGCCCTGGTTGGCCGCCGCTTGAGCCAGCGTGTTTTGTTGCTGCTGGGCCGCCACGGCGTTCTGGAACAGAATGCCGGTGGAGTGGGCCATGGTCTGGTAGATGGAACCCATCGCCATGGCGGGCGCTTCGCCGAGCACTTTCACGTTGGATTGGGTGACGGCGTCGGTGATTTGGTCTAGTGCCATTTCACTGCTCCTGGTTTATGGGTGGGGGATTAGCGTTGGTAGCTTTGCAGCACGGTCAGCAGGCTGGTCAGGTTGTCGGCGATGCCGCCCTGGCCGACTTTTTCGGTGCCGGCAGCCCCTGCCATGGTGTCCATGCTGTACACCTGCATCACGCCCATATTGGTGGAGCTTTGGGCCAGCGTGTTTTGCTGTTGCTGCGACGAGATGGCGTTTTCGAACAGGATGCCGGTGGAGTGGGCCATGGTCTGGAAGATGGAGCCCATCGCCATGGCGGGCGATTCGGCGAGCACCTTGACGTTGGTTTGGGTGACGGCGTCGGTGATCTGCGGATTGACGGTGGTTGCCATTTACGTGACTCCTTGTTTCGGGAAGAGGGCGATTAGCGGCGGAAGGACTGCAGCACGGTCAACAGGCTGGTCAGGTTGTCGGCGATGCCGGCCTGCGACATTTTTTCGGTGCCGGCGGCGCCCGCCATCGTATCCAGGCTGTAGATCTGCATCACGCCCATGTTGGCGGCGCTTTGCGCCAGCGTGTTTTGTTGCTGCTGCGCCGAGGTGGCGTTCTCGAACAGGATGCCGGTGGAGTGGGCCATGGTCTGGAAGATGGAGCCCATCGCCATGGCCGGGGACTCGGCCAGTACCTTGACGTTGGTTTGGGTGACGGCATCGGTGATTTGCTCGTTCACGATAGTGGCCATGTGTTGCCTCCTTCAGGTTGGATTGAGAGCGCGCGAGGATCGGGGCGGGATTATCGACTGGCCGTCGACCGTTCGCGCTGCTGAATGGACGCCTAGTCGATCGGCTTGTGAATCTCTTGCGCGTCAGGCGGCATGCCCGGAGATGGGGCGGGCGGTTCGATGCCGGGGGCGGTTGCTGCGGGCGCGTTGAGGGCGGCGGCGCGCTCTTTCGCCTCCATGCGGGCCACCAGCATCTGCAGTTGCTGATTCAGCGGGCCGAAGTATTGCTCGAAGCATGTTTTCACTTCCGCGCGCGCCAGCTTGGTTAGTTGTTCGCCGATCTGCGCCATGACCAGCTGGGTGCTCGGCCGCAGGCCGGCGCCGCCCTGCTGCAATGCCGCGGGGCGCAATTCGGCCAGGGTCTTGCTGCTCTCCAGCAGCTTGAGAATCGCCTGCTCTTCGGTTTCCTGCACTTGCAGCGCCTTGGCGGAGCCGGTCTGAATCGCCTGAAGGATCTCCTTCACGCTGGATCCGGCCTTGGCCTGGTTTTGGGTGATCGCCAGCTGCGCTTGCTGTTTCGCTTGCTGGGCGGCGCCCAGAGGCGCGGGAGGCTGGCTTTGAATGTTTTGCTGCAGGGCGAGCAGCTGTTCCATTTCTTCCGCTTGCAGCGCCCTGCCCAGATATTGTTCCGAGATCTGGCGCAAGTCGGGGTGGAGCGTGTCGTCAGCCATTGCGATCTCCTCGGACTTGGACACGCAGCGCGGGGAGGCCGTTGCAACGGCGGCGCGAAGCGGCGCTGGCGGGTCTGGTCTTGCCCAGGCGACGGGCAGGCGGGGAGTTCGGATGGCGAGGGGCGTCATGCATGGCGTTTCTCCGGACGGAATGGATGGGAAATCGGCGCGCGAGGCGTTGCCTGCGGGCTGACAGCAGGACGAGCGGGAAGGCCGCTTGTGAAGCGGGAGGCGGAAACCGGCCGCGGGGGGCGGCCGGCGGCGCGGATCAGTTGGTTGGCGACTCGGACTTGGGCGCCAGGAATTGCCGCAGGGAATCGAGCAGGGCGGGGGAGAAGCCGGTCAGCAGCTGTTGCAGATCCTCCTGGTGCACGCCCATGTTTTGCCGGGCGCGCTGGTGCAGCGCGTTGACGGCCAGCAGGTCGTCGGCTCCGCCGCGGGAGTCCAGCAGATTGCGCAGCAGTTCGTAGCTTTGCTCCCGCCACAAGGTGATCAGCTTCAACTGCCAGTTCAGCAACTGATGGCCGAATTGTTGGCTGATGTCCTGGCATTGCTGGCAATAGTCGAGCCAGCCGTCGGCGTCAATATGCTGACGCCATGCTTGCCGCCATTGGCTGCTTTCGCCTTGCTGCCATTCATCCAGCCGCTGGCGCTGTTCCAGTCCGGTTTGCAGCCTGCCTTTCCAGTCGTCGTGGCCGGGGATGCCGGCGAAAAAGAATTGGCGGAACATCGGGTGCCAGGCTTGCCAGCCGGTTTCGCCGTTTTGCAGCCAGGCGTTCAGCGGATGCGCTTCCATATCGAGTTTCCTTTTCATTGGAGAGGGCTGTCCAGACGCTCCACCATCGCGCGGATGGCGGACATCTGCGGCGCGGTTCGGGCGTAGAAGTCGGGCCGGACCGGATCCTTGCTGCTATAGCCCCAGAAGTCCCAGCAACCTTGCGGGTTGCGCTTGGGGTCGGTGCGGATCTGCGGGTACAGCACGATGATGCGGTTGCGGTCGGCCATCTGGTTGTAGCCGGTGCTGGTGTAGTAGCGGTTGCCGATGCGGCTGTCTTCCTGAGTGCAGCCGTGGAATACCACGTGCACGCGGCAGCTCTGCTTGCGGCAAGCCGCCGGGACGTAGACATGGCCGATGTCGGACAAACCGGTGTAGCGGCTCTGGGAGAATTCGGTCTGGTCGAAGTCCAGCAGTTCGCCGGACAATTTGGCCGCCGGCGGCTTCAGGTCGTTGCCGTACAGTTGGCGCAGGATGTCTTGCGATTGCATGAAGCCGCAGTTGTTGAGATTGGTCTTGGTGCTGCCGGCGGCGGGCGACACGTTGACGGGACAGGCTTCGTCCCCCGGGTTGGAGGTGAGCAGCGCGTGGCCGGCATTGACGGTGTCCACGTAGCGTATCTGCGATTCCGGCACGCCAGCGTTCAGGTAAAAGGCGCGCGTCTGGGCCACCACCTTGGGATAGACCACGCTGTCGGACGCGCCGGTGAAGATATACAGCCGCTGGCGCTTGATGTTGTCCACCGGGTCGATGGCGCCGTCCCGGGCGAACTGCTGCGCCTCCTTCCAGGCGGCCGCGCCGGAGGGCGCAGCGCCTTGCGGCCGCATGCATTGATTGCTGGCGGTCAGCATGAAGCGGTCTGCGCCGCCCAGCTTGTTCAGGCCGGCGCAATAGAACGGGCCGCCGGCGACGATGCCGGCGCCGGCTACGCTGGCTGAATAGGTGACGCTGTATTGGGCCGCCATGAAGGCGCCGGATGAGAGGCCGGATACCGTGTTTTGTTTGGGATCGGCGCCCAGCGCGGGCAGTGGCGGCGCGCTTGCCGCCAGTGCCTGGCCTGAGGCCAGCGCCGCCAGCAACGCCGCGGCGCGCGACAGGCGGATGAACGCATTGCGTGTTGGATGCATGGTTTGACTCTCCAGGGGGACGATGAGATTCACTGCTCAAACTTTTGCAATTCGTTGATGCCTGACCAGCCGATGAAGATCAGCCCTAGTGCGGTGGAACCAAATGAGTATGGCAGACCGGCCAGGATGCCCATGGCTAGCCCTTTGGCCAGGGCCACGCCAAGCCCATCCCTGTCCACCCAGCGTTGGGTCAGGGTGGCGCTGAGGGTGATGAGGCCCAGCAGCAGCAGGCCGGCGCACAGAAAGAACCGTTCCTTTTCCAGCGGAGGCAGAAGCCTGGCCATGTCCGGCAGTATCGTGTCCCACAGCTTGTCCGTGGCCAGCGCGACGAGGGCGGACAGCAGATGCACTGGACTTTTGCTTAGCCCAGGGAGAGGGCCGCGGGGGGCGTCCGTTGGGTCTGGCAGGCTCATGGCTGTTTGGCTGAGGGAGGTATTCATGGCTGGACGCGCAAACCGCCGGTTTGTGAGGCGGGGCAGGACGGATGCGCGCCGCGGAGCGGCGGTGGGACGCTCCGGATGAGGAGGTCGCCGGCGGGCTCCGCGCCGGCGTTGAGGCCGGCCGGAAGGGCGCCCTCAACCGCCGCGTTTGTCCAGCAAGTCCTGATATTTGCTCAAACTCTCGTCTATCCTGTCCAGGGCGAAGTGCGCCGCTTCGGCTTCTATCGCGCCGGCGGCGGCCGCCGCCGCGGCGGCGGTGCCGACCAGCAGGTCGGTGATCAGTATGCCCAGCGCGTCTTCCGCGGCGCCCTTCAAGTCCTCCGCGGCGAACTTCTCAGTCATGTTTTTCAACAGCACGCTTTTGCTGGCGAGAGCCAGTTTGCTGGCGCCGTCGAAGTAGTTGGCGCCGGCTTGCGCCACCAGGCCGCTGGCCTGGGTGATCATCATGTTGGGCGCGACCGCGATCTGGTTGCTGGCGTAAGCGGCGGTTTCGCTGTTGGTCAGCTGCACCGCCTGCACGATTTGGCTATTCAACGCCGAGGTGTCCCCGCTTCCGGTCGGAGAGATGCCGAGCTTGGCGGTGAATTCGCGCAAGGGGTTGGCGGAGGGCGGGGCGGATGCCGCGTCGCTCGACCGGGCGGAAGCCTGCCCGCCGGAGGGGGAGGCGCCTGCCGGCTCTTGCCGGGGGCTTGCCGCCGCGCCGCTGTCCGACGCGGATTTCGCGCCGGCATCCGTCTGGGGCGGCGGGCTGCCGCTGCCTTGCGGGCTCGGTTGCGCGGTGTCGGCAGCCGGCGTTGCGGGTGTCGCCGGTTTTTTCAAACCGAATATTCCTTTCCAGTCCATGGTTCAGTTCTCCTTGACGCGGGGCGTCAGACCTTCTCGCCGACAGAGAGGATCATGGACACCGCCTTGGAAATCACCGCGCTGTTGATCTGGTTCAGCGCCTGCTGGCTGTGCACCGAGTTTTGCAGCGCCAAACCGGCCGAGTGGCTGGCTACTTGGTACAGCGCGGCCATGGCCTGGGCAGGAGCTTCGGCCACGACTTTGACGTTGGTCTGGGTGACGGCGTCGGTGATTTGTCCATTGACTGTGGTGTCTGCCATGATTGCTCCTGAATCGCGGTTGATGGGGAAGAGGCGCCATGCGCTTGCCATACGGACGCGCCGCTATGAGCCCTGTGAAAATTTCCCTGCGTTACAAATCCGGGTTGTCGCCGGAATGGCACCGCGCCTGTCCCGCGAACGCGCGGGATGGAGAATCAGGATCGCCTTGCGGGCAAGGCGCGGCGCGAACATTACCGCTCCATCCGCTTGCGCAGCGATTTGCGCAGCAGTTCCACCCGTTTGCGCGCCAGCGCTTCGTTGATTCCCAGCAGCGAGGCGATCTGCGAATAGGACAGGTCTTCCTCGAACTTCAGCTTGAACAATAATTGCTGTTGCGGCTTAAGCCCAGCGAGCGCCGTGTCCATCCAGGCGAGCTGCTGTTTCAAAGAAAGCTGCTGTTCCGGGGTGGGGGTGCCGCCGGCGTGGGCATGGACAGGGGCGCTATCCAGGTCGGAATCCGGATCGATCACCCGTCCCTCCCGGCGTTGGCTGCGGACAAAATCCAGAAACGCGTGATTCAGGGCCAGGAACAGGAATCCGGCCAGGTTTTGCACGCGCTCCGGAGAGTGCTGCAGGTAAAGGTGGACCTTGAGGGCGGTGTCCGACAGCAACTCGTCGGCGCGATGGATATCTCCTTTGCACAAGTGGCGGGCGCGGCGCTGCAGCTTGGCGTGGATTTCTCGCCAGACCGGCTCGAAACAGTGGCCAAGATTGGAGGAGGAAACAACGTTTTGGTTAAGCATGTCGCCATCCGTTCATGACAATGGGGATTGCAGGATGGCGAAGCTGGGAAATCCGCTCAGTTACCGATGTGACATTTAAATATTTTTATCATTTAAAATATTTAATTTGCCTATCTGGGTATTGGGCGATCTGTCTGAGTCGGACCGGGTCGCAGACTTGCAGCATGTGGCGGGACAGCTGGATCAACCCATTGCGCTGCCATTGCTTAAGCTGCGCGTTAAGCCGAGGGCGGCTGGCGTTGAGCATGGAGGCGAGTATGGCCTGGTTCATGTTCAGCAGCAGGATGGGGCCGTTGGGGCCGGGATGGCCGCGAAGATCGATCTCCATCAACAGATGCCTGGCCAACCGGGCCTCCAGCCGATAAAGACAGACGGTTTCGACGAAGTTGCTGATGCGCTGCAACCGTCGGCACAGTTGCTGCTGGATGCGGGACATCAGTTGAGGCGCGTCTTGCAAGGCGCGGAAATGCTTCTGATCCAGCAGCAGCAGACGGCAGTCGCGGCTCAGTTGCGCGGTGCAGTTTCGGCGGCTCAAGTGCAGCAGCGCGCTTTCCCCGACTATTTCTCCGGGGCCTGAGCGGTCGATGATGACCTCGTGGCCGTCCGGTTCCTGCAGGGTGTGGTAGACGTTGCCCTGCAGCACCAGCGCGATGAACTCTTCCGTGTCGCCTCGCAAGAACAGCAGCTTGCTCTGCCTGCCGTTGACCGGCGTGGCATGGCGTTCGATATGCTGCATCAAATCCTGGGGCAGGTTCTCGAACAGCGGAAAGCTGTCGAGCCTGGCGGGCTGAGGGGCGGGACGTGAAACGGGCTTGGGAATATGCATCGTTTTTCCGCGGTCTGGCATCCGATTTGAAGCCGGCGGCGGAGGGGAATCAGCCGATGGCGACGAAGCGATGCATCAATGTTGCTGACATTGGCCTTGAATAGGGCGTTCCATGGAGAAAACGGCGCGGGCAAGCGTCTGTGAAGGGCGGGAACGGGCATCGCGCTCGAATCGCTCTTGCCGCAAATCTCATCGCTACGGCATGCCGATGCGGATTGCGGTTTCGATGGCGGACCGGCAGAGGAGGCATCGATCGGGAAGCGGGATCCGGCGCGAAGCGCTTTCGCGCGCCGCGAGGTGTTGACAGTTATATTGCGAGCCGATAAGATGCGCCGCTCTGGAGGGGTTACCCCAGCGGTCAACGGGTCCGGACTGTAAATCCGGCGGCTAAGCCTTCGAAGGTTCGAATCCTTCTCCCTCCACCAGACTCAAACAAAAAAAAAGCCAGGCTCTCGAGCCTGGCTTTTTTGCGTCCTGGGTCGGCCTCAGGCCAGCAGGTGGCGGGCGTGGAAACGCAGGTGTTCGTCGATGAAGCTGGCGACGAAATAGTAGCTGTGGTCGTAGCCGGCGTGGCGGTGCAGCTCCAGCCGCGCGTCGCCGCGGCGCGCCGCCTGCTGCAGGGCGTCCGGCCGCAGCTGCTCGGCCAGGAAGGCGTCGGCCAGGCCGATGTCCACCCTGAGCGGCAGCGGGCAGCCGCGCTCGGCCAGCAGCAGGCTGGCGTCCCATTCGGCCCAGGCCGCCTCGTCGTCGCCCAGGTAGGCGGCGAAGGCCTTGCGGCCCCACGGCGCCTGGGTGGGCTGGCAGATCGGGCTGAACGCCGATGCCGACACGTAGTCCTGCGGCCGCCGGATCGCGCAGACCAGCGCGCCGTGGCCGCCCATCGAATGGCCGGCGATCGCGCAGCGGCCGTTCAGCGGGAAATGGCGGCGCAACAGCGCCGGCAGCTCCTGGCTGACGTAGTCGTACATCCGGTAGTGGCCGCGCCACGGCTCGCGCTCGGCGTTGAGATAGAAGCCGGCGCCCTGGCCCAGATCGTAGGCCGGATCGTCGGCCACGCCTTCGCCGCGCGGGCTGGTATCCGGCATCACCAGCGCGATGCCGAGCTCGGCCGCCAGCCGCTGCGCGCCGGCCTTGTGGCTGAAGTTCTCGTCGGTGCAGGTGAGGCCGGACAGCCATAGCAGCCACGGCAGCTTGCCGTGCTCGGTCGCCGGCGGCAGGTACACGCTGAAGCGCATCCGGCAGGACAGCGCTTCCGAGTCGTGCAGCCATTGCTGCTGGCGGCCGCCGAAGGCCAGGTTGTCGGCTATCTTCTCCAGCCCGCTCATGCCGGCTCCGGCGCGTAATGGATCACCGAACGGATGCTTTTGCCCTCGTGCATCAGCTCGAAAGCCTCGTTGACGCGCTGCAGCGGCATGGTGTGGGTGATGAAGTCGTCAAGGCGGAATTCGCCCTTCAGATAGCGCTCCACGTATTCCGGCAGCTCGGTGCGGCCGCGCACGCCGCCGAAGGCGGAGCCGCGCCATACCCGGCCGGTCACCAGCTGGAACGGGCGGGTGGAGATTTCCTGGCCGGCGCCGGCCACGCCTATGATCACCGATTCGCCCCAACCCTTGTGGCAGCACTCCAGCGCCGCGCGCATCACCTTGACGTTGCCGATGCACTCGAAGGAGAAGTCGACGCCGCCGTCGGTCATTTCCACGATCACATCCTGGATCGGCTTGTCGAAATGGCTGGGATTGACGCAGTCGGTGGCGCCCAGCTTTTTCGCCAGCTCGAACTTGCCTTCGTTGATGTCGATGCCGATGATGCGGCCGGCGCCGGCCATGCGCGCGCCGATGATGGCGGACAGGCCGATGCCGCCCAGGCCGAAGACGGCCACGCTGTCGTCGGCCTTGACCTTGGCGGTGTTGACCACCGCGCCCATGCCGGTGGTGACGCCGCAGCCCAGCAGGCACACTTCTTCCAGCGGCGCGGCCTTGTTCACCTTGGCCAGCGAGATTTCCGGCAGCACTGTGTATTCGCTGAAGGTGGAGGTGCCCATGTAGTGGTAGATGGGCTGGCCGTCCTTGGAGAAGCGGCTGGTGCCGTCCGGCATCAGGCCCTTGCCCTGGGTGGCGCGGATCTTCTGGCACAGATTGGTCTTGCCGGACAGGCAGAACTTGCACTCGCGGCATTCCGGCGTGTACAGCGGGATCACGTGGTCGCCCACCGCCACGCTGGTGACGCCGGGGCCGATCGATTCGACGATGCCGCCGCCTTCGTGGCCGAGAATGCAGGGGAACACGCCTTCCGGATCTTCGCCGGACAGGGTGAAGGCGTCGGTGTGGCAGACGCCAGTGGCTACCATCTTCACGCGCACTTCGCCGGCTTTGGGCGGATGCACTTCGATTTCTTCGATGCTCAACGGCTGGCCGGCGGCCCAGGCCACGGCGGCCTTGCAGCGGATGATGTCCTGGCTCATCAGCGATTCCTTTTCCACGTTGACGGGTATTTGGATAATCGACCATTGTATTTTTTTGCTGGTTGTCGATAATCGGCCAGATTGGTAAATGATTTTTTCCATGGAGAAAAAATGGCCAGTTGGGAAGGAATGCAGGAATTCGCCGCCGTGGCCGATAGCGGCAGCTTTACCCGGGCAGCCCGGCGGCTGGGCATCTCCATCGCCCAGGTCAGCCGCCAGGTGGGCCAGCTGGAAGAGAGGCTGGGCGCGCGGCTGCTGTACCGCACCACCCGCCAGCTCAGCCTGACCGAGGCCGGCGAGTTGTATTTGACGCACTGCCGCCAGTTGCTGGAGTCGCTGGGGGACGCCGAGCAGGCGGTGTCGCAGTTGCAGGCCGAGCCGCAAGGCCAGCTGAAGCTGACCGCGCCGCTGGCCTATGGCCACAGCCATATCGCGCCGCTGGTGCTGGAGTTCATGCAGCGCTATCCGCTGCTGGAGGTGAGCCTGGATCTGTCCAACCAGGTGCAAGACCTGGTGCACGACGGCTACGATCTGGCGATACGGATAGGCCGCCTGACCGACTCCTCGCTGATGGCGCGCAAATTGGGGCAGCGGCGCCATCACGTCTGCGCGTCGCCGGACTACCTGGCCCGCCACGGCGTGCCGCGGCGGCCGCAGGAGTTGCTGCAGCACCAGTGCCTGCAGATCGGCAACGACGGCTGGCATCTGCAGGTGAACGGCCGCCGGCAGACCTTCCGGGTGCAGGGCCGGATGCGCTGCAGCACCGCCGCGCCGCTGGCCGAGGCCGCGGTGCGGGGCATGGGCCTGGCGCAGTTGCCCGATTACTACGTGGCGGCCTATCTGGAGAGCGGCGCGCTGGTGGAGGTGCTGGCCGACTACGCCGAGCCGGAGGAGGGCATCTGGGCGCTGTACCCGCACAATCGCCAGCTCAGCCCCAAGGTGAGGCTGCTGGTGGATTTTCTCGCCGACAGTCTGGCCGGCAGCGCTTGCCAAGCCGGCGGGGCGCGACAATAATCGCGCATTCTTTTGCGGGAGCGCGGCGATGGTGATAGCGGAATCTAGAGTGGAGTGCATGGTGGTGCACCGGGTGGGCAACCCGACGCGCGGCGAGCCGCTGCAGCTGTCCGAGCGCACCACGATGGTGGACGAGGCGGTTTCCGGCCTGTTGCTGGACGGCTATCTGAAGGGCATCGTCTCCGATCGCAAGAAGCACCAGTTCGTCCACGAGACCGATCTCAACCTGAACGAGATCTACCATTACACCCGCCAGTTCTTCCGCGGCGAGGTGGATTTCCTCGAGGTGTCGCAGCGCATCGCCAAGCATTTGTACGGCCGCTCGCAGCACCCCAACATCAGCGCCGGCGACCTGCTGGTGATCCAGTTCGCCGGCTTGTCCGACGGCGACCGCGACATGCGCGCGCTGGGCGTGTTCAAGTCCGAGATCCGCGACGACTTCCTCACCATCATTGACGGCGCCGGCGTGTTCGACATCAGCCACGCCTCCGGCATCAATCCGCGTTTGATCGACAAGGGCGCGCTGATTCTGGAGCACGGCCCGACGGTGTACGCGGTGGACCGCCTGAGCCGCGAGGCCAAGTTCTGGCTGGACGATTTCCTGAAGGCGCTGCGGGTGCCGGACAAGGCGTCCAGCAGCAAGATGCTGGCCAGCGTGGTGGAGCAGCTGTCGGGCGAGATTGAAGACCCGATGCAACAAGCGCGCTTCAAGGACGAATTGCTGCAGCTGGTGGAAAGCCAGCCGGAGGAGGTGCAGGCCAAGGCGCTGACCGCAGCCGCCGAGCGCTTCGTGCCGCGCGAGCAGGTGGAAGTGGCGCTGGGCAGCGCGGCGGAGTCGTACGGCTTCGAGCTGGACGACGAAGCCAGGCTGCCGGCCAAGGGCGTGGCCAAGCAACTGGAGAAGACGCTGTCGCGCTACGGCGTCGGCCATGGCATCAGCGTGCTGCTGCCGTCGGGCATCACCTTGAAGAACATCCAATCGCAGAACGACGGCGAGGGCGGGCTCAGCCTGACGCTGTTCCTGAACAAGCGCGAGCTGTAAGCCGGCTCCGGCGGCAACAAAAACGGCGGCGGTCGCGAGACCGTCGCCGTTTGCGTTTGTTCGGCTACGCGCCTCAGCGCATGGTGAACTCGACCGACCACTCCAGCGTGGCCATGTTGTAGTAGGTGATCTCGGCATTGCAGAACGCGCCGCCGCTGCCGGTGGCGGTCTTGTTCCACTGCGGCACTTTGGGAATCACGCCATTGTTCAACAGGCCGCCCGGCTTGGGCACATTGACGAAGGTGGTGCGGAATTCGCACTGGCGCGCGCCGTCGGTGTAGCGAACGAAGGCGTAGTTGACGTCGGGGCTGAGCGGGCTGGCGATATAGTAAGTGTCGCTGCGGCCTGCCGGCACTACGGAGACGGGTTTCGGCGAGGCGTTCGCCTGGGTTTCGATTTCATTTTTGCCGATCACCTGGTATCGGACATCGGTTTTGCCTTGGTTTTTGACGGTGACGGTAACGGTCGGGCCGGCAAGGGCGATGCTGGAGCTTAATCCAAGCAGTACAGCGGCAAGCGTGATCTTGTGCATATCGTCTGTTTGTCAGTTGCTTAGTTGGGGGTCTTGTCGTCGGCGGCTAGGGGGAATTTTTGGTGCCAGTCGAAACCGTCGTTTACGACGGCCGGCTCTCTCTGGATATGGGCCTGTAATTTCTGGCTGTAGCTTGCCGGATAGAGGGATTGTTCCAGCAGGGGCAAGGCTTGGTAATGATTCAATATTTCTTCGTAGAAATGACGCCGGGACCCCGTGGCCTCGCGCTCAGCCTGGCCAGCGGCCATGACTTGCCGGCGCCAGGCCTGTTCCATGTCATAAGCCTCCAAATAAGCGGCGCGTCGTTCATTCACGGTGTAGCGGCCGCTATCGTCTGATGCCACCGCATCCAGCTCCTCGCGGTTGAGCCCGGCAAACGGGTTCAGCGCGTGTTGGCTGTTTTTTCCATCCGCCTCGAGAAATGCGTTGGCGTCGGCCGCCAGTTTTTGTCTGGCCGGATCGGGATCGGATGGTTTTTGCTGGTAATGGACGGACTTGAGCGCGTCGTAGCCCGGGCCGCAAATCGCATTCAGCGCGGAGTCGGCGATGCTGGCCATTTCGCCGCGGCTCAGCGCGCTTTCACGCTGTTGCATCAGGGACATGCTCTCGCCGAGCAAGCGGGCGAGCGGAGAGATCTGCGTCTCCACGCTGCTTGGACTTGAGGCGTTCGCCGGATTGGCGGCGGCGGGCTTGGCCGCCTCGCTGCGCGAGCTTGTCGTTATCGGGGAGGACGATGGGCTGATCGCATTAAGCATGTGCATGCTCCATCAAGAGTGGCAAGCGGAAAGAATATTTTATTTTTAAAAATTAACCCATGTAAATATTTGGATGGCTGCGAGCCGCGATGGGTATCACATGGAAGGCCATGAATGTGGGAGCTGGCCAGACTGGCTAGGGATGGAGAACGGGGTGGTGGGAAATGGCCCGGTATCGGCAGCAGGAGAGCTAAGAAAGCGGCGAGGCTTGGCGCCGCTGGTCAAAACCGGAATTGGCACCGCATCGCCATGACGTGCTGAAGTTACAATCCCTGCCAGCGCGTATTGATCCTGAGGCCTGTGAGATGACGTGTTCCTGACTCTGCCATCGAGCGGCAGGCAGGCAAGCGTCGGGGATGATGGCGTTTGCCGAATGGCGGCGAGCCTCAGCGCGCCGTCAGCCACAGCGCCAGCAGCGGCGCCAGGTTGAACACGAACACCAGGATCTTGTACAGGCCGATGCCGCCGTAGTTGAGCAGATCGAACGCCGGCTCGGATAGGCTGAACCAGCGGCTGTGCAGCCGGTACAGCCAGCCGCGGCGGAAGAAAAACAGACAGAACCAGAGGATCAACACGGCGTAGTGGAAGGCCAGGCTGATCAGCAGAAGGCGTTCGAGGTTGGCGATGTCCATGACGGCGTTTCCGGTAGGGGTAGGCTTTCAGCATAGCCCTTCCATGCAAAACGCCCCGCGCGGACGGGGCGTTCGGCAAGGCGGATCAGGCCTGCAGCGCCAGCGTGCCGCTGCGGCCGGGAATCTCTCCCATCACCACCCGGCCGGACGGCAGCTTGGCGAGATCCTGGCTGTCGAACAGATCGGCGCAGCTGACCAGTTGGTAGCCTTGCCGCTTCCAGCCGGCGAGCAGGCGCTCGAACACTTCCATCAGCCGCATGCCTTCCAGCTCCGCGTGCAGCGTGTAGACGTGGCCGGTGGCGGTCTCGGCCTCGGTCAGCTGCAGCAGGCGCTCGTGGACGTTGTCGTTGCTCAGGCCATCCAGGCCGATCAGCTCGTCCAGCGTCGGCAGCGTGGTCGGCAGCTGCGGCACGCCCAGCGGCCGGCCGGCGGCGTCCAGCGGCTGGAACGGGTGGCTGCCGCGGCCGTCGGACGCGTAGCGCATGCCCAGCTCCTGCTGGTAGGCCAGCGCCGCGTCGTTGATCTGCCAGCCGGCGGCGCCGTGGGTGCGGGCCTCCTCGCCGAAGATCTCGCGGAAGCGCCGGGCGGCCTTGTGCATCTCGGCGCGGGTCCAGGCCGCGTCCTTGCCGGCGACGTAGTCCTGCCACTTGATGTGGTCCCAGCAATGGATGCCTACCTCGAAGCCGGCGTCGCGCACGCCGCGGAGCAGGGCCGCCTCGCGGCGGCCGATGTCCGGGCCCGGCAGCACGGTGCCGTACAGCAGCGTGCGGATGCCGTAGTGTTCGACGACGGAGGTGCGCGACACCTTGGACAGGAAGCCGGGGCGGAACACGCGCTTGATCGCGCGGCCGGTGTGGTCCGGGCCCAGGCTGAACAGGAAGGTGGCGCCGGCGTCATGCCGCTTCAGCGCCTCCATCAGCCGCGGCACGCCTTCGCGGGTGCCGCGCCAGGTGTCGACGTCTATCTTCAGGGCGAGTTTTTTCATTGTTATGGCAGGTTCAAGTATTCGGAATCGCTGGCGAGTTTACCGCGCGGCGGGCTTGCCGTGCGGTTTTCCGGCCGCCATCGCCAACACGGAGGCGATAAATCCGCTCTTCGCGTCAGTGTACGCGGCGCGGTCGCCACTGTGATCGTACGCCAGTTGCCGTTTCAGATCGGCATATTGCCCGGCCAGTGGTTCATCGGCGCGCAGCGCGTCGCGGAAGGCCAGCTTGTCGCTCCAGAAGGCGCTGTCCAGCGCCACCGCGTGCAGATGGACTTCGCGCGGATGGGCGGCCGGTTTGGCGAAGTAATGCCGATCCGGCATGGCGGCGGCCATCTGCGGCTGAAGATGGAAGCCTGCCGATTTCAGAGCCGGGATATACGGCGCTATGTCGTTGAGAGCGGGCAGTCCTAGCATGATGTCGATGATGGGTTTGGCGGCGAGGCCGGGCACGGCGGTGCTGCCGATGTGCTCGATCGCGCAGGAGTCGGCTAGCGGGCCGAGGGCGGACAGGATCGACTGACGCTCGGCTTGGAAGCGTTGCGGCCAGGTTGGGGAGTAGGGGACGATCTTGATGTGGCGGCGCGTGAAGGAAAGATTCGATTGGTGTGGAGAGAACGCTTTTCTTCAGGGACGGTTCGATAGCGGAAAGAAATGGAGTCCGCTGCGCGGACGATGATTTCGATGGCGGTTCCGCCCGCCGGACGGGCAAGGGGCTGTCTCGCCAGCCCCTTAGCAATCCCAGGCGACCCCTACGGCCCGAGAAACCCCGATGAAACACTCTTGAGCCAGGCGCCGCCGATCAAAAAAACGGCGGCTCAAAGGCCCCCGGCCCAAGAGTGTTTCACCGGCTCGGGCCAAAGGGGCTTAAGGTGGCTGCCGATCAACTATCCGCTATATATCGTTGATCGGCCTGCCGGGTAGTGCTTTACTCCGACAGGTCGCGGCTGGCCGCCACCTGGTCGCGGTAGTAGTCGTAGATGCCGCGCAAGGCGTCGGCCATGGTCACCGTCGGCTTCCAGTCCAGATCGGCCATGGTGTTGGCGATTTTCGGCACGCGGTTCTGCACGTCCTGGTAGCCGTTGCCGTAGTACTGGCCGGAGGTGGTTTCCACCACTTGCACCTTGTCGGCGTTCAGCTGGTATTCCGGATAGACGCGCGCCAGGTCCAGCATCATTTGCGCCAGTTCGCGGATCGAGTAGTTGTTGACCGGGTTGCCGATGTTGTAGATCTGGCCGGAGGCCTTGCCGTCCTTGTTCTCGATGATCTTCATCAGCGCGCTGATGCCGTCGTCGACATAGGTGAAGGCGCGCTTCTGGTGGCCGCCGTCAACTAGCTTGATGGTCTCGCCGCGGACGATGTGGCCCAGGAACTGGGTGATCACGCGGCTGGAGCCTTCCTTCGGCGTATTGATGTTGTCCAGGCCGCCGCCGATCCAGTTGAACGGGCGGAACAGCGTGTAGTTCAGGCCTTCTTCCATCGCGTAGGCGTGGATCACGCGGTCCATCAGCTGCTTGGAGCAGGCGTAGATCCAGCGCGGCTTGTTGATCGGGCCGTAGACCAGCTGGGAGTTTTCCGGGTCGAACTCGGCGTCCTGGCTCATGCCGTACACTTCCGAGGTGGACGGGAACACCAGGTGCTTCTTGTACTGCACGCACTGGCGGACGATGGGCAGGTTGGCCTCGAAGTCCAGCTCGAACACGCGCAGCGGGTTGTTGACGTAGGTGGACGGGGTGGCGATGGCTACCAGCGGCAGCACCACGTCGCACTTCTTGACGTGGTACTCGATCCACTCCTTGTTGATGGTGATGTCGCCTTCGAAGAAGTGGAAGCGCGGGTGGTCCTTCCACTCGGCCACGCGGTCATCGTGCATGTCCATGCCGTAGATGTGCCAGTCGGTGGTCTCGATGATGCGTTTGGTCAGGTGGTGGCCGATGAAGCCGTTCACGCCCAGGATCAGTACTTTTTTCATTGGATGTCCTCAACCGCCCGCGGGCGGAAAATCGAATTCGGTAATCGGTTCACAGCGCCAGCGCGTCGGCGGCGACGCGGGCGGCGAAGTTGTCGGCGGTCAGCGGCTGGCCGGCCAGCTCGGCTTCCAGCACCGCCAGGCGGCCGCCGTCGGCGCAATGCAGCCACAAGCGGCCGTCGGCGCAGCGCAGCTCGGCGCGTTCAGCCGGCGCCGCGCGGCCCGCCCGCAGCGTTTTCCACAATAGCAGGCGGCCGGCGGCGGTGTCGGCGAAAGCGCCGGGGAACGGCCGGGTCAGCGCGCGGGCGAAATCGTGCAGCCGCTCGGCCGAGGCCAGCGCGTCGATGCGGCCGTCTTCCGGCTTGCGGCCGCCGAAGTAGCCGCCCAGGCTCAGATCCTGCTGGACGTGCGGCGCGTCGCCGGCGATCAGGCCGGGCAGACTGCGCCACAGCACCATTTCGGCGGCGACGGTCACCTTGGCGAACACCTCGTCGGCGGAGTCGTCCGGCAGGATGGGCACCGCCATCTGGTCGACGACCGGGCCGTTGTCCGGCTTGACGTTCATCTGGTGCAGCGTGGCGCCGGTTTCGGTCTCGCCGTGGATGACGGCCCAGTTGATCGGCACCCGGCCGCGGTACTTGGGCAGCAGCGAGCCGTGCATATTGTACGCGCCGCGCCGGGCGGCCTCCAAGAGCGGCGCCTTCAGCATGTGGCGGTAGTAGAAGGAGAACAGGAAATCGGCCTGGCAGGCCTGGACCTGCTCCACCACTTCCGGCGCGTTGGGATCGTCCGGCGTGATGACCGGGATGCCGTAATCGCGGGCGACTTGGGACACGCTGGCGAACCAGATGTTCTCGTTCGGGTTGTCCTGATGGGTGACCACCAGCGCGACCTCGACGCCGCGGCCGATCAGCGCCTTCAGGCAGCGCACGCCGACGTTGTGGTAGGCGAAGACGACGGCGCGGCTCATGCCTGGCTCTCTTTCCGCTCCAGCACCGCCTGGATCACGTAGCGCGGGCGCGAGCGCACTTCCTGGTAGATGCGGCCGATGTACTCGCCCAACAGGCCGATGCCGAACAGCGCTAGGCCGATCAGGAAGAAAGCGAGGGCGAACAGCGTGAACACGCCGCCCACTTCCGGCCCCAGGATCAGCCGGCGCAGCAGCAGGTAGACCACCAGCAGGCCGGAGCCGGCCGACACCGCCATGCCCATCAGCGAGAACCATTGCAGCGGGACGATGGAGAAGCCGGTCATCAGGTCGAAGTTCAGCCGGATCAGGCTGTACAGCGAGTACTTGGACTCGCCGGCGAAGCGCTCCTCATGGCCGACGACGATCTCGGTCGGGTGCTGCGAGAACTGGTAGGCCAGCGCCGGAATGAAGGTATGCAGCTCGTTGCACTGGTTGATGGTGTCGATGATGCGGCGGCTGTAGGCGCGCATCATGCAGCCCTGATCGGTCATCTTGATCCGGGTGAGCTTCTCGCGCAGACGGTTCATCGCCCGGCTGGCCAGGTGGCGCCACATGCTGTCGTTGCGCTGGCGGCGGATGGAGCCGACGTAGTCGTGGCCCTTGTCCATCTCGGCCAGCAGCAGCCGGATGTCTTCCGGCGGATTCTGCAGATCGGCGTCCAGCGTCACCACGCGCTCGCCGCGGCTGTGTTCGAAGCCGGCGAGGATGGCGCGGTGCTGGCCGAAGTTGCCGTTGAACAGCACCACGCGGGTGACGTCGGGGCGCTGGGAGAACTGGTCGGCCAGCATCGCCGCGCTCTTGTCGCGGCTGCCGTCGTTGATGAACACGATCTCGTAGCGCAGGTTCAGCGCGTCCAACGCCGGGTACAAGCGGTCGAACAGCGCCTGCAGCACGTCCTGCTCGTTGTAGACCGGGATGACGACGGAAAGATTGATGTCGGTATTCATGTATCTCAGTGTAAAACGGCGCGCAGCGCGGCGCTGAAGGTTTGGCAGACGCGAAGCACGTCTTCGTCGCGCATCGCGGGGAACAGCGGCAGCGTGACGGTGCGGGCGCCGATGTCTTCGGCTACTGGATATTGCCCTTCGGCGTAGCCTTTGTCGCGGAACAGCGCGAACAGGTGCATCGCCGGATAGTGGACGCCGACGCCGATGTTCTCCGCCTTCATCCGGGCGATGAACTCGCCGCGGCTGACGCGCATCCGCTCCAGCGGCAACAGCGGCTGGAACATGTGCCAGTTGCTGTTCACAAAGTCTTCCGGCGGCAGTTCGCAGCCCAGCGAGCGGTCGAAATGCTGGAAATACAGCCGGGCCAGCTCGCGGCGGCGGGCGTTGAAGCCATCCAGCTTTTTCAACTGGCCGAGGCCGATCGCCGCGGCGATGTCGGTCATGTTGGCCTTGCCGCCCAGCACGTCCACGTCCATGGTGCCGTCCGGCAGCCGGGTGACGCCTTGCAGCCGCAGTTTCTCGAACAGTCGCGCCTCTTCCGCGTTGTTCAGCACCAGGCAGCCGCCTTCGCCGCTGGTCATGTTCTTGTTGGCGTGGAAGCTGAACGACACCAGGTCGCCGCCGCGGCCGATGGCCTGGCCGTTCCAGCCGGCGCCCATGGACTGAGCGGCGTCTTCCACCACCCGCAGCTTGTGGCGGCGGGCGATGTCGTACAGCCGGTCGCGGTCCACCGGCAGGCCGGCCAGGTCCACCGGGATGATGGCGCGGGTGTTCGGCGTAATCGCGGCTTCGATCTTGGCCAGGTCGATGTTGCGGGTGGCCGGGTCGGCGTCGACGAACACCGGCGTCGCGCCCACCTTCATGATGACGTTGGCGGTGGCGATCCAGCTCAGCGGGCAGGTGATGACTTCATCGCTGGGACCGATGCCGGCGATCTGCAGCGCCATTTCCAGCGCGGCGGTGGCCGACGCCGCCAGCCGCACCGGGCGGCCGCCGCAGAAGGCCGACAGCTCGGCTTCCAACTGCTGGCAGCGCGGACCGGTGGTGATCCAGCCGGAGCGCAGCACGTCGCCGACGGCGGCGATGGTGTCCTCGTCTATCGCGGGACGGGTGAAGGGCAGGAATTCCATGTCGGACCTTTGCGAAAATCAGCTGCGGGCGACCAGCACCACGCCGACGATGATGACGGCGATGCCGACGAGCTTCTGCGCGGCCAGCGCTTCGCCGAACATCCAGTAAGCCAGGAGCGCGTTGACCACGTAGCCGATGGACAGCATCGGGTAGGCGACGCTGACTTCTACCCGCGACAGCGCCATGATCCACACCACCACGCTGATCGCGTAGCAGGACAGGCCGCCGATGATGGGCAGGTTGGTGGCCAGCGACCAGGCCGTCGGCCAGGCGTTGGCCAGCGAGAAGTCGAAGTGGCCGATCTGGCGCACGCCGGCTTTCAAACACAGCTGCGCGGCGGCGTTGAGCAGCACGCCGAACAGTATCAATCCGAATTCAATCAGTTTCATTCATTCATATCCAAAGCTTGCTTCCCAGTCTCTGCCAGGGAGGGGTTACGGTTTCGCCACCACCATCCGCCGCGGGTCCTGGTAGATCACCTTCATCGGCAGGCCCTGCTTTTGCAATTCCCGGTAAGTGTCGTCGCCCAGCATCGCCACCGCCTTGGGCGCGGCGCGCCAGCGTGCGGCGAATTGTTCGAGGCGCGGCATCCAGCGTTGCGGCTCCTGCCCCTCGCCGAACTCGAACTCGTCGACGAAGTCCACCAGCGTCACCGGTCGGCCGACATAGTAGGGGAAGGTCTGATCGTAGTAGCGGACCGAGTAGATTTCGCTGTCCGGCGTCAGGTAGGGCTGGATCTGTGCGACGATCTCCTTGCTGCCCTTCAGACGGCCGTAGCTGTCGTGGCCGCTGGCCGCCAGCGTCACCGCGATCAGGCTGCCGAAGGACAGCGCGGCGAGGGCGGCGAGCATCCGCTGCTTCCCCAGCGCGCGCCAGGCCAAGGCCGCCGCGATCAGGAACGCCGCCGCGCCGGCGGCGATGAAATGGGCGAAGGGCAGGATCACGTCCGGCGGCGAGTCGACGCTGGCGAAGCGGCCAGCGAACGGCCAGGCTGCCAGCAGCGCCAGCCACAGCAGCGCGGGCAGAACGATGTGCTTTTTCAATTCGGCCGGCGCCATGCGGCTGAAGCTGTGCGCCAGCATCAGCGCCAGCGCCGGGAACATCGGCAGGATGTAGGACGGCAGCTTGGAGCTGGACTTGCTGAAGAAGGCGAAGATGAACACGCACCAGATCAGCAGCAGGCGGCCGACGCGCAGGCTGCGTCCCCGATCGGCCCAGGCATCCTTGACCACGCGCGGCAGCAGCGTGGTCCACGGCAGCAGGCCCAGGATCAAGTAGGGCGCGAAATACCACGGCGCGCCGGTGCGCTTGTGCTCGGTGGTGAGGAAGCGCTCGAAGTGCTCGCGGATGAAGAAGAAGTGGGCGAAGTCCGGATTGCGCTCCGAAACCAGCACGAACCACGGCGCGGTGAGCGCGAAGAACAGCGCCAGGCCGCTGAGCCAGTGCATCCGTTTCCAGAATGACCATTGCCAGTTGACCAGGCTGTACAGCACCAGCGTGGCGCCGGGGATCAACAGGCCGATCAGGCCCTTGCTGAGCACCGCGCCGGCCATCGCCGCCCAGGTCAGCCACATCGCCCAGCCGGTTTCCTCGCGGGCCGCCTCCTCGCGCTGCGCCAGCAGGAAGCCGCACAAGGCTACCGTCAGGAAGAAGCTGACGCCCATGTCCAGCGACAGGAAATGGCTGTTGGCGACGATCCAGGCCATGCCGCCGGCGGCCAACGCCGCGTAGCGCCCGGCGTCGATGCCCCACAGCCGCCGCGCGGTCAGCGACACCGCCGCCACGCTGAGGAAGCCGGTCAGTCCCGGCCAGAAGCGGGCGGCGAATTCGTTGACGCCGAAGGCGGCGAAGCTCAGCGCCCCCATCCAGTATTGCAGGATGGGCTTCTCGAAATAGAGCAGGCCGTTGAGGCGGGGCGTGATCCAGTCGCCGCTGTGCAGCATGAACAGCGAGATCGTCGCGTAGCGGCCCTCGTCGGCATGGATCAGGCCGCGGTAGCCCAGGCTGCCGAACCAGATCAGCGCGAACAGCAGCCACAGCGCGATCTCCTGCGCGCGCGGCACGACGGTGGCCTTGGTGGTGTGCATCGGTATTCCGGAATCGTCGATCGAAATCGGTCAAAAAGCGAACTGGCTAGGATAACCGATCCGCCGGCCCCTGTGCGTTGCCCGTTTGTAACCGGCGGCGACTCACACCCAATCGCGCGGCGGCAGGAAGTCGGTGTACAGCCTGGCCTCCGGGCTGCCCGGCTCTGGCTGGTAGCCGTATTCCCAGCGCACCAGCGGCGGCATCGACATCAGGATGGATTCGGTGCGGCCGCCCGACTGCAAGCCGAACAGCGTGCCGCGGTCCCAGACCAGGTTGAACTCGACGTAGCGTCCGCGGCGGTATAGCTGGAACTGGCGTTCGCGGTCGCCCCAGGCCTGTTCCTTGCGCCGGGCGACGATGGGCAGGTAGGCGTCCAGATAGCCGTCGCCGACCGCGCGGGTGAAGGCGAAGCTCTGGTCGAAGCCCCATTCGTTGAGGTCGTCGAAGAACAGGCCGCCGATGCCGCGCGCCTCGTTGCGGTGCTTCAGGTGGAAGTATTCGTCGCACCATTTCTTGTAGCGCGGATAGACCTCGCCGCCGAACGGCGCGCACAAATCGCGCGCCACCGTATGCCAGTGCACGGCGTCTTCTTCTTGCGGGTAATACGGGGTCAGGTCGAAGCCGCCGCCGAACCACCACACCGGCGCCTCGCCGTCCTTTTCCGCGATGAAGAAGCGCACGTTGGCGTGGCTGGTGGGCACGTGCGGATTGGAAGGGTGTATCACCAGCGACACGCCCATCGCCTCGAAGCGGCGGCCGGCCAGCTCAGGCCGGTGCGCGGTGGCGGACGCTGGCAACGCGTCGCCGTGGACGTGGGAAAAGTTGACGCCGGCCTGCTCGAACATCTCGCCATCCTTCAGCACCCGGCTGCGCCCGCCGCCGCCGGCTTCGCGGTTCCAGGCGTCTTCGGCGAACTGGGCTTTGCCGTCGGCCTGTTCCAGCGCCGCGCAGATGCGGTCTTGGAGGTCCAGCAGGAAGGATTTGACGGCGTCGCTATGCGGGTGGCTCATGGTGGAATCTGTCTCGCAAGGAAGTTGGGGCAGATTGTAGCAGAGGCGGCATCGCGGCGATGAGGCGGAGGGGGAATGAAAATTGCCCGCCGGGCGGCGGGCAATCGGCACGGCTTAGAACTGGTAGCTCAGGCCGGCTTTGAACAGATTGATGCCATTGGTTTTCAGGCCTGCATCGTCCCCTGCCTGGTAACGGGCGGCGATGTATTCGTATTCGCCGCGCACGGACAAGCTCTTGTTGACGGCGTAGCTGGCGCCGAAGCCTACGCCGGCTTTGACATTGCTTTTCTTCTCGGAGATGGCGCCCGCGGGACCCTGCAGCTTGGTGTCGGCATGAACATTGTTCAGGCTGAGTTTGCCAAACACTTCCAGATTGTCCGCCACCGGCAGAATGCCGAGGACAGCCACGCGCTCGGCGCGCAGAGCAATCGACGGCGTGAGGGTGCCGCGAGGGGTGGCGATGTCGCCTTGCATCTTGCCGAAATCGGCGTAGGACAGTTCGGTCGCCAGGTAGGGGCTGATGCGGTAGCCGGCGCCGATTTCCCAGCTGGCGCCGCCCGCTTTGTTGTTTTGCAGTTGCACGCCTCCGGTATCGCCGAACATTTTCATTTTGCTGGTGTTGTATCCCAGGTTGCCGAACACGTAGGCGCCGTTGTCGGCGGCGTGGGCGGTCAGGGCGGACAGGCTCAACACGGATGCGATAATGATGTGTTTCATTTTAATCATTAGGTTTTATTAATAGAGTAAACATTCTCTAGGAAGAACGCGGCGGATTTGTCTGGCTTGTGATGAGGGTGAGAGTAGGTTCTGTAACTAAATGTAAAACAGGACTTACATGAACAATTTGTCATGAAGAGGTTGGCCGGGACTTGTCTCTAGGATCCGGGCGCAAACAAAACCGCCCGCAGGTTGCGGGCGGTTTTGTTTGTTGGGGAGGGAGGCCTCAGGCCGCCGCGAATGCGGTCCAGCCGCAGGCCTGCTCGACCGGTTGCGTCGGCTTGGGTTGGCTGTTGAAGAACTTCAGGCTGCGCTGCAGCACTTCGGCGCGCTCATTGTCCACCATCACCATGTGATAGCTGTTGGACAGCGGCATGAAGTCCACCGGGCCGCCCAGGTATTGCATCAGGTGGTGGGCGGAACGCGGGCTGGTGATGTCGTCCTCGTCGGCGTGGACGATCAGCGTGGGACAGGTGATTTCGGCCAGACGCGGCAGCAACTGGCGGCGCAGGCGGTCCACTTCACGGATGCACATCAGCGGGATGTAGGCGTAGTGGAAGCGGTCGCCGCGCTCGAAACGCTGCTGGATCGCCTTGCGGATGCGGGCGTTCTTGATGCCGAACGGCGACACCTCTGGCACACGCATTTTCTTGGCCAGCCGGGGAACGTGATACACCGCGTGGCGCAGCCAGGTCAGCTTGGGCAGGCTCCAGCCGTCCAGAAACACCGGCGGCGCGTACAGCGCCAGCTTGTCCTGATGCTTCTCGCGGCGCGCCACTTCCAGCGCCACCAGGCCGCCCAGGCAGACTCCGGCCAGGTGAACCACTTTGTGCTTGGCCTTCAGCGCGCGGTATTCGGCGCGAATGCTTTCCACCCAATCCTCCCAGCCTACGCCGAGCAGGTCTTCCGGCGAGCCGCCGTGACCGGGCAGCACCGGGGAGTGGGTAACGATGTCGGCGTCTTCCAGGGTGCGGCCCAGCGCGCCCAGATCATAGGCCGTGCCGCCGAGTCCATGCACCAGCAACGCCGCCGGTCGTGAGGAAACCATTCTGCATATTCCTATCATTTCTAATGATGGGGATTATCGGCAAATGGCGGCGAGCGGTCTGTGGGCTTCCTGTCGATGCTTTGTGACAATGAGTGACTTATTGCCCGCAAGGGGCCGGCTGCGCAATGATCATGCGAAAACGCGCGCCGCCCAGCTCGCTGGAGCCGGCGCTGGCGTGGCCGTGGTGGTGCTCGGCGATCAAGCGCACGAAGGACAGGCCCAGGCCATGGCCGCCGGTGGCGCGGTCGCGGCTGCGGTCCAGCCTCAGAAAGGGCTCGAACACTTTGTCGCGGTCTTCCTCCGGGATGCCGCAACCGTCGTCGTCCACTTCCATGATCAATTGAGAGCCCTGGTGATAGACCCGCATCCTCACTTGCGAGTGGGCGTACTTGAACGCGTTCAGCAGCAGGTTGCGGGTGGCGATGTACATCAGCTTGCGGTCGAAGGCGCCGTCTTCGCGCGGGCATTCCAGCGACAGCGACAAGTGCGGCGGCTTCAGCGGCGTGACCAGGTCGATCAGGTCGTCGAACCAGTCGAACAGGTCCACGGTTTCCAGGTGCAGCGGCACCTCGCTGCGGCGCAGCTTGGCGAATTCCATGCTGGTGCTGATCAGTTCTTCCAGTTCCAGCATGTCGCGCTCCATGCCGTCGCGGTAGCGCTTCCACTCCGTCGGGTCTTCCTCCTCCTCCAGCATGGTCAGGCCGAAGCGCAGCCGGGCGATGGGCGTGCGGATTTCATGGGCGATGGCGTGCGACAGCGCCTGGCGGGTTTCCAGCTGGCGCTCCAGCCGCGAGGCCATGCTGTTGAAGGCCAGCGGCAGCGGCGCGAACAGCCGGCTCTTGGCCGAGCGGGCGCGGGCGCTGAAATCGCCCTCGGCGAACACTTCGGCGGTGCGCCGCACTTCCAGCAGGTCGGTCCACAGCGGGCGCAGGATGAAGTACAGCAGGGTGCCCAGCGTGGCGCCGGACAGCAACATCCAGATCAGCAGCACCTCGATGTCTTCGCTGATCCAGTTGCTGTCGCTGGACTGCATGTCCAGCGGCCCCAGCGCCAGCAGCCTGGAGCGCGACGGCGCGGACGCGTACAGGATTTGGCTGTCCGCGTCGAGGTAGGACTGGCCGTGGCCCAGCACCGCCAGCGCCTTGTCGTCCAGCTCGGCGGGCGGCTGGTCAAGCAGCCGGATCGGGTAGCTGAAGCGGCTGGCGATGGAGGCCAGCTCGGCGTTCCAGCGCTGCGGCGGCTGCTCCCGCAGCCTGTCCTGGATCAACGTCACGGTGCCGCGCATGAACAGGGTCTTGCCGGCCTGGTCGCTCTTCTCGTACAGCTTGGTTACCAGGAAGCCGAAGCCGATGATGATCAACAGCTGTATCAGCATGGTGATCAGAAAGTAGCGGGCGAACAGCGTTCCCAGCGATGGGCGCAGCCAGCCGCGCAGGTTCTTGGACGGCATCAGCTATTCCCAGTCGCTGCGAGAAAACAAATAACCTTTGCCGCGCACGGTCTTGATCCGCGCCGGCGCGTCCGGATTGTCGCCCAGCTTGCGGCGCAGCCGCGAGATGCGGGCGTCGATCGAGCGGTCGAGGCCGTCGAAGCCTATGCCGCGCAGCTCGCTCATGATGTCGTCGCGCGACAGCACCTGGCCGGCGTGGGTGGCCAGCAGCCACAACAGGTCGAACTCGGCGGTGGTCAGCTCGATCTGCTCGTCGCCCAGCAACGCTTCGCGGGTGGCCTGGCTGATGCTGAACTGGCCGAAGATGATGCCGTCGTTTTCGATGGCGACGCCGCCGCTCTCCTGGCGGGCGCCGCCGCTGCGGCGCAACAGCGCGCGGATGCGGGCCAGCAGCCGGCGCGGTTCCACCGGCTTGGCCAGATAGTCGTCGGCGCCCAGCTCCAGGCCCAGAATCTCGTCCACGTCTTCGTCGCGCGCGGTCATCATCAGGATGCGGCCGCCGTAGTGGGGGCGGACATCGCGGCAGACGTCGAAGCCTTCCTTGCCCGGCAGCATCACGTCCAGCACCACCAGGTCCGGACGGGTTTCCAGGATGAAGGCAGGCGCGGTGTCGCCGCGTCCGTGCAGGCTGACCTGGTAACCGTGCTTGGTCAGGTAGGCGGCGATCAGTTCGGCCAGTCTGGCGTCGTCTTCGACAATCAGAATGTGTTGTGGCATTGCGAGGTATCCCGATTTCCCAGCAAAAATAGTAACACGGGCCGTTCGGGCTGGCAGGCTTGTGTTTCGGCGGCTATGCCGACAGAATCAAAGCAGCAGTACCCAAGCCGGATCGCGGCGGACAGATGGGCTGCCGCCGCAAGCGCCGGGAGAAATAGAGAGAACAGGGACTTCCTTATGCAACAGGTCAAACAGTGCGTGGTCTGGCTGCTGGTGGCGCTGGCGGGGGCGACGGCCTTCGCCGTGATGGCGCTCAACCGCGGCGAGACGATCAACGCGGTATGGCTGGTGGTGGCCGCCTTGTCGGTCTACGCGATCGCTTACCGCTTCTATGGCCGCTTCATCGCCGAAAAAGTGCTGGAGCTCGACGCGCGTCGGCTGACACCGGCCGAGAAATTCAACGACGGGCTCGATTACGTGCCCACCGACAAGTGGGTGGTGTTCGGCCACCACTTCGCCGCCATCGCCGGCGCCGGCCCGCTGGTGGGCCCGGTGCTGGCCGCGCAGATGGGCTACCTGCCGGGCACCTTGTGGATCCTGGTCGGGGTGATGCTGGCGGGCGCGGTGCAGGACTTCCTCATCCTGTTCCTGTCGATGCGCCGCGACGGCAAGTCGCTGGGCGAGATGATACGCCAGGAGATGGGCGACATCGCCGGCGTGATCGCCTCCATCGGCGTGCTGATGATCATGGTGATCCTGCTGGCGGTGCTGGCGCTGGTGGTGGTCAAGGCGCTGGCCGACAGTCCGTGGGGCACCTTCACCATCGCCTGCACCATTCCGATCGCGCTGTTCATGGGCGTGTACACCCGCTTCATCCGTCCGGGCAAGATCGGCGAGGTGTCGGTGCTGGGCTTCATCCTGTTGATGCTGGCCATCGTCTACGGCGGGGACGTCGCCAAGAGCGCGACGCTGGCGCCGCTGTTCACGCTGAAGGGCACCACGCTGGCCTGGACGCTGATCGGCTACGGCTTCATCGCCTCGGTGCTGCCGGTGTGGCTGCTGCTGGCGCCGCGCGATTACCTGTCCACCTTCCTCAAGATCGGCACCATCGTCGGCCTGGCCATCGGCATCCTGATCGTGGCGCCGCCGCTGCACATGCCGTCCGTCACCAAGTTCATCGATGGCAGCGGCCCGGTATTCGCCGGCAACCTGTTCCCCTTCCTGTTCATCACCATCGCCTGCGGCGCGGTGTCCGGCTTCCACTCGCTGGTGGCTTCCGGCACCACGCCCAAGCTGATCGAGAACGAATCCCACGCCCGCATGATCGGCTACGGCGCGATGCTGGTGGAAAGCTTCGTCGCCATCATGGCGCTGATCGCCGCCTGCGTGCTGGACCCGGGCGTCTATTTCGCGATGAACAGCCCGGCGGCCCTGATCGGCAAGACCGCGGCGGAGGCCGCCCAGGTGATCTCCGGCTGGGGCTTCGTCATCACGCCGGACGCGCTGACCCAGCTGGCGGCCGACGTCGGCGAGCATACCGTGCTGTCGCGCGCCGGCGGCGCGCCGACGCTGGCGGTGGGCATGGCCCACATCCTGTCCGGCGTGATCGGCGGCAAGACCATGATGGCGTTCTGGTACCACTTCGCCATCCTGTTCGAAGCGCTGTTCATCCTCACCACCGTAGACGCCGGCACCCGCGTGCTGCGCTTCATGATCCAGGACCTGCTGGGCGTGTTCATCAAGCCGATGGCCAACACCGAGTCTTGGGCGGCCAACTTCGTCGCCACCGGCCTCGCCGTCGCTGCCTGGGGCTACTTCCTGTACCAGGGCGTGGTGGACCCGCTGGGCGGCATCAACACCTTGTGGCCGCTGTTCGGCATCGCCAACCAGATGCTGGCCGGCATCGCGCTGACGCTGGCCACCGTGGTGCTGGTGAAAATGCTGAAGACGCGCTACGTGTGGGTGACCGCGCTTCCCACCGTCTGGCTGCTGCTGGCCACGCTGACCGCCGGCTGGCAAAAGCTGTTCGACGCCAGCCCCAAGATCAGCTTCCTGGCCCACGCCGACAAGTTCTCCGCCGCCGCCGCCAAGGGCGAGGTGTTGGCGCCGGCGAAGAATATGGCGCAAATGCAGCAGATCATCTTCAATGATTATGTGGACGCCACGCTGACCGCGCTGTTCATGGCGGTGGTGCTGGCGATGCTGGTGTTCGGCATCCAGGTGATCCGCAAGTCGCTGGCGGTGAAGTGGGTGACGGCCAAGGAAGTGCCGGCGGTATACCGGGAGGGAGGCGCCAATGGCTGAACTGTGGCGGGCGGTGGTGCATACCGCCCGGTTGATGGTGGGACAGCGCGACTACGACGTCTATGTCAGCAGCCGCCGCCGTTTCGACCCCGAGGCCCAGGTGATGAGCCGCGAGGCGTTCTTCCGCTACTGCCAGGAGCAGCGCTATGGCGGCAAGAGCGTGAAGAAGTGCCCATGTTGAGCCCTGGCGGCTCGGCATAGAAAAACGCCCGGTTTCGCCGGGCGTTTTTTCATGCGTACTTTCTTGGCGTGGAGGGGCGTCAATGCAGCAGCGCCGCGACGCCGGCGTTGATCAGGCCGCCGCCGACGATCAGCCAGCCGAACAGCGCGCTGGCCAACAGCAGCGGCTTGGCGCCGGCCTGGCGGATGGCCGAGATGTGGGTGGTCAGGCCCAGCGCGCCCATCGCGGCGGCCAAGAGCAGGTTGTCCAGCGAGATGATCTGTTGCAGCAGCGCGCGCGGCAGCAGGTCGAAGGAGTTGAAGCCGGCCACGGCGAGGAAGGCGACGGCGAACCAGGGGATGGAGATCGGCTGCTTCTGCGTTTTGCCGCCGCTGTGCTTGGCGGCCAGCCAGGCGGACAGGCCGATCAGGAACGGTGCCAGCATCATCACGCGGATCATCTTGGTGATCACCGCGGTGTTCATCGCCGCGTCGCTGACCGATTTGCCGGCGGCGACGGCCTGCGCCACTTCGTGGATGGTGGAGCCGGCGAACAGGCCGTAGCTGAATTCGGAGATGCCCAGGTGGCGCACCGCGTCGTACATCAGCGGCCACAGGAACATCGCGGCGGTGCCGAACACCACCACGGTGGCCACCGCGACGGCCACTTTCTCCGCGTGGGCCTTGATCACCGGCTCGGTGGCCAGCACCGCGGCCGCGCCGCAGATCGAGCTGCCGGCGCCGATCAGGATCACGCTTTGCTCATCCAGGCCCAGTTTTTTGCGGCCCAGCCAGAAAGCCAGCAGGAAGGTGGAGGTCAGCACCAGCGCGTCGATCAGCACGCCGGAGAAGCCGACGGCGGCGATGTCCTGGAAAGTCAGCTTGAAGCCGAACAGGATGATGCCGGCGCGCAGCAGCTTCTGCTTGGAGAAGGTGACGCCGTGGTGGCTGGGCTCGGCGATGAAACGGTAGACAGTGTTGCCGACGATCATGCCGCCGACGATGGCGAGGGTGAGGGCGGACAGGCCCAGGCTTTTCATCGCCGGCAGCTCCGCGGCCCAGATGGCCGCGCCGGCCAGGCCCAGCGACAGCGCCAGGCCGGGAATCAGGTTGCGATAATTGGTCATATGCTAATGCCTCTTTGGTATATGTCCAAGATACGCCACTGTTGATAAGTAAAAAAACGGATAAAATTAATAGATATCATTAATAAAACTGCTTAGGAGCCGGCATGAGCCTGCGCATCAGCCTGAGGGAACTAGAGGTGTTCGTCGCGGTGGCGGAATTGGACACGGTGACGCGCGCGGCGGAGCGGGTGGCGCTGACGCAGTCGGCCGCCAGCCAGGCGCTGGACAAGCTGGAGCAGGGGCTGGGCGCCAAGCTGTTCGACCGCGTCGGGCGGCGGCTGCTGATCAACGAGCACGGCCGCCTGCTGCTGCCGCGCGCCCGCGCGCTGCTGGACGCCGCCGGCGACGTTCAGGGCCTGTTCGACGGCGGCGGGCTGGCCTTGCGCATCGGCGCCAGCACCACCATCGCCAACTACCTGCTGCCGCCGCTGCTGGCCGCTTTTCGCCGGGATTGGCCGCAGGCGCGGCTGGAGCTGGAGGTGGCCAATACCCGCGACATCGTCGAGGCGGTGGCGGCGTTCCGCGTCGATTTCGGCCTGATCGAGGGGCCGTGCCACCATCCGGAACTGTTGGCCAGTCCCTGGCGGCAGGACGAGTTGCTGGTGTTCGCCGCCGTGTCGCATCCGTTGGCCGGCCGCAAGGTGGCGGCGGCGGAGCTGGCCGAGGCGGAGTGGATACTGCGCGAAGCCGGTTCCGGCACCCGGGAGGAAGTGGAGCGGGTGCTGCTGCCGCACCTGATGCGGCTATCGATCAGCATGGAGCTGGGCCATTCCGAGGCGATCAAGCATGCGGTGGCGGCGGGGCTGGGCGTCAGCTGCCTGTCGCGGCACGTGGTGGCCGATCTGCTGGCCGCCGGCAGCGTGGTGGAGGTGGACGCCGACCTGCCGCGGCTGACCCGGACGCTGTACCGCGTCCAGCACCGCGACAAGGCGATCGGCCGAGGGATGGCGGCGTTTGCAGGTTTTCTGCACTGAGGGCTAATTTATGATTACTAGCATGGCGTTTGTAACTCATCTGAATGAAATAAAGTATTTACGAAGTATTTGGTATAAATTCAATAGTCTAGACTTGCGTTGGATGAGGGTGGAGCTAAAAATAGCTGATGTTGTTCTGTTTTGGAGTAAAGATAATGCCTTATTCTATCGGTGATGTTTTCGCAAAATTAGAAAATGGGTCAGTTAATATTAGGAAAAGGTCTTCGGCTTGTTGCTCGATTGCAACTATAGATTGCAATGAGGTGAGAAAGTTGGAAAGGCTGAAAGCATTAAGTGATGAGCAAGTTAGGGGAGTAATAGGTTGGTCTGCCAATCTGGAATTAATTGTTCAGAAGTTATTGGTGGGGCGCGAAGAGAATTTTCCGATTCAGATAACGAGAAGAGAGTTGGATAGTATTGTCGATGAATTTTCTTGTCCTGAGGGTGGGTTTGGATTGAGTTCAGATGGAGGAGTGGCGCGAATTGATTTTTAAATGGATGGTCGAAATATAAAAACGGGCAAGACCTAAAAAGGTTTTGCCCGTTTCGCCATTCTGGCAGAGGCTAGTGCGCGCCGCTATCGCCGCCGGCCGCCGTGAACGGCGGCTTGGCGAACCAGACCAGCGCGATCAGCAGCACGAACAGGATGCCGGAAACCCAGAAGATCTCGTTGGCGGCCATGATGTAGCCCTGCTTGGTGATCTGCAGCTGGGTCAACGCGTGCTGCTGGCTGGGGCCCAAACCCAGCTTGCCCATGGTGTCGAACCACGACACCGAGGCCGGATCGTACTGCGTCACATGCTCGGTCAGCTTGGAGTGGTGCTGCGCTTCGCGGCGGTCCCACATCGTCGTCGTGATCGAGGTGCCGATGCTGCCCGCCAGGATGCGCAGGAAGTTCGACAGGCTGGACGCGCTGGCGATCCGCGACGGGGGCAGGCCGGACAGCGTGATCGTCGTCAGCGGCATGAAGAAGCAGGCCACGCCTATGCCCTGCACCACCTGCGGCCACACCACGTAGGAAAAGTCCATGTCGGTGTTGAAGTTGCTGCGCCAGAAGAAGCAGATGGCGTAGACGCTGAAGCTCACCGTCACTACCCAACGCATGTCCCAGCGGTGGGCGTTCTTGCCGATGATCGGCGACAGCACCACCGGGATCAGGCCGATCGGCGCGGCGGCGAGGCCGGCCCAGGTGGCGGTGTAGCCCAGCTGGGTTTGCAGCATCAAGGGCAGCAGCACCACGGCGCCGAAGTACAGCATGAAGCCCAGGCTGATCGCGACGGTGCCGACGGTGAAGTTTCGCTGGCTGAACAGCGACAGGTCGACGATGGGGTGCTCCTCGCCCAGTTCCCAGATCACCAGATAAGTCAGCGCCAGGAAGGCGATCACCGCCAGGGTGACGACCTCGGCGGAGTTGAACCAGTCCAGCTCCTTGCCGCGGTCCAGCACCATCTGCAGCGAGCCGACGCCGATCACCAGCAAGGCCAGGCCGAGCTTGTCGATGGGCAGGTCGAAAGTGTCGGTTTCGCGGCTTTTCAGGATGCGCCAGGAGATGAAGGCGGCGGCGAGGCCCACCGGCACGTTGATGAAGAAAATCCAGCCCCAGTGCCAGTTGTCGCTGATCACGCCGCCCAGAATCGGGCCGAACACCGGCGCGACGATCACCGTCATCGCCCATAGCGCCAGCGCCATGCTCTTCTTGGCCGGCGGGTAGCACGACAGCAGCAGGCTCTGCGACAGCGGAATCATCGGACCGGCCACCGCGCCTTGCAGCACGCGGAAGAAGATCAGCATTTCCAGGCTGCCGGACATGCCGCACAGCCAGGAGGTCAGCACGAACAGCAGCGTGGACGCGGTGAACAGCTTCACCTCGCCGAAGCGCTTGGCCAGCCAGCCGGTCAGCGGCACGGCGATGGCGTTGGCGACGCCGAACGAGGTGATCACCCAGGTGCCCTGGCTGGTGGCGGCGCCGAGGTTGCCCGAAATGGTGGGCAGCGCCACGTTGGCGATGGTGGTGTCCAGCACTTGCATGAACACCGACATCGACAGCGCCAGCGTGATCCAGACCAGTTTCGAGCCGCTCAGTGGCGGATGGTTCATGGGTGGGCGTCCTTACTTGCCGGCGTTGGCGGCCAGGATTTCGGCGACCAGCTTATCGGCCTGCTTCAGGTCGGGCAGGGTGCCGTTGTGTTCGCTGACCACGGTTGCCGGGGCGGCTTCGGCCAGCGATTTGCCGTCCTGGTTGCTGGTGTCCACCACCGCGTCGATCGACAGGCCGACGCGCAGCGGGTGCTCCTGCAGATCCTTGGGGTCGAGCGCGATGCGAACCGGCACGCGCTGCACCACCTTGATCCAGTTGCCGGTGGCGTTCTGCGCCGGCAGCAGCGAGAAGGCGCTGCCGGTGCCGGCGGACAGGCCCTGCACCTTGCCGTGGTAGACCACCTTGCCGCCGTACAGGTCGGACTTCAGCTCCACCGGCTGGCCGATGCGGATCTTGGCCAGCTGGCCTTCCTTGAAGTTGGCGTCCACCCACAGGTGCTCCAGCGGCACCACGGCCATCAGCGGCGTGCCGGCGGCGACGCGCTGGCCCACCTGCACGTTGCGGCGGGCGACGGTGCCGTTCACCGGCGACTTGATCTCGGTGCGCTGCAGCGCGAGCCAGGCTTCCTTCAGGCGGCTGGCGGCGGCTTTGACCGCCGGCTGATGCGCGAGCTCGTCCTTGCCCACCAGCGCCAGGCCGGCCTTGGCCTGTTCCTGCGCGGCGGCCAGCGCGGCCTGGGCGGCGGCGGCGGCATCGGCGGCGTGTCCCAGTTCTTCGGCGGACATCGCCTCGCTGCCGGCCAGCTGCTTGCGGCGTTTCAGGTCGGATTCGGCGCGGGACAGCTCGGCCTGGCGCAGCGCCACCTGGGCATCCAGCTGCAGGCTGTTGGCCATCAGCTGGCGGGTCTGGCGCACGGTCTGGGCGAATTCGTTGCGGGCGCGCTCGAAGGCCAGCTGGGCGTCGCTGTTGTCGTAGCTGACCAGCACCTGGCCGGCCTTCACCGCCACGGTGTCGTCGACCAGGATCTTGGCGACGGTGCCGCCCACTTCCGGGGTGACCTGCACCAGGTGGCCGCCGACATAGGCGTCGTCGGTGTCTTCCTGGTGGCTCAGCACCAACGACCAGTAAGCGCCGTAGCCGATGGCGATGGCGGCGAACAGGGTGGTGGCCACCAGCAGGTTGCGTTTGCGGCTCTTCGCGGTTTCCAGTTTCTGATCCATTTGATGTGTGTCCTTAGCGGGTGGCGGTCTGGTTGTCGAAACCGCCGCCCAATGCGGTGTTCAGGGTGGCCCAGGCCAGGCGGCTGGCGGCCTTGGCGTCGATGTTGGAGGATTGCTGGCTCAGCAGCGCGTCCTGAGAGTCCAGCAGCGACAGTTTGTTGATCAGGCCGGCGCGCAGGCGGGCGGCCATCGAGTCATTGGCTTTGCGGCTGCTTTGCAGCGCGCGTTCGGTCTGCCGCAGCTGGCGCTGGCTGTTCTGCCAGCCGGACACCGCGTCGGAGGCGTCGCGCAGCGCGTCGAACACCGCCTGGTTGTATTGCTGCACCGCCATGTCGTAGCCGGCCTGCTGCTTGGACAGGTTGGACTGCAGCTGGCCGGAGTGGAAGATCGGCAGGCTGATGGCCGGCATGAAGCCCCACAGCGACGATTCGCTCTTCCACAGCTGGTCCATTTGCAGCGAGCTCTGGCCGGCGAACACGGTCAGCTTGACGTTGGGGTAGAACTCGGCGCGCGCTTCCTTGACCGAGGCGGACATCGATTCGACGCGGGCGCGCTGGGCGGCGATGTCGGGACGGCGGCCCAGCAGGTTGGCGTCCAGCTTGTCCAGCGCCGGCTCCGGCGCGGCGTCCAGTTGGCCCGGGTTCAGGCCGTCCTGTTGCTGCGGCGCCTGGCCGGTCAGCGCGGCCAGCGAGTGGCGGCTGCGGGCGATGTCGTTGTCCAGCGCGCTTTGCTGCTGTTGCAGCCGCTCGATCGACACTTCGTTGCCGCGCTGGTTGTCGCCCGGCAGCAGGCCGGCGTTGATGCGGGCCTGGGTCAGCTTCTGGCGGCTCTGGGCGATGGCCAGGCGTTGGGACAGCAGCTTGGACTGGGCCAGGCTGCGCTGCAGCTGGGTGTACTGAGCGACCACGGCCTGGGTCAGCAGCAAGCGGGTCTGCTGGCCTTCGTAGGCGATGGCCTGCTGCTGGCCGAGCGCGGCGCTGACGGCCGCGTGGTTCTTGCCCCAGAAGTCGAATTCCCAACTGCCCATCAGCGCCGCGGTGTAGGCGTTGATGTAGTCCTTGTCGTTGTGCGGGATGGCTTTGAGCGGGTCGGCGTGGATCTGCACGGCGTTGGCGAGCGCGTCCAGCTGCGGGCCGTCCTTGCTTTCCACGATGCCGACGGCGGCGCGCGCCTGGCGCAGGCGCGCGTCGGCCAGCTTCAGCGACGGCGAGTCTTTCAGCGTCGCCTCCACCAGGCGGTCGAGCTCGGGGTCGTTCAATTGGCGCCACCAGTCGGCGCGGACGTTCTGTTGGCCGACGACGGCCAGCTTGAGCTGGTCGGCGCCCACCATCTGGTCGGGGGCGGCGTCTGTGCCGAAGCTGGCGCAGCCGCTCAGCACAGCGCTGATCAGCAACACCCCGGCGGCTTGTGGCCAGGATTTCTTGTTCACCTTGTCGGTCTCCATCAATGATGCATGTCGGTCCGGGGCTGATTAATCCAGTAGATAATCACCCAAGTTATTATGTGAGCGAAAAAGCGCGGGCTCAGCCGCCGAGCTTGCTCAGCAGCTTGCGCATCAGCCGTTCCAGTTCGGCTTTCTCATCGGCCTCGAAGTCCGTCCACAGCGAGCGATGGATTTCGCGCGAGTAGGGCAGCAGGCCTTCCACCAGCGCCACGCCGGCGGGTGTCAGCTCCAGCACGATCTTGCGCCTGTCCTCGGCGCTGGCCGAGCGGGCGGCCCAGCCGTTCTTCACCAATTCATCCGCGATGCGGGTGGCGTTGGTGCGCGAGGAATCCAGCGTTTCGCTGATATCCGACGGATTCAGCATCTGGTTCGGACAGGCGTACAAGGCGAGCAGCGCCATCCACACCGTCTCGTTGAGGCCGTGCTGCTTCAGGCACTCGCACAGATGGGCGGTCAGCCGCGGCACGATGTGGAAGATCAGGCGGGTCAGGATCACTTCCTGGCGTGGCACGCCGGGGAAGCGGGCTTCGACGCGGCTGATCGCCTGCTCCAACTGGGAAAAGGACTTGTTTGGACTCATGCCGCCATTTTAGTAACGTACGGTATTATTTTTCAAGTAATAGTAATCCTGCTAATGAAATGGACAGGGAAAGTGTGGCGAAATGACAATGGTCTACCTGGTGGCCGCAGGGAAATCCGGGCGGGAGAGGCTAGAAAGAGAGAGGCGGGAAGGAAAAGGCGCGGCGGCTGCGGGAGGGCCGCCGCCGCATGGGTTTATTCGCCCAGAAGCTTGAGCACCTGCTCGGGCGGGCGGCCGATCACGGCGCGGCCGCCGGCGATGGCGATGGGGCGTTCGATCAGGCTGGGGTTGTCCACCATCGCGGCGATCAGGTGCTTGCGTTCCAGCGTGATGTCGTCCAGGTAGAGGTCGGCGTATTCCTCCTCTTTCTGGCGCATCAGCTCGCGAGGCTCCAGGCCCAGCATGCCCAGCAACTGGTCCAACTCTTCATAGCTGGGGGGATGCTTCAGGTATTCGATGACTTCGACCTCGGCGCCGGCTTCTTCCAGCAGGCTGAGGGCGGCGCGGGATTTCGAGCACTTGGGATTGTGGTAGAGACGGATCATGTGGCTTCTCCCTTGTGGTTGATCCGGGCCGCTGCGGCATGATTGGCAGCATAACCCGCTGTTTGTGGGTTGGGAAGGGGCGCGCATCGTGGCATGAAAGCGCCGGCCTGCCAAGTTTCCCGACTGGGTTTGGCAAGCGCGGCATCAACCGTTACCATTCGAACATTATCCGAGATTCTTACGTCATGTCCCGCTCTTCCCGCACACACTTCGGCTTGGCCGCGCTGCTGGCCGGCTTGTCCACCCTGGGCCCGTTTTCCATCGACACCTTCCTGCCGGCGATGCGGGCCATCGGCTCCACGCTGTCCGCGTCGCCGCTGGAAATGCAGCAGGCGCTGACGGTCTATCTGTTCTGCTACGCGTTGATGATGCTGTGGCATGGCTCGATTTCGGACGCGGTGGGCCGCCGGCCGGTGATACTGGCGACCACGCTGCTGTTCGGCCTGGCTTCCGTCGGGTGCGCGTTGTCCGATACCCTGGGCCAGCTATTGTTGTTCCGCGCGCTGCAGGGGTTGTGCGGCGGCGCCGGCCTAGTGGTCGGCCGGGCCATCATCCGCGACCGGCTGGAAGGCGTGGCGGCGCAGCGGCTGATGTCTCAGGTGACCATGTTGTTTTCGCTGTCGCCGGCGATCGCGCCGGTGGTGGGTGGCTGGCTGTTCGGCGCTTTCGGCTGGCATTCCATCTTCGCGTTCATGGCGCTGATCGGCTTCGCGCTGTTCGCGCTGTGCTGGTTCGGCCTGCCGGAGACCCATCCGAAGGCGGCGCGGCAGCCCTTGCATCCGCGCCCTCTGCTGGCCAGTTATTGGACGGTCGGGCGCACGGTCAATTTCCAGTTGCTGACCGCGGCGGTGTCGTTCAATTTCGCCGGCTTCTTCCTGTATGTGCCGTCGGCGCCGGTCTTTTTGATGCAGCACCTGCATCTGGGGCCGACCGAGTTTCTGTGGCTGTTCGGGCCGGCGGTGTCGGGGATCATGTTCGGCGCTTATCTGTCAGGGCGCATGGCCGGACATTTCTCGCCGCGGGAGGTGGTGTCGCGCGCTTATCTGCTGATGTTCGCCGCGGCGCTGGCCAATCTGGCGTACAACCTGTTTGCCGCCGAGCAGACGCTGCCGTGGGCGGTGCTGCCGCTGGCGCTGTACACCACCGGCATGTCGCTGGCGGCGCCGTCTATCACGTTGAACCTGATGGATCAGTTTCCGGCGCTGCGCGGGACCGCGTCGTCGCTGCAGGGCTTTTGCCAGACCATGGTGTCCAGTCTGGTGGCCGGCGCGATCGCGCCCCTGGCTTGGGCCAGCCCCTTGAGGCTGGCCCTGGTGATGAATCTGCTGCTGGTATTGGGATTCATCTGCCGGATGGGGTATCGGCGGCGGATCCAGGCGGCGGAGAGGGCGTGAGCCGACGGGAAGGTCGGCCGGGTTTTTCAATGCTCGTTGCGCAGCGCGAGAGCGGGAGCCGGAGCCGGCTCGGGCCGTTTGAGGGTTTGCCTGTCCCCGAAGAACTTGGCGTGCAGCAAGGAGCCCACGGCGCCAAACAGAAAGCCCAGCAGCAATCCGGTGGCCAGGATCAGGCTGCGGCTGGGCTTGCTTTTCAGTTCCGGGGGCACCGCGCTGTCCAACACTTGGATCAACGACGAATCCTTGGCTTCGTCTATCTTGGCCAGTTCGTATTGCTTGGCCAATAGCTCGAAAATGGTTTCCTGATATTTGACTTCTCTCAGGCGGCGCAGGTATTCCAGGCCGCTTTGCGCCACTTTTCCGGTGGGGACCATCAGGTCGCCGCGCCCCTCTTTTCCCGTTTCCAGTTTTGTCAGTTGTTCGCGCAGCCCGCTCAACTCCTGCTCCGTGCGGATGTATAGCGGATTCTGCTGCGTGGCGTAGCTGCGCATCGCTTCCAGTTGAACCTCCTTGGCGGCGATGCTGGCGCGCAACTGAGTCACTGAGCCGACAATGGCGGGTAGTTGGCCTTCCGGTTGGATCAGGCCGGTTTTTTCCTGGGTTTGGCGCAGGGCGGTTTCCGCGCTGGTCAATTGCTCTTTGGCTTGTTTCAGCTGTTGCTCGAAGAATAGACGCCGTTTGGCGGCATCCGTCATGGCCAGAACCTGATTCAACTGTTTCAGTTCGTCGATGTAGGCGTTGGCGAGCTGGGCCGCGAATCGTGGATCGGGGTCGTCGACATTGATGTTGATCAGTCCATCTTTGCCATTGATGATGACTGTTCGGCTTTTCAGGGCTTGACGGGCCCCGTCCAGCGTTTTCTGCTGATAACGCTCCTTCAACTGGAGGCGCTTGATCAGACGGTCGGCGATGGTGCGGCTTTGCAGCATGCCGATATAGAGATCGTTGGGATTTTTCAAGCCGCTGACCCCTCCCGCCATGCCAGCCAGCCCTCCCAGTTGTCCCAGCAGCGCGCCCATGCCGCTGCTCTGCTGCTGGGGAGGCATGATGGAGCTGCTGGCGGTGAAGATGGGTTTGGCCAGCAGGCCGTAAGTTAATGCGGCGCTGCCGAACAGCACGGTGCTGATGATGATCCAGCGCTTGTACTTCTGCAACGTTGACAGCAGTACCAGCAGGTCGATTTCATCACTGGCCTGGGAGGTATTTGTCGGGCTCGTCATTTTCATTCCCTCATGCTGGAGATTGGAACTTATTTCAATACCTTCAGGCCGGCAGCGCCGAGGCCGAACTGGTACAGAATGCTGGTCCATTCCTTCAGGGACTGGGTCCAACTGCCGCTATTGAGTTCTTCCGGAACCACGATGGTGTCGCCCGGATTGACCCTCTTGCCGCTGACGCCGGAGAACCAGCCGCCGCTGTCGCTGCTGGCGACGGTGCCATCGGCGCGTAATACATAGGTGGACGATTTGTCGCCGGAATTCGTTACGCCTCCTGCGAGCGAAAGGTAATCGCCAACCGAACGCTGGGGACGGTAGATGAAGGCATTGTTCTGGTAGACGGCGCCCAGTACGTAGACGGTGCCCGGGCGGCGGGGAATTTCGACTTGGTCGCCATCCTGTAGTTCCAGATCGGGCAGATCCTTGGCTTGTGCGTCCGCGTCTTTCAACTCCAGCACCACACGACCTTCCGACTTGATCGCGCGCATTTTTTTCGCGATCTGACGCTGGCCTTCTACTTCGGCATTGACGGCGGTGATGGTGTCTTTGTCGGTGAGTTTAGCCAGTTTCAAGGATGCGTTTTGCTCCAATTCTCTTTCAAACCGGGTGGCTACTTCATCCAGTTTTTGCTGCTGCATCTGGCGTATGCTTTCCCGCTTCATGGTGGTCGCGAAGACGTAGCCGTCTTCATCCACGCCGCCCAAGCGCATGATCAGCTGGCGCAACGTCTCTCCGCGGCGGATCTGGAAAGTGCCGGTCTGCTTGACCTCTCCGCCTACGGTGACGAACTCATCCCCCCGCAGCACGCCGACTGCCTGCGCGCCCGGGACATGCAGGCGGAAGATGTCACCCGCGTTCAGCGCGACGGCGCTCAGCCCCTGGGTGGAGCTCTGGTTGCGAACGAGGTTGACGAAGCGGTTGTCCACGTTTTTTTCCAGCAGCAGCTCCTTGCCTTCGGCGGCGGACTCCAGGCCGCCGGCCCAGTGCAGCAGATCGCTGGCGGTTTCGCCGGGGCGGAATTCGTAGATGGCCGGCGTCTTGACGTCGCCCAGCAGGGCGACGCGCGGGCCGGCTGCGGGAATCTGGACCACGTCGCCGTCGCGCAAGGTCTGATCGGCGGATTTGTCGCCGTTCACCAGGATGCCGTACAGGTCGACCTTGGAGACGGCGCGGCCATCCCGCATCAGGGTCACGCTGCGCAGGCTGCCGCTGTCGTCCGGTCCCCCTGCCTTCAGCACGGCGTTGAACAGGGTGCTCATCGCGTTCAGCGTATAGCTGCCGGGCTGGCGCGCGTGGCCGACGACATAGACCTGGACCGCCCGGCTTTGCAGCAGGCTGACGCTGAGGTCGAAATTGTTGAAGACGCGGCTGACGCTCTTCTTGAGCGTCGCCTGAAGATCCCGGTAGCGCACGCCCGCCACGGCGACGCTGCCTACCCGCGGAAGGTAAATCGTGCCGTTGCGATCGACTGTCAAAGTCAGGTCGATATCCACCATGCCCCAGCCCTTGACCTGCAATTGGTCGCCGCTGCCGATCACATAGTCCGGGTTGACTTGCACGCCGTCCGCTGCCTCGAAGGCATTGCCCGGATTGCGGAACAGGCGGCTACCGAACAGCGGCAGCGTTTGTTCCGTGGCTTTTCGCACGTAGTCGGTGAAGGGGGGGAGCTTGGGTTTGCCATCAAGCGCATTGATTGCATAACCGTTGTCGTCCACCTGGTAGCCTGACAAGTATTGCGACCGGCTGTCGCCGGACTTCTTGTCCGGCACCTGGGCGGACGATGGCATGTTATTTATCGATGGAAGACCATTTAGGTTGTCGGCCTCGTAGCTGGGCATGCTGGGGTTCGGATAATTGACGGTTCCGGATCCCGCCGCATGCAGATGGATGCTGCTGCTCAGCAGCCAGAGTGCCAGAAGGGGTTTTCCACTCGATTTCAGGATACGCGCAGTCATGGTCGGAATTCCTATTGTTCAGACTTATCGGAGAGGGACGTCGATTTGCACGCCCAGCTGTTTGGGCGTGGCGATCAGGCTGCTGCGGTATCGGCTGTCGTTGCGTTGGGCTTGCCACAGCCAGCTGCCCATCGCGTAGCCAAGCAGGCTGCCTGCCGTGACGTCGGACAGCCAGTGGTCGCGGCTGGCCGCGCGCCCCGCAGCGCCCAGCGCGGCCACGCCATACAGCCAGGGTTGATCGTATTCCTTGGCGAACGGCGTGACGGAGGCGAACAGCACGGCGGAGTGGTTGGAGGTGAAGCTGCTTTGCAGCCGCGATTCTCCCGGCTCCTGGGTGCGCCATGTGCTGTCGCCGCCGCTGCCAGGACGGGCGCGATTGACGGCTAGTTTCAGAACCGAGTTGCCGGCGACGGCGGCGACGCTCGACTCCAGCGCGATCAGCCCGGTATTGCTCAGCCTGTCGTCGCCCAGCGCGAACGCGGCGCCGGACAGAGCGGCCGCGGCGATGGGAAGATCCTTGCCCAGCTTGCCCCAGTTCCGGATCAGGCGATTGTCTTGGCGCTTGCTGAAAAACCGGTCTACCGGACGATCCAGGCCTGCTGCGGCGAACGTGGCGACGGCGGCGGCGGCCAGCGCTGCGCCCTTGTCATCCAACTCCAGCCAGCGATTGCCGCTGTCTTCCAGGCGCAGGCGGATCGCAGGCCAGGGATGGTAGCTGGGCAGAGGCGGAGTGACCTGCGGCAGGTTCTGTTCGTCCGGCCGTTCGGCGAAATTGCCAAGGCCGTCGTAGCTGTCGATGTCTCGCTTTGGATCGCTGAGAATTTCGTAGAGATCACCTGGCGTCATGACCATCTGACCGACATCTCGAGTCCATGGTGATAGTGAAAAGTCTCCTACGGTGCGGGCGTCGAAGGTCAGCAGACTATTGAGCGGAATCGATAAAAACATGCCCTTGTCGTTGTAGGGCTTGGCTGGGGTGCCGGGGTTGGTAATGTCGTTGCCGTTGGTTTTGGTATACCAGAATCCGGCTTCGATGCCCGAGCGGAAGCGGCGCTTGATTTCCAGTCGGACGCCATCGTCCTTGGCCAGGAAGCGGCCAGCGCGCATCGTTGCCGTGATGCCCATTGGTAATTTGTAATGAAACGAGGCCAAGGCGGTGGTTGTCTGGTAGTCGCGCTTGCCGAACCAACCATTCACGTCGCGTTGCTGCAGTCCATCAACCGATAGGTCCACCGCCCAGTTTTTATTGAAGCCCGGGTAGTACAGGATCTGGCCGCCGGCACCGCGGAACATCTCCTCGTACAAACCGGCTGACAGGCGGGCATAGGTATTTGGCGACAACGTCATGTACTGGTTCAGCAACAGACGGTTGAGCTTGGGGGATTTGACGCGCTTGTAATCCGCGATGTCGGAGCGAACGTGGGGCAGCAGGCTGTTGGAAGACTGCTTCACTGAGGTAATGGTGTTGTATAGATCGGCGCTCAAGGCGCTGTCCAGATACAGCCCCTTGCCCAGGCGGCGCTTGTAGGTAGCTTCCGCCATGATGTCGTAATGGAGCGCGCCGCTGGGATCGTTGAAATAAACGCCCATCTTGGGCGCGAAATGGAGACGGTTGTCTTCGGTATCGTCGCTGGTGACTTGTATCAGGTCGCCTTCCTGGTTGGTCAGCAGGTTGACATCTATGCCTTCGCGCAGCGTCAGCGCCAGTGTTTTGCTATCCAGCGGTTGTACTTCCTCATCGCGTCCAGATTTGATGTTGACGGTTTGCAGGAAGCGGTCGCGGCCGATCTTGCCCAGCAGATAGTCATTCAGTGTCGGCAGATCGTAGAAATTATAGGTGGCGACGGGCTGTTCCAGCTCGGTGTAGACCACCTTGATTTCCCGTGTTTCCAGAGGCGCGAAATAGAGAGCGGTACGCACAGCCCGGCCGACTGCTCTGCCGACATTGGAAATGCGGCTGTTGCCCAGTTCGATGACCAAGTTGCCGCGTTGCATTGCGATGCGGATGTTTTTGAAGTCCTGCTTGCCAAGAGCGGTGGCCAAAGCCTTGGCGCGATCCGGGTCGTTTTGCCATTGGGTTAGGGTCGGTCTGGATGGAAGATCCGGTTCGCCGGTGTAGTAGGCCGGCTCTTGTATCTTGGGAACAAATTCTTTCAGATTGAGAGGAATATCTATTTTTGCATTGATGCTGGAGTGTGTTTTTTGGCGAGCGACCTGCAAGCCTAGCCAGCCCCATTGATATTCCAGTCCGACTGCCGGGCCCTTGTTCCGTTCTGCGGCGAATGTTCTGTAGGAGAAGGGGTCGGATCGGTAGTCGTTGGCATCGTATTCCGCAACCAAGGACCAGTTGGGGAGAAAGCTGGGCGTGAAGCGCATGCCACCGAAGGCGCCGCTGATGCGTTGCTGGCCGTAACCGAGAGAAACTTCCAAGTTGGGCCATAGATTCTTACTGGCGACCAGATAATTGCTTTTCCAGAGGCGGTTGCCTTGGATATCGGTGGTACCGAAAGCGATGGAGGGCATCCATTCCGACTCGTCCCATAGTTTTAACTTCAAATCTATGGCTTTATCTTTGTAGCGACCGTAACCGCCGCCATACTGTTGATCGGTAAAGCCCGGAACACCTTCAATGGATGTATAGCGTCCAGAGACCTCCAGCCATGGCAAAACCGTGGTGGACGTCCAAAGGATGCCGTATGGTTTGTCGTAACCATAACCCAGACTGAAGGTGCCATCCTCGCCGACGCGAGCCGATGGCATGTTGATATAACCGATTTGCCCTGTCAGCGATGGCTGGGCAAACGCGTTGCAGGCGAGGAACAACGGCAGTCCCCCCCATAAAGCCCCCGTAACCAGATAAGACCTGGATTTATTATGCATGTACCGCGGTCCAAGCTTGGATGTAGCAGGTGCTACTTAAATATGCGCGCCCAAAGGCGGCCCCTAATGTCAAGTGAAGCTAGATACCAATTTTTGGTGTTTTATAAGTAATGGGTAATATTATTTTATGCCATTAACATTAAATTTTTATAAAGAAACCCAACAAAGAAAAGAGCCTTAAAGCGAAACCAAGCCAAGCGATCCGACTTTTTATAGTCGGGCCGCTTGGCTTGCCGATACCGCTTGGCTGCTTAGTGGTGAGTAGCCGCCGAGTGGCTCGACGAGGAGTTGCTGTTGCTGGAGACGGCGACTGCGGCGGCTACAGCGGCGCCGATGGCGGCGATGGTGCCGATGCTCAGGCCGGCGATGCCCGCAGTGGTGCCGGCAGCGCCTGCCGCTGCTGCGCTGGTCGTGCCTGCGGCCGATGAGCCTGCGGCGGAAGTGCCTGCGGCTTCCTCAGCTGCGAAAGCAGAGGTAGCCAGCATGGAGGCGAGGGCGATGGTGACGATTTTTTTCAGCAGCATGGTGAACCCTTTGCTCAAAAGTTGACCTACAGAAATTCAGTTATCAGGCTACTACTCGCTTCTGATGATATGTGAATCTTCACATTTTTCAAGGCAGATCTGATGACGTTATCGTGAATCCCATGCACGCTTCGCGCAATACTGCGTTTGGACAGTGTCACGCCAACCAGAAATCCTGCCTCTGGCGATGGGCCAGAAGCAAGCCTTGGAACACGGCCGGATCCTTGGTGTAGGTGAGTTCTCCGCTTGCCGGCTGGTATTGGTCCTGCAGCCGCGATACCCAGAAGCGAAGCGCGGCGGCCCTTAGCATGACAGGCCAGCAGTCGCGTTCGGCGGCTTCCAGCGTCCGTTCGGACTGATAACCTTCCAGAAAGGCTAGCGCCAATTCGTCGTCCAGTTCGCCATCGTCGCGCCGGGCCCAGTCATTGACGGCGATGGCCACGTCGTACAGCAGGATGTCGTTGCAGGCGTAATAAAAGTCGATGAAGCCGCTGATGTGGTTTCCATCCAACAAAACGTTGTCGCGGAACAGGTCGGCGTGGATCACGCCGCTGGGCAGGTGGTCGAAGCGATGGCCATCCTGGAACTGGATCTCCTCGCTCAGCAGCGCGGCTTGGTCGGCTGGCATCTGGGGATACAGCTGCCGGGCGGCCTGGCTCCACCACCGCGGGCCGCGTGGATTCGCCATCTGCAGCGGGAAGGTGGCGCCAGCCTTGTGCATCTGGGCCAGCATCTCGCCGACTGCGCGGCATTGATCGGGGTTGGGATGGCTGACGTCTTTTCCTGACAGGCAGCTGACCAGGCAGGCAGGCTTGCCGGCCAGCATCGAGGCGAAGCTGTCGGTGTGGTCGGCGATCGGCGCCGGGCAGGCGACGCCGTGCCTGGCCAGATGGCTCATCAGCGTCAGGTAGTAGGGCAGTTCGTCGAGCCGCAGGGTTTCGAACAGCGTCAGCACGTAGCGGCCGTGGGAGGTGGTGACGAAGTAATTGGTGTTGGTGATGCCCGCCGCGATGCCTTGCAGCTCCTGCAATTGTCCCAGCGCGTAGCCTTGAAGCCAGTGTCGCAGCGATTCCTGGCCGACCGTGGTGTAAACCGACATGCCGCCTCCGTCAGAATCGCACCAGGACCCAGCGCGGGATCACGATGCGGGTGGCGGGGTCGATCTGCCTCATGTTGCCGGAGCCATTGTCGTCTATCAGGTAGTAAGGCACCCCGTGGGCCGGCGTGACCTTGACCATGTACAGCTGGCCGTTCAGGCGGTATTCCTCGATTTTCTCGTCGCCCTTCTGGATCAGGCGCACTTCCGGTTCAGCCTCGGCGGCGTTGGACGGGCTGATCGCAGGCGGCGGCGGCACCACGGCTTTGGGCGGGGTGGCGGGCGTCTCGGCGGCCAGGGCGGGAGCTAGCGGAAGGAGAAGAAGCAGGGCGGAGAGGCGGCGCATGGTTTGTCCTTTTTCGTATGTGGTTTTAGTGTCTGTTTACGATGCTTTTGCAAGCGGCGCGGCCACCTCCAGGTTGGATGGAGACGGAGCGCTCCGGCAGGGAGACACCAAGTCTCGTCCGACGGCCTGATGGCTGGGCGGCCTTCAGTGGCGGTTTTCCGCCGGCGCATGGCTTGGTCGGACGCCCATGATACTGCGGAGAGGCGTTTTCGAGCCCTGCGTCCGGCGGAAAACGGCGGCCGCCGGAAAAAGACCGCAAGCAGACTACAGGTTGAGCAACTGTTCGCGTTCTTCGGGCAGCGCGTCGAAGCCGCGGGTTTCGTAGTGTTTGAAAATGGTGTCGACGATTTGCTGCGGGTCGTCGATCAGCTGGATCAGGTTGAGGTCGTCCGGGTTGATCATGCCTTCGCTGACCAGGCGGTCTTTCACCCAGTCCAGCAGGCCGGTCCAGAACTCGTGGCAGCACAGGATGATCGGAATTTTGCGGCTCTTGCCGGTCTGGATCAGCGTCAGCGCCTCGAACATCTCGTCCAGCGTGCCGAAGCCGCCGGGCATCACCACGTAGGCGATGGCGTGTTTGACGAACATCACCTTGCGGCTGAAGAAGTGGTTGAATTTGACCGACAGATCCTGGTAATCGTTGGGTTTTTGTTCGTGCGGCAGCACGATGTTGAGCGCCACTGACGGACTTCTGCCGTAAAATGCCCCCTTGTTGGCGGCTTCCATGATGCCGGGGCCGCCGCCGGATATCACCGAGAAACCGGAGTCGGAGAGGCGGCGCGCCACGTCTTCGGTCAATTTGTAGTATTTATGATCGCGCGGCGTGCGTGCGCTGCCGAATATGCTCACCGCCGGGGTAATGCCTTGCAGTTCCTCGGCCGACTCGACAAACTCCGACAATATCTTCATCACGTGCCAGGCCTCGCGGGAACGGAAGCGCTGCATCATGGCGTGACGGTCACTGGTCTGCGGCAACTTATCGGACAAGCTCATACTTCTGCCTCTTTATGAAAACATTGTTATTGATCGACGGCTCTTCTTACTTGTACCGCGCCTTTCACGCGATGCCCGATTTGCGTTCCCCGGATGGCCGCCCGGTGGGGGCTGTCTATGGCATGGTGAACATGCTCAGGCGGCTGGAGAAAGAAGTTGAATTCGATTATAGCGCCTGCGTCTTCGACGCGAAGGGCAAGACCTTCCGCGACGACCTGTACCCCGAATACAAGGCCAATCGCCCGTCGATGCCCGAGGAGCTTGCTTCCCAGATTACGGCGGTCCACGACGTGGTGCAAGCATCCGGCTGGCCGATGCTGGTGGTGCCGGGAGTGGAGGCCGACGACGTGATCGGCACGCTGGCGCGCCTGGGGGCGGCGGCCGGCATGAAGGTGATCGTTTCCACCGGCGACAAGGACATGGCGCAGCTGGTGACGCAGGACGTCACCCTGGTCAACACCATGACCAACGAGCTGCTGGACGAGGCCGGAGTGAAGGAGAAGTTCGGCGTGCCGCCGAACCGGATCATCGACTACCTGACCCTGATCGGCGACAAGGTGGACAACGTGCCCGGCGTCGACAAGTGCGGGCCGAAGACTGCGGTGAAGTGGTTGGAGGAATACGGCAGCCTGGACGCCATCGTCGCCCAGGCAGGCAGCGTCGGCGGCAAGGTGGGCGAGAACCTGCGCGCCGCGCTGGACTGGCTGCCGATGGGCAAGCGGCTGATCACCATCGATTGCGAGGTGAATCTGGAAACCGATCTGCCGCACGGCCTGCCGGGCCTGCAGCACGGCCAGAAGGACAAGCCGCGGCTGGCCGAGCTGTTCCAGGACCTGGGCTTCCGCACCTTCTACCGCGAGGTGACCGCGGGCGAAGAGATGCCGGCTGTCGCCCAGCGCGGCGAGGACGCGCCCGCCGCGCCGCGCGGCGATCAGGCCCAGGGCGACATGTTCGCCGAACCGGCGGCCGTGTCGTCGGACAAGGCAGCCCCGGCTGAAGGCGCGCTGGCGCGCCATTACGAAACCATTCTCACCGACGCGCAGCTGGACGCCTGGCTGGCCAAGCTGGCGGCGGCCCAGGTGGTGTCGTTCGACACCGAGACCACCAGCCTGGACCCGATGCAGGCGCGCATCGTCGGCGTCAGCTTCTCGGTGGAGGCCGGCCATGCCGCCTATCTGCCGCTGGAACACCATTACGCCGGCGCGCCGGAGCAGTTGCCGCTGGACGCCACCCTGGCCAAACTCAAGCCGTGGCTGGAGGACGCAAGCCGGAAGAAGTGCGGCCAGAACCTGAAGTACGACTGCCACGTGCTGGCCAACCACGGCATCGCCCTCGCCGGCATCGTCGATGATTCGATGCTGGCCTCCTACGTGCTGGAAAGCCACCAGCGCCACAATATGGACGACCTGGCGCGCCGGCACCTGGGCGAGAACACCGTCAGCTACGAGGACATCTGCGGCAAGGGCGCCAAGCAGATCGGCTTCGGCGAGGTGGACGTCGACATCGCCGCCAACTATTCGGCCGAGGATGCCGACATCACGTTGCGCTTGAACCAGCATTTCGCCGGCGAATTGTCCGGCGATCTGGAAAAGGTCTACCGCGACATCGAGCTGCCGGTGGCCGAAGTGCTGTTCAAGATGGAGCGCCACGGCGTGCTGATCGACCGCGACAAGCTGGTCGCGCAGAGCCACCAGCTGGGCAGCCAGATGCTGGAGCTGGAGCAGCGGGCCTATGAGCTGGCCGGCCAGCCGTTCAACCTGAACTCGCCGAAGCAGCTGCAGGAAATCCTGTTCGGCAAGCTGGCGATCCCGACCAAGGGCGTCAAGAAAACGCCGAGCGGCGGTTATTCCACCGACGAGTCGGTGCTGGAACAGCTGGCGCTGGATCACCCGCTGCCGAAGTGCATCCTGGAGTACCGCGGGCTGGCCAAGCTGAAGTCCACCTATACCGACAAGCTGCCGACGCTGATTTATCCACAGACCGGCCGCGTGCACACGACTTATGCACAGGCGGTGGCGATTACCGGGCGGCTGGCCAGCAATGACCCGAACCTGCAGAACATCCCGGTGCGCACCGCCGAGGGCCGCCGCGTGCGCGAGGCCTTCATCGCGCCGGCCGGCTGGCAGATCGTGTCGGCCGACTATTCGCAGATCGAGCTGCGCATCATGGCCCACCTGTCCGACGACGAGGGCATGTTGAAGGCGTTCGCCAGCGGCGAGGACATCCACCGCGCCACTGCGGCCGAGGTGTTCGGCGTGGAGCTGGCGGCGGTGACGTCTGACCAGCGCCGCGCCGCCAAGGCGATCAACTTCGGCCTGATCTACGGCATGAGCGCGTTTGGTTTGGCCGCTCAGCTGGACATCGAGCGCAGCGCCGCCCAGCAGTACATCGATCGCTACTTCATGCGCTACCCGGGCGTGGCCGAGTACATGCAGACCACGCGCGAGAAGGCGCGCGAGCAGGGCTATGTCGAAACCGTGTTCGGCCGCCGCCTGTACTTGCCGGACATCAAGCTCAGCAACCCGGGCCGCCGCGCCGGCGCCGAGCGCGCGGCGATCAACGCGCCGATGCAGGGCACCGCCGCCGATCTGATCAAGCTGGCGATGATCGCGGTGCAGGGCTGGCTGGAGAGCGACGGTTTGCAGAGCAAGCTGATCATGCAGGTGCATGATGAGCTGGTGCTGGAAGTGCCGCAGGCCGAGCTGGAACTGGTCAAGCGCCGTCTGCCGGAAATCATGGCTGGCGCGGCTGAACTGAAGGTGCCGCTGCTGGCCGAGGTCGGCGCCGGCGACAGCTGGGAAGCCGCGCACTGACGCATCCATCGCATCCGTCCGGAACGGCGCCATTCGGCGCCGTTTTGTTTTTGCGTCAGCGTCGACCTGCACTTTCGGATATGAGCGCCGCGCGGCGGCTCCGGCTTTCGTACAGGCGGCGCTGAGCGTCGTCGTCGGCGCTCTCAGACTGGCGACTTCCCATATCGGAACGGGGCACGCGATGGACAAGCCGTGTCAGGCTGGACTGAGCTTGCTGGAAATGATGGCCGCGCTGGCGATCGCCGCCATCGGCGCCTGCCTGGCGCTGCCCGCGCTGGGACAGGCTGTGGAGCGGCAACGGCTGCGCGGCCAGGCGATGGCGTTGATGGGCTGCCTGGAGCATGCGCGCGCCGAGGCCTTGCGGCTCAACCGGCCGGTGTATCTGTGCGCGGCCAATCTGAAAGTGAACCGCGAGTTGCAGGGCTGCCTGCCGCAGCAGGGAGGCAGCGGACAATCCTGGCCCGAGGGGGCGCTGGTGTATGCGGATCAGGGCGCGGCCAACGGCTATTACGACAGCGGCGAGCGCCTGCGCCTGGCGATGTTCGACGGCGACCGGGTGGCGGTGCGCGCGGACGCCAGGCAACTGGCGCTGACGGCCGAGGGACGGCTGCAGGCATCGAAGGCGATGCGTTTCTATCTGAACGGCCGCAGCCAGTGTCTAACGCTGACCGTGACGGCCAACGGCCGGGCCCGGCTGGGGGAGGCGGGCGATGCCTGCGCCTGAGCGGGGATTCAGCCTGATCGAGGCGCTGGTCGCATTGCTGATCTGGATGGTGGCGGTGCTGGCCTTCAGCGGCGTTCAGGCGCGCGCCTTGCTGCATGCGCGGGAAACCGAACTGGGCAGCCGCATCGGCGACGCGGCCGTCAACCTCTCCAGCGCCATCCTGGCCAGTCCGGAAAGCTTGTGGCCGCTGTATCTGGAGCAGGGCTACGACGACCATCGCGCCGGCGGCGGGTGCGCGGTCGGTTGCTCGGCGCAGCAGCTCGCCGACGCCAATCTTGTTCGCTTCAAGCATGAGCTGCGCCAGGCAGGCCGGAGCGAACAGGCGCGCGGCGTTGTTTGCCGCGGCGACAGCCGGGTGCGGCCGACGCTGGACAAGCCGGGCTGCGACGGCAAAGGCGAGTTGGCGATACGGGTGGCATGGCGCACCCGGCTGGACGGCGGCTGGCGGGAGCATGCGGGTGTCTGGCCGCTGCGGCCCTGAGCGGCAACGCGGCGCCCTGCTGCTGAGCGTGTTGCTGGCGGCGGCGCTGACGTCGCTGGTGCTGGTTTTGTCGCTGACCGCGCTGGCCGCGGTGCAGCGCGGGGTGAGTGCGGCCGAGCAAAGGCTGGGCCGGAGCCAGGACGCGCGCTGGGCGTTGCGGCAACTGGCGAGGGATCTGGCCGGCCATGGGCGTTCGGGGTGCAGGTCGCGGCCGTGGCGGGCCGGCGATTTCTCCGCCGGAGAATGGCGGCTGCAATTGTCGGGGCGGGAGCTGGAGATCGTCCGCATCAACCGGTCCGGAGACGACTTGGCCGGCGTGAGCTTGGCGCCGCAGCCGTCAGAGGCCTGGCGGCCGTGGTCCAGCGTCTGGCTGGGCAGTTGCGGCGGTGGCTATGCGCTGCAGGGAAGCCGCGCCCACTGGAGGGGCGAAGCCGGCGCGCCGGAACTGGCGCTGACGCCGCCGTTGCCGGTGTCGCCGCGGGCGGAGGGTGTGCACCTGTCCTCGTTGCAGCTGTGGCTGCCGCGGGAGCGGCGCTACCGTCTGGAAGCGGCCGCGCGCGGCCATCGGTTGCTGGCGCGGGACGCCGAGGGCGGTTTGGCCGATGGCGAGGAGAGGGTTTTGCTGGATGGCGTGCAGCGCCTGGGTTTGCAGCTGTTGGCGCGGGACGGTTGCGGCGAGTCCGCCCGCTGGAGCTGGCGGGAAGCGTCGCAGTGGCCTTCCGGGCTATCGCCGCAGGCCGCCCGCGTGAGTTTGGCATGGTATCCCGACGACAAGGAGAACGAGGTGAGTCTGTTGAGTCTGGATCTGGCGTTGGAGCCGGTTCCGCCTTGCGGGGTGTCGCCGTGAACGCGCGGTGCCAGGGCGGCGGCGCGCTGCCGCTGGTGATGTCGCTGCTGGCCGTGTTGGGCTTGCTGGTGCTGACTTCGTCGCGCCAGCTGACCGGCGCGGGCCGGTTGGCGGCCAATGCCCAGGACAGGCAGCGAGCCGAGATGCTGGCCCGCCAGGCCTTGTCGGGCGCGGAGCAGTGGGTGTGGCGGATGGACCGCCGCCTGGGGCTGGATGCCGCGGATCCGGCGAAGCTATATGGGGAGGGCAGGCTGTTCCCGCCCAGTTGCGAGGGGACCGAAGGCAAGGGCCTGTGCGAACCGATGGCTCCGCCTCACCGGCGCCGTGTCGGAGGCCAGCTGCTGCTGCATCCCTGCGGCAACAGTCGCGAATACGCGCTGGAGCCGGGATTGCCGCAGACCGGCTGCCCGCAGCGGGTGCGCGGCGGCGCGCTCAGTTGGGCCAATCCGCGCTACGTGGTGGAACTGGTCGACCCGCGTTTCGGCGAGGCGGCCAAGGACAGGCTGTACCGGATCACGGTGCGCGCCTGGGGCCATCATCCGCTCAGCGTGGTGACGCTGCAAAGCTGGTACCGGGTGGGCCAGGATGCGGACGAAGGGCGGCGGCTGGACTGGCGCGAGGTGGCGGAGTGAGGCGGGGCCTGGGACAGGGGTTCAGCCTGATGGAGCTGGCCGGCTGCATGGCCATTCTGGCCATCCTGCTGGCGCTGGCGGTGCCGAGCTATCGGCAGTACCTGCAGCGGGCGCGGATGGAGGAGGCCAGGGCAGCCCTGATGGAAAACGGCCACTTCATGCAGCGCTGGTACCAACTGCGCGGCGTTTACCATCAGGAAGGACCGCTGTCCTGGCCGCCGCTGCCGGTGCTGGAAACCGGCGCCTTCGTGATCGGCTTCAGCAGCGCCGGACCGTCCTCGGACAATATCGATCAAGCCAGTTTCATCATCGAGGCCAGGGCCAAAACCGGATCGGGCCTGGAGGAGTGGATGCTGAAGCTGGACCAGGACGGCAACATCCGCCAGTGCCGGCAGGAGGATGGCGTCGAGAATTGCCGGCTGTAGCCCGGCGGCTCAGGCTTTTTCCGGCGCGGGGTCGTCGCCCCACGGCGCCACCCGCACCAGCAGCATCATCCCGGGCAGCGCCAGCGCCGTGCACAGGAAGAAGAACGAGGTCCAGCCCACCGAGTCGACGATGTAGCCGGTGGCGGCGTTGGCCAGCGTGCGCGGCACCGCCGCCAGGCTGGTGAACAGCGCGAACTGGGTGGCGGTGTAGGCCGGATGGGTGCTGCGGGCGATGAAGGCGACGAAGGCCGCGGTGCCGAGGCCGACGCCCAGCGCCTCAAAGGCGATCACCACCGCCAGCATGGACAGCTCCGTCGCGCCGACGCTGCCGAAGCGTCCGTAGCTGGACAGCCAGGCGAAGCCCAGAATCGACACCACCTGCACCACGCCGAAGGCCCACAGCGCGCGGTTGATGCCCAGCTTGATCATCCACAGGCCGCCCAGCAGGCCGCCTATCACCGCCGGCCACAGCGCCGCGTGCTTGGCCACCAGGCCGATCTGCGACTTGGCGTAACCCATGTCGAGGTAGAACGGCGTCGCCAGCGAGGTGGCCATGCTGTCGCCCAGCTTGTACAGGAAGATGAAGCCCAGTATCCACAGCGCGCCCTGCCAGCCCTGGCGGGTGAGGAATTCGTGGAAGGGCTCCACCACCGCTTCGCGCAGCGTTTTCGGGCTGCCGGGAGCCTGGGCGGGCTCTTTCACCATCAGCGTCATCAGCGCGCCGGGCAGCATGAACAGCGCGGTGACCACGAACACGCTGCCCCAGTCCAGGTGGTCGGCCAGGATCAGCGACAGCGAGCCTGGCACCAGGCCGGCCAGCCGGTAGGCGTTGATGTGCACGGTGTTGCCCAGGCCCAGCTGGACGTCGCTGAGGATCTCGCGGCGGAAGGCGTCCAGCACGATGTCCTGGCTGGCGGAGAAGAAAGCCACCGCCAGCGCCAGTCCGGCGATGCTCCAGATGTCTTGTTTGGGATCGAATAGTCCCAGCAGCGCCAGGCTTCCCAGCAGCGCCAGCTGGGTGGCCAGCATCCAGCCGCGGCGGCGGCCCAGCAGCGGCAGCGCGTAGCGGTCCAGCAGCGGCGACCACAGGAATTTCCAGGTGTATGGCAGGCCGATCAGCGCGAACAGGCCGATGGATTTGAGATCGACGCCCTCGCTGCGCAGCCAGGCCGGCAGCAGGTTGATCAGGGTGTACAGCGGCAGCCCGGAGGCGAAGCCGGTGAACACGCAGACGAGCATGGTGCGCGAGAACACGTCGCGCCGCCAGTTGATGGTGGCCAGGGTCATGTGCTTGTTGTCGTGGTGGTGGACGGGCCGCCCGCGCGAGAGGCGCGGGCGGATGTCGGCGGAGGCGGGCGCGGGGTCCGCCGGGGCGGGGTCAGCGCCGCAGCGCCTGCTCTATCTTCTGGTCGGTCTTGTACTGGCTGAGCGCGTACACCGACCACAGCGCGGCCGGCAACCAGCCGATCAGCGTCAGTTGCAGGATCAGGCAGATTACGCCGGCGAACGGCCGGCCTATGGTGAAAAACTGCAGCCAGGGCAGGAAAATGGCCAGCAACAGGCGCATGCGTCTCTCCTTGTGCGAGGCGGAATCAGTCGCGGGCCACCCGATAAAACGCCAGGCTGCCGCGCAGGTTAGGCAGCAAGGATACCCGCTTGCCCTTGTCCATGACCACCCTTTGAACCACTCGGATGCCGTTCTTGGCGCAGAGTTCCTCGAAGTCGCCCAGCATGCACCAGTGGATGTTGGGGGTGTCGTACCACTGGTAGGGGATGGTGTCGGACACCGGCATGTGGCCCTTCAGGATCTGCAGCCGGTTTTGCCAGTAGCCGAAATTGGGGAAGGTGACGATGGCCTCGCGGCCGACGCGCAGCATCTCGTTGAGGATGGCCTCGGTATGGCGCATCGCCTGTATCGTCTGCGACAGCACCACGTGGTCGAAGCGCGCATCGCCGAATTCGCACAGGCCGGTTTCCAGGTCGCCCTGCACCGCGTTGACGCCGGCGGCGACGCAGCGCACCACGTTGGCGACGTCGAAATCGACGCCGTAGCCTTGCACCTGCTTGCCGTCCTGCAGCGCCGCCAAGAGTTCGCCCCGGCCGCAACCCAAGTCCAGCACCCGGCTGCTGGGCGATATCCAGTCGTAGATCATCCGCAGATCGGGACGGAGAGTCAGTGGTTTCATGCGTTCACCTCCCTGGCCACGCGGTCCAGGTAGGCGCGCATCAGGTCCACATACGGTTGGTCGGTCATCAGGAAGGCGTCGTGGCCGTGCGCCGATTCGATTTCGGCGTAGCTGACGCGCTTGCCGGCGGCGATCAGCGCCTTCACAGTCTCGCGCGAGCGCTCCGGCGAGAAGCGCCAGTCGCTGGTGAAGCTGGCCACCATGAATTGCGCCTGGGCCGGCTTCAATGCCGCGGCCAGGTCGCCGCCGCGGTCCTTGGCCGGGTCGAAATAATCGAGCGCCTTGGTCATCAGCAGATAGGTGTTGGCGTCGAAGTAGTCGGAGAATTTGTCGCCCTGATAGCGCAGATAGCTCTCGATTTCGAACTCCACGTCGTAGCCGAAGCGGTATTCGCCCGAGCGCAGCATGCGGCCGAATTTCTCGCCCATGCCGTCGTCGGACAGATAGGTGATGTGGCCCAGCATCCGCGCCAGCCTGAGGCCGCGGCGGGGGATGGCGCTGTGTTGGTAGAAGTCGCCGCCGTGGAATTCCGGATCGGTGAGGATGGCCTGGCGCGCCACGTCGTTGAAGGCGATGTTCTGCGCCGACAGTTTGGGGGCGGAGGCGATCACCAGCGCGTGGGCGACGCGTTCCGGGTAGGCGATGCTCCAGTGCAGCGCCTGCATGCCGCCCAGCGAGCCGCCTATCACCGCGGCCCAGCGGTCTATGCCCAGGCGATCGGCCAGCCGCGCCTGCGACGTCACCCAGTCCGGCACCGTCACCACCGGGAAGGCCGAGCCCCACGGCAGGCCGGTGGCCGGATTGACGCTGGAGGGGCCGGTGCTGCCATGGCAGCCGCCCAGATTGTTGACGCCGACGACGAAGAAGCGGCGGGTGTCTATCGGTTTGCCGGGGCCTATCATATTGTCCCACCAGCCTAGCGCCTTGTCGTCGTCGCGGTAGCGTCCGGCGACGTGGTGATGGCCGGACAGCGCGTGGCAGATCAGGATGGCGTTGCTCTTGTCGGCGTTGAGTTCGCCATAGGTCTCGAAGCGCAGCTGATAGCCGGGCAGCGCGGCGCCGCTGGCGAGCGGCAGGGGGGCATCGAATGCGGCATCCTGGGCCGCGACGATGCCTACCGAACAGTTGGTGTCGGTCATTAGGGCCTCTTCTATTTGTCCGCGTCCGTCGCCCTCTGCCGGGGCTGATCTGGATGCGGTCTCCTGCGGCTACCGGTCGATTATATCCATAACATAAGCTTGCGCGGGAGTATGGCGCGCCGGGATAATCGGCCGGGTTTCCGCCACGGTCCCCATCATGTTCGGACGTCTGTTCAAATTCTTCGCGTTGTGCCTGCTGGCCTGGGTGGTCGCCCGCTGGTTCCTCAAGCCCAGCCAGCGTCGCAGCCTGCATGAGCTCATTTCGGCGCTGGCCATCGCGCTGTTGATCAGCGCCGGCCTGTTCTGCGTGCTGTACTGGCTGGGCTGGCACAATATTTGATTCAACCAGTCCTTGATCGCGCGCATTCAGCCGCCGGCGGCTCGGCGCTAGACTGCGGCCTTTTGTCGGCAGCGCGATGGACCTCACCCGCCATATCCACACTTTCGGCCATTATCTGAAACGCCGCTTCGGCGAGACTGTGCACAAACTGTCGCTGGCCGGCGATTTCACCTGTCCCAACCGCGACGGCACGCTGGGGCGCGGCGGCTGCACCTTCTGCAATGTGCGCAGCTTCGGCCGCGAGGCCGCCAGCCTGTCCGTCGCCGAACAGATCGCGCGGGAAAAGTCCAAAACCGGCCGCGCCCGGCGTTATCTCGCCTATTTCCAGGCCTATACCAGCACCTATGCCGAGGTGGAGACGCTGCGCGCGTTGTACGACGAGGCGATGGCGGCGGCCGATGTGGCGGGCCTGTGCGTCGGCACCCGGCCAGATTGCGTGCCGGACGCCGCGCTGGACCTGCTGGCCTCGTACCAGGATGGCGGCGCCGAGGTATGGCTGGAGCTGGGGCTGCAGACCGCGCACGACCGCACCCAGGCCTTGATTCGCCGCGGCCACGGGCTGGCCGACTACCGCGACGCCGTCGCCCGCGCCCACGCAAGAGGCCTCAAGGTGTGCGCGCATCTGATCGCCGGCCTGCCCGGAGAGAGTGCCGATGATGCGCATGAGACCCTGGGGACGGTGCTGGACATCGGCGCGGAGGGGTTGAAGCTGCACCCGCTGATGATAGTCCGCGGCAGCCGGATGGCGGCGCAATACCGGCGCGGCGAGATCGCGCCGATGGATCTGGACGCCTATGCCGACCTCGCCGCCGATCTGATCCGCCATACGCCGCCGGAGGTGGTCTATCACCGGATTTCGGCCACCGCCCAGGCGCCGACCCTGATCGCGCCCGATTGGTGCGGCCCGCGCTGGGCGGCTTTGCAGGCGATAGGCGAACGATTGGCGCGGAACGGCGGGCAGGGCAGCGCGCTTGGCCGCGAATGGCGGCCTTAGCATCGCGCGCGGCTTGCGCTGGCTGATCTTGGCTCAGGTATTTTGCGAGCTTGTGTTAGCGGGGCTGGGCCGGACAAAACTGTTTGCATGCGCTACTGTCAGAATCCGGAGGATGATCCGACCAAATGGAAACGACAGGAGAGCCGTCATGTTGATCAGGAAACCCGCCGACCATTTGCCGTCGGACATCACCAGCGAGTCGGTGTATTTCAACCGCCGCCAATTCATGGCCGGCGCCGCCGGCTTGTTGCTGTCGGCGGAGACGCTGGCCGGGCTGGCAGCCAGGAAGAGCCCGTTGTCTCAGCTTGCCGGCAACGACAAGCTCAACAGCCTGAAAGACATCACCAGCTACAACAATTTCTACGAGTTCGGCACCGACAAGTCCGATCCGGCGGAGAACGCGCGCACGCTGCGCACCCGGCCGTGGAGCGTGCTGGTGGACGGCGAGGTTGCCAAGCCGCGCCGCTTTACCATCGAGGAGTTGCTGAAGTTTCCGCTGGAGGAGCGCGTCTACCGGCTGCGCTGCGTCGAGGGCTGGAGCATGGTGATTCCCTGGGTGGGCTTTCCGCTCGCCAGCCTGATCAAGCAGATGAACCCCACCTCGCGCGCCAAGTACGTGTCGTTCGAGACGCTGCAGCGGCCGAGCGAGATGCCGGGCCAGCGCCAGGCGGTGCTGGACTGGCCGTACCGCGAGGGCCTGCGCATCGACGAGGCGATGCATCCGCTGGCCATCCTCGCCGTCGGCCTGTACGGCAATGTGCTGCCCAATCAGAACGGCGCGCCGATCCGGCTGGTGGTGCCGTGGAAATACGGCTTCAAGAGCATCAAGTCCATCGTGCGCATCCGGCTGCAGGAGACGATGCCGGCCACCAGCTGGAATATGGCCAACGCGCATGAGTACGGCTTCTATTCCAATGTGAATCCGGATGTCGACCACCCGCGCTGGAGCCAGGCGTCCGAGCGCCGCATCGGCGAGTTCTTCAAGCGCAAGACGCTGCCGTTCAACGGCTACGCCGAGCAGGTGGCTGGCTTGTACCGCGGCATGGACCTGAGGAAGAACTTTTGATGACGACGCTGCGCATGAAACTGCCCGCCTCCTCGGCCGACCGCCGCCTCTCCATCGGCAAGGTTTTGCTATTCATCGCCTGCCTGCTGCCGCTTTCGCGCGCGGCGTGGATCGTGCTGTCGGGCGAGGCGGTGAACCCGGTGGAGTTCATCACCCGTTCCACCGGCACCTGGACGCTGGTGTGGCTGCTGGCCACGCTGGCGATGACGCCGCTGCGCCGCCTCAGCGGCCAGGCCTGGCCGCTGAAATGCCGGCGCATGCTGGGCCTGTTCGCCTTTTTCTACGCCAGCCTGCATTTCACCACTTATGTCTGGCTGGACCAGTTCTTCGACTGGCACCACATTCTCAAGGACATCGCCAAGCGGCCGTTCATCACCGTCGGTTTCGCCGCCATCGTGCTGATGTCGCCGCTGGCGCTGACCTCCACCCAGGGCTGGATGCGGCGCCTGAAGCGCAATTGGGGCAAGCTGCACCGGCTGGTCTACCCGGTGGCCATCCTGGCGGTCACCCACTACTGGTGGCTGGTGAAGAAAGACATCACCCAGCCGCTGATCTACGCCGCCGTGCTGGCCGCGCTGTTGGGGCTGCGGTTGTGGTGGCGCGCGCGCAAGGCTTGATCCTGCCGCTTGGCAAGGGGGCAGCCGGGTTTTAAAGTGTGGCGTTTCGCATTGGAAAGAACGTCATGTCCAGCAAGGCCCCCGTCACCCAGGCTATACGCGTGCTGCGCGAGCACAAGGTCGATTACACCGAACACCTGTACAAGTACGAGGACAAGGGCGGCACCACGGTGTCGGCGCGCGAGTTGGGCGTCGACGAGCATTGCGTGGTGAAGACGCTGATCATGGAGGACGAGAACAAGCGTCCGCTGATCGTGCTGATGCACGGCGACCGCGAGGTGGGCACCGGCATGCTGGCCAAGCAGATCGGGGCCAAGAAGATCCATCCCTGCGATCCCAAGACCGCCGACAAGCACAGCGGCTACCAGGTGGGCGGCACCAGCCCCTTCGGCACCCGCCACCCGATGCCGGTGTATATGGAGGCGGGCATCGCCGAACTCGATACCATCTACATTAACGGCGGCAAGCGTGGCTTCCTGATCGGCGTCAGCCCGCGCGACGTGATCCGCGTGCTGAATCCCACCCTGGTCAACGCGGCGGCGTAGCCTCGGGAAAGTGGCGCTGGTAGATCGCCTTCAGGCTGCCGTCCTTTTCCATCTGCGCCAGCGCCCGGCCGAAGTCTTCGCGTATGCGCTCCGCCTGCGGGTAGCTGCGCGAGAACATCAGTCCCAGCGGCGTATCCTTGTCCATCGGCGTCGGGATGTAGCCGAACTCTTTTTCGTGTTCAGGCATGATGTTGTGGATCAGGTATAGCCCGCGCTCCAGCACCATCGGCACTAGGTCCATATGTCCCAGTTGCAGTTGCCGCAGCGCGTTGACTTCGTCCGGGGTCAGCAGCGTGTTGAGCCGGTGTTGCTGGAACAGAGGGATATACCAGTAGCCCAGCTGGATGGCGATGCGGTAGCCGCGCAATTCGTCCAGGGATTTGAACTGTTGCGGGGGATGGGGCAGGTGGGGCTTGTGATAGAACAGGTAGCTGTTGGCGCGCATCAGCGGCGCGGAAAAGTCGAAATCCTTTTCCCTCTCCGGCGTCGGGCGGTAGGGGAAGGCCGCCGCGGCCTTGCCGGTCTTGGTCAGCCATTCGGTTTGCGGCCAGCTCTGGAACGTTAGCTGCGCCCGGTAGCCGGCGCGGCGGAAGGCTTCGCGGACGATCTCGGTGAAAGCGCCCTGGGCCGGAAGCTGCTGCGACACGTAAGGCGGCCATTCGCCGGTGGCCAGATCCACGGTCTGCTCGGCCGCCGACGCGCGGAACGCCAGCAGGAGAGCAAAAGCGGACAACAGCAGACGCCGCATGGCGACTCCTCGAAGAGGCGGGGATACTGTGTTATCGCACAGCCTCCCGCCTCAACCAAGCGCTCACCACCACCAGAACATGAAGCCCCAGGCGCAGTCGACCAGCGCCAGCGCGCCGCAGAACGGCAGCAGCGCGGCCCAGCGGCGCAGGCCGCTGTTCCAGCGCGACAGAATGCCGAAGGCCAGCCGCAGCGCCCACAGATTGGCCCCCGCCAGCAGCGCCAGGCGCGCGTCGTTGACCCAGTGCATGCCGAAGCCTTCGGCCTTCAACAGCGTCACCGTCAGCGCCGACAAGCCGAGGAACACGCCGCAGCCGGCCAGCGGGATCAGCGCCTGCGCCAGGTGGTGCAGCCGTTGGGTTCGCCAGCGGCCGGACGCGAGCACCGCCAGCGCCAGCGAGGCCAGGATGCCGGTGCCGAGCACCAGCGCGGTGGCGGCGACGTAGGCGATCAGCGACGCGCCGTCCAGCCAGGAGAACACGTCGTTGTGCTGCGGGTAGTGGGTGAGCAGCCACCACGGCGCCTCGGTGTCCAGCGGCCACATGATGTCGCGGTCCACCAGCCATTCGGCCGCGCCCTGTTTCAGCGCGACGAACCAGGGACTCATGGTCCAGTGGAAGGCGCCCATCGCCACGCCCAAGAGGCCGTAGACGATCAGCGCGGTCTGCCAGCCGTCGGCTTCCTTCTCCGCCACGCGCACCACCTCGTCGCTGGACGAGCGCAGGCTCAGTTCGATCGCGCCGCGGTGGTCGCTGCAGCGGCCGCACATATGGCAGCCGCTGCCGCCCTGCATGTGGCGCAAGGGTTGCAGCGGCGCGCAGTCCACCGCCGGCGTCCGCTCATGCGAGGCTTTCCAGGCGGCCTCGTCGACCCGGTAGTACAGCGGCGCCAGCTTGGACAAGAGGCCGAACACGCCGTTGACCGGGCACAGGTGGCGGCACCAGGCGCGTTTGCCGCGGGTGTAGACGAAGCCGACGGCGATGGCGGCTACGGTGGAGCCGCCCAGCACCAAGAGCGCCGCTTTCGGGTATTGGTAGACGCTGACCAGCTGGCCGTAGACCGTGGTCAGCACAAAGGCGACGAAAGGCCAGCCGCCCCAGCGCATCCAGCGCGGGATCGGCCGTCCCATGCCCTTGCGCGCCGCCCATTCCGACAGCGCGCCCTCCGGGCACAGCACGCCGCACCACAGCCGGCCGAACAGCACCATCGACAGCAGCACGAACGGCCACCAGATGCCCCAGAACACGAACTGGGCGAAGATGGTCAGGTTGTCCCACATCCGCGCCGTGTCTTCAGGCAAGGACAGGCAGGCGGGGACGATCAGCAGGAAAGCGTAGACCAGCACCACCGCCCATTGCAGCTTGCGCAGCAGGGCGGCGTGGTCGCGCAGCCAGACGCCCGCGAGCGCCAGCAGGCCGCGCGGCCGCCGCTCAGGGCTACAGGAGCTGCCGCCCGACGGGGCGGCGGCGATGGGAATCACCCGTTGCGGCGGGCGCTGGGCGCGGCCGGATTTCATGCGGCGACGGCCTGGCGGCGGTTGCGCCACTGGAACAGCGACCAGATCGCCGCCCAGAACAGCGCGTAGGCGAGCAGGCTGGTCAGCGCCGGGTGCGAGCGGTAGCCGGTCAGCGCGGCCACCACGCCGCCGAAGGGGCTCATGTCGTCAAGCAGCGCAGAGCTGTCCCACAGCGGGTCCACCAGCGCCGGCAGCACGTCCATCGAGATCAGCTTCTCCACGCCGGACAGGAACAGCGACGCGCCCAACAGCAGCAGCATGATCTCGGTGACGCGGAAGAACAGCCGCCAGGACAGCACCTTGCCGCCCAGCTGCAGCAGGTAGAAGGTGAGGAAGGCCAGCAGCAGGCCGATCAGGCCGGCCGCGCCCATCTTGGCGAGCTCCATGCCCTGGGCCTCGGCCAGCATGCCGTACAGGAAGACCACGGCTTCGCTGCCTTCGCGGGCGATGGCCAGCGCGGCCAGCACGGTCACGCCCCACCAGTTGTTGCTGGCGGCTTTTTCAGACAAGCCGCTTTCCAGCTCTTTCTTCAGCGTGCGGCCGTGTTCGCGCATCCACAGCACCATTTGCACGATCAGCGCGGCGGCGATGAACACCATGCCGGTCTGGAAGTAGTCCTGAGCGCCGGCCATCAGGCTGCCGGCGGTGAACAGCGCCACGGCCAAAGCCACGGCCATCGCCAGGCCCAGCGCCACGCCGCCCCACAGATAGGGCTTGCCGGCGCGGCCGGCCGGGTTGTGGTTCATCCAGGCATTGAGGATGCCGACCACCAGCAGCGCCTCGACGCTTTCGCGCCAGACGATGAAGAGTACCTGTCCCATTCGCGTTTACCTTTTGTGTTACTTGGCGACGATCACGCCCTGGCCGGTCTTCATGTGGAATTCGTCGAAAAACTTGTATTCGCCCGGCGCCAGCGGCTGGAACACCAGGAAGGATTCGGCGCCGGGGCCCAGCACCTTTTCCTTGCGCAGCGGCGTGCTCTCGAACTCGGCCGGAGTTTTGCCGGTGTTCATCACTTCGATCTTGAATTTCTTGTTGGCCGGCACCACCAGGCGGGCCGGAATCAACTGGCCGTCCTTCATTTGCAGCTTGAATACCGGCATGTCTTCGGCGAACGCCGGGGAAGAGAGCAGGCCGGCCAGCAGGGCGGCGGCCATCAGGCGCAGAACAGTCATCGTTTCGGAGTCCCGGAATGAGAAACAGCGCGGCAGGCCCGCGCCGTCTCCAATTGTATCGCAGTCAAGAATGCTTTGCGTTCACATTCTCACTATGCGGATCAGTAGCCGCCCTTCTTGCCGATGCCGGCGAAGGTGAACTCGTAGTTGACGTCGAACGGCTTGAACCAGGCGGCGACGCCGGTTTCCTTGTCGACGTGGCGGCCGAAGTGGGCGTGCTCATTGGCGGTCGGCGGCATGATGGTGTATTTCAGCTTGTACTTGCCCGGGCCTTGCAGCTTGATGTTGTCGCCGTAGTGCGGGCCGTCGTTGGCCACCATCGGCATCAGTTCGCCTTTCTGGGTCTTGCCGCCGACCTTGGTCAGTTCGTACTTGACCACCAGGTACGGCATCCAGGCGCCTTCTTCGAAGCCGTTCGGATTGTTCTTGGTGGCGTGGATGTCGGCTTCCAGATGCACGTCGGACGCTTCCGGCTTCAGCATCATGCCTTCCGGCTCCATCTTGGTCGGCTGCAGGTAGACGGCGCCGATTTCCATGCCGTTTTTCAGGGCGGGCTTGCCGATCGGGTATTCCTTGGCCATGGCGGCGAAGGAGGCGGACAGGGCGATGCTGGCGACAGCCAGCTGGCAGACAAAGCGACGCATCATGTTTTCCTTATTTAAGTAGGGCGGCAGTACCGGCCGCTGAACTGCATGATAATGCTAGTAATTATCGTTTGCAAACCTTGACCGGCTGGAAATGGCTTGAAAAATCATCAATATATATGATTTTGTCAATTTAATTGTTGAATGGCGTCCCGGATGTCTTGCCGGCTGCGGCGGCGGCCGGACTTGGTCGCCGCCGGGAGGAGGGGCGCTGATCAGCGCAGGGTTAGGCGCAGCTGCCGCAGCTGAGCCAGGCTCTGGTCCAGAATCAGCAGTTGCAGCATCTGCTCGGCCAGATGGCCGGCGCCGTCGCGATAGGCTTGGGCGAAGGCGTCCACCGCCGCGGCGTCCAGCTGCCCCTCGGTGGCCGCGGCCAGCCGCGCGCCCAGGCCGTCGAAGCGCGGGGCCAGGCTGGTTTGCAGCCAGCCGGACAAGGGCGGGTTGAAGCCACGCTTCTTGCGCTGGAAGAAGTCGGCCGGCAGCGCCGGGTGGATCGCGCGGCGGAAGATCAGCTTGGCCGGCTTGGTGTAGCGTTCGGCGGCGGAGGTCGCCAGCAGACGTTGGTAGAAGCCGTGGTCCAGCAGCGGCGCGCGGCCTTCGAGGCCGTGGGCCATCGTGCACAGGTCGGACTTTTGCAGGATGTAGTCGGGCAGGTAGTTGGCGAAGTCCAGCTCCAGCAGCTGGTGCAGGCCGGGCGCGCCGTCTTTGGGCTCCGGGCCGATGTCGTCGGGCGCGCGCCAATGGCACAGCTTTTCCAGCTTGCGGCCGCCTTGCAGGAAGCTGCGTTGTCCCGGCGTGAAGCCGGAGAAGCGCAGCGAATAGGCGCTTTTCCAGTCCATCGCCAGCTCGGTGGCCAGCTTGCCGCGCTTGCTGTCCAGCTGCGGCTTGATCGGCAGCGGCAGGCGGATGTTTTGCCGCCAGCGGGTGCGCAGATGCTTGCCCATGCGTTTGTAGCCGGCCAGCATTTCATCGCCGCCGTCGCCCACCAGAACTACCTTGACATGCTTGGTGACCTCCCGCGCCAGATACCAGGTGGGGAAGCTGGACGGATCGGCGAAGGGCTGGTCCAGGTCGGCGACGATGCGATCGAAATCGGCGGCCAGGTTTTCTGGCATCTCCACTCGCACATTGGGCAGGCCCATGCGCTGGGCGGAGTCGGCGGCGTCGCCGGACTCGTCCATGCCCGAGCCGGGGAAGGCGGCGGTGAAGCTGGAGAATTGCGTCAGCTGCTGGGTGGCGAGCCGGCTGGCGATCACGGTGGAGTCAATGCCGCCGGACAGCAGCACGCCCAGCGGCCGGTCGGCCACGGTGCGCATCGCCACCGCGCGGTCCAGTTCCGGCAGCCAGTCGCCGGATTCCGCCTTCGGCTGCCAGTAGCGCTGCTTGCTCAACTGGCGGCTGTTCAGGTCGAATTCCAGCCGGTAGCCGTTCTCCAGCCGCTGGATGTGGCTGAACACGGTGGCCGGGGAGGGGATGTAGCGGTGGGCGAGGTAGGCGTCTATCGCCGCCGAGTTGAAATCGCGCTGGTCGGCCGGCAGGAAGGGCAGCACCGCGCGCACCAGCGAGCCGTAGGCGAAGTTTCCATCCCGCAGCGAGTACAGCAGCGGCTTCTCGCCCATGCGGTCGCGGGCCAGGTGGACCTTGCCGCTGCGCTTGTCCAGGATGGCGAAGGCGAACATGCCGCGCAGCCGCGCGAGCAGGCCCTCGATGCCCCAGGCCTGGTAGCCGCGCAGGATGAACTCGGTGTCGGCATGGGTGCGGAAGACGGCGCCGCCGGCTTCCAGTTCGGCCTTGCCGGCCTCCCAGTCGTAGACCTCGCCATTGTAGCAGATCCAGACCTGGCCGTCGTCGCTGGCCATCGGCTGGTTGGCCACCGGGCGCGGGTCGATGATGGCCAGGCGGGCGTGCAGCATCGCGTTGCGGATGGCGTCGTCGCCGGCCGGGTTCAGCGCCGCGTCCAGCAGCAGCCGGCTGGCGTCATCCGGGCCGCGGCGGCGCAACTCGTCCAGCATCGCTTGCGGGACGGCGGGATTGACGGGGCTGCGCGAGAAAAATCCGGCGATTCCACACATGATGACTGCGTTTCCAAACGCGCGGGGCGGCCAGGCGCCCCGCTTGGGTTTTCAATGCCGCGCAGTATCCGGCGCGCCGCCGGACGGTGTCAAACCCTGGCCTTGCGATGCAGGTCCGGCAGCGCCACCGCCGCGATGCCCAGCAAGGGGAGGAAGGCGCACAGCTGGTAGACGAACTCGATGCCTCTGAGGTCGGCCAGTTCGCCCAGCACCGCGGCGCCGATGCCGCCGATGCCGAAGGCGAAGCCGAAGAACATGCCGGATACCATGCCCACCTTGCCCGGCAGCAGCTCCTGAGCGTAGATCAGGATGGCCGGGAAGGCCGAAGCCAGAATGAAGCCGATGGGCAGCGACAGCGCGGCGGTCCAGAACAGGTTGGCGTGCGGCAGCGCCAGCGCCAGCGGCGCCACGCCCAGGATGGAGAAGCCGATTACCCGCTTGCGGCCGATGGCGTCGCCGATCGGGCCGCCCAGCACGGTGCCGGCGGCCACCGCGAACAGGAACAGGAACAGGTACAGCTGCGCCGACTGCATGCCCACCTGGAAATGGTGGATCAGGTAGAAGGTGTAGTAACTGGTGATGCTGGCCAGATAGAAGTGCTTGGAGAATACCAGCAGGAGCAACAGCAGCAGCGTCAGCTTGACCCGGGCGGAGGACAGGTCGGGCGGGGCGACGACGCTGGCCTTCTTGGCCTGGCGCTGCTGATGCGCGTACCACTGGCCGACGCGGAACAGCACGTACATCGCCAGCAGCGCGGCCAGGCCGAACCAGGCCACGCTGCGCTGGCCCAGCGGAATCACGATCAGCGCCGCCAGCAGCGGTCCGGTGGCGCTGCCGGCGTTGCCGCCCACCTGGAAGATGGACTGGGCGAGGCCGGGACGGCCGCCGGACGCCATCCGCGCCACCCGCGACGATTCCGGATGGAAGATGGACGAGCCGGTGCCCACCAGCGCGGCGGCCAGCAGCAGCAGTGGGAAGCTGGAGGCGCTGGACAGCAACAGCAGGCCGATCAGCGTGGAGCTCATGCCGAATACCAGCGAGTAGGGCTGGGGGCGCTTGTCGGTATAGATGCCCACCAGCGGCTGCAGCAGCGAGGCGGTGCACTGGTAGGTGAAGGTCATCAGGCCGATCTCGGCGAAGCTGAGGTGGTAGTTGCCCTTTAGCAGCGGGTATAGCGCCACCAGCAGCGACTGCAGCATGTCGTTGAGAAAATGGGAAAAACTGATCGCGCCGAGCACGCGGAAGCGGGTGTCCTGCGGGGCGGCGAGCGTGGGACTGCTGGTGGTCATCGTGCAATACTCATTCGGGGTGGTGGAACCATGCTAGCAAGCACATTCCCGCCAGTCCTGCGAAAATGAGGCAACTATCTTATCGAAAGAGGCAGAGTGGACAGCCTGGAGCCCCGAGACGAGTTCGACCTGGGAGAGGAGCCGGTGGTGGGCAAGCCGCGCGACTACCCGGCCGGCAAGGAAACCGAACGCCATCGCCATCCCACCGCCCAGCTCTTGTACGCGGTGGAGGGCCTGATGCTGGTCGGCACCGAGCGCGGCCAGTGGGTGGTGCCGCCGACGCGCGCCATCTGGCTGCCGATCGGCACCTGGCACCAGGTGAGCATGGTCAGCCCGGTGCGGATGCGCAGCATTTACGTGCGCGGCGACCGGTTGGAGGGCCTGCCTGCCGACTGCAGCGTGCTGGAGGTGTCGCCGCTGCTGCGCGAGTTGATCGTCGCCGCGGTGGCGGTGGGGCGAGTCTGTCAGTCCGGTTCGCGCGACGAGAAGGTGATGGACCTGCTGCTGGCGGAAATCGGCCGCGCGCCGGTGCTGCCGCTGTCGCTGCCGCAACCGGCGTCCGCCGCGCTGCGCCAGCTGTGCGACGTCTGGCTCGCGCATCCGGACGACGCGCGCGGCGCGGCCGAGTGGGCGCGCGAGCTGGCGCTGGACCCGCGCACGCTGCAGCGCCGCTTCCGCCGCGAAACCGGCCTCAGCTTCGGCCAGTGGCGGCGTCAGGCGCGGCTGATGCTGGCGCTGCAGCGGCTGGCTTGCGGCGACAGCGTATTGAAGGTGGCGCTGGACCTGGGCTACGCCAGCCCCAGCGCCTTCGCCACCATGTTCAAGCGCGAGCTGGGCGCGCCGCCGAGCAGCTTCTTCGCCGCCTCGTAGGGTGCGTCACCCCGCAGGGGCGGTGCACCGTGTTGTTCCCGCTTCGCGGAGAATGGTTTTTGGTGGGGTTGACCGCAAGGCAGGCGGGTAGTATTGGGTAGGGGGATGTTTAGCAACGCGCGATGTTGTGTCCACTGCGCGGACGATGTGTTAGGTGCAGGTTCCGCCCGTTTGCCGGGTGGAACCTGAACTCCAACATCGTCCTGGACGCGGATTCCTGGCGCAATTTAACTGCGCCGCCGCTCGGCGTTAGTGAGGCTCTGCGTTCGCTACCGGCAGATTATGCCTGCAACGCTTGTGGGAGACGCTGGGCTTCATTCTATCCCGTCCCGGCTGCAGATATTGCCGGATATTATTTTTGACCCAGAGTGAAGTCAGGTTCCTTGGCTTGTTTAGCCGCTGCGGCAACGGCAGCAACCGTGCCCCTCACCGCATAGAATTGTCCTGAGCTGGGGCTAGCCGTAGCGTAGCCCTGAATGCCATCCAAGGCGTTGCGGGTCACATTCGCTGCGTAAACTAAGCCAGGGGCGCTGTTGAAGTTCCAGAACACCATGCCTTCATTCTGTATCCAGCGGCCGCCTCCAGACGAGTAGGTCCAAGAACCGTCTGCATTAAAGGTCCAAACCGTGGAGCTGTTGTGAACCGGGCTGCCTGTATTGCCCCAGTCGACATAGCCAGTCCAAGTACCAACAATACTCGTTGCGGATGACATATAAGTTCTCCTTGAAACGGATATCATGGTTGAGCACTGACGAATCCAGTGCATTGCGCAAAGCCGTAGCGGGCGGACATGCAAGGATACGCGCACTACGGCAGAAAACCGCCGGAAACCAGCGGAATCAGAAGCTGGAGGTAGCCCGCAAAATCATGAGGAAGCTTTTCGTCGAGAGGCTGATAAACCATTTGGCGTGGCTATTCCCAGAGACTCGCTGGAGAATCCATGCACTGAACGACCGGGACGCGATGAAGGCAAGATCGCAAAAATCCGCAGCAAGCCTGAAATATTCTATGCATGTGGCCACATGCCAAGTCGATCGGCGCGGGCCGTGCGGCAGACAGGCGCCATCGCATGGTTTATCGGATGGACAGCTATGCTCTATCTCGCATTGAAAATGATTGTGGGATGCGGGGTAGGCTAAGAGTTGGGTATTAAAATGTCAAATGAATTATTTGGGGGTGTGCGTAGCTGGCGTCATTGACGTGATTCTCCAATGGGGCTGGAGGGGCTGGCCGTTGGGCGGCCATGCCCGCATCTGGTGCAATGTGGATTTAGACCCGCTGACAAAACTCCTGATCCTGCGTCGCGCCTCCTTGTCGTATGACTGGTACTGCCTGCGCCGGCGCGCCTTGGCTCAGGCGCGAAACGGAATGTTGTAGGCCGCTCTTATTTTGCCGCCAACTTCTCCGCCAACTCCGCCAATCGCTTCCCCTGCGCCAAGGCCAGCGCCTTCTCATGCTCGCTGATCGGCCGGTCGCTCTGGGGGCCGGCCAGATGGCTGACGCCGTAAGGCGTGCCGCCGGTCTGGGTGGCGAGCAGCGCGGCTTCGGAATAGGGCAGGCCGGCGATCACCATGCCGTGGTGCAGCAGCGGGATCATCATGGTCAGCAGCGTGGCTTCCTGGCCGCCGTGCAGCGAGGAGGTGCTGGTGAACACGCAGGCCGGCTTGCCGGACAGCGCGCCCTGCATCCATTCGCCGCTGGTGCCGTCCAGGAAGTACTTCATCGCCGACGCCATATTGCCGAAGCGGGTGGGGCTGCCCAGCGCCAGGCCGGCGCAATCGATCAAATCCTGCCGCTCGACGTAAGGCGCGCCGCCGTCGGGGATGGCCGGCTCGACCGCCTCGCATACCGAGGAGACCTTGGGCACGGTGCGCAGCCGCGCCTGGCAACCGGGCACGCCGTCCACGCCGCGGGCGATCAGCCGCGCCAGTTCGCGGGTGGCGCCGTGCTGGCTGTAATACAGCACCAGAATATCTAGCATGATGACCTCTATATCGCATTTGATCGCCGCATGATAGGGCAAAGCGGCCTGCCTTGCCTCCCTTGCTTCGCGGCGGCTTTGGCATTACCTTTGCCGCCATGCAAGTTCAACGCCTAGAACCCTATTTCGGCTTCGCCCGCTTCATCTCGCGCCGCATGAGCTGCCTGCGCGTGCTGCAGGTGTCGGGCAGCCTGACCTTCACCACGCTGCTGGCGCTGGTGCCGCTGTTCACCATCGCGCTGTCGGTGATTTCGGCGTTTCCGGTGTTTTCCGACTACAGCACCCGCTTCAAGATCATGCTGCTGTCGACGCTGGTGCCGGAATTCGCCGGCAAGGTGATCACCGTCTACATGCGCCAGTTCGCCGACAACGCGGAAAAGCTCACCGCCGCCGGCATCGTGATGCTGGGCGTCACCGCGCTGATGCTGATGTCCACCATCGAACGCACCTTCAACGCGATCTGGGGCGTGCGCCGTGGCCGGCCGTGGCTGCAGCAGAGCATGGTGTACTGGACGGTGCTGACGCTGGGGCCGCTGGTGCTGGGCGGCAGCCTGCTGTCCTGGCGTTGGCTGTTCCGCGTCACCCGTTTCGAGAGAAACCTGCCGCTGCTGGCGGGGCTGGTGGAAACCGGCGGCACTATCGTGCTGACGGCGCTGGTGCTGGCGCTGCTATACCGCATCGTGCCCAACCGCTTCGTGCCCTTCCGCCACGCGGTGTGGGGCGCGCTGGTCACCGCGGTGCTGCTGGAGCTCACCAAGATGGGCTTCGGCTTCTACATCGGCCAGGTGGCCAGCTACCAGCTGGTGTACGGAGCTTTCGCCAGCATTCCGATCTTCCTGCTGTGGGTGTATTGCCTGTGGCTGGTGGTGCTGGCCGGCGCGGTGTTCACCTCGGCGCTGTCCTATTGGGAAGGCGGCGCGTGGCGCCGCCGCAACGAGCCGCACCGCCGCTTCCAGGACGCGCTGGAACTGTTGCTGCTGCTGGATGCCGCCCATGAGCGCGGCGAGGCGATGACGCCGCGCCAGCTGCGGGAGCAGGTGAAGGTGGGGTATGACGAACTGGGCCTGGTGCTGGACCGGCTGGCGCTGCGCGGCTATGTGCAAAAGGGCCACGGCGACGCCTGGGTGCTGATGCGGCGCGCGTCGGCCATCAATCTGTCGGACCTGTTCCAGCTCTTCGTCTACCGTCGCGACGCCAGCGGCGGCGACGCGCTGGATCAGACTCTGGCCGAGCTGCTGGGGCCGCTGACCGACCAGCTTCAGGCGGTGACCGTGGCCGACTTGGCGCGGCGGGTCGGCCGGAAATAATCGGCATTGTCGTAGAAGGCCGGGTTTTCGTTGTCCGGCCACCAGCCCGGGATGCCCAGAAGCGGCAACGGGCACAGCGCGCGCGGGCTGGCGAGAAAGCCGTCGTCGTCCAGCCGCGCGGCCAGTTCCGCGTCCAGCCTGTCCGCCTGTTCTTCGGCGAGCAGCTCGAAAAAGCCTGCCTCCACTTCCATGATCAGCGCCTTGCCGCACCAGCCCAAGTGCGGCGTCAGCCCGGTTTCCATCAGCGCGTGGCCCAGCGTGTGGGCGGCGATGCGCCGCCCCCAGTCGTCGCGGCGTTCGATGAACAGCTCGCGCCAGCGCATATCGTCCAGCAATTGGCCCAGTCGCGGATCGGCGACTGCCACGATGACTCCGCATTCGTCGAGCAGGGTGGCGGCGTCGCGCAGCGGGCCGCGCTTCGCCTCGCCGCGCGCGATCGCGCGGACGTGGCGGCGGTTCAGCGCCGCCTTGGCGCGCGGCCAGGCCAGCCAGGCCAGCGCGTTGAACCAGTCGTGCCAGTTTCGCGCGCGGCTGGGGACTTCGCCGGTCGCTCCGATATGCATCTCGTAATAGGCGTCCGGCTCCAGTTCGCAGACGAAGCGCAGGCCGGCCGGCAGCGGCGCGCCGGCGGCGCGGGCGCGGTCCCGCAGCGCATCGTAGCCAGCCTGGTCGGGCCAGTCGGCTAACGGAGGGACGAAGCGCCGCGCCGGGCAGTACAGCGGATGGGACAGGTAATCGGTATGCCAGCGGTTCACGGTCAAGCGGGGATGAGCGGTTGAAGCCGGCATTCTAGCCCGAATGGGCGGGCGCCGCGCCGCTGACGCGGTTGCGGCCGTCGCGTTTGGCCTGGTACAGCTGCTTGTCGGCGCGGCCCAGCACTTCGTCGATGTCGGTCTCATCGGCGCGGCGCTCGGCGACGCCGATGCTGACGGTGTAGCCCAGCGTGCCGGTGGCGGTAGCCAGCCTGGCGGAGGAGGTGAGGCCGCGCAGGCGCTCCGCCACCTGGCGCGCGTCGTCGAGGCTGGTGTCCGGCAGCACCGCGGCGAACTCTTCGCCGCCCAGGCGGCCGCACAGGTCGCTGGCGCGCAGCACTTCGCGGCAGACCTGGGAGAAATGGCGTATCACTTCGTCGCCGATGGCGTGGCCATAGTGGTCGTTGATGTCCTTGAAGCGGTCCAGGTCCATCATCAGCACGCTCATCCGGCCGCCGTGCCGGCGGCTGCGCTCGATCTCGCGGTCGGCCAGCTCGATGAACTGGCGGCGGTTGTTCAGCTCGGTCAATCCGTCCTGGGTGGCCAGCCGGTACAGCTGTTTTTCGTGGCCGTCGCGCTGCAGCGCGATGGCGATGATGCGGGTGATGCGCTGGGCCAGCGCCAATTCTTCCTGGGACGGGCTGCGCGGCTCGCGGTAGTAGGTGGCCAGCGTGCCCAGCAACTGGCGGTCGCTGGAGAAAATGGGCATCGACCAGCAGGCGCGCAGGCCGAACGGCTGCACCTTGTGCAGCGCGTGCGCCCACAGCGGGCTATTCAGGATGTCGTCGACGACGATGGTGCGCTTCCAGTGGGCGGCGGTGCCGCAGGAGCCGACGCTGGGGCCGACCATCACGCGCTCGGACAGCTTGCGGTAGGCCGGCGGCAGGCTCAGGCCGGCGGCGAAGCGCAGCGACTGGCCGTTTTCTTCCAGCAGCAGCACGGCGCACATCGCGCCAGGCTGTTGCGACTCCATCATCTGGCAGATCTGTTCAAGGGTTTGCGGCAGCGGGTGGTTGCCGGCGATCATTTCCAGCACCTCGTTTTCCTCGGCCAGCAGCCGCTCGCCCTGGCGGGTGGCGGTGACGTCGCGATCCACCGACAGGATGGATTTGAGCATGCCGGCCTTGTCGAACTCGGGGAACAGGCGGATCTCGAAGATGTGGCGCTGTTGGCCGTGCTGCAGTTCCAGCTCGAAGCGGCGCGCCTCCCAGTTGTTGATCAGCAGCTGGCATTCCTGCTCGAAGCGGGCGCTGGCCTCGTTCGACCAGCCTTTCTCGCGCGGCGTCTTGCCCAGATGTTCTTCCAGCGGCAGTTCGGAGAAGCGGCTGACGCTGCGGTTGATGAACAGGCAGCGCAGCTCCAGATCGTAGCGGGCGATGATGTCCTCGGCGTTTTCCACCAGGGTGCGGAACTGCTGCTCGCGCTGCAGCATCGCGGCTTCGTCGTGCTTGCGCGCGGTGATCACGCGGCAGATCGCAGTCAACTGCTGCACCTTGCCGTTGCGCCAGCTGGGCTGCAAATTCATTTCCAGCCATTCCCAGTGGCCGCTGTGGTGGCGGATGCGCATTTCGTAGCCGGTTTCCGGCGTGCCCGGCGGATGCTGGAGCAGGTTGGAGAACAGCTGGCGGTCTTCGGGATGCAGCAGCATCAGCCAGCGGGCGCAGTTCATGCCGCGGGTATGGGCGGGCAGCCCCAGCAGCCGTTGCAGGGTGTGGACGCTGCCGCGCACGTATTGCTGCGCCAGATCGAATTCCAGCAATCCCAGGCAGGCATCCTGCAGGGTGGCGCGCGCCTTGCGCCGCTGATTCCGGCCGTGCAGCCACAGCGCGCCGCAGCACAGCGCGGCCAGCCAGCCGGTCTGGCCCAGCAGCAGCGCGCGCTGGTCGGCCGCCAGCGCGGATAGCAGCAGAGGCAGGCACAGCAGGGCGGAAATGGCCGATTGGCGGACAAAGGTACGGGGAATCAAACTGCGCTCCACGGCGACGGCGGCGAATCGAAACGGGAATTTTGACATCAGCGAACCCTCGGCCCCCGTATGAGTCGGCTTTGCCGCGGTTTAGCGTCGTATTTATGCAACAAATACAGTATGCTTGGACGATATTGGCGCGCCTGGCGCGCGGCGCGCGGACAAGGCGGCAATCGCCCCCTGGCATGGAGTGTGGCATGGAGTTTTTCCCGATATTTCTCAAGCTGCGGGAGCAGCGCTGCCTGGTGGTGGGCGGCGGAGAGGTGGCTTTGCGCAAGACCCGGCTGCTGTTGGCGGCCGGCGCTTCGTTGCGGGTGGTCGCGCCGGAGCTGGCGCCCGAGCTGGCCGACCTGGCCGAAAGCGGCGAGCTGGAGCATGTCTCCGGGCGCTACTCGCCCGCGTTGCTGGACGGCTTGCGGCTGGTGGTGGCCGCCACCGACGACGCCGAGGTCAACCGAGCCGTGGCGGCCGACGCCGAGGCGCGAGGCATCCTGGTTAACGTGGTGGACGACGCAGAAGCGTCGCGTTACATCAGCCCGGCGATCATCGACCGCTCGCCGCTGATGGTGGCGGTGGCCAGCGGCGGCAGCGTGCCGGTGCTGGCGCGCTCCATCCGCGCGCGGCTGGAAAGCCTGATCCCGGCCGGTTACGGCCGGCTGGCGCGCTTCGGTTCCTCGTTCCGCGACGCGGTCAAGGCGCGCTTTCCCGATGTCGACGCCCGCCGCCGCTTCTGGGAGACGGTGCTGGAAGGACCGCTTGCCGACGCGGTGATGAATGGCGACGAGGCGGCGGCGCGGGCCGAAATGGAAGCGCGCATCGCCGCCGGCGGCGCGGACCGCGCCGGCGCGGTCTATCTGGTGGGCGCCGGTCCCGGCAATCCCGATCTGCTGACCTTCCGCGCGCTGCGGCTGATGCAGCAGGCCGACGTGGTGCTGTACGACAAGCTGGTGGCGCCGGAACTGCTGGAACTGGTGCGGCGCGACGCCGAGAGGGTCTATGTCGGCAAGGCGCGCGCCAATCACGCGCTGCCGCAGGACGACATCAATCAGCTGTTGGTGGATCTGGCGCGGCAAGGCAAGCGGGTGCTGAGGCTTAAGGGTGGCGATCCGTTCACTTTCGGCCGCGGCGGCGAGGAGATCGCCACGCTGGCCGAGCACGGCATCGCCTTCGAAGTGGTGCCCGGCATCACTTCCGCCAGCGGCGCGGCCGCCTATGCCGGCATCCCGCTGACCCACCGCGATTACGCGCAGTCGGTGACCTTCGTCACCGGCCACAAGCAGGACGGCTCCATAGACCTGGACTGGCAGGCGTTGACCCGCCCGCACCAGACTGTGGTGGTGTACATGGGCGTGTCCACCGCGGCAGAGCTGTGCCAGGCCTTCGTCGACAACGGCCGCGCGGCGGCCACGCCGGCGGCGGCGGTGGAGTGGGCCACTACCGAGCGCCAGCGCGCGGTGTGCGGCACTTTGGCCACGCTGCCGGGTCTGATGGCCTCGCACGGCATCGCGTCGCCGGCGCTGATCATCGTCGGAGAAGTGGTGGAATTGGCGGACAAGCTGGCCTGGTACCGCCGCAGCGAGAATTCAGCTGTTACAATTCAGGAAGATTGATTTCGCGGATGCGCGGCGCGCCGGTTTGTCCGGCGTCGCCGCGCGGTTCAAATCAAGCGGCCGGACGGGTTCTGGCCCATCAAATCGAAGACTCGGGCATGGTAGGTGTTCTGATAATTGCACATGGGGACCTGGGACGTAGCCTGGCGGATTGCGCCAAGCACATCCTGGGCCGAGAGCCGGATAATCTGGCGGTAATGGCTGTGGACAAAACCGAAGACCCGGAGCGCAAGCTGGCCGAGGCGCAGGGCCTGGTGGACGGGTTGGACGGCGGCGATGGCGTGGTGGTGCTGACCGACATGTACGGCGGCACTCCGTCCAATATCGCCAGCCGGCTGATCCGGCCGGGCCGCGTCGAGGCGGTGGCCGGCGCCAGCCTGCCGATGGTGGTGCGAGCGCTGTGCTACAGCAGCCAGCCGCTGGAAATCGTCGTCAGCAAGGCGATCACCGGCGGCCTGGAAGGCGTGCTTTATATAATCCCGGGGGAAGGTAATGCTGCGATCTGAAGTCGAAATCATCAACAAGCTGGGCCTGCACGCGCGCGCCTCGAGCAAGTTCACCCAGCTGGCCAGCCGTTACAAAAGCGATATTTTCATTTCCCGCAACAACCGCCGCGTCAACGGCAAGAGCATCATGGGCGTGATGATGCTGGCGGCGGCCAAGGGGGCCACGATCGAGCTGGAAATCAGCGGCGATGACGAACAACAGGCGCTGGAGGCGCTGACCGCGCTGATCAACAACCGCTTCGACGAAGCGGAGTGAGAGGCGAGGGGATGGGAGGCCGGATTTCCCCGGCTTTCAGGGAGCCCGCTTGAGGCTGTCGACCCGCATGCGCGGGCCGTCCGGGATGTGGGCGGCAGGCGACGGTCAGGCACCTTTCGGGCGGAGACAGCGGCAGGCACAGCACAATAACACCGGCCTGCCAGGGAGGGGGAAATGAGCATCATCCTGCACGGGGTAGCGATAGGCGGCGGCATCGCCATCGGCCGGGCCCACTTGATTTCGCGCAGCATGGACGATGTTGCGCATTATCTGCTGGAAGACGATGAGATTCCCGCGGAAAAGACGCGTTTCGACGAGGCGGTGAAGGCCACCCGCAAGGAGCTGGAGATGCTGTGGGGCAGCATCCCGGAGAACGCCCCGGCGGAGCTCGGCGCCTTCCTGTCGTTGCACATCATGCTGCTGGGCGATGTGACCATCTCGCGCGAGCCGCGAGAGATCATCGAAAAGCAGCGTTGCAACGCCGAGTGGGCGTTGAAGCTGCAGTGCGATCACCTGATCGAGCAGTTCGACGCGATCGAGGAAGACTACCTGCGCGAACGCAAGAACGACGTGCTGCAGGTGGTCGAGCGCATTTTCAAGAATCTGGACGGCGACGCGCCGCAGTTGCCGGCGCCGGAAGACCTGGTCGACGACCACATCCTGGTCGCGCACGACCTGTCGCCGGCCGATATGGTCTATTTCAAGGATTCCAACTTCGCCGCCTTCATCACTGACGTCGGCGGCGCCACCTCGCATACCGCCATCCTCGGCCGCAGCCTGGACTTGCCGTCGGTGATCGCGCTGCACCACTCGCGGGAGCTGATCCGCGAGGATGAGATGATCATCGTCGACGGCGAGCAGGGCGTGGTGATCATCAACCCGGACGCGCTGGTGCTGACCGAATACCGCCGCCGCCAGCGCGCCTGGCGCGGCGCGCGGCGCAAGCTGTCTTCCATCCGCAAATCCAACGCGGTGACCCGCGACGGCACGGTGATCGAACTCTTGGCCAATATCGAGCGGCCGCAGGATGTGGAGGAGGTGCGCGAGTCCGGCGTGGTGGGCATCGGCCTGTTCCGCAGCGAATTCCTGTTTCTGGGGCGCGACACGCTGCCCACCGAAGACGAGCAGTTCGAGGCCTACCGCCACGTGGCGACGGCGATGAAGGGCATGCCGGTCACCATCCGCACCATGGACCTGGGCGCGGACAAGAGCCCCAAGTGGCTGAACCACTGCCAGGCGGAGAACCCGGCGCTGGGGCTGACCGGTATCCGGCTGTGCCTGGCCGAGCCCTTGATGTTCCGCGCCCAGTTGCGCGCGCTGCTGCGCGCCTCGGTGCACGGCAAGATCCGCGTACTGTTTCCGATGCTGAACTCGCTGCCGGAGCTGAAGCAGGCGCTGGTCCAGTTCGAATACGCCAAAGAGGAACTGCGCGACGAGGGCATCGCCTACGCCGACGACGTCGAAGTGGGGGCGATGATAGAAATTCCTTCGGCGGCGCTGGTGGCCGGCAGCCTGGCCAAGCACGTCGATTTCCTGTCCATCGGCACCAACGACCTGATCCAGTACACGCTGGCCATCGACCGCAACGACGATACCGTCAGCCATCTGTACGATCCCATCCATCCGGCGGTGCTGAAGCTGATCCTGCACACCATCAAGACCGGCATCAAGGCCAACCTGCCGGTGTCTGTTTGCGGCGAGATGGCGGGCGACGCGCGCCTGACGCGGCTGCTGCTGGGCATGGGCCTGCGCAAGTTTTCGATGCATCCGGCCAATCTGTTGTCTGTCAAGCAGCGGGTGCTGACCAGCCATCTGGACGAGATCGCGCCGATTGCGACGCGCATGCTTAGATCAGAAGACCCTGATAAAATAGCCGATCTGTTGCAAATGCTGAATGCAGAGCCGGATTGATCCGGCTTTTTTTAATCATGCATTTATTGGCCTCTGGAGCTGGGTTGTGCGTGCCAAATGCCGCCAAATCCTGTGGCCAGGGGCGAACGCTTGTCCGTTTCTGCCGCCTCTCTCGGGGTGCCGGGTGTCGAGCTTCTTGCTGCGAGCAGGGGGATCGTATTCATCGCTTTTGTTTAGGGTTGTCGCCGTATTCATGATTCGTTTAGCAATCGTTCGCCAAAAATACAATCCGGCCGGAGGGGCCGAGCGTTTCGTCAGTCGCGCGCTGAATGCCTTGCGCGAGCACGGCGAGCTCGACCTGCATCTGATCGCCCGCCGTTGGGAGAAACTGGAGGGCGTGACCGCGCATCCGGCCTCGCCTTTCTACCTAGGTAATGTCTGGCGCGACTGGGGGTTTGCCCGGGCCGCAAAGCGTATTTGGCTGAGGGAGCGTTTCGATCTCGTCCAGTCGCATGAACGGATTCCTGGCTGTGATGTCTATCGCGCTGGGGATGGCGTGCATCGACAGTGGCTGACGCTGCGGGCTCGCCGGATGTCTTGGCTGCGTAGGCTGTCACTCTCGCTCAATCCTTATCACCGCTATATTTGCAGCACCGAGTCCGAGATGTTTCTTCATCCGCGGCTGAGGCTGGTGATTTGCAATTCCATGATGGTCAAGCGTGAGATCATCGACTATTTCGGCCTGCCTGAAAGCCGTATCGTGGTGATATACAACGGAGTCGATCTGAACGCTTTTCACCCGAGTCTCCGTCAGACGCACCGTCAATCGATGCGGCAGGAGTGGGGGATCGCGGAGTCGGCTCCCTTGTTGTTGTATGTCGGCTCGGGGTTTGATCGAAAGGGCGTCGCGCGCGCGTTGCGCGCGGCGGCGAAACAGTCCGAGGCGCATTTGATGATCGTGGGCGGCGACAAGCGCATCGAGCGCTATCGTAGCTTGGCGCGTCGATTGGGAATGGAGGCACGGGTCCGGTTCGCCGGACCGAGGCAGGATGTCAAGCCATTCTACGGCATGGCGGATGGTTTTATTCTGCCCACGCTGTATGATCCCTTCCCCAATGTCTGCATCGAGGCGCTGGCCAGTGGCTTGCCTATCTTAACCACGAAGCAGTGCGGCGGTGCCGAGCTGGTTCGGCAGGGATGGAATGGCTGGGTTTGTGACGCGTTGGACGAGTCGGCTTTGTCGAGCCAGATTGGCGAATGGTTGAGCTTGCGTTCCCGCTGGGCGGATTTGTCGGAGGCCGCGCGCCGCTCGGCGGAGCCGCTGAGCATGGAGGTGATGGGCGCGCGCCTGCTGTCCTGCTATCGCGAGTTGCTGGGAGCCGAGGGCCTGGATATGGGTCGTTCTGCCAGCGCCTCAGCGGGAGAGGAACGTTCGCAATGAAGAAGATCCTGATGGTATCCGATATCCTGTCGGGCTTCGGAGGGACAGAGGCCGCGATCGCGCGGACGGCGCGTTTGCTGGAGCGTGAGTGTGGCGCCAAGACGGAGGTTTTTCTCCATGGCCGGTCCGGCAGCGGCGACTTCGACTGGTTGAGGGATACGAAACATACGATCTGGGCGACTGCCGTACGCAACCACAAGCTGCAGCAGCTTTTGGCAGCTTGGGCGCTGGCGCGGCGGATCCGCCAGACGCGGCCGGACATGGTACTTGCCGTCACGCCGGTTTCGTGCCGGATTGCACGTTGGGGGGTGGGCTGGTCGCGTTTGCGTCTGCCACTTGTGTCCTGGATGCACACCTGTGTGGGCTATAAAAAGCAGTATTTGTTGCTGGCGGACAGCCACCTTGCGATTAGCACGGATATCGCCGAACAGTTTCAAGCGCTGGGCGCTGACGCTCACGATGTTCACATGGTTTTTAATCCAGTCAGTGCAAGCAACATGACGATTCCGCGTCCAGAGCGCGGAGCGGAACTCGTGTATGTGGGCAGAGTCAATTTTCGCTACCAGAAGAATTTGAAGGAGTTGCTGGATGGGTGCGCCAGGCTGGTGGGCGACTGGCGCTTGCATGTTGTGGGAGACGGCCAGGACGCGGAGATATGCAAGCAATACGCGGAGAGTCTAGGCATCGCGCCGCGCGTAATCTGGCATGGCTGGCAGAGGGATCCATGGCGCTACGTTCATGACGAGATTGGATGCGCGTCTTGCATGGTGTTGTGCTCAATGGAGGAGCCATTTGGCCTAGTGTTGGTGGAGGCTTTGGCACGAGGCGTTTTTTGCGTGTCAGCCCGTTGTGTAGGCGGCCCTAGGGACATTCTGAGAGATGGGGATAACGGCATGCTGTATTCCCCTAATGACGTGGCCGCATTGACGGTGTGTCTGCAAAGAGTGGTGGATGGAATGGATTTTCCCCCAGCTCAGTATCTGAAAAGCTCTGTTAGTTGTTTTCATGATGATAAGTTTGTGCGGAATTTTTACGAAAAGCTGATGCTGGCGGAGCAAAGCTATCATCAGGTCGAGGCTAAATAGCCTCAGGGTGGATATATGAAGATATTGGTAACTGGCGCGGCAGGTTTTATTGGTCGCGCGGTATGCGAGGCGTTGTTGCGCCGTTCTGGAGTCATGGTCTTCGGCATTGACAATCTGAATGATTATTACGCGGTTGAGCTAAAAAATGCGCGGCTGGCGACTTTACAGGGGTTGCCAGGTTTTTATTTCCATAAGTTGGATATTGCCGACTGGGCGGGAATGGAGGCGTTGTTTGCACAGGAAAGATTCGATTACGTAATCCATCTGGCGGCACAGGCCGGAGTTCGTTACTCCTTGCAGAATCCGCATGCTTATGCCGAAAGCAATTTGATGGGTTTTACCAATGTACTGGAAGCCTGCCGCCGATACCCGGTGAAACATCTGGTTTTTGCTGGCTCTTCGAGCATTTACGGTAGCCGGACAGAAGTACCATTCTCCGAGGATCAGCGAGTTGATCTGCCGGTTAGCTTTTATGCGGCCACCAAACGTGCGAATGAATTGATGGCAGCTAGCTACTCGCATCTTTATGGTTTGCCAACGACCAGTCTGCGTTTCTTTACTGTATATGGGCCGTGGGGACGTCCCGATATGGCGCCATGGTTGTTTGTAGATGCTATTTTACATGGGCGCCCAATCAAGGTTTTCAATCATGGCAAAATGCAGCGTGATTTTACCTATATCGATGATATTGTCGAAGGTATTGTGCGAGTGATGGAGCATGTGCCATTTGATGAGCTGCCTCATATGATCTTCAATATTGGCAATCATCAGCCAGTCGAGTTAATGAGATTCATTGAGATTACTGAGCAGGCTTGCGGGCGAGAAGCGGTGAAAGAATATTTCCCTATGCAGGATGGCGATGTACCGATCACCTATGCCGATACTGCACGCTTGAGGGCTGCGGTGGGTTTTGCGCCCTCGACGCCGTTGGATGTTGGGATGCAGCGTTTTGTTGATTGGTTTCGTGCCTTTCACCAGTAATAGTGGTATCTCATGTCCTGTTTAAGAGTGTATCTATTTCCTTTTCCGATTTTTTTAGCTTGTTGCTTATTGATTTGGGATCCCGCGATGGGACGTACTCTTTTCTATGAGCTATCGGGTATCTCGCTTTTATTGCTGCTTGTTGGGTGGTGGCAAGGTTATTTGCAATACGACAAGCGAATTTGGCTTTGGTTGGCGCCCTTGTTGGCTTATCTGGCTATTCTGCAGCTTTGGCTATGGCGGTTCCCCTCTCCGATCCTGGACGATTTGAATCCAGTGCATTTTCGTTATGGCTACCAATTAAAGCTATGGCTGTGTAGTTTGCCTATACTGTTGTTGCCTATGCTCTGGCCGGCGCCCACGGGTTGGCAATGGCCAAGACGTTGGTTGTTGGCGGGGCTGTGGTGTGCTTCGGTTGTGTTAGCTATAGCTTTGCTGTGGGTACGTATTAGGACCGATGGTGGGGTGCCGAGGGTGACTTTGAACGGCATAGTCGAAACTTTGATGGCATTTTTGTTGGTGCCGCTTCATTTGCTTCCCCTATTGTTGACTTTAAGAGGGCGGTTGCGTAGTTGGCAATGGGGTATGTTGTTATTGGTCGTGTTGTTGCAGTTTGGATCTGTGGTTGTCACAGGTACGCGTGCCGCAATGATCGGTTATTCGATTGCCGTGGCAGCTATTGCAGTTTGGCGTTATGGCTGGCGAGGTTTATTGGGCATGGGGGTCGCATTGTTATTGGGGCTGACTTTGGCATGGGGGGGGGTCGCACAAAGAATGGCTGATGTAAAGACAGATTTACATCAGTATGAGCAGGGGCAGATGATGACTTCGCTTGGCATACGTTTTTCTTTGTGGGATTTTGGATGGCAGGCTTTACAGGAACGGCCTGGTGGACAATCTCTCCAGGCTCGTGACGATCTGATGAAAAGGCTGGTCGCGGAAAAACGTGTTGATCACGCGGCGCTTGGGATGAGCACCATACATCTGCACAATGATACGTTGGAGCTTGGTTCGACGTTAGGTTGGGCAGGCGTAATGGGATGGCTTGCGGTGTTGCTAGGTTTCAGTCTGTATACATGGCAGCGTGGCGGAGCATTGGTACCGTTGATGGCATTGAGCTTGGGCGAAGTATTTTATTTTGGCTTGGCCGACAGCATATTATGCAACTGGCAGGCTCATGCACAAGCTTTATTACTCATTGCGATCAGTTTTTATTTGGCACCATTGCTCGATAATGATGGTTGGGGGAGAGGGGTGCGATAATTTCATGTTTTTATACTTGGATGTGAATGTCGGTATAGTATTTGGTGTCTGATAAGCACTTTCTTTTTGGGCGGATTCTTCTTGTTTACCAAGTTTTTGCTTTTAGATAATTTTAAGGATATCAGAGTACTATTTCCTCCCCCTCCTTCCGTTCAAGACTTTGGTTGGTAGGGAGGAGTGTTGCTATTGCTTACTTGGCTGATCGCTTTCTATAGCGACAATATGTCCGGTATAGAAATTGTTGCCAGCGGCCGATATGGACAACCGGGTGGGATAGTTGAGAGTAGTGTTTGCCGAATAGGTTTCGATGCTGATATGTTTGTCCGCTCTTGTCATAAATACTGTAGATAAAACCCATGTTTTTCCCTGCGATCAGATGACGATGGGGATAGCGGCTACGGACTGAGTGAATGGCTTTAGAGTAGGCGATGGGCCCTGTCAGACGGAGTACGCCCGGCTGTCCAGTTTTGTCAAAGATTGGATTGTAGCGTTTGACTCTGCCTAGAACCTGCAAAAGCACTTCCTTGATGAAGGGATGGCCAGGTACGCAGGCGATGAACCATTGGATGTATTCCCCACCTGGAATATGCTTCAATTCCTTATGCAGTCCCCAGCCAATATGGGGGCTTCCTTCACTGTGATCCCATTGGGACAGAAGATAGCTGTCGCTTGGCTGAATCAGCGTATCCAGAGGCTTGAAAATACTGCTTTTTATGTCTAGGTAGACTCCGCCGAAGTGATATAGGCACAGATAGCGAAATAGATCAGCTCTAGCGGCCCCGTAGGCGGGGTCTATTCGTTTCCATGTAGCAAGAACAGCAGATCCGAAAGTGTCGAGAATTAATTTTTCGATATCATTTTGATCATACAGTCTATGCTCCCAGGTTGGATTGATTTTTCGGATGTTGTTGATATTATTTTGCAAATCCTGAGGTATGCTACTGGCGGCGGTATAAATCTGGTGTATGAGCTTGGGAATGCCTTGTTCAGGCATTTTTTGAGGCTGATGATGCTTGATCGCCTGTATTGCGGACGAAAACGACATGATGACTTTCCTAAACTTCCTAGCCGGCAAGCTATGTGAAGCACAATCAGTTACTAAATCAGTGATAAATAATGGTCTACAACCGTTTGCAGCATAAACGGAGCCAGTTGTTCACTGGTGATGCCGGGTGGTGAATCCAATATTCGCCGCATAGCGGTTGCCAACGCCGCGGAGTCGAGAGAGCTCAATCCTGCGGCTTGCATTCCGGTCAGAATTTCAGCCGGCCCCACAGGGCAGTCAGTGCTGATCACAGGTGTGCCGCAGGCCAGCGCTTCGACCAGTACATTGCCAAAACCCTCGTAATCTGAGCTCAACACCAATGCCTGGGCTGCGCGCATATAAGTATAGGGGTTGTCGCTGAATCCGGCATAGACGACCTGATCGGCGATACCCAGCGTTTGTGCTTGGAGGCGCACAGAGTTAATGTCTTCGGGGTTGCCTTGGCCCAGCAGAACGAGTTTGCCCGCGTAGCCGCTGAGCTGAAACGCTTCCAGTAGACGGTCATGGCGTTTTTGCTGGTTGAAGCGGCCCACATGCAAGAGAAAATCCTGCCCGTCGAGCGGGCAGGAATCCTGGGCAAGCTGTTGAATCTTTTTCAGGTCGAATGGGTTGTAGATGGCAACCATCTGCGAAGGGCGAATACCGCAGTTTATGACGTCGCTCTGCAAGGCCCGGCAGACTGTGATCAGCTTGCGGCCGTTGTAGGTGCGAATCAGCTGGCGTTGTTTCAGCCAGCGCCGGAATCTGTTCCTTTCCTGCAATTGTCCTGCCGTCAGTGCGCAGTGCAGGCAAAACCATGCATCGCCTAACCTGGCGCTGGCTGCGACGATGCGGTCTGTCTTTGGCAGGTTAGAGATGGCTAAGTTGATGCGGCGGTCTGCGTAGTACTTGTGCAGCGCGGCGTCGAGCTGGCGCGCGCGGCGTATGATTTCTGTTTGACGCCGCAGCGGCCCCCGGTATCGGTCTTCCACCAGCAAATAATGCACCCCGTCTGGGATGGCATAGTCCAGCTGGGGGGAAAGCGAGGCGATGGTTACATCATGTCCGAGTCGGGCCATCTCTTCAGCAAGGGTCAATACAACTCGTTCGGCGCCACCTCCGGGCAATCCATCAATGACGAATAATATGGTTTTCCTGCTCATGAATGATCTTTCCGGGGCGTGGACAGCAGCTCTTGCGCGGCGGCCAGAACCGGCCCAAGAGGGATGTGGGTCAGGTATCTTTGTTCTGTTGAGGTATCGACAGTGTCGGCGTCGATCAGTTCGCCATAGCTAGCCGCATGAATCAGGCGATGGCGTGTCATCCATGGATGCCATTCATTGACTTTGCTGGGGCCGAACAGGGCGACCGTATCTATGTCCAGGGCCGCAGCCATATGCATGGGCGCGGAATCTACTCCGATAAAGAGTCTGGACTCGCTGATGACTGCGGCGAGCTGATTCAGCGTGAGCCTGCCTGCGAGGGACTGGATTCGGCCAGAACGGGTCTGGGACAGGATGGATGTCGCCATCTGCATTTCAGACAGACTTGGCGCCGCCGTGATGACGATGTGCCACCCAAGTCCGGCAAGCGCTTCGGCCAGTTTGGCGAATCTATCGTCTTCCCAGCATTTGAAGAACCAGCGGGAGGAGGGGTGGATGACGATGAATTCCCCCGTTATGCCCGCTTCGCCCAGCATCGTCCGAACGGCGCGCCTGTCGGCTTCGTTGATCGGCATGACGCAGCGCTGTTCATCGGCAGTCGGTGTGATGCCTAATGGGGTGAGGGAAAGCAGGTTTTGGCTGACAGTGTGCAGACTGTCGCTTGGCGCGATGGGCGCCAGTGCGGTGAAGAAGCGGCGCCAGGGACTGTTGCGCCGTTTCGGATAGTCGAAGCCGATGGCATGGCTGCTGGCCAGCAATTTCGCGAATAGCGCGCCCTGAGTCTGGTCGCTCAGGTGTATCACGATTTGATAGCGGCGACGGTGTAGGGACGCCAGCAGGCGCAACAGGGCAACCAGCTTGCGCCAACCGCGCAATTTGCGGTCGATGCTCCAGATGAGGCTGAGGTCTGGATTGTCTTGCAATAACGGCGCGGTTTCCTGATATACCAACATATCGATCTCGCATTCGGGATAGCGCGATTTCAATGTTCTGGCGACGGGAGTGGTCAACAGGATATCACCGTGATGGCGCAGCTTGATGAGCAGGATCCGGTTCGGAGCTTCAGTCTGTGGCATAGAGTTGATGAGCAAATGACAATTGCCCGCCCCGCGTCCAGTTGAGACTGGAGTACTTGCGGGGAAGGGGGGGATAACCGGCAGAAAGTTTGGAGAGCTTCTGCCGAGATGATTATATACGACATGAGCTGGTTCTTATCGATGCTTGCCGCTCAAGAGCATTGCTGCGATGATTGCGCCTCTCCATATGAACTGGCGGGATGTCCACATCGTTTATGCCGATCCGGTGGGGCGCCTGTTGCAGCAAGGCGCTTGGCAGGACCCGGCTTTTGCGGAGGTGTCCCGACTAAGGTGAAATGGCGAGTAGATGAATGAGTTTGGTAAGGTGAGACACAATGCGTAATCTGTCCGATTTCGGCATGATGGAATGGCTGAGGCTGCTGCCGTGCCACGATGCGCTCAAACAATGGCGCAACGATGCATGGCAGGCCGCTTACATCGCTAAGCGGGTGGAGGGACAAGAGCGTCTGGTGTCTGAACTCCGGCAGGGCAAGGGTGCGCTGGGGTTGGTCGTGGCGTTTGAGCAGCCATGGGCGCTGAATTGGCAATTGACCCTGGCGAGCAAGAATACCCCGGATACCACAATGGTGGTGTTCGATAACTCCCGGCGACCGGAAATGCGGAGGCAAATCGCTCAGGTCTGTCTTGATAGGCAAGTGCCTTATCTGGCCCTGCCGGCCAATCCGACCCGGCATGTCAATCGTTCCCATGGTTTCGCGATGAGCTGGATCTACCACAACATCGTGCTTCCGGCCGAACCCCGTAGTTTCGCTTTCATCGATCACGACATGATTCCGGTAGCGCCCAGCCGACTGCTGGTCGATCTCGACGACCAGCCGGTGTACGGACTGCCTAACCACAGCGAGTGGGGTTGGCATTTGTGGGCCGGGTATTGCGCGTTCCGCTTCGACCACATGAAGCGACGCCGGCTCAATTTTCTGTATGACTTTTCCAATGGCCTGGATACCGGGGGCCGCAATTGGCGTTCCCTGTACCGGGAGCTCGATGCTTCCACTCTAAGAATGGCGAAGCATCGCATGCGCGAGATCACTGATCCAGTGAGCGGGCACCCCTTCACTATCCAGGTGATCGATGATTGCTGGTACCACATCGGCAGCATCAGCTATAACAATGGTTTTGAATCGCAGTTCGAGCTGTGTCAGCACCTTGAGGCCGAACTGGCGGCGGGGCGGCCTTGGGCTGAACTGTGCCCGCCCGAAGGTTGATGGGCATCCGCATGTCTGAGTTCATATTATTCTCCGAGTCTTCGCCCAATGTGGGAGGGCAGGAGTTTCAATTGATGCAGCAGATGGCCAAGCTGGGCGAGGCGGGCTACCGGCCGGTGCTGGCGTGCCGTCCTGGCACGGCGGTGGCCGATGTCGCGCGAGACAAGGGTTTGGCCATCCTGCCCTTGCGCTTTCGAAACAGCGCGCATCTGCCCACCATCGTGGGCCTATGGCGATGGATGCGGGAGCACCGGCCCAGGCTGGCGGTCTGCCACAGCGGGCATGACAGCAATAATGTGGCCCTTGCCGCCAGAATGCTGCGGGACCGGCCGTTTCTGCTGCGATCCCGTACTTACCAGGCCGGTTACCCGTCGACCTTGACCTACAATCATCTGATTGATGCGACGATGCTGCCGAGCGAGTGCTTGAGGCAAAGCCTGCTGGCGAATCCGGCCATCCGGGCAGATCGGCTGCATGTCGTGTATCCGGGGATCGACTTCGAGCGGCTGGACCAGGCTGCCGAACAGCCTTTGCCGCCGCGGATTGCCGATTGGCTCTCTAGCGGGACCGGCCCGGTGCTGGCGCATGCGGCGATGTTGCGCGGCGAGAAGGGACATCTGACTTTGCTGGGCGCGCTGGCCGAATTGAAAGACGCGTGGCCTGGCTTGCGTTACGTCATCGCCGGAGACGGCGGGGAGAGGGCGCGCATCGAAGCGGAAGTCTCTCGTTTGGGATTGCAGGAGCGTGTTTTGCTGGCCGGCATCGTCAATCCGGTTGCGGCTTTGCTCGCCAGGGCCGACATCGTCGTCATGCCTTCCACTTACGAGCCGCTGGGCATGTCGCAGATCGAGGCGCTGGGTTTGGGCATTCCCGTCATCGCCAGCGATACCGGCGGCATTCCAGAGACGGTTTCCGATGGTGTGACCGGCCTGTTGGCTGCGTCTGGCAGCGTGTCCGATTGGGCTCGCGCGCTGGCGGAAGCCTTGGCCGACTTGCCCAGGATGCGCGCGATGGCCGAGATGGGGCGTGAAGATGTCCGTCAGCGTTTCTCGGTCGAACGCAATTTGGAAAGCATTCTTCAATTAGCAGGGTTGCCGCGCTGGCCGCGCCGATGACAGGGTTTTGAATGAAAGATTCGTTTAAGAATAGTTGGGCTATATACCGGCGGCTGCTCGGATACTTGTTTGGTTACTGGAAAGTGCTGTTGCTGTCGATCCTATCGATGACTGTTGCGGCGCTGACCGAGCCTGCCGTCGCCAAGCTGCTCAAGCCGCTGATCGACGGCGGCTTTGTCAATAAAGATCCCCAGGTGATCATGTGGGTGCCGCTGACCATCATCGGCATCTACCTGATACGCGGAATGGCCGGCTTCATCAACGAATACACCGCCAGCTGGCTGACCGGGCAGCTGGTGCAGGCCTTGCGGCAGCAGATGTTCGCCAAGCTGGTGCGTTTGCCGGCGCACTATTACGACGAGCACCAGTCCGGCAGGCTGATGTCGCGGATCACCAATGATGTCAACCAGGTTACCGAGGCGGGCTTCAACGTGATCACCGTCACCGTGCGCGACGGCTTGACCGCGCTTGGCATGCTGGGCCTGATGCTGATGACCGACTGGCAGCTGACGCTGATCTGCCTGGTGGTGATGCCGGGGGTTACTTATTGCATGCGGCTGGTGGGCAAGCGTCTGCGCGGATTGGCGCGGCAGAACCAGCAGCATATGGCGCAGATGACCCAGGTGTTGGCGGAGAGCATCCAGTGCCAGCGCGCGATCAAGGTATATGGCGGCCAAGAGCGCGAAATGGCGCGGTTCGACGATACGGCGACGTCGGTGCGGCGCAACCAGGTCAAGCAAAGCGCGGCCAGCTCGGCCAATACCGGCGTCACCCAGCTGATGATCGCGTGCGCGCTGGCGGCGATCTTGTACTTTGCCGGCCTGCGCGCCCAGCATGGCGCGCTGACCGCCGGCGACTTCATGGTGTTTCTGACGGCGATGCTCGGCCTATTCGCGCCGGTCAAGCGCATTTCCAGCGTATCGCAGGCGATGCAGCGCGGCCTGGCGGCGGCGGAGTCGGTATTCTCCTTCATCGACGAGCCAGGGGAGCCCGACAGCGGCGATCGAGCCCTGCCCACGCCCAGTGGGCAGCTGCGCTTTGACGGCGTCAGCTTCGCCTATCCCAATGTGGACAACCCCGCGTTGTCCGGCATCGACTTGACGATACAGCCCGGCGAGACCGTGGCGCTGGTGGGGTCTTCCGGCAGCGGCAAGACTACGCTGGCCAGCCTGGTGCCGCGTTTCTACGAGCCGTCTTCAGGACGGCTGCTGCTGGACGGCGTGGCGCTGTCCGACATCCCGTTGAGCCAGCTGCGCGGGCATATCGCGCTGGTCAGCCAGCAGGTGGAGCTGTTCAACGATACCGTGGCGGCCAATATCGCTTACGGCCGGGAGGATGCGTCGCGCGAAGCGATCATCGATGCCGCCCGCGCGGCCAATGCGCTGGAGTTCATCGAGGCCTTGCCGGAGGGGATGGATACCATCATCGGCGAAAATGGTTCCCGCTTGTCGGGCGGCCAACGGCAGCGGCTGGCGATCGCGCGCGCGCTGTTGAAGAACGCGCCGCTGCTGATCCTGGACGAGGCGACATCGGCGCTGGACACTCAGTCGGAGCGTCTGGTGCAGGCCGCGCTGGAAAACCTGATGAAAAACCGAACTACGATCGTGATCGCGCACCGGCTGTCCACCATCGAGAACGCCGACCGCATCGTGGTGATGCATCAGGGGCAGGTGGTCGAGCAGGGGCGTCATCAGGCATTGCTGGGGCAGGGCGGCTTGTACGCCAGGTTGCACAGCCTGCAGTTCAGCGAACCGAAGGCGGTTTGAGCCGCCCAGCCCCATCGCTCTTGGCGGAAAACGACAAGGCTGCCCTGGGGCAGCCTTGTTTCGTTGGGCATTGCGCTTAAGCGCTGGAACTCAACGTTTGGAGAACAGCGGCTCCTGGGGCGCCAGTTCGCGGCCGTTTTCCCGTATCGTGTGCCAGACCGGCTGGCCTTGCACTTGAGGGTGGACGTCGCGCGCGAGCGACACATAGGCCTTGCTGTCGCGGGCGTTGGAATACGCGCGCAGCAGGGCGACTTTGGCGTGGAGATTGTCGGGATCGTCCTTCAGGGAGTCCTTCAGGACTCGGACGGCTTCGCGGGTGCGGCCATAAGCCAGGAAGACTTCGGCTTCTCCGACAGGGTCGATGCCGCGTTGAACGGGCTTGATGTAACGTAGATGACGCCAGAACTGGCGCAGCGAATAATAGACGAGCATCAGGGCCAGACTGCTGGCCAGTGCCGTAAAGACATCCATTCTATTTCTCCCCCCCTCGTGTGAAACAACATCTTATTTAGTCTGTTGATTATTCTGACGAGGCGGGCGACTTGGCAATTCGTATAAATCCGTAGCCAGGCCGCCTGGACAGCCGGGATCAGCTGTTTTCGCGCAGAATCCGGTCCAGCAAGGCGGTGTTCAATCCCGACTCTATCACGGCTTGGCCCAGCGAGCGCAACAGCACGAAGCGCACGGTGCCGGACTCGACCTTCTTGTCGTGGCTCATCAGGCTCAGCCATTGCTCGGTCGGCATGGAGGGAGCCTTGACCGGCAGGCCGGCGGCGGCGATCAGCCGGCGCACGCGCTCTAGGTCGTCCCGGCTGATCCAGCCGAGCTCGGCGGAGGCCGCGGCGGCCAAGACCATGCCGACGGCTACCGCTTCGCCGTGCAGCCACGCGCCATAGCCCAGTCCGGCCTCGATGGCGTGGCCGAAGGTATGGCCCAGATTCAAGAGCGCGCGCACGCCGTTTTCCTTCTCATCCTCGGAAACGATGGCGGCCTTCATTTCGCAGCTGCGCTTCACCGCGTATTGCAGCGCTTCGCCGTCGCGCGCGCGCAGTTTGGCCATATTGGCTTCCAGCCAGGCGAGGAAGCCGGCGTCGCCGAGCAGGCCGTACTTGATCACTTCGGCCAGGCCCGCGGACAGCTCGCGGTCGGGCAGGGTGGCCAGCAGATCCATGTCGGCGATGACGGCCTTCGGCTGGTAGAAGGCGCCGATCATGTTCTTGCCCTGCGGATGGTTGATCGCGGTTTTGCCGCCGACCGAGGAGTCCACCTGCGCGAGCAGGGTGGTGGGAATCTGGATGAAGGGCGCGCCGCGCTGGTAGCAGGCGGCGGCGAAGCCGGTCATGTCGCCTATCACGCCGCCGCCCAGCGCGATCAGCGTGGTCTTGCGCTCGGCGTTGCCCGACAGCAGCGCGTCGAAGATCAGATTCAGCGTCTGCCAGTCCTTGTGCCGTTCGCCGTCGGGCAGCACTACGCTGGCGCAGGCCACGCCGCGGGCTTCCAGCGCTTGCTGCAGCCGGGGCAGATAGAGCGGCGCGACGGTGGCGTTGCTGACGATGGCCACTTTGGGCAGCGGCAGGAGGGGCAGCAGCAGATCGACCTGTTCCAGGAGTCCGTGGCCAATGTGTATCGGGTATCGGGTATCGGGAAGGATCAGGTCGAGGGTGATCACTAGTCGGTTTCCTTGGGATGGTGCGGTGAAGCCAACAGCTGGTCGAACAGGCGGGCGACCAGCAGATTGACGTTCTGCTGGGTGGTGTCGATGATGATGTCGGCGATCTCGCGGTACAGCGGATCGCGCTCGTTGAACAGGCTTTCCAGCTTGGCGCGCGGATCGGCGATCTGCAGCAGGGGGCGGTTCTTGTCGTGCTGGGTGCGGGCGAGAAGATCGTCTATCGCGGCGCGCAGGTAGATCACGGTGCCATGGCTGGCCAGAACCTTGCGGTTTTCCTCGCGCATCACGGCGCCGCCGCCGGTGGCGAGCACGATGTCGCGCTGCTGGGCCAGGTCGCGTATCACGCAGGCTTCGCGATTGCGGAAACGCAGCTCGCCTTCGATGTCGAAGATGGTGGCCACGCGCACGCCGGTGCGCGCCTCGATCTCCTGGTCGGAATCGTAGAACGTCTTGCCGGTGCGGCGCGCCAACGCCCTGCCCACCGTGGTCTTGCCCGCGCCCATCAGACCGACCAGAAAAAAGTTGCCTGCCAGTTTCTCCATGGCAGGCATTGTAGCTGATCGTTAATGAGTCTGTCTTGGCCCTTCAGCGCGATGCGGCCACCAGGTCGTTGATCACTTTCGGGGTGATGAAAATCAGCAGCTCGCTGCGCTTGTCTATCTTCTGCGAGCTGCGGAACAGCGCGCCCAGCAGGGGGATGTCGCCGAGGAAGGGCACTTTGTTGACCACATTGTCCAGCTGCTGTTGATAGATGCCGCCTAGCACTACGGTGCCGCCGTTGTCCACCAGCACCTGGGTGGTGATTTTCTCGGTCGACAGCGATGGCGTGCCGTTCACCGTCTGCTGGAAATTGGCCGAGTCCTTGTTGACGGTGATGTCCATCATCACGTGGTTGTCGGGCGTGATCTGCGGTTTCACCTTGAGACTGAGCACCGCCTTTTTGAACGCCACCGACGTGGCGCCGCTGGAGCTGGCTTCCTGATAGGGGATTTCGGTGCCCTGCTCGATGGTGGCCTCCTGGCGGTCGGCGGTCATCACCCGCGGGCTGGATATGATGCGGCCCTTGTCTTCGGCCTGCATCGCTTGCAGTTCCAGGCCCAGGATTACCGAGTGGCCGACGTTGTACAACGCGGACAGCGTGCCGGACGGATTGGTGATCGGCAGGTTGACGCCGGCGGGCGTGGTCTGGATCACATAGGGCTGATTGGTGTTCAGGTTGGTGACGTTGTTGACGTTGGTGCCCAGCGGATTGCCGGAGATGATGCCCTTGGGGTCGGCGCGGTCATAGGTGAGCTTGATGCCCAGATCGCGCTCCCAGTTGTCAGTGGCCTCGACGATGCGGGCTTCGATCAGCACCTGTTTAACCGGGATGTCGGTCTTGGCGATCACATCGCGGATCTTATCGATCGCGGTGCCGATGTCGTTGACGATCAGGGTATTGGTCTTGGGGTCGATCAGAACGCTGCCGCGCTCCGACAGCAGGCTTTCCTTCTTGCCGGAATTGTTGTCGCCGTCCAGCACTTTCTTGAAGTCCTCGGCCGAGCGGTAGCGCAGCACGAAGGTTTCCGAACGCAGCGGCTCCAGCGTGGCCAGCTGTTGCCGCGCCTCCTGCACTTGCTTGTCGCGCGCCAAGAGTTCGTCCCGCGGCGCGATCTGGATGATGTTGCCGTTGCGGCGCTGATCCAGCCCCTTACTTTGCAGGATCAGGTCCAGCGCCTGGTCCCAGGGCACGTCCTTCAACCGGAGCGTGATGTTGCCGGTGACCGAGTCGCTGGTGACGACGTTGAGGCCGGTGAATTCGGCGATCACCTGCAGCACGGTCCGGATCTCGATGTTCTGGAAGTTGAGCGACAGCTTGTCGCCCTTGTACAGCGGTTTGCCGGCATCGCCGCCGCCCGTCATTGTCAGCGCGGGGCGCCGCACCTCGACCACCAGCTTGCCGTCGGTCTGGTAAGACGAGTACTCCCAGTCGCCCTGTGGTATCACGGTGACGCGGATGTTGCGGCCCAGATTGGCGGCGTCCACCTTGGCTACCGGGGTGCCGAAGTCTGTAACGTCGATGCGGCGCACCAACTGGGGCGGCAATGAGGCGCTGGCGATGTCGACCACCAGGTTGGCGCCGTCGCGCCGGATGTCCACCGGCGTATTGGCGCTGGGTAGCGCCAGCTCCACCCGACCCTCGCCGTTGCGGCCGCGGCGGAAATCCAGGCCGGCCGTGCCGCCCGCGGCGCTTTGCGCCTGTATGTCGGCGCGGACGGTCGGCGCGATTTCCTGAGGCGTGGAGGATGCTTGCTCTGAAGAGGTGGAGCCGTCCAGCGTCAGCAGCAGGCGGTTGCCGCTGATCTCGCTGCGGTAGCTGGCGTTGCGGGCCAGGTTGAGCACCAGCCGAGAGCGGCCGCTGGCCTCTACCGCGACGGCAGAACGCAGCAACGGACTGTCGACGCTGAGCGAGGGTTTGGACATCTTGACGCCGGTGTTGGCGAAGTCCAGCGCGATGCGGGGCGGGTTGGACAGGGAGAAGCTGTTGGGCTTGACCGCCGGGCCGTCGAAGGTGATTTGCAGCGTCTGCCGGTTGCCGTCCACCTTGCCCGCGTCCAGCGCGGTGATGGACGGCGCGGCGACGGCCAATCCCCCGGCCAGGCACAAGGCCAGGCCTGTCCACAATGCGATGCCGAGTCTTTTCATTTGTTCTGCCCTTGTTCTGCAAGATGCAGGCTGCTGCTGCGCTGCACCCACTCTCCATTCAGGTCTTCGACGGTTTCGGCAAGTTGCACTTCCGCATCGCTGATCGAGGTGACCTTGCCAAAGTTCAGCCCCAGGTAGTTGCCGGGCTGCACTCGGTAGACTGATCCTTCCGGCGTGCGGATCAGCGCGTAGATGGCGGCGCTCCGTCGTATCGTGCCCACCATCTCCAGTTTGTCCAGATCGTAATTTTCCAACGCCTCCCTCGGGCGGCTCAGGTCCGGCGCGTTGGCCGAATTCTGGCGCTTGCCCGCCTGCAGCTTCTGCGGATTGAACGGATCGGTCAGGTCGTAGGCCTGATAGTTGAATGGTTTATAGGCCTGCACTTGCGGCAACGGTTCGATCTGGCCGCGCAGGCCCAGGCTGCTGTTCGCCATCCACTGCTTGAGGTCGTCGTTGCCGCCGTCTCCGCAGGCGCCCAGCAGCAGCGGGAGCAGGCAGATCGCTATTCTTCTCATCGTCATCACTTCTGCGCCATCGCGCCGAGGCGTTCGCCAGGCTCCAGCGCCCGGTAAGTGCGGGCCGTCGCGTCCATGATCAGCCGGTTGTCCTTGCCGCTGCTTGGCGTGAGATTGATCTCGCCGATGGTGACGATGCGGGACAGTTGGGCGATGTCGTTGACGAAGGCAGCCAGGTCGTTGTACGAGCCGGTCAGGCGGATGGTGATCGGCACTTCGGCCATCTCCGCGGTGCGGGTCTCGGCTCCGGGTTTGAACAGGTCGAATTGCAGCCCGCGGCCGATGCCGGCCTGATTGATTTCTGTGAGCAGGGTATCCATGTCGGACTTGGTCGGCAGTTGCTTGAGCAAGGCGCCGAAGGAGGCGTCGATTTCCTTCAACTGTTGTTCCAGCGCGTCCAGGTTCACTGCTTGGCGTTTCTTGTCGATGAAGGTCTGCTTCAGCGTGGCTTCCTGCAGGCGGGACTGGCCCAGCTTGTCCAGTTGCTCGCCCAGCACAAAGAAATAGCCCAGCCCCACCACCAGCAGCAAGAGCAGGAACAGCATCAGCATCTGCGCCTGCAGCGGCCAGTTGGGCATGTCCTTGGGATCGAGCGCGCGCAACTCGTCCAGCGTCATGGCGTGGCTCCGGCGGGTTTGTTTGAGGGCAGGCCTTGCTTCATCGTGGCATTGAGCGTAAACGCGCTGACGCGCTGATTGTTGACGATGATCGAACTGACTTCGACCAGCACCGGCGCGTCGAAGGTTTCCGACTGGCCGAGCTGGCGCATGTAGCTGGAAACCCGGGCGCCGGATTGGGCGTAGCCGGTCAGCGTCGCCTGGTTGCCGATCTGCTTGAAGCTTTTCAGATACACGCCGTCCGGGGTCTGGCGCACCAGCTGGTCGAACAGGTGCACGGCGGAGTTTCGCCCTTCCTGCAGCCGCTCCACCAGCTGCTTGCGCGCCAGCAGGTCATCGCGTTGTTTCTTCAGCTTGCCGATGTCCTTGATCTGCCGGTCCAGCTTGCCGATTTCCGCCTGCAGCACGTGATTGCGCGCCTCCTGTTCCGAAATCTGGTGTTGCAGCACCATATAGCCTATGGTCAGCAGCACCAGCGAAACGAGGGCGGCGGCGCCCAGCAGAAGCTGGAAGCGCAGCCGGTGCGCGGCTTTCTTCTGTTCGCGGTGGGGGAGGAGGTTGACCCGGATCATTCAGTCGAACCTCCTGAGCGCCAGCCCGCAGGCGATCAGCAGCGAAGGCGCGTCCATCAGCAGCTCTTTCAGCCGGATGCCGGGCGCCTGGACCAGGGTGGTGAACGGGTTGGCGATCATGGTGCTGATCTGGGTGCGGCCGGCCACCGCGTCGTCCAGCCCGGGCAGCATGCTGCAGCCGCCGGCCAGCAGGATGTAGTCGACGCGCAGATATTGCGACACGCTGACCGTGGTGTAGAAGAATTGCAGCGCGCGCTGGATTTCCTGGGCCAGCGAGTCGATGAAGGGATGCATCAGCTCGGATTCGTAGCCGTCGGGCAGCGCCATGTTGCGCTTGCCGCTTTCGGCTTCCTCGAAGCTGATGTTGTAGCGGCGCTGGACGTCGCGCGTCAGCTGGTGTCCGCCGAACATCTGCTCGCGATAGTAGATTTGCTGGTTGTTGCGGATGATGTTGCAGTGGATGCGGGTGGCGCCGATGTCGAACAGCGCGAAGGTCTGGTTCATGCCTTCGTCCGGCAGCTGCTGCTGGATCTGCTCGAAGGCCGTCATCATCGCGAACGATTCCACGTCCACCACCTGGGCGCGCAGGCCGGCCATTTCCACCACCGCCACGCGCTCTTCCACTTTTTCCTTGCGGGCGGCGCACAGCAGCACTTCCAGATCGTCCAGGCTGGACGGCGACGGGCCCAGCACCTGGTGGTCTAGGTTCACCTCGTCTAGCGGAAAGGGGATGATCTGGTTGGCCTCGGACTCGATCAGATCGTCCATGTCTTCGGTCTGGCTGGCCGGCACCAGCAGCTTCTTGTAGATGGCCATCGGCGTGGGGATGGCGATGGCGACGCTGCGTATCGGGCTGCCCAGGCGTTTCCAGCCGTGGCGCAGCGCTTCGGAGATGCCGTCGATGTCGACCAGATTGCCGTCGTTGACCGCGTCCTTGGGCAGCGGCTCGGTCACGTAGCGCTCCACCTGGATGTTGCGGCCGTTGCGGGAGAGCTCGACCAGCTTGATCGCGGTGCTGCTGATGTCCAGCCCAAGCAGCGGCGAATTGTGGGATTTCCCCAGCCCCAGTTGTTCGAGCAAGGAGCGCCCGAGCCTCAATTTATCGATTAGCATCCGCGCCTCGATCAGGTCTCATGCAACAGAAATTCGAACTGTTGCCGCCATTGTTTGTCTTGTTGGCTTTCACAAGACGTTATAATCCGGTTTCCAGTGAAAGCCCATCGTAAATATGCTCAGACGATTTCTTGCTATTTTGGCAGGCGTATTCCTAGGTGGCGTGGTGTTGCTCGCGGGTGCCGCCGCGATTGCAATCATCATAACCTACCCGCGCCTGCAAAGCCTTGATGTAATCACGGACTACCGTCCGAAAATTCCGCTCCGCGTCTACTCCGCCGACAACCAGTTGTTGGGCGAATTCGGCGAAGAGCGGCGTTCGTTTTCCCGCATCCATGAAGTGCCGCAGCTGATGAAGCAGGCGGTGCTGGCGGCCGAGGACGAGCGCTTCTATCAGCATAGCGGCATCGACTACCTCGGCATCATGCGCGCCGCCGTCGGCAACCTGGTGTCCGGCCATGCCCGCTCCGGCGCCAGCACCATCACCATGCAGGTGGCGAAGAACTTCTTCCTGTCCAGCGAGAAAACCTTCACCCGCAAGTTCAACGAAGCGTTGCTGGCGTTCAAGATCGAGCACACGCTGAGCAAGGACCAGATTCTGGAACTGTACTTCAACCAGATCTACCTTGGGCAGCGGGCCTACGGCTTCGCCGCCGCGGCGCAGACGTATTACGGCAAGACGCTCAACGACCTGAGCCCCGCCCAGATGGCGATGCTGGCCGGCCTGCCCAAGGCGCCGTCGGCTTACAACCCCATAGTCAATCCCGACCGAGCCAAGTTGCGCCAGCAATATGTGCTGCGTCGCATGCGCGAGCTGAACTTCATCACCCAGGAGCAGTACGACCAGGCGCTGGCCGAGCCGCTGCATCTGGCCGGCCAGGTGGCGGAAACCAGCCAGCCCGGCCAGTATGTTGCGGAAATGGTACGGCAGGCGATGTACGAGCGTTACAAGGAAGCGGCGTACACCGAAGGCTTCAAGGTCTACACCACCGTGGACAGCCGCCACCAGAAATGGGCGTACGACGCGCTGCGCGCCGGTCTGATCGACTACGACCGCAAGACCGGCTACCGCGGTCCGGAGAGCTTCCTGGATCTGCCGGCCGGCGACGGCGAGGACGCCACCGAGGCATTGGACGAGGCGATGGGCGATCTGCGCGACAGCGGCGACATGCTGCCGGCCATCGTGCTGTCGGCCAGCCCGTCCGAGGTGCGCGCCTACATGCGCGGCGGCAAGATCGCGTCGATCAAGGGCGCGGGCCTCGATTTCGCCCGCCGGGGCTTGAGCAGCAAGGCGTCGCAGCAGCTGCAGATCCGCCGCGGCGCGGTGATCCGCGTGCAAGCCAACGCCAAGGGCTATTGGGAAATCGTGGAGATGCCGGAAGTGGAGGGCGCCTTTGTGTCGCTCGACACCCGCACCGGCGCGATCAAGTCGCTGATCGGCGGCTTCGACTTCAACCGCCGCAGCTTCAACCACGTGACCCAGGCCTGGCGCCAGCCGGGCTCCTCGTTCAAGCCCTTCATCTACTCGTCGGGCATCGAGCGCGGCATCACGCCGTCCACGCTGATCAACGACGCGCCATTGTCGGTGCCCGGGGTCAACGGCCAGATGTGGACGCCCAAGAACGACGACGGCAAGTTCTCCGGCATGATCACCCTGCGCCAGGGCCTGACCCGCTCCAAGAACCTGGTATCGGTGCGCGTGCTGATGGCGGTGGGCACCGACTACGCCCAGCAATACCTGCAGCGCTTCGGCTTCTCCGCCAAGCAGCATCCGGCCTATCTGCCGATGGCGCTGGGCGCGGGCTCGGTGACGCCGCTGCAGATGGTGGAGGGCTATTCGGTGTTCGCCAACGGCGGCTACCGCACCAAGGCCTTCTTCATCGACCGCATCGAAGACCAGTCCGGCCGCGTGCTGGCCAAGACCGTGCCCACCGTGGCCGGCCAGAACGCCCAGCAGGCGATCGATCCGCGCAACGCCTTCATCATGCGCTCGATGATGGGCGACGTGGTCCGCTACGGCACCGGCTTCCGCGCGATGAGCTTGGGCCGCACCGATCTGGCCGGCAAGACCGGCACCACCTCGGACTGGAAGGACGCCTGGTTCGTCGGCTTCAATCCCAATCTGGCGGCAGCCACCTGGGTGGGCTTCGACCAGCCGCGCTCGCTGGGCCGCTACGGCTACGGCGGCACCGCCGCGCTGCCGATCTGGATCAACTACATGGGCAACGCCTTGAAGGGACAGCCGGAAGTGGAGCTGCCGGTGCCGCAGGGCATCGTGGTGAAGCCGGGCGCCGGCCAGCGCGGCGGCGACGAGTACTACTACGAAGAGTTCCAGAAGACCAATCCGGAGCTGCATATCGACAACCAGGGCTCGGTGCCGGGCGGCGAAGGCGACGCCAGCGCGCCGCAGGCGGACACCGACAGCGGCAAGCCCGCCGCCCAGGACGCGGTGGAGAACGTCAAGGATCAGCTGTTCTGATCCCCTTCTCCGGGCGCAAACAACCGGCGGGACATCCCGCCGGTTTTTTTTATTGTCTGAGCCGATGCGCGGTTTCGGCGATAATCGATGCCTTTGACATGGCAGGGGGCCGGGAATGAAAGTCGCGCAATTGACCGATCTGCACCTGTTCGCGGACAAGCGGGGCCGCCTGCTGGAGCGGGATACCCACGCCGCGCTGGAAGCGGTGCTCGCCGCGGCGGCGCGGGAGCCGGGCCTGGAGGCGGTTTTGCTGACCGGGGACGTGTCGCAGGATGAATCGGAGGCGTCGTACCATCTGGCGGCGGAAGCGTTGGCCGAGCTGGACGTGCCGGTGCACTGGATCGCCGGCAACCACGACGACCCCGCGGCGATGGCCCGGGTGTTCGCCGGCTATGATTTTCTGCGGCCGCTGGAGACGCTGGCGCTGGGCGGCTGGACCTTCATCGGCGTCGACAGCTGCGTGGCCGGGCAGGATGGCGGCCGGATCGGCGACGCCGAGCTGGAGCGGCTGCGCCAGCGGCTGGACGCGGCGGGAGAGGGGTCGGCGGCCGTGGTGCTGCACCATCATCCGCTGGCGGTGGGCACGCCCTTGCTGGACGATTGCATGCTGGCGCAGGCCTCGCCATTCTGGCAGGCCGCGACGGCGGCGGAGGCGCTGAAACTGGTGATCTGCGGCCATGTGCACGGCGAGCACAGCATCGCTTACCGCGGCAAGACGCTGGAGGTGGGGCCGGCAACCTGCTTCCAGTGGAGGCGCGGCGCATGCGACATCGAGATCGACGATCGGCGCGGTTACCGGCTGTTCGACTTTTCCGCAGGCAGCTATTCGGTACGAACGGTATTTGTCTGAAAGGGTCCAAATTGCTGAAGATGCGGCCATTTTTTGTACCTTGCGGCCAGTTTCTACCCGAATAAGCCTGCGCTGATGGTCCTGTCGTTTTACAATGTCGCTCTGATTGTCTGGAGTTGCCGATGCCTTATTTCAAGATTCTGGTGGTGGCGGTTTTCGTGCTGTCCACCCTTTACGTGCATTTCCGCGGCCGCGTGCGGCTGGGATTCTGGCGCCAGTTGAGCGACCACTCCACCATCATGGCGCCGATCAACTGCTTCATGTATCTATTTTCCAAGGTGCCGCCCAAGCCCTATTTGCCGGTGGCGCGCTTCCCCGAGCTGCAGGCGCTGACCGCCAACTGGGAAAAGATCCGCGAAGAGGCGGTGGCGCTGTACGACCGCGGCAATATCAAGGCCTCGGACAAGTACGACGACCTGGGCTTCAATAGCTTCTTCAAAACCGGCTGGAAACGCTTCTACCTGAAATGGTATGGCCAGGATCACGTGTCCGCCCAGGCGCTGTGCCCGTACACCACCGAATTATTGAGGCAGTTTCCCAACATCAAGGCGGCGATGTTCGCCGCGCTGCCGCCGGGCAGCCGCCTGGTGCGCCACCGCGACCCGTTCGCCGGTTCGGTGCGCTACCACCTGGGCCTGATCACGCCCAACGACGACGGCTGCTTCATCGATGTGGACGGCGAAAAATACAGCTGGCGCGACGGCGAGGCAGTGATCTTCGACGAAACCTATCTGCACTATGCGGAGAACACCACCGATCAGAACCGCATCATCCTGTTCTGTGACGTGGAGCGGCCGATGTGGTTCTGGCCGGCGCGGGTGATCAACCGCATCGTCAGCCGCGTGCTGGTGGGCGCGGCCAATTCGCCGAACGAGGCGGGCGACCGCGTCGGCGGCCTCAATCGCGCCTTCCGCTACATCCAGCAGGTGCGCCTGCTGGGCAAGAAGATCAAGGCGCAGAGCCGCTTCACCTACTATCTGCTGAAGTGGCTGATCCTGGGCGGCCCCATCGTGCTGTGGCTGTTCTGGGGCGCTTGGCGCTGAGAATGGCTTCGCAGTGGAGCATGCAAACCGCGCTTGCTGGCGCGGTTTTTTCATGTTTGTTCAGGACAAGGTCTAGCCGGCGGCCGATCCCTCCCGCATGGCGCTGGCGACATGGAATAGCCAGCAATCTTTCCATGTATTTCAAAGCGTTAGTTATTTATTAGCCCGCGTATGCCGACAGGCGAAACCTTTGATTTGGCGCAACGTGGGGAAAGCATTGTCTCAACTAGGCTGAACTCGAGTGACGGTGAAAATTTACTAGATAAAACCAATGTCGGCAGAGAGCCGCGCCGCACGCCACTAGAAGGAGCGCGGGGATGCGCATGAATGACAGCGCGGGGCGGGGGGCCGCAGAGACTATACGATTGGGATTGCTGGCGCCGCTGAGCGGCCTGGTGGGCATGTATGGCGAGGAAATCATCCGCGCCGGGTCCATCGCCTGCGACGAAGTGAACGCAGAGGGCGGTGTGCTGGGGCTACCGCTGGAACTGGTGACTGCGGACGACGGCAGCTTTCCGGCCAGCGCGGTGCCGGCCGCCCTTGGCTTGGTGGACTTTTCCGGCTGCGCGGCGCTGATAGGCAACCTGCTGACCAACTCCCGCATCGCGGTGGCGGACAAGGTGGCCGGCCAGCGGCGCGTGCCCTATCTCAACTTCGCCTTCTACGCCGGCGGTATCGCGTCGCGTTATTTCTTCCATTTTTCCGCGCTGCCCAATCAGCAGATAGACAAGATGATCGCCTGGGCCGCCTCGTGGCTGGGGCAGAAGATGTTCTTCGCCGGCAACAACTACGAATGGCCGCGCGGCTCCATCGACGCCGCCAAGCGGGCGCTGATTCGCGTGGGCGGCGAGCCGGTGGGAGAGGTTTACCTGCCGTTCGACGCAGGGCCCAGCGCGATCGATGCCTTGCTGGATGAGGTGAGACAGTCGGGCGCCGATGTCTTCGTGCCTTACTTCGCCGGGGCCAACCAGATCGCGGTGCTGAAGCGCTTCGCCGAACGCGGCCTGAAGCGGCAGATGGCGGTGGTGATGGGCCATTTTGATGACCTGATGGCCAGCCTGCTGCCGGAAGACGCGCGGGAAGGCCTGTATGGCTGCAACACCTATTTCATGTCGGTGGACACCGGGCACAACCAGCGGCTGCTGGCGGCACTGGCTCGCCGGCCCGGCGTGGACGGATTGTGGCCGAAAGGCAATGGCTTGCTGACCAATTTCGGCGAGGGCGCCTATCTATGCGTGCATGCCTTCGCCCAGGCTGCCAGGGCAGCCGGCTCGCTGGAAACCGGGAAGCTGCTGGCCGCGCTGGAGTACGTCATCGTCAACGGGCCTCAAGGCACGGTGGTGATGGATGCCGCCAGCCATCACGCGGCGGTCAGCTGCTTTCTGGCGCAGTGTGGCCGGGAGGGCGGCTTCCGTATCCTGGAGAGCTTCGGCTGCCATGCGCCGATGATGCCAGAGCGCTGTGCTCAGTCGCTGTTACCGGCTCCATCCCGTCAGAGCTTGGCTTCGGATGGGGCGCACTCCGTCGACGGCATCGACTCGGACCAGGTGCAGCAGATACTCACGCTGGTGGACATGGCTGTTCTGTCCGCCGATGAGGAAGGCGTGATCATCGACGCCAATCCCGCCGCCTGCGAAATGTTCGCCTATACCGTGGATGAAATGCTGGGCATGCCGGTGCACCAGCTGCTGCCGCTAGCCCTCAGGCAGCGGCACGCCGAGATGATGAAGCAATTCATCACCAGCGGCGACGTGATCCGGCGCATGGCCAGCCGCAGCAATGTCACCGGCTGTCGCAAGGACGGCAGCTATTTCCCGCTGGAAATCTCCATCGCCAAATTCCGCAAGGGCGAGCGCTGGACATTGATCGCCACGCTGCACGACGTCAGCGCGCAGATGCGGACCCAGGAAGAGCTGCTGTGGAGCGCCACCCATGACGCGCTGACCGGCCTGGCCAACCGCGCACTGCTGCTGGAGCGGCTGGAGCGGGCGCTGCAGCGCTCGCGCCGGACCGGCGCCGGCATGGCGCTGTTGTTCATCGACCTGGACAACTTCAAGCTGATCAACGATACCCATGGCCACGGAGTGGGCGACCAGTTGATCCAGGCCATCGCCACCCGGCTGCTGACGCAGCTGCGGCCTGGCGACACTGTGGCGCGCTTCGCCGGCGACGAGTTTGTGGTGCTGTGCGAGCAGGTGGTACGGCCTGAGGACATTTCCGCGCTGGCGGAGCGGATCAACGTTGCGCTGCGGGAGGAAATCCGCCTGGGCGGCCTGCCGCTGGCCTGCACCGCCAGCATCGGCATCGCCATAGGCAACGGCCGTCAGCACCTAGCTGATGATCTGCTGCGGGCGGCGGACATCGCGATGCACGCGGTGAAACAGAAGGGGCGGGATGGCTGGCGCTTCTTCAACGACAGCCTGCATGGGCAGGCCAGGCAGCGGTTTTCCATCATCCAGGGCCTGCGCTCGGCGATAAAGCGGGAAGAGCTGCACGCGCGCTACCAGCCCATCGTCGACGCGGATGGCGGCAGGGTGGTCGGCGCGGAGCTACTGCTGCGCTGGCACACCGCCGGAGGAGAGATCCCGCCGGCCCTGTTCATTCCCATCGCCGAAAGCTGCGGCGCCATCGTCTCCATCGGCTACTGGGTATTCCGCCAGGCTTGCCTGGCGGAGGCGGACTGGCGGCGGCGCTGGGGCGCCGACGCGCCTTATGTGTCGGTCAACCTGTCGGCCAGGCAGCTGGACGAGGCGCGGCTGGCGGACGAGTACCGGCGCATCTTGCAGGAAACCGGGGCAGATCCGGCGCGAATCCTGCTGGAAGTGACGGAAACCGCGCTGATGGCGGACATCGACGTCAACCTGAAAGTGCTGCAGGCGCTCAATGCGCTGGGGCTGCGCGTGGCGGTGGATGATTTCGGCACCGGCTACTCCTCGCTGGCGCAACTGACGCGTCTGCCGGTAGAAGTGCTGAAGATAGACCGTGCCTTCGTGGACGGCATCGGCCGCAAGCAGCAGGACGTGACGCTGATCCGCGCCATTATCGGCCTGGGCAAGGCGCTGGGCCTGAAACTGGTGGCGGAGGGTGTGGAAAGCGACGAGCAACTGCAGACGCTGCGCCAACTGGGCTGCGATCTGATCCAGGGCTATCTGTTCCACCGGCCGATGCCGCTGGACGCGCTGCTAAGCGTGGTGGAGAACAGCTGCTCCGCCGGACGGGACGCCGCCCAGGCCTGCCCGTTGGGCGAGGGGGACGTCGAGCCGCGGTGACTGCGCGCGGGAAGCCTCGGATGCCCACCTCTGTGGCGATGCCTATCTTCGCGTTGTAGATCAGCTTCTATTTAGCCTATGTGCAGGGAAGAGCGGACGCGATTGTGGAGGTGGCTAGGAGGGGGACGTCGAGTCCTTGCGCGTCTGCTCGGCTTCGCTGCGCAGCGCCTCGGCGGTCTGGACGCGGCGGGCGGCGTTGTCGGCCAGGGTTTGCCAGGCATTGAGGTCTTGCTCGAAAGCGGCCAGGCGCTCGGTCAGGCCGGCGACGGCGAAAGCCACGGTTTCTTGGGTATTGGGGTTCTGGATATGCATGTTCTGAGTCCGGGTGCGTTTGTTGGGGGGGTAGGCGTGGCGGGAGGCGATGCGTCCAGCCATCCAGACATCGATCTCAGACGACAGCCAGGCCACGCTTTTACCGCCCAGCGGCACCGGAGCCGGAAAGCTGCCGCGCTTGATGGCGTCGTACACCGACGAGCGGGACAGGCCGCAAGTGGAGATGACTTCCGGCAAGCGCAGAAAGCGCAGCGGCTGGGCGGTGAGCGAAGGGGTAATGGTAGTCATGGGGTTGTCCTTATCGTTTTGTCTGAATATCGGTGGATGCAATCGGACACGCCGATCAGCGAACGCAGTATTTCAGAAATATCAAATCGAGTTTGGCGGGCTTGTTGTGTGGAATCGCCACACAACAACGAAACTTGAAAAGCCGGAAAAACTCAGTTTTGGCTATTGACGACAGGCGGGAAAAGCAAAATAGACAGCGGAAAATGTGAATCACAGGACCGCATCGGACTCATACGGACGGCACCGGACATACTCGGCGGCCAATTTTAGCGGGGAGCGAAAGGAAAGGGCGGAAAGGTCAATCAGCGAAAAGCGCGGCTGCATGCATGGAGTGCATGAAAACGCATGAATTGCGGCAGGGAAAAAACTAAGCGCCAGCCTATACAGCAAGGGGCTGGCGCGGGTTCATGCAGGTGCATGATTAGCGGCACATGAAGCGCGGGGGCGAGGCGGGGCTTCGATAGCGCGCGCAGGGGGCTAGGTACTTTGCTTTGATATAGTCTCTAAATACTCTTTTGAGTGAGAGAAGATTTGCTTGTAACTTGCCCTAACTATACGTTGGTTTAGTTCGGAAACCTGTAATGCTGATATGCCATGTTCAGGGTAGGTGGGGTCTTGATTAACCTCGCATAATATTAAGGCGAGGCTGGGTGATATTGGGTAGTAGATAGAAAACTCATCTTGCTGATTTGTTTCTTTTGCTTTGATGTTGATGGCAGGCTGATCACCTGTTATGAATGGAGTATTTGTGTTGTTTTCAATAATTACAAGTTTCCGTCTTTGCCTCTCTGCAAATAGGCTCCACCCAATATTTACTGCGAACATGTGAATCATCATATTCCACATTGGTGTTAAGTCGGGTAGGTTGGAATTGATGTTGGCCTGGATGGTTTTCTCTTTGATTCCTTTGGTTCGCATGTACTGAGTACATATGTAATGTAGGAAATCTATACATGAATCATCACTTAAATAAAAGCGAGTGTCTTTCTGTAAGGCTTGTTTTAGGTATGGAGCAAAAGAGGCTTCAATTTTGGCATGATAATCCTCTAGTGCATTAAGCGAGTAATTATTTAGATGTTCGTTTATTTCTTCTTGGGTTAAAGTTTTTTTTGCAATTTCCATAATTTGATATGGTGCTTGTACCATGTCAATGAAGCTGTGATGGTTTTTATCCAGAGTTTCATTGTTCCCGAAGGAAAAAAATTTCTTTAAATATATTGTCTGTGAATTATTTAGTCTGGAAACTTTGTAAAAATCTCTCTCAATAGCAACTACAGTTGTTCCTGTTGAGAATATTTTTCCGTCTTGTAGGCACCAAATCGAACCATTATTTGTCCATGGCTTCAGGTAGTGTTGCCATACGTGATGATGTCTGCGCTTAGGGTTTTGTGACTTTGACATTTTAATATCTGAGTTGGATTGAGGGGTTGGAGTTAGATGTTATGTATTCTGCCCACCACTGCATCATTTCTATTCTTTCTTTCATATATTCAGCCCTGTTGTATGCTGCGCGAACTTTGTTTGTTTCGATATGAGATAACTGGCGCTCAATTGCATCCGGGTTGAAGCCTTCTTCGTTCAGGATGGTCGATGCTGTGGAGCGGAAGCCGTGGACATCGGCTTTGCCTCTGAAGCCCATGCTGTGAAGCGCGCGGCGCAGAGTTTCCGGCGACATGGGGCGTCGCGGACTGTTGCGGTTCGGGAAGATATGTTCGCGACCGCCGCTGATGGTGTGGAGCTGGCGCAGCACTTCCAGGGCTTGCTTGGATAGCGGGACGAGATGAGGTGGCGCGGTTTTCTTGGATTTCTCCGGCAACTTGCGATGCTCTGGTGGAATGGTCCACAGTGCCTTGTCGAAGTCGATCTCTTCCCACCTGGCTACGGCCATCTCTCCGACACGGGTGAAGGTCAGCAGCATTAGCTTCATCATCAGCTTGGTTTGCATGTTGCCATCGTATTTCTCCAGCGCTTCGAGAAAGGCGGGGATGTCCTCGCGCATCAGCGCCTTGCGCGGGGTGGATTGCTGGCTCTTGAGGGCGTCGGTCAGCGGCGCGGCCGGGTCGCTGTCGCAGTGGCCGGTCAGGATGGCCAGGCGGAAGACTGCTGAGCAGCGTTGCCGCAGGCGTTTCGTGGTGTCGATGTTGCCGGCGCTTTCCACCTTGCGCAGTACTTCCAGCAGTTCCAGCGGGCGGATGTCGTTGATTGGCCTGTCGCCGATGTAAGGGAAGATGTGGGTCTTCATGGCTGACAGGACGCGCTCGCTGTGGGCGGCGGACCATTCGTGGCTTTCCCTTTCATGCCACTCCAGCGCGATGGCTTCAAATGTGTTGGCGGCAGCTGCCAGCTTGATCACCTTATCCATCTTGCGCATCGCAGCGGGGTCTTCGCCATCGGCGATCTGCTTGCGGGCGTCATCGCGCTTCAGTCTGGCTTCCTTCAGGCTCACTTCCGGGTAGACGCCCAGCGCCAACAGCTTCTCTTTGCCGTTCATCCGATACTTCAGCCGCCAATACTTCGCGCCGGTGGGCATGACCCATAGCGACAGCCCCTGTCCATCCGTGAGCTTGAGGTGTTTGCCATCCTCGCGGGGCTTGGCGCTTTTGATGGCGGCGTCGGTAAGGGGCATGGGGGTACTCCTTGTGGTGGGGGTATCGAAATATGGGGGTACACAAGATACCACCAATCATACCCCCACGTACCCCCGGCTTTGTCTGGATGGTTTCGGATGGCTTTGGACGTAAAAAAACCCGCAAAGCCTTGTGCTGTGCGGGTTTCTGGATTTTATTGGACTGCTTTGGAAGTGCTGGTGGTGCCCCCGACAGGAATCGAACCTGTAACTGCCCCTTAGGAGGGGGCCGTTATATCCATTTAACTACGGAGACGCTACAGAAAACTGGGTGCGGTCAGGCGCTGCGGTCCACCGATAGGCGGGCCAATTCGATCAGGGCCTGGCGGACTTTCGAATCGGGAATGTTCTGCAAGGAGGCGATGGCCTGTTCGGCCATTTTCACGGCTTCGTTCTTGGCGTATTCCAGCGCGCCGCAGGATTGTACCGCATTCAATACATCGTGGAAACGGTCGCGGTTGGCGTTTTCCAGCGCGTCGCGCACCAGGGCGGAGGCTTCCGGGCTGCCGTTGCGCATGGTGTAGATCAGCGGCAGGGTGGGCTTGCCTTCGGCCAGGTCGTCGCCCAGGCTCTTGCCTATGGTGTCGGCGTCGCCGCTGTAGTCCAGCACGTCGTCGATGATCTGGAAGGCGGTGCCCAGGTACATGCCGTAGTCGGCCATCGACTGCACCTGTTCGGCGGAGGCGTCGGCGATCAGCGCGCCGACGCGGGCGGCGGCTTCGAACAGCTTGGCGGTCTTGTACTGGATGACCTTCAGGTATTCGTCTTCGCTGACGTCGGTATTGCCGATGTTCAGCAGCTGCAGCACCTCGCCCTCGGCGATGATGTTGGTCGCCTCGGCCATCACTTCCAGGATGGTCATGTTGCGGGTGGTGACCATCATCTGGAAGGCGCGGGTGTAGAGGAAGTCGCCTACCAGCACGCTGGCGGCGTTGCCGAACAGCGCGTTGGCGGTCTTGCGGCCGCGGCGCAGGTCGGACTCGTCCACCACGTCGTCGTGCAGCAGGGTGGCGGTGTGAATGAACTCTATCATCGCGGCGAGTTCGAACAGGTGCTCGCCCCGGTAGCCCAGCGCGCGGCCCGACAGCAGGGTCAGGATCGGACGCAGGCGTTTGCCCCCGGCGGAGATGATGTATTCCGCCACCTGGCGGATCAGGACGACGTCGGAGTGCAGGCGGGCGCGGATCACGCTGTCTACCGTCTGCATGTCGTCGGCTATCAGGGTTCGGAAAAGCGGGGTGGACACGTTTTCAACCAGTTATCGTTCGAGGGCTACGCCAAAGCTCTGGATGTTACCAGAAAAGCCCATTCCCCCGCCATGCCGCCGTGCTCGCCGCTTAAGTCGATGAAATCATTGACAAGTTGACAGGCTGCCCGTATAGTCTCGCGTTCCCTGCGCATCAGGCGTGGGGGGATTCATTTATCAGGAGCTCATGCGAATGTATGCGGTCATAAAAACCGGCGGCAAGCAGTACAAAGTTGCCATCGGTGAAAAACTCAAAGTAGAACAGATACCTGCAGACGTCGACAGCCAGATCGTACTTGAAGAAGTGCTGATGATTGCTGACGGTGAACAGGTTGTAGTTGGCGCGCCGATGATTGCCGGCGCCACTGTTAAGGCTACCGTTGTTTCCCACGGTCGTGGCGACAAGATCCGCATCTTCAAGATGCGTCGTCGTAAGCACTACCAGAAACACCAGGGTCATCGTCAGAACTACACCGAAATCCGCATCGACGCGATTTCGAAGTAAGGATAAACAGTCATGGCACACAAAAAAGCAGGTGGTAGCTCCCGCAACGGTCGTGACTCCGAAGCCAAACGCCTGGGCGTTAAGGTTTACGGTAGCGAACTGATTCCGGCTGGTTCCATCATCGTGCGTCAGCGCGGCACCCGCTTCCACGCTGGTGAAAACGTTGGTCAGGGCAAGGATCACACCCTGTTCGCCAAGGTTGATGGCTACGTTGAATTCACCGTTAAGGGCGCGCAACAGCGCAAGACCGTTAACGTGATTCCGTACACCGGTGTTGACGGCGAATAATTCGCTTTCCAGCATCCGAGAAAGCCCTATCCTTCGATAGGGCTTTTTTCATACCGAGGGGCAAGGCGTGAGGGCTGGAGCCAGTCCTGACCCCTGACTCCTCGCAGAACAGAGGTTGTAGACATGAAGTTTATCGATGAAGCCCGCATTGAAGTGATGGCTGGACGCGGCGGCAATGGCGTGGCCAGTTTCCGTCGTGAAAAATATATCCCGTTCGGCGGCCCGGATGGCGGCGATGGCGGCAAGGGCGGCAGCGTGTTCGCGGTGGCCGACGAAAACGTCAACACTCTGGTTGAGTTCCGCTTCGTCAAGAAATACCTGGCGGAGCACGGCGAGCGCGGCCGCGGCGCCGATTGCTACGGCAAGGGCGGCGACGACATCGAACTGAAAATGCCGGTGGGCACGGTGATTACCGACCATGACACCGGCGAACTGGTGGCCGACCTGACCCATCACGGCCAGCGCATCATGATCGCCAAGGGCGGCAAGGGCGGCCTGGGCAATATTCATTTCAAATCGTCCACCAACCGTTCGCCGCGCCAATGCACGCCGGGCGAGCAGGGCGAGCAGCGCACTTTCAAGCTGGAGTTGAAGGTATTGGCCGACGTCGGCCTGCTGGGCATGCCCAACGCCGGTAAGTCCACCTTCATCCGCTCGGTGTCCGCCGCGCGCCCCAAGGTGGCGGATTATCCGTTCACCACGCTGCACCCGAACCTGGGCGTGGTGCGGATGGATGATACCCGCAGCTTCGTGATCGCCGACATTCCGGGCCTGATCGAAGGCGCGGCGGAAGGCGCGGGCCTGGGCCATCGCTTCCTGAAGCACCTGCAGCGCACCGGCCTGCTGCTGCACGTGGTGGACATCGCCCCGTTCGACCCGGACGTCGATCCGGTGCGCGAGGCGCGCGCCATCGTGGAAGAGCTGAAGAAGTACGATGAAGAGCTGCACGGCAAGCCGCGCTGGCTGGTGCTGAACAAGGTGGACATGCTGCCGCCGGACGAGCGCGAACTGACGGTGTCGGCCTTCCTCAACGCCTATGGCTGGCCTACGGAGAAGCCGGACGACAGCCTGGGTTTCGACATCAAGGCGCCGCGCGTGTTCTCCATCTCCGCGCTGAACCATGAAGGCACCCGCGAGCTGACTTTCGCCATCATGTCCTACCTGGACGTGGTGCGAGCCGCCGCGCGCAAGGAAGCCGAAGAGCAGAAACAGCAGGCCGAGGCGGCCAAGCAGAAGCTGATCACGCCGGAAGCGCCGGCTGTAAGCGAAGGTGACGACGCGTAACGAAATCGCAGTATTTAACTGCTATGAGAAGCGGGCTGGATGCATATCCAGCCCGCTTTTTTATTCCACTTGGGCAAAATGCGGGGTTTTGGCCGATTCCCGGCAATTTACGTCGCTTTGCTGTACACCGATCTTTTCACGCGCCGTTACTTCCCAAGTCGATTGGATGTTGTATTTTGTCCTCAGGCGATTGCGCGGGAGGCGATTGCCTCCAAATGGCCGTGGCATGAATTCTGCTTGTCGAAGCCGAAGCCGGGAAGAGCCGCCGACAAAGCCGCCGGCGCCGTGCCGCGCCTTCCTGTCCAGCCGTTTCGACGGCGTGGGCGGGAGGAGCCGGTCCGGGACCAGGCGCCAGGTTTTGTCATCCGCCAGCCGGGGGCCCGGCCGGCGGAGCGGCGAAATCCGGCTTGCTAGACGAAATGCTCTAACTATATAACTGGTGCAGCCGCCGCTTGGGCCGGGGCCGCACCGGGCGGCGCGGGCCAGGCGGGATCGGCCCGGAGAGAAAGTCCGGCATCGTCCGGATACCAACAAGGCAGTACGATTGATGAGGAGAAGGAAATGAAGAAAGCACTTGCTGCGCTGGCCGTGGGTCTGATGGCCGCATCCCTGGGGGCTTACGCCAAAGACTGGAAGGAAATCCGCTTCGGCGTCGACGCCAGCTACGCGCCGTTCGAGTACAAGGCGCCGAGCGGCCAGGTGGTGGGTTTCGACGTCGACCTGGGCAACGAAATCTGCAAACGCATGAAAGCCAAGTGCGTGTGGGTGGAAAACGATTTCGACGGCATGATCCCGGCGCTGAAGGCCAAGAAGTTCGACGGCGTGCTGTCGTCGATGTCGATGACCGAAGCCCGGATGAAGGAAATCGCCTTCTCCGCCAAGCTGTTCAACACCCCGACCCGCATGGTCGCCAAGTCCGGCTCCGGCCTGATGCCGACCCCGGCCTCGCTGAAGGGCAAGCGCGTGGGCGTGGAGCAGGGCACCATCCAGGAAGCCTACGCCAAGAAGCACTGGGCGCCGGCCGGCGTGGAAGTGGTTCCTTACCAGAACCAGACCCTGGTGCTGGCCGACCTGACCGCGGGCCGCCTGGACGCGTCCTTGCAGGACGCGGTGCAGGCCGACATCGGCTTCCTGAAAAAGCCTGAAGGCAAGGGCTTCGCCTTCGCCGGCAAGGACCTGGTCGATCCGCAGACCCTGGGCGAAGGTGCCGGCATCGGCCTGCGCAAGGAAGACAAGGATCTGAAGGCGGGCATCGACAAGGCGATCGCCGACATGCTGAAGGACGGCACCTACAAGAAGATCGAGAAGAAGTACTTCTCCTTCGACGTGTACGGCGGCTGATGCCGTTCCGGGCGCGCGGCCCGTCCGCCTGCTCGCGTTGTGATGCGCCCCGCCTTGCGGGGCGTATTGATCTGGAGCGTCCGTCGCCATTCAGCGCCATAAGCTGAAAGCGGCGGCCACTCGACAAGGGGAACATATGTTTCTGGATGGATTCGGTCCCATTATCTGGCAGGGGACCCTGGTGACGCTGGAGCTGTCGGTTCTGTCGCTGCTTCTGGCCTTCGTCATCGGTCTCGTCGGCGCCGGCGCCAAGCTGTCGCACAACCCGCTGCTGGGCGGCGTGTCCACGCTGTACACCACCCTGGTGCGCGGCGTGCCCGACCTGGTGTTGATGCTGCTGATCTTCTACAGCCTGCAGATCGGCATGAACAAGATCACCGAGGCGATGCACATCGACCAGATCGACCTCGATCCCTTCGTGTCCGGCATCGTCACGCTGGGCTTCATCTACGGCGCCTATTTCACCGAGACGCTGCGCGGTGCCTTCCTGTCCGTGCCCAAGGGGCAGATCGAGGCCGGCATCGCTTACGGCATGAGCGGCTGGCAGGTGTTCCACCGCGTGCAGTTCCCGCAGATGATGCGCTTCGCGCTGCCCGGCATCTCCAATAACTGGCAGGTGATGCTGAAGGCCACCGCGCTGGTGTCCATCATCGGCCTGGCCGATGTGGTCAAGGCGTCCATCGACGCCGGCAAGAGCACTTACCGCGTGTTCTTCTTCACGCTGGTGGCGGGCGCCATCTACCTGGCGCTGACCGCGCTGTCCAATTTCGTGCTGGCGAAGCTGGAGCGCCGCTATTCCATCGGCGTGCGGGAGGCCGACTTATGATAGACATCATCCAGCAATACTGGCGGGCCTTCCTGTGGAGCGACGGCTACCACCTGTCCGGCCTGGCCGTCACCATGTGGCTGTTGGTGCTGTCCATCGCCTTCGGCTTCGTCGTGTCCATTCCGCTGGCGGTGGCGCGCGTGTCCAAGATCAAATGGCTGGCGCGCCTGGTGGGCTTGTACACCTACGTGTTCCGCGGCACGCCGCTCTACGTGCAGCTGATCTTCTTCTACAGCGGCATGTACAGCCTGGATGTGGTGCGGGAGGTGGGTTTCCTCAACCACTTCTTCCGCGAAGGCTACAACTGCACCATCCTGGCGTTCGCGCTCAACACCTGCGCCTACACCACCGAAATCTTCGCCGGCGCGATCAAGGCCACTTCCTATGGCGAGATCGAGGCCGGGCGCGCTTACGGCATGAGCCCGTTCACGCTGTACCGCCGGGTGATCATCCCGTCGGCGCTGCGCCGCGCGCTGCCGGCGTACAGCAACGAAGTGATCCTGATGCTGCACGCCACCACCGTGGCCTTCACCGCCACCGTGCCGGACATCCTGAAAGTCGCGCGCGACGCCAACGCCGCCACGTACGATTCCTTCAACGCCTTCGGCCTGGCGGCCTTGCTGTATCTGAGCATCACCTTTATTCTGGTCGGCCTGTTCCGCAAGGCTGAAGCCCGCTGGCTCGCTTACCTGCATCCGACCAAGAGCTGAGAAATACTGGGGATTTATTAGATGGACAAGCTGAACATCAGCAACATTCACAAGAGCTACGGCGACCACGAAGTTCTGAAAGGCATCTCGCTGAAGGCCAAGGCCGGCGACGTGATCAGCATCATCGGCTCGTCGGGCTCGGGCAAGAGCACTTTCCTGCGCTGCATCAACTTCCTGGAAAAGCCGAACGACGGCTCCATCGCGTTGAACGGCGAGGAAATCCGCCTGTCGCGCAACAAGCAGGGCGAGCTGGTGCCGGCCGACCAGAAACAGCTGCAGACCATGCGCACCAAGCTGGCCATGGTGTTCCAGCACTTCAATCTGTGGGGCCACATGACGGTGCTGGAAAACGTCATCGAGGCGCCGGTACACGTGCTGGGCCTGCCGCGTGAGGAAGCGGTCGCCCGCGCCAAGAAATACCTGGCCAAGGTGGGGCTGGACGAGCGCGCCCAGGCCAAGTATCCGGCCCACCTGTCCGGCGGCCAGCAGCAGCGCGTGGCCATCGCCCGCGCGCTGACGATGGAGCCGGAAGTGATGCTGTTCGACGAGCCGACGTCGGCGCTGGATCCGGAGCTGGTGGGCGAGGTGCTGAAGGTGATGCAGGCGCTGGCCGAAGAGGGCCGCACCATGATCGTGGTCACCCACGAGATGGGCTTCGCCCGCAACGTGTCCAACCACGTGATGTTCCTGCATCAGGGCCGCGTGGAGGAAGAGGGCCATCCGGACGAGGTGTTCGGCAACACCAAGAGCGAAAGGCTGAAGGCTTTCCTGTCCGGTAGTCTAAAGTAAGACTATCCCTGCCAAAGGGGGTAGGAAGCCCGCCGGAGCTGTCAGCCGGCGGGCTTGTTTTTTGGCGCGCCATCCAGATTTGTGGATAAATCCGGATTTGAGCGATGACTGTGGATAAGTAGGTTTACGGCGCCGGCGCGGCCGGCTGCTGCGAGCGGAACAGCGCCCATTCCTCCACCGCCCGGCCATCGGGCAGCTGGCACAGCGCGTACTCGCCGCCGGCGGCGTCCTTTTGCGGCAGCAGCTTGCCGCCTTGTTTCACGCAATAGACCGAGGCCGGGTTGGCCATGCCGACAGCTTGCGGCTGCGGCGCCGGGTTTTGCGCGCAGGCGGCCAGGAGCAGCGCCGGCAGCGCGGCGAGAGCGGATTTCAGCGTTTTCATTTCCAGTTCGGGTCCTGTTTCAGTTGTTGCATCAGATAGGCGCGTTGCTCCTTGTCCGGCTTGCCCAGCCAGCGGTAGCTGGCGTGCTTGGCCGGATGGTCCACCGCCTCGGGCGCGTCGGCCACCGTCACCAGCAGGCCCAGCGCGCGGCGCTTGTCAGCGCTGAATAGGCCGAAGAAGCGGTTGCCGGCGCAATCGTGCGGCTTGCACATCTCGCCGGCCAGATAGCGTTTGCCGGCGATGATGGCCGCATGATAGGGCGCGCTGGTGGCGCGGGCTTCGCGCAGCCATTCCGGCGCGTCTTTCGCGGCGGCCATCATGCTCATCCAGGCCGCCTGGTAGGCGGGCTGGCGCGCCAGTTCGGCGAACACCGCCTCGGCGGCCGGCGCGGAAGACGCGGGCACGGCGGCGACCGGCGCGGCCGGCAGCAGGATGGACAGGGACAACAGCAGGGGAGCGAGCGTTTTCATGGGACGGAGTCCGGCGGCGATGCGAAACAGCTTGGATCGCCGCCGGCGGCGAAAATTCCGTCAGGCGGTCAACAGCTTGCCGCTCTTGAACGCGGTGTCGCCGGCCACGCGGGCCAGGCCGAAGCCGGCGGTGGCGTAGGGCCGGTCGCTGGTGGCGTACAGCACGCCGCCGCGCTGGGTGCATACCTGGGTGACGGTGTCGGTCAGCGGATCGATCACGTCGGCCACCAGGTCGCCGGGGCTGAGCAGACTGCCGGCTGCAGCGCGATACACCACCACGCCGGCGTGCGGCGCCTGCAGGTCTTCGGACGCGGCCAGCGGCGTGGCCGGGTGGCGCAGCGGCGGCAGCGGCGGCGCGTCGCCGGCGATCACGCCGCGATGCTGCAGGAAATCGATGATGGCTTCGGCGTCATGGGCCGCGTATTCGTGGTTCACGTCGCATTCGCCGCGCAGCTCCACCGTCACCGCCAGACAGGCCATCTCGATCGGCGCGGACAGTCCGGCCCGGGCGGCCAGGTCGCGCAGCTGCCACCAGGGCTGGCTGCAGGACTCGTCGAAAGGGTAATCGCCGGAGTCTTCGGCCAGCAGCGTGGCGCAGGCGCCCAGGTAGCGGGACAGCGGCTCGCACTGGTCCCACAGCGGGGTGCCGGTGTACAGGTGCAGGTCGGCGCGGCTGTCGCAGTGCAGGTCCAGCATGATGTCGGCGTCGAAAGCCATCGAGTGCAGCGTGTGGCGCAGCGACTGCAGCTCGGTCTGCGGCTGCTGTCTGGCCAGCTCGGCCCGCATCGCCGCGCGGATCAACCGGGTGTTGGCCTTGGCGTCCGGCCCCAGCTGCTGGCGCACGGAGGCGAACACCGGTTCGGCCAGCGGCAGGTAGTGGCGGTTGAAGTTCTGGCCGCTCATCAGCTCGAAGCGGCCCATCAGCTTGCTGCTCTGGTTCTGGTTCAGGCCGATGGGGTTGGCCGCGGGCAGCACGGCGATCTCGCCCAGAATGGCGCCTTCGTCCTCCAGCTGGCGCAGCCGCTGCTTCAGGTGCCAGGCCACCAGCATGCCGGGAAGCTCGTCGGCGTGCAGGCTGGCCTGGATATGGACCTTCTCGCCGCGGCCTTCCTGGCCGAAATGGAAGCTTGTCAGCGCGCGCTGGCAGCCCAGGCTGGGCGACAGCAGCGGATGGTGGCGGGTGAGCATGGCATCTCCTCTGATGATTTGTTATGGCTCGCGGCCAGGATAAAACGCATCGCCGCGTTGACGAAGCGGCGGGCCGCCGGGACAATCTCCGCTTTGATTCACCCCAGCTTGTGGAGCGCGCTTGGATTCATTGTCCGATTTCTTCCAGCCCGGCATCGAGCCCGGCTCGCTGCAGGCCGTGTCGCGCCTGCAAGGGGCATGGGGCTATCTGTCCGTTTTCGTCACGCTGTTCCGCGGCGGCGACGAGGAAGTGCTGATGCGCCTCCTGGTGCTGAGAGAGCTGGGCGGCCGCGCCGAGGCGCCGCTGTGGACGCCGCAGGAAATCGCCCAGCGCTTCTCCTACCTTAACGATACCAAACTGGCCACCATTCTGGGGCGGCTGCGTGAAGGCGATCTGCTGGTCTACGACAGCGACGGCGGCGTCTACCAGCTGTCCGAGGGCGCGCGCGTCGCGCTGGCGGCGCTGGCGACGCTGGTCGATTTCTCCGGCGACGACGTCGAGCTGGGCTATCTGGCCAGCCAGGTGGCGGCCGGCCAGGCTGTCGGCCAGGTGTCGGACGAGGCGCTGAAGCATCTGCTGGCGCGGCTTAACGAGCTGTACGCCGAATTCGAGGAAGCGCTGGAGTCGCAGTCCGAATTCCGCATCCGCGCCGCGCAGCACCGGCTGGAGGCGGTGTGGCGCTGGGTGGCCAAGTCCACCGAGGTGGTGAAGAGCCTGACCCAGGACGACACGCTGAGCCTGATGGTGCTGAACCAGGCGCAGGCCATCGCGCTGGCGCAGAGCCGGATGCTGGCGCTGGCCGGCACCTTCGAGCGCCGGCTGGCGCAGCTGGCCGCGCAGCGCGTGCACCTGGGCAATTCCGGCCTCACCTCCACCGACATCGCCGACTGGCTGCGCCGCCAGGGCGCGGCCATGCTGGCCGGCAAGCTGGCGGGCGGCTGGTCCATCTGTCCGGAGCCGGCTTTTCTGTCGACGCCCGAGCTGGCCGACGTGGCCGAGTTCGAGCTGCTGGCGCGCGAGCGCGCCAAGGCCGGCGCCCACGTGCTGCCCGGAGGCGAAGCCGCCCCGCTGGCCGACGCGCCCGAGATGGAGCGGCTGCTGGAGGCCGAAGAAATGTACGACCTGCTGCTGGAGCTGGGCATGAGCGGCAAGGCCGACGCCCACATCAGCCAGGCGGTGCTGGCCGACAGCTACAACGAAACCGCCTACCGGTTGTCCTTGCTGTCCCTGATCGGCGATCCGGAAACCAGCAACGACCAAAGCATCGTCGCCGCGCTGGCCAAGCTTCCGTTCAGCCTGCAGGGGGGCGACGACGTGATCGCGACGGACCACCCGGAGGTGGCAACGCTGTCCGACGCCAGGCTGGTGGCCAACGGCGGCAAGGACGCACGCTGATGGTTACGTTCGAAGAACTGAGCGTCACCATTGCCCGAATGGAAGCCCGCCTCGGCGCGCATGGCGATGAGGAAGTGCGGGTCTTGTTCGCCCACTACCGGCAGTTACTGCCCCGGTTCAATCAGGATCTGGCCGACCCGCGCGATGCCGCGCTGGCGGCCTCCGCCGCGCTGGCGGCCTCCGCCGCGCTGATGCTGATCCAGAGCGTGGCGCAAGCCAAGAAATAATATGGAACACGAAATCAAAACCCTCACCGCCCGGCTGCTGGCGCAGCGCGTGGTGCCCCGCGCCGACGCGCTGGCGCGCAAGGCCTTGCTGGACGACATCTTCCGCGCCGAACTGGACAAGAGTCTGGCCGCCGTCGGCCTGCGCCTGGTGGAGAACCCGTACGCTGAATACATCGCGGTAGCCTTGCTGCCGGAAATGGTCGAACCGGTGTTCGGCAGTGGCGACGCCTGGCTCAACAACAATCTGGGCCTGCCGCGCGACGGCGTGGCGCTGTTGGTGATCCTGTGGGCGCTGATCATCCTGCCCAAGCGCGAGCGGCAAATCGCCCGCGTCGAGGCCGGCAAGGAGAGCCAGAGCGACATGTTCGGCGCGCAAAAGCCGCTGGAAACCGGCGAAACCGTGTCCACCGGCATTTCCGAGGACGCGCTGTACGCCGACTTCGGCAAGGCGCTGGGCGGCCGCACCCGCTTCAGCGCCAATCTGGGCCGCCTGGTCAACCTGGGCTTCATCGTGCGCCGCAACCGCTGGCTGGACGAGGGGCCGATGCTGGACCTGATGATCGATTACGCGCAGCTGGCGCCGCGCATCATCGAAGGCGCGCTGGCCGACGTGCTGCTGCGGCGCGAGGGCCGCGACATGTTGGTGGACAAGCGAGTCGACGACGAAGTTGAAGACGACAACGCGGACGACGACATGGCGTCGGCCGGCCCGCTGTTTGACCTGCCGGCGGAAGACGCGGCGGACGAGGAGATGCGCTGATGTTCCAGATGAAATCGGTGGAAATGGTGCACTGGGACTTCTGGCAGCGGCTGACCGTGCCGCTGGACGCGCAGATCGTCACCATCATCGGGCCCAATGGCTCCGGCAAGACCACCTTGCTGGACGCGATGCGCACGCTGCTGGCGATCAAATGCTCCGGCAAGCGCGACTACAAGCGCTACGTGCGCAACAACAAGGAAGCCTTCGCCTACCTGCGCGGCGTGGTGGACAACCCGCGCCGCCCGGCCGGCGGCCTGTACCCGACGCCGTTCTTCCCCATCGTCTCCGAGTCGGTGACGCTGCTGTGCCGCATCAAGAAGCAGGGCGGCGACTGGGTGCGCCACTATGCGATCCTGGACGGCGACATCGCGCTGGAGCATGCCGAGGGCCAGGCGCAATGGCTGGGCGTGCACGAGTACCGCCGCCGGCTGGAGGCCGCCGGCCTGACCCCGGCGGTGGCCGAAGTGCTGGCGCTGGAGCAGGGCGACACCGACAAGCTGACCGAATACAGCCCGCGCCAGCTCTTGGACCTGGTGTTCCAGGTGTTCGGCGACAAGGACGTGCTGGACAACTACCAGCGCGCGCGCGACGAGCAGCGCGCCACCGAGCTGGAGCTGGAGGCGCTGAGCCGCCAGGAAGAGGCGCTGCAAGTGCGGGTGGAGGCGATGAAGAGCCGCGCCAACCGCTATCTGGAATGGAGGCAGCTACAGACCGGCATCGCCCGGCTGCGCGACGAGGCGCTGCCGGTGCTGGCCTATCTGGACGCCAAGGCGTCCTTCGGCAAGCAATGGGGCGACTACCGCGCCGGCTACCACGTGCTGAACCAGGCGCGCGCCGAGCACGCCGACACGCTGGACCTGGTGGCCAAGCTGAAGGCGGCGGAAGTGAGCGCGGCCGAAGCGCGCGGCGCGGCGGAAACGGTGCGGATGGCGGCACAGGAAGCCTTCATGAAGGCCAAGGGCGAACACGCCGGCGTGGCGGGCCAATTGAAGGAGCGCGACCGGCTGCAGGCGCTGGCCGGCAAGGAATACGGCGCCGACGCCGCGCAGCTGGCTGACAAGCTCTCCGCCTTGCGCGCCGAGGCGGAGCAACTGAAGGACGGCCTGCGCGCGCTGAAAAAGCAGCGCCAGGAAAGCTCGGAGCATCTGCAGGCGCTGGAAATCGGCCGCGGCCGCTCGCCGGAGGATGTGCGCCAGTTCAAGGCGGCGCTGGACGAGGCCGGCATTCCGCATGCGATGCTGTCCGACATCGTCGAGGTGATGGACTCCAACTGGCAGGGCGCGGTGGAGGCGCTGCTGCGCGGCTACCGCCACGTGGTGCTGCTGGACAAGGAGTCCGACCGCCGCGAGGCCTGGAAGATAGGCGAGAAGCTGCGCTATCGCCACTTCGTGGTGCCGGAGCGCGCCGCGCCGCCGCGTGCCAACAAGGGCAGCCTGATGGAAGTGGTGCGTTTCTCCGCCGACGCGCCGGAGTGGCTATACCGGCAGATGAACAGCGTGACGCGCGTGGAGAACGCACTAGAAGGCGCTAGCGCTGAAGGAGACTGGATCACCCGCGACGGCTACTTCCGCGAACGCCGCGGCGCGCGCCACATCGGCGTGCCGGCGCATGAATTCGCCTTCGGCGAGGCGGCGCGGCAGTCGCGGCTGCTGGCGGTGCGCGACGAATTGAAGGCGCTGAACGTGCGCATCCTGGCCGACGAGGAGCGGCTGGTGGCCGCCACCCGCGAGGCGGCCGGCTTGGCCGAATACCTGGGCGGCATGGACGCCATCCGCCAGTTGGACAGCCGCGCCGACGAATTCGCCGCGCTGGAATCGCGCAAGGCCGAACTGGAGGCCGAGATCGCCCGCGAGGGCGCGGCGTTGGCCGACGCCGGCGCCGAAAAGGACGCCGCCGACCAGCGCCACGGCGACGCGCGGCTGGCGCACGACCGCGTCTGCCAGCGCGAGATGGAAAGCCTGGGCAAATACAATCAGAAGCTGCAAGACGTGGAGCAGGCGCGCCGCCAATTGCGCCGCTTGATCTCCGAACTGCGCGAATGGGCGCAGCGCTTGCCGGATGCGGCGCTGGCGCCGGAGCATGTGGCGCAGCTGGAAGACGAATTCGACACCGCCGCCGACGCCAAGCACCAGCTGAACTATCTGGAAGAGCGCTTGCAGAACGGCGACTGGGAGCAGGACGAAGCGGTGCTGATGCTGAAGGACAAGCTGGTGGACGACCTGACCCAGCTCGACCGCGAGCGCCAGCGCCGCCAGGGCGAGGTGGATCGTTCGCGCGAGCTGACCGAGGAGGCGCGCGCCGCCTATATGGGCAAGCTGCGCGCCACCGTGCGCGCTTACGGCCAGAACGTCAAGCGGCTGGGCGAGCTGGCCGGCATCCAGGTGGAAGTGGAGCTGCCGCAGCTGTCCAACGACGACGCGGTGCTGGCGCAGGCCGGGCTGGTGCTGAAGTTCAACTTCGACCAGAAGGGCATGATGGGCATGAACGACGGCGAGGCGTCCGGCGGCCAGCAGGTGATGAAGTCGCTGATCCTGCTGATCGGCCTGATGATGGACGAGTCCAATCCGTCCGGCTTTGTCTTCATCGACGAGCCGTTCGCCCACCTCGACATCTTCAACATCGACCGCGTGGCCGGCTTCCTGAAAGCCACCGAGGCGCAGTACCTGATCACCACGCCCAACACCCACAATATCAACATCTTCGCCCCGTCCGAGCTGACGCTGGCCACCCGCAAGAAGCGGCCGGGCGAAACCTGGGCGCCGCCGATTTTGCAGACGCGGCGCCGGGTGGACGGCGGCGAGCAGGCGTAAAAAACGGGACGGCATCGCCGTCCCGTTTGTCTTCGCGGATGCCGGGCTCAGCGGCGGAACAGCGCCATCATCTCGCCATCCAGCTCTTCGGCGCGGTTCTGCACGTATTGGCGGATGCTGGGGTTGTCCAGGCCTTCTGCCTCGGCTTTCTCCGCCGTCAGATGGGCGAATACCGGCAGCTCGGGATCGGCGCCTTCGGCCAGCATCGCCTTGACGCAGTCGCGGTTGCCGCTTTCCACCGCGGCGGCCAACGGCATCACGATGTAGTCGCTGTTGGCGGCGGGCGGCTGCTGGTTCAGGCTCAGGCCCGCGGCCTTGAACAGGCGGATGCGTTCGCCGGCTTGCGGATCAGCTTGCTCCTGCTCGGCCTCGGGCCGCGCGCAGACCTGGTGCAGCGCGGCTTCGCCGCCGTCGCTGCGGTTGTCCAGCCGCGCGCCGGCCGCCTGCAGCTGGCGGATGGCGTCCAGATTGCCGGCGGCCATGGCGTTGATCGCGCTGGCGTTGTCCATATTGGGGCGATTGGCGTCGGCGCCGGCTTGCAGCAGGCGTTGCAGCAGCTGCGGCTTCAGATCGCCGCCGTAGCCGGCCGCCAGCATCACCGGCGTGACCAGCCGGTTGGGGCCGGAATTGTTGATGTCGGCGCCGGCCGCCAGCAGCAGGGAGACGACTTGCCGCATGTCTTCCGACTCGGCCTCGTCGTCGGCCAGCGCCAGTTGCAGCGGCGTCAGCGGATTCTCGCGGGTGACCGGGATTTCCAGATCCGGTTTTCGGGCGAGGAACAGCCGGACCAGTTCCGGGCTGGGCGCGGCGATCGCGAAAGGCAGGGCGGAGAGGCCGGCGTCCCCCTCGCCGGTCTGGGCGTGATGCGGGCGCGCGCCCTTGGCCAGCAGCGTCTGGATGCGCTGCATTTTCTTGGCGGAGGGTTTGTCCAGATAGGAAGAGGTGGCCTGGGTCAGCTGGTCATCCAGCGAGGCGGGCTTGGCGGCGGCGGTTTGGGACAACAGCAGGGCGCCGCAGGCGATGGCGGCTGCGAGCGTTTTCAGGTGAAGTTGCGGTTTCAAGATCGGATCCGGTTTTGATTTTTGAGCGAAGCTGCGGGGCGATGGTGAAAGCCATCGTTGGCAAGGCGGGGAATTTTAGACGCTAGCAGCCAGCGGGAGCAGATATGAGTAACTGTCAGAAAGGACAGGTACTGTCGCGGTTGATGCGTTCATGCCTGTAATTGCGCCGCCAGCTCGATCAAGTTCCCCGCCACCCAATCCCAATCCCGTTCCGCGGCCAGATCCGTCCGCTGCTCCGGGCCGAATTCGCGCGGCCGAGCGACGAAGGCGGTTTTCAGCCCGCATTGGCGCGCGGCGGCCAGATCGCCGTTGTGCGCCGCCACCAGGCAGATCCGTTCTGGGGGCAGGTCCAGAAGCTCCGCCGTTCGCAGATAGGCCTGCGGCATCGGCTTGTAGGCCTGGGCGGCCTCTGCTCCGAGTATGGCGTCCCACGGCAGGCCGGCGTATTTGGCCATATTGAGCAGCAGGCTGGTGTTGCCGTTGCTGAGCGTGGCGACGATGTAGCGCGCCTTCAGCCGGGTCAGGCCGGCCACGCTGTCCGGCCACGGGTCCAGCCGGTGCCAGGCGCGGTTCAGCCATTGCAGCTGGTCCTCAGGCACTGAGGCCGGATCGATGCCGAAGGCCGGCAGCGTGGCCTCCAGGTTTTCGCGGTGCAGCTGGTCCAGCCGGGTGAACGGGCGGCGGCCGGCGCGCACCACCTCCATCGCCGGCGAGTAGCGGCCGCGCCAGGCGTCGGCGAAGGCGTAAGCGTCCTGTCTGGCGCCGGGATGGCGCTGCAGGAAGGCGGCGGCGTCGCGGGCCACGCCCTCGCGCCAGTCCACCACGGTGCCGAACACGTCGAACAGCAGGGCCCGCACAGGCTGACTCATGACATGCCTCCATGTTTTTGGCATGAAGGCAGTCTGGCGATGGGGCCGGACGGCGTCAATCGTTCAAATGCTTATCGCCGCCGGCCCGCCGCTTGGCGTCGCCGACCAAACTTAGCGGAGCGCCGTGGCCGAGGCGATCCGGCGCCGCGAGCGTCGCCGGATCAGGCGCGCTGTCCGCCCACCGGATCTGCGCCCTGCCACCAGTCCGGCGCGGCGCTGCCGTCGCCGATATGGCCGTCGCGGCGCAGATAGTGGCGCACATCCCGGCCCGGCTCGCGCAGCGCGGGATCGCCGGACAGCGCCCGTTCCAGCCATTCCGCGCCGTAGCGGAAGACTTCCGCCGCCACGCCGCCCAGCGGGTGGAATTCGTTTTCGTAGACGCGCATCTCCTTGGGCGCGCGGATGCGCTGGTAACACGCCAGCGCTTGTTCCAGCGGGGTCAACTCGTCGAACTCGCCGATTCCCAGCAGCACCGGGATGCGGATGTCGGCGGCCATCGCGTCCAGCGGCATGCGATCGCGCATTTCGCGGTCGAAAATGGCCTCGTCGCGGTAGCCGCTCATATACATGTAGTTTTTCTTGAAGCTGGGCTGGGCGCGCTCGAAGATGGTGAGGAAGTCGCCGCACACCGCTTCGTAGGCTGCCAGGGCGGCCAGCCGGGTGGCGCCGGCGGCGGCGCGCAGTCCCCAGTAGCCGCTCATGCTGATGCCGAACATGCCGATGCGGCCGGCGTCCACTTCGGGCAGGCCGGCGAGGTAGCCGGCATAGGCTTCCAGCGCCCGCTCATAGTTATCCAGGGTGACGGTCAGGCCGCCGGCGCGGCTTTCGCCCTGGCCGGGGCCCTCTATCGACAGCGCCACCATGCCGCGCGAGGTGTAGTAGCGCTCGGCGGCGTACAGGTAGTCTTCCTTGATCATGTCCATGCCGGGGCCGAGAATCACAGCCGGCGCCTGCCGGACTTCGCCGTCCGGCAGGTGCAGCAGCGCGTGGATGGCGCCGCCCTCGAACGGAATCTCCACTCGCCGCACCTGGCCGTCGCGCAGTTCGCCGATGCGTTCGACGCAGTGGTTGCAGCGCGCGCGCAAGGAGGCCTTGCGCGGATCGGCGGTGTCGAAGATCGAATACTGCGCGCGGCCCCACATCACCGCGGCGCGCAGGTAGAGGTCGGCGGCGGTGCGGCGGTAGCCGTCGCGCTCGTAGTGGGCGGCGCGCCGTTCGGCGCGGGCGGCCACTTCCGCCCAGGCTTTGGGCAGCATCGCGCCGCTTTTCACCTGCTCGAACACGGCGTCGAAATCGGCCGGGTCATGGCCCAGCTGCAGCAGGGTGTTTTTGCCTTCCGGGTGCAGGGCGTCGAAACCGCCCTGGGCCAGCGCGATGTCCAGCGACCAGCTTTGCGCTTCTGAACGTGACATAATTTTCACCTCGTTAGATTGATCGTACCTAAAATTAACTAAGTACTTAGTTATATTATTGTGGAGCCGGAACGCATGTCAACCAAGCCCCAGGGGGATGCCTTGCCCAGCGAGGCGGGAGAAGCGCGCCAGCAGGCGCTGGCGAGGCTGAGCCGCGCCGCCTACAGCCTGAGCGCCGCCGATGCCCGGCTGCGCGGCCGTGCCACGCGCCAGGCCGGCGCTCTGTCGCTATCGCACGCGAGGGTGTTGCGGATATTGGCGGAGGAGGGAGCCTTGCCGGTGGCGCGGCTGGCGGAGCTGACCGAGACCACCGGCGCCGGCGTCACCCAATTGGTGAATGGCCTCAGCGAGCAGGGCTATGTGGAGAAAGCGAAGTCGCTGGCGGATAAGCGCTCGGTGCTGGTGGGGCTGACCGAATTGGGCCTTGCGCGCCACCGAGAGCGCGAACGCCTGCTGGCCGACGTGCTGGAGCGCGAGCTGCGGGGCATGGACGACCAAGCACTCGACGCCGCCTCCGAGGTGCTGCGCGCCTTGGGCGGCGTCTACAACCAGCTTTGAGCCGGACGGATGTCAGGCTTTTAGGTTGCGCTGCGCGAATTCCCAGTCGATTAGCTTGTCCAGCACCGCGTTGACGTAGTCGGCGCGGCGGTTCTGGTAATCCAGATAGTAGGCGTGTTCCCAGACGTCGACATTCAGCAGCGGGGTCAGGCCGGAGGTGATCGGATTGTCGGCGTTGCCGGTCTTCACCACCCTCAGCTTGTCGCCATCCTGAACCAGCCAGGCCCAGCCGCTGCCGAATTGGGAAATGGCGGCGCCGGCCAGCTGCTGCCTACAGGCGTCCACGCTGCCGAACGAGGCTTCTATTCTCTCCCGCAGCCCTTGCGGCGGCACGCCGCCGCCCTTGGCCCGCATGCTGCGCCAATAGAAGGTGTGGTTCCACAGCTGGGCGGCGTTGTTGAACACGGCGGCGTCGCCGGCGGGGCCGAAGGAGCGGGTGATGATGTCTTCCAGCGGCAGGTCGGCGTAGTCGCGGCCTGCGATCAGCTTGTTCAGATTGTCGAGATAGGCCTTGTGGTGCTTGCCGTAATGGAAGCCGATGGTGCGGGCCGAGATCACCGGCTCCAGCGCGTTGTCGGCGTAGGGCAGCGGCGGCAGCGTGTGCGCCGACGAGGCGTGGGCAAGGCCGGGCAGCGGGGGCAGGGCGAGCGCGGCAGCGGCGCCGGCGGCGGCGAGCAGGAAGCCGCGGCGGTTCAGTTCGGCGGGCAGGTCGGTCATGGCGATCTCCTAGCAGGGAGGACGCACGTGGCGTCGATCCCGCATCCAAGCACGGCAGGCGCCGTTTGCGCGATCGCCATGGCCGTATGGACAGGCTGAAGACGAACAAACCGCCGGGCCTGGGGCGCCGGCGGCTTGCGCGTACGTGGACGTTTAGCGCAGGTTCAGCGCTTTGACGGTATGCCGCACTTCATCGGACAGCTGGATGTCCTGGCCGACTTCCTCTACCCAGTGGCCGGCCTGCAGGAAGGCGTAGCGGGCGCGGGAGCCGTTTTCAGCGTGCCAGCCGCCTTTCAGGTGGCCGTCGAAGTGGAAATCGCCAGCGCGCGGGGAGCCCGAGTCGATAGGCAGGCGGAAGCCGTGGAGGAACAGCTCGATGTCGCCGCCCTTTTCCTCGTAGCGGCCTTGCACCGGATTTTCGAAAACCAGCGGATGTTGCAGCGCCTGGGTGATGACGGCGCGGCCGCTGACTTGGCGAGCCGGCGGATAGACTGACAGCAGCAGGTGCAGGTTGTATCCGCCGGTGATGCCCGGCTTGAAGATGTTGTAGCTGACGATGAACAGTCCGGACTTCTGATCGCGATCTTGGCTAGCCATGAGAGACTCCTTTGTATCGGATGACAGTCGACGGCGCCGGTAAGCGCGCGTCCCGAATTGCCTGCTTGCGGCGCCACGGTAGCGGGGCCACCTGCACTTTATATAACGAAATAAAATAAAAATCGCCGTTATTTAGATCAGTTGGGAATTTGGTGTGCGTCGGGATGGTAGCCTGGCAGTCGATCCCGATGACAACCATGCGTGGGGCGGGGTTGCATTCCACCGGCTTTGCTCCACACTATCGCGATCTCCAACCCTGACGAGGATTCAAGACATGGCAACCGTAACCCTGCGCGGCAATCCGGTGGAAGTGGCGGGCAAGCTGCCGTCCAAAGGCGAGCAAGCTCCGGCGCTGCAACTGACCGGCGGCGATCTGGCCGAGGTGTCGCTGGCCAGCTATGCCGGCAAGCGCAAGATCCTCAACATTTTCCCCAGCGTGGATACCCCGACCTGCGCGATGTCGGTGCGCAAGTTCAACGAGAAGGCCGCCGCGCTGAGCGACACCGTGGTGTTGTGCGTGTCCGCCGACCTGCCGTTCGCGCAGAAGCGCTTCTGCGGCGCGGAGGGCATCGAGAACGTGGCCACGCTGTCCACCTTCCGCAACCCGGCCTTCGCCGAAGCCTACGGCGTCAAGCTGGCCTCCGGCCCGCTGGCCGGCCTGACCGCGCGCGCCGTGGTGGTGCTGGACGCCGACGACAAGGTGCTGCACAGCCAGCTGGTGGGCGAGATCGCCGACGAGCCGGACTACGCCGCCGCCCTGGCCGCGCTGTAAGAACCTGTTTACGATCTGCTGCGCGTCGGCGATACGGCGTTAAAAACCGCTTCGGAATGCTCATGTACTGTATGTACATTCCGCTTCCTCAGCCGTTTTCGCCTGGTCTCGCTCTAGCTCGCGAGATCGGAAACAGGTTCTAAGCTGTCACCACTGGTTTCGAGACCCGACCGGCTGCGTTTGCAGCCGGTTTTGTTTTGGTCGGACGAAATGGCCGCCACTATTGTTATTGATAATCATTATCAATTAATATGCCGGCTTGGCAAAGAAAGCAAGGCGGGAAAGACATGAAGCGATGGATGGCGGCGGCGGCCTTATTGGCCGGGCTGGCCGGTTGCGCGGCGCAGCCGGCGGCGAAGCCGGAAGGGCTGCCGGCGGGCCGAATTGTGGAGACGGCCAGCGGCAGGACGTTGAGCCCGGACGAGTTGCTGGCCAGGCTGGCGCCGGCCGAGATGCTGCTGGTAGGGGAGAAGCACGACAACCGCCACCACCGCCGGATAGAAATCTGGCTGACGCGGCACTTGGCCGCGAGCCGGCCGCAGGGTAGCGCGCTGCTGGAGATGCTGACGCCAAGTCAGCAGCCCAGGGTGGACGAAGTGAAAGCCTGGCTGCAGGGCGATCCCAGCGTGCGCCCGTCGCGGGTGCGGGAACTGGTGGCTTGGCAGAGCGGCTGGCCGTGGGTGCTTTACGGCGAACTGGCGATGACGCTGCTGCGCGCGCCGTATCCGCTGTTGGCGGCCAATCTGGACCGCGAGCAGATGCGGGCCTACTACGCCAGCAAGGAGCGGCCGCAGGGGCGGGCGTCGCGGGATCCGCGGGCGGCGCGCCGGCTGGAAGAGGTGATCCGCGGCGAGCACGGCGGCAAGATGGATGAGGGCATGATGGCTTCCATGCTGGCGGTGCAGCAGCAGCGCGACCGGAGGATGGCGGAACGGCTGCTGGCCGCGCCCAAGCCGGCGATGCTGATCGCCGGCGCCTACCACGCGTTGCGCGATGTCGGCGCGCCGCTGCATCTGGCCGATCTGGCACCGGGCCGTGCGGTGACGGTGCTGGTGTTGGTGTTGGCCGAGGAGGGCGTGGGGCTGGGCCGGGAGCAGGCCGATTATGTCTGGTACACCGCCAAAGCCGGTGAATGAACGAAGCGGAATTGTTTCTATTTTGTTAATTGATAATGATAATCATTAATGATAGAGTGGAACACCTCAACCCAAGCCCTTAGTCACTGATGAAGACCAGCATTCCTATCAGGCCGTTGCCCGGCATCGCAGGCAGCGGCCTTTCGCTTTATTCCGTCCAGGCATTGGCGGCTCAGCCGGCAGCCGATGCCGCCCTGTCGCCGCTGGCGATGTTCGTCGCCGCCGATCCGGTGGTGAAGGGCGTGATGCTGGCCTTGCTGGCTGCCGCCTTCGCCTGCTGGC
>NZ_JZJL01000009.1 GCF_000971335.1 Chromobacterium vaccinii
CCGTCAATGCCACCGCTCCTATCGCCACACTCAGCGCGTAGCCAGACACCAGATAGCCCGCCACCTGCTCCGTGATCCTGAAATCCGCCGCCACCTGCGGCAGCAAGCCGACGATGCCGAACTCGGTGAGTCCGATACCGAACGCCCCTAAGGCCAGGGCAAAAAGTCCAATTGGCATAGTTAAATCCTCGTTAATTTTGCAATTGTCATAAATAAAACCAAGTCAGGTTACTTATCGCCAATTGGAATGTCAATGCAGTAGAGTAATGTAATAAAACACTAAAATTTGCGGTGGACACCCACCACATACACAAGATGATCCATAGCCACTACCGTCGACCGTCGGTGAGGAGCGGCCGGGCAAGCGGCGGCCGGCAGACTGCGGGCCTTATCCATGACCAATCTCTTCTATCCATCATCTAATGATGGTTAATTGCGTAACATCCTATTTTGGCCCTTAGCATCGCCAAGCCATGACAGTCCGCAATACACCGTCATGATTCCGTCTGCTCTTCGTCTAGCGCGGCTCGGTGCTGCCACGCATCATGCCGCAACTGCTTATGGTGCTGGTCGTGACTGTCACGTCGCATTCACCCGTCACTGGTGGCTGCAAAGCCTGCAAATCGTCGCAGGGCATTTCCAGCTTCACGCTACCAGGCCTATCACTGGCGATCTTTCGAGACGTCCAAGCTACGGGGCAACCTACTGATCACCAGCCGCTCGCTCGGCCAGCAGCATAGGCTGGCTGACGCCGCCGATCGCGGTGTTCATCGCCTACACCTATTTCGCGCTGGAACAGATCGCCGAAGAGCTGGAGGAGCCGTTTGGCACCGAGGGCAACGACCTGCCGCTGTCCACGCTGTGCCATACCATCGAATCATCGCTGCGCGAGATGCAGGGCCTGCCGATGGAGACGCCGCCGCCGCCCAAGCGCGGCGTATACCTGCATTGAGCGCCGGGTGGCAATGACATTGGAGTTTGCATAGAATGGACGGCTCCGAACGACCCCCGGCGCCCCCATGTCCCTGACCCGCCTGCTGTTCAGCTTCGTCTCCCGCCATTGGCGCTCCTACATCCTGGCCGCGCTGATGCTGGCCGCGGTGGCGGTGCTGACCGTGATGATTCCACGCCAGGTGGGCCATATCGTCGACGCGCTGGTGGCGCGGCGGCTGTCCGGCGACGCGCTGCTGATGGAGCTGGGCCGGCTGCTGGCGATGGGCCTGGCCATCTACGCCCTGCGCGTGGGCTGGCGGCTGCAGCTGTTCACCGCCTCGTACAAACTGGGCGTGGAGCTGCGCGGCAAGCTGTACCGCAGCCTGGCCGGACAAGGCCCGGCCTTCTTCCAGCGCCAGCGCACCGGCGACCTGATGGCCCGCGCCACCAACGACATAGACTCGGTGGAGATGGCGGCGGGCGAAGCGATGCTGGCCGGCTTCGACGGCCTGCTGACCCTGGCGCTGGTGCTGGCGATGATGACGCTGGGCGTGGACTGGCGGCTGGCGCTGGCGGCGCTGCTGCCCTTCCCCTTCATGGCCTGGGCCTTCGCCCGCATTTCCGACCACATCCACCGCGAATGGGGCGAAGCCCTCTCCCGTTTCGGCCAGCTCAACGACCACGTGCAGGAAACCCTGTCCGGCGTGCGCACTCTGCGCGCGCTGGGGCTGGAGGCGCGCAACGACGCCGAGCTGTCCCGGCTGGCGGCCGCGGCGTCGGACAGCAGCTTCGAGGCCCAGCGCTGGGAGGCCGCGTTCGAACCCGCCGTGGGCGTCGCCCTGGTCACCGCCACCGCCATCGCGCTGGCGCTGGGCGGCTACCTGGTCTGGCACGGCCAGCTGACCATAGGCGCGCTCACCAGCTTCAGCATGTACCTGGTGCAGCTGATCTGGCCGATGTTCGCCGCCGGCTGGGTGCTGTCGCTGCTGCAGCGCGGCGCCGCCGCCTGGCGCCGGCTGCAGCCGGTGCTGGACGCCGAGCCCGACGTCGCCGACGACGGCAACCGGACCGAGCTCGCGCCCGGCGCGCTGGTTTTCGACGACCTCACCTTCCACTATTCGGAAGACGCCGCCGCCGCATTGCGCCAGGTGTCGGTCCAACTGCCGCCCGGGCAGACGCTGGGCGTGGTCGGTCCCACCGGCAGCGGCAAATCCACGCTGCTGAAACTGCTGATGCGGCAATACCCGCTGCAGCAAGGCGCGATACGCTGGAGCGGCGCCGACATCGACGACTACTCGCTGCGGACCCTGCGCGGCGCGATCAGCTGGGTGCCGCAGGAAGCCTTCCTGTTCTCCGCCAGCGTGGCGGAGAACATCGCTCTGGCGCGGCCGGACGCCGGCCCGCAAGAGATCGAGCGGGTGGCGCGGCTGGCGGCGGTGCACGACGACATTCTCAGGCTGCCGCAAGGCTACGCGACGCCGGTGGGCGAAAAAGGCGTGGCGCTGTCCGGCGGCCAGCGCCAGCGGCTGGCCATCGCCCGCGCGCTGCTGGCCGACGCGCCGCTGTTGCTGCTGGACGACGCGCTGTCGGCGGTGGACACCGATACCGAGAGCCGCATCCTCGGCCATCTGCGCGAGGCGCGGCGCGGCCGCAGCGTCATCATCGTCAGCCACCGGCTGTCGGCGGTGGCCGACGCCGACCACATCGTGGCGCTGAACCACGGCCGCATCGCCGAACAAGGCAGCCACGACGAGCTGCTGCGGCAAGACGGCTGGTACGCCAGCCAATGGCGCTATCAACAACTGGAGGCCAGCCTCGATGAAATCTGACGCCAACCGCCTGCAAACCCGCGCAGCGGTCTCCCTGCTCATCGACGCCGCCCGCCCCGACCGCCGCCATCTGTGGCGGGGCGGATTCTGGCTGATGATCGCCGCCTTGCTGGAGGCTGGCGCGCCGCTGCTGGGCAAGGTATTCATCGACAACTACCTGCTGCCGCACCGGCTGGACTGGAGCGCCATCGCCGGCCTGCTGGCCGGCAGCCTGCTGCTGGGACTGACCGCCGCCGCGCTGCGCTACCGCCAGCTGGTGCGGCTGGCCGGCGTGGCGATGCGCGCGGTGCTGCGGCTGCGCGAGCGGGTCTACGGCCATGTGATGCGGCTGCCGATGGCCTTCTTCGACAAGGCGATCACCGGCCAGCTGGTCAGCCGCGTCACCAACGACACCGAATCCGTCAAAGCGCTGTACGTGCAAGCGCTGTTCGTCATCCTCAACAGCAGCATCGTGGTGCTGGGCGCGCTGGCGGCGATGGCCTGGCTGGACTGGCGGCTGATGCTGGTCTCTCTGCTGCTGTTCCCGGCCACCCTCGCCATCGTCTGGCTGTACCAGCGGCTGAGCGCGCCGTCGGTGGCCCGCGCCCGCGCGCTGCGCAGCGACATCAACGCCCAGATGGCGGAATCCATCTCCGGCATCTCGGTATTGCAGGCCAGCAACGCCGAAGGCCGCTTCATCGGCCGCTTCGACGACACCAACCAGCGCTACTACCACGCTCGGCTGCGCGAGCTGCGCGCCAACGCCTGGCTGCTGCGCCCCGCGCTGGACCTGCTCAACGTGCTGCTGCTGGTCGCGGTGATCCACAGCTACGGCCAGCGCCCGCTGGATGGGCTGGAGATCGGCGTGCTGTACGCCTTCGTCGGCTACATCGGCCGGGTGGTGGAGCCGCTGATCCAGATCACGCTGCAATTCGGCCAGCTGCAGCAGGCGGTGGTGGCCGCCAGCCGCGTCAGCCAGCTACTGGCCGAGACGGCCGCGCCGCAAGCCTCGGAAGCCGGCCATATCGCCGACGGCGCGGTCAGCTTCCGCGGCCTGCGCTTCGGCTACCAGGCCGAGCATCCGGTGCTGCACGATCTGAGCCTGGATATTCCGGCCGGCAGCTTCATCGGCATCGTCGGCCACACCGGCAGCGGCAAATCGACGCTGCTGTCGCTGCTGCTGCGCTTCTACCGGCCACAGCAAGGCGAGATCCTGGTCGACGGCCAGCCGCTCTACGCCATCGGCGACGCCGCCTTCCGCGCCGGAGTCGGCCTGGTGCCGCAAGACCCGTTCCTGCTGGCCGCCAGCGCCCGGGAAAACATCGACATGGGCCGCGGCCTGCCGCAAGGCGAGATAGAGGCCGCCGCCCGCGCCGCCGGCGTGCACGAGCTGATCCTGTCGCTGGAAAACGGCTACGACAGCGATATGGGCGAGAGCGGCGCGCGGCTGTCCAGCGGCCAGAAGCAGCTGATCGCCATCGCCCGCGCGCTGGCGGGCAAGCCGCGCATCCTGCTGCTGGACGAGGCCACCTCGCGCATAGACAGCGAAACCGAGCAGTTGGTGCAGCAGGCGCTGTCGCGGCTGGCCGGCAAGATCACGCTGATCTCCATCGCCCACCGGCTGTCCACCATCCGCGACGCCGACGCCATCGTCGTGCTCAACCACGGCCGCATCGCCGAATCCGGCGACCATGACGCGTTGATGCGGCACGGCGGCATCTACCACAAGCTCTATTTGCTGCAACAGCTGCAGCCGGAGGAGGAAGCGTGAGTCCGGATTTGCGCGCGGCCATCCGCGCCGAAGTGGCCGCCATCGCCCCGCTGGACGCGCAGGAAGAGGCGCACCGACAGGCCACGCTGGACTGGATCGATTCCGGCGCCGAGCTGTGGCGGCGGGAAAAGCCGGCCAAGCCGCCGATACACTTGTCGACCTACTTCGCGCTGGTGGACGAAGCCGGCATGTTGCTGGTCGACCACCGCAATGCCGGCCTATGGCTGCCGACCGGCGGCCATGTCGATCCCGACGAGCATCCGCGCGACGCGGTGGCGCGCGAGCTGCTCGAGGAACTGGGCGTTGGCGGCCTGCCCGTGCCCGCGGCCTCCTTTCTCACGCGCACGGAGGTCGCCGGCCGCGCCGCCCGCCATCTGGACGTGACGCTGTGGTACGCGCTGCCTGTCGCTCGGACGCTGCCGCTGCGCCATGACAAGACGGAATTCAACGAGGTGCGCTGGTTCGATTTCAACCAGCTGCCCCATGCCGACAGCGATCCGCACCTGGCGCGCTTCGCCGCCAAGTTGGCTAAGATAAACGCTTGAACCGGGCCGCGCCGCGGCCCTTCCCCGTACCGGAGCCCCGATGCCACGCCCGCCCGCCATCGCCAGCCTGCTCTGCCTGTCGCTGACCACCCTGTCCTGCCATGCCGAAGACGACAAGGATCTCGACCTGTCCATCAGCACCGAGCTGATGACGCGGCAAACCTCATACGGCAATTCGTCGCGGCTGCAGCCCAGCGTGGACCTGCAATACCGCACCCGTTTCGGCGCGCTGTACGTGCAGGACGGCGAAGGCGGCTGGGCGCTGCCGGCGCCCGCGGGATGGGTGTCGCTGGGCGTGGCCAACGAGCCGGCCTGGAGTCTGGGCGGCGGGGTGTCGCAAAGCCTGGCGCTGGCGCGCTACGGCTTCGATCTGCCGCGCGACGGCAGCCTGTCCTTCGGCTACGCCAGCCGCATCGGCGACAGCCATCCCGGCCAGTTGCTGGTAGCCACGCTGGACGCGCCGCTGGGCGACTGGATGGGCCAGAAGTTTTCAGTGCTGGGCTGGGCCAGCCTGGCCAACCAGAAGCGCCGGCTGGGTTTGAATCACCATGACGACGGATCTGGCTGGCAGCTGGAGCAAAGCAATCTCTTGCTGGTGATGTCGCACCCGCTCTCCCGCCACTGGACGCTGGATCTGGGCGCCGGCAGCCGCTGGGCCGCGGAAAACACCGGCGAGCATACCGCCGGCTGGCAGACGCTGCTGGGCTTCACCTGGAAACTGTGATGCGTTTCGATCCGCTGCCGGCCGAAGACTGCCTGATAGACAGCCACTGCCATCTGGACGCGCCGGAGCTCGCGCCGGACGTGGACGGCGTGGCGGCGCGCGCGCGCGCGGCGGGCGTCGGCCAGCTGCTGGTGCCTGCAGTGACGGCCGGCACCTTCGATGACGTGCTGGCGATGCGCGAGCGCTACGGCTGCTGGATCGCCTTCGGCCTACATCCCATCTACCTGGACCGGCATCTGGACGAGCATCTGGCCCAGCTGGACGAGTACCTGGCGCGGCATGCGCCGGCCGCCGTCGGCGAGATCGGCCTGGACTTCTACCTGCCGGAGCTGGACCCGGCGCGGCAGGAGGCGCTGCTGGTCGAACAGCTGAAGCTGGCCCGCAAACACGGCCTGCCGGTGGTATTGCACGTCCGGCGCTCCGCAGACCGGGTGTTGAAGCATCTGCATCGAATGCGGCATCGCCCATGCCTTCAACGGCAGCGAGCAGCAGGCGCAAGCCTTCATCCGCCAGGGCTTCAAGCTGGGCTTCGGCGGCGCGATGACCTATAGCGGCTCGCGCCGCATCCGAGCGCTGGCCGCCACCCTGCCGCTCTCCAGCCTGGTGCTGGAAACCGACGCGCCGGACATTCGCCCCGAGTACGCCCAAAACGTCCCCAACGAACCATTCCAGCTGGCCCGTTTCGTCGAAGTGCTGGCTGAGTTACGCGGCATCCAGACCGCGCCGCTGCGGCGCGCGCTGCACGACAACACGCTGGCGGCGCTGGCCCTGCGCTGACGCGCTGGCAGACAAAAAGCCCCGGCACGCAGCCGGGGCTTTCGTTTGTCACCGCGCGCGCCGGACTCAGGTGCGGAACCGCTGCAGGCAGGCGTCCAGCTCCTCGGACAGGCCGCTCAGCTCGGTGGCCAGCTTGCTGGCCTCGGTGGCCGCCTCGGTGGTCTGGCCGTTCATCTGCGCGATCTGCTCGACATTGCGCGCCACCGACTGACTGGCCAGGCTCTGTTCCTTGATCGCATTGGCGATGTCGGCGATGCGTTGCACCGATTGCTCGGCCAGCTCGCGGATCTGGCCCAGCGCGTCGGCGACGCTGGAGGCGCTGACCACGCCGTTCTCGATGCGGCTGTTGGCCTGCTGCATGCTCTGGTAGGCGCGCTGAGTGTCGGCCAGCACGCCGTCGATGTGGCTGGATATCTCGGTGGTGGCCTGGCTGGTGCGTTCCGCCAGCTTGCGCACCTCGTCCGCCACCACCGCGAAGCCCCGCCCCATCTCGCCGGCGCGCGCCGCCTCGATCGCCGCGTTCAGCGCCAACAGATTGGTCTGCTCGGCGATGTCGTGGATGACGCGGACGATGTCGCTGATGTCGGATGAGCGCTGGTTCAAGCCGTCCATCACGGTCGCGGTCTCGGTGATGGTGGTGGCGATCTGGCGAATCTCGCCGGCCGCCTTCTGCGCCAGCTCGGTGCCGGCGCTGGCTTGCTCCATGGTCAGCCTCGCCTGGCGCTCGACGTCCTGGGTGCTGTCGGCCACCAGATTGATGCTGACCGACATCTGCTCGATCGCCGCCGCGCCGCTGGACGCCGCCTCCGACTGGTGAACGGAAGCCGACGACACGTGCTCGCTGACGCCGGACAGCTGTCCGGCCGCTTTCGCCAAGCTGGCGGAGTGCTGCTGCGACTCCTCGACAACCGACCTCACGCTGTCCACCAGCTTGCCCAGCGAGCCGCCTACGCTGCCCAATTCATTCTGGCCGAAATCCGGCAATTGCAAGCGCAGATTGCGCTGGTCGGCCAGCTCCTGGCTGGCGTCGCGCATTTTCAGCAGCGGCTGGCGGATCGAGGAGATGATGTACCAGGCGAACAAGACGCCGACGCCCAGCGCGATGATGATCTCGGTCATCAACTGGCTGCGCACCGCGGTGGCGGTGGCGTCGATCTGATCGTCCAGCAGGCCGACGGCGTCGGCCGCGGCCTTGGCCAGATCCTCGGCCGTGCCTTCCATCTGGTGGATATTTTCCTTGTACTTGTCCAGCTCGTGGTTGGCGTCGGCGGTGGACACCAGCTGCTTGCCCTCCACCTGGGCCGACACCTTGCCGAAACCGTCGGCGTAGCCGGCCAGCAACGTGCCGAGCTTGGCCAGTTTCTGGCTGGCGCCGTCATCCAGCGGATGGCCGCCCGCCTGCTGGATCGACTTCTGCGCGCCAGCCAGCGCGTCCTTCCACTTGCCCTGGTACTCGGTGCGCTTAGCGTCGCTGGCGATATTGATGAAATAGTCTTTCTCGAAACGGCGCAGATTGCCCATGCTCCGCTGCAATTCGACGATGTCCGTGTAGAACACCAGTTCCTGCGAACTGACCTCCGCCACCCGACGGGTGATCTTGTTCAGTCCCAGCTGCGTGAACACGCCGGTGAGAATCAGGGCCGCCAATAGCAGCCCGAAGCCGAGGGTAATCCTGGCCGCGATGGAAAAATTCCGCATTGTTACTTCCCCACACCCGATGAGATGAAAGTGGCCGGGCTGAGCCCGGTCCGTTTTGTGCAGCGATTTTAGATGAGCGCCCCGCCGGCCTGCCAGCCGCGGCATTCTGAACAGCTAAACTCACGCGATATCAGTGGCAAAAAGCTCAAAAAAAAACCAGCATCATGGGATGCCGGTCTTCCTTGATTCTGGCGAGCCTCAGGCCTTGAGCTTCTTGAAGCTCCTGGCGTATCCCAATACACAGATGAAGAATAGTGTACTAATCAGGACTTCACACCATGCCAATCGCTGCGACAGGCCATGGTCGGCCCAGCCACGCATCACACCCTCGATGAAAAATCCCAGGATGAACATGCTCGACCACTGGTAGGTATAGAGCCGCCCCGCCAGGATGCCGCGCAGCGGCAGCAGCAACAGCAAGGCCTTGAACGCCAGAAAGGAGCCGCCGGCGCGCAGCGGCGCCAGCCACAGCTCCCAGGCCAGCGTCAGCGCGATCAGGGCGATCAGCGCGGCGGACGCGCCGGCGCGGCAGGCTTCGCGGCTCATGGCGCGCTCTCCGCCTGTTCGCGGGCGCGCGCCTTGCGCTCCAGCAGCGCCGCCACCAGCACGCCGGCCTCGAACAGCAGCCACAGCGGCACCGCCAGCATCGTTTGCGACAACACGTCCGGCGGCGTGACGATGGCCGCGACGACGAAGGCGCCGACGATCACATAAGGCCGCGCCTCGCGCAGCTTGGCTACCGTCACCACACCCATCCGCGTCAACAGCACCACCACCACCGGCACCTCGAACGTGGTGCCGAAAGCCAGGAACATGCCCAGGACAAAGGACAGGTACTTGTCGATATCGGTCATCATGCTGACGCCGGCGGGCGTCACCGCCGACATGAAGTGGAACACCACCGGGAACACCAGGAAATAAGCGAAGGCCATGCCGGTGAGGAACAGCAAGAGGCTGGCCAGCACCAATGGCAGCACCAGCTTCTTCTCGTGGCTGTACAGGCCGGGCGCGACAAAGGCCCAGATCTGGTACAGCGTGTTGGGCAGCGAGACCAGGAAGGCCACCAGCATGGTCACCTTCATCGGCACGAAGAAGGTGGACGTCACCTCCGTGGCGATCATGCTGCCGCCCTGGGGCAACGCGTCCAGCAACGGCTTGGCCAGCAGATGGTAGATGTCGGACGACCAGTGGAACAGCCCCAGAAACGCCAGGGCGATGCCGAGCAGCGCGCGCACCAGCCGGGTGCGCAGCTCGATCAGGTGCGCGAGCAGCGGTTGTTCGTTCATTCGCGGGCTTGTGTTGCGGAAGGTTGGGAGGCGGGCCTGCTCGGCGAAACGTCGTCGAACAGGTCCAGCTGGTTTTCGTCGCGCGGCGGGACATCGGCTTGCGCGGCCGGAGCGGCCTCGGGCGGATGCGCCTCGGCTTCATGAGCCTCAGCCTCCGCGTCCGGCGCGGGTCCGCCGTGTATCGTGCGCTCGGCCTCATGGAAAGGCTCTGCCGCCTCACCGGCCAGCGCGCGCGCGTCGGCGGCGCCCTGGTCTATCGTGTCGCGGACCTGCTGCACCTCGGCCTCCAGTTGGCCGCGGAAACTTTGCGCCGCCTCCTGCAGGTCTTGCCGGATGGAATCCAGCCCCTGCAGATTGGCTTGCTGCTGCATGTCCGCCTTCACATTGGCGACGAAGCGCTGGGCGCGGGCCAGCAGCGCGCCGACGGTGCGCGCCACCGCGGGCAGGCGCTCCGGGCCCAGCACCACCAGCGCCACCACGCCGATCAGGGCGAATTCGCCGAAACTGATGTCAAGCACGCCGCGTCACCACGTCATTTCTTGTCGGCTTCGCCGTCAATGATGCGGCCGGCGTCCTTGGCCGGCGGCTGGCCTTCCTTGGCGCCTTCGTTCATGCCTTCCTTGAAGCCCTTGACCGCGTTGCCGAGGTCCTTGCCGATGCCGGGCAGCTTCCTGGTGCCGAACACCAATACCACGATCAGCAGCACGATCAGCCAATGCCAGATGCTCAGAGAACCCATTGTGACTCTTCCTTGATGAAAAAACGGGAGCCGCGCTCAGCCCTTGTGGCCGAACACATGCACGTGCAGATGGAATACTTCCTGGCCGCCGCCGCGGCCGGTGTTGATGCCGGTCTTGAAGCCGGACTCCAGGCCCTGCTCCTTGGCCAGCCGGGGCGCCAGCGTCAGGATCTTGCCCAGCACCGCCTCGTGCTCGGGGCCGCAATGGGCCAGCGAGTCGACGTGGCGCTTGGGGATGATCATGAAATGCACCGGCGCGATCGGACGGATGTCGTGGAAGGCCAGCACGTCTTCGTCTTCGTAAACCTTGTTGGCGGGAATCTGGCCCGCCACGATCTTGCAGAAAAGGCAATCGCTCATCGTGAGTGTTCCGTCATTCAGGCTGTGGGTTTGCGCGCGGCCTTCTCGTCCAGGCCGGAAATGCCCTCGCGGCGATGCAGCTCCATCACCACGTCTTCCGGACGCAGGCCATGATATGCCAACAGCACCATGGTATGGAACCACAAGTCGGCCACTTCGCGCACCAGATGCAGCTTGTCCTTGTCCTTGGAGGCCATCAGCGTCTCCGCCGCCTCTTCCGCCACCTTCTTCAGGATGGCGTCTTCGCCCTTGTGGAACAGCGAAGCCACATAAGACGATTGCGGCGCCGCCTCGCGCCGGGCCTCCAGCGTATCGGCTATGTTCTTCAACACGTCCGGGGTCATATCCTTATCCTTTCGAACCCTTTGCAGGCTCTGATGCCCGCCAGCCTTCCAGTATACGGCTCGGGCATGACATTCTGGCAAAACCGGTCCGCCATTGTAACCCGGCCGGGGGCGCCGGCGTTGACCGGCCGCAATTCAGGGATGGTAGATGGCGCGCGGGTCTTTCAGCACCGCGTCCACCGTCGTCCAGCCGCCGTTCTCGAAACGGCGGTAGAAACAGCTCTCCCGTCCGGTGTGACAGGCGATGCCGCCGATTTGTTCGATCTGCATCACGATCACATCGCCATCGCAGTCCAGGCGCAGCTCGCTGATGTTTTGCAAATGGCCGGACTCCTCGCCCTTCTTCCACAGCTTTTGCCGCGAGCGGCTCCAGTAGTGGGCGATGCCGGTATCGGCGGTGAGCTGCAGGCTTTCGCGGTTCATCCACGCCACCATCAACACCCGGCCGCTGGCCGCGTCCTGGGCGATGGCCGTGACCAGGCCCTTGTCGTCCCACTTCACTTCGTCCAGCCAGCTCATAGCCTCACCTCGATTCCCGCGTCGCGCATCGCCTGCTTGGCTTCCGTCACCGTGTATTCGCCGAAATGGAAGATGCTGGCCGCCAGCACCGCGTCGGCATGGCCTTCCTTCACCCCGGCTACCAGGTGCTGCAGATTGCCGACGCCGCCGGAGGCGATGACGGGGATGTTCACCGCGTCCGACACCGCGCGCGTCAGCGGCAGGTTGAAGCCGGCCTTGGTGCCGTCGCGGTCCATGCTGGTGAGCAGGATTTCGCCGGCGCCCAGTTGCTGCATCTTGCGCGCCCATTCGACGGCGTCCAGCCCGGTGCGGTTGCGGCCGCCGTGGGTGAAGATTTCCCAGCGGTCGTTCTCCGGCGTCACCGCCTTGGCGTCCAGCGCGACGACGATGCATTGGTTGCCGAAGTGATCGGAGGCTTCGCGCACGAACTCTGGATGGGTCACCGCGGCGGTATTGATGCTGACTTTGTCGGCGCCGGCGTTGAGCAGGCGGCGGATGTCGGCGACGCTGCGCACGCCGCCGCCGACGGTCAGCGGGATGAACACCTGGTCGGCCACCGCCTCGATGACGTGCAGGATGATGTCGCGCTGGTCGGAGCTTGCGGTGATGTCGAGGAAGGTCAGTTCGTCGGCGCCCTGCTCGTTGTAGCGGCGGGCGATTTCCACCGGGTCGCCGGCGTCGCGCAGGCCCAGGAAATTGACGCCCTTGACCACGCGGCCGGCGGTCACGTCCAGGCAGGGGATGATGCGTTTGGCAAGCATGTGCGTTTCCAGAAAGCTTCAGGCGCGCCGAAGCGGCGGGACATGCCCGCCGCTTCGACGCGGTCAGCCGGCTCAGCCGGCCAGTTCGTCCGCCAGCGTTTGCGCGGCGGCGAAATCGATGCTGCCCTCGTAGATGGCGCGGCCGGTGACCGCGCCCTCCACGCCCTCGTCCGCCACCGCGCACAGCGCGCGGATGTCGTCGAGGTTGGTCAGGCCTCCGGAGGCGATCACCGGAATGGTCAGCGCCTGCGCCAGCTTGACGGTGGCTTCGATGTTGACGCCGGTCATCATGCCGTCGCGGCCGATGTCGGTGTAGATCACCGAGTTGACGCCGTAGTCTTCGAAGCGCTTGGCCAGATCGATCACGTTATGGTTGGTGATCTTGGCCCAACCGTCGATCGCCACCATGCCGTCCTTGGCGTCCAGGCCGACGATGACCTGCCCGGGGAAGGCGTCGCAGGCGTCGTGCAGGAAGCCCGGCGTCTTCACCGCGGCGGTGCCGATGATCACGTAGGACAAACCCATGTCGAGGTAGGCCTCGATGGTGTCCAGATCGCGGATGCCGCCGCCCAGCTGCACCGGCATGTCGGTGCCGACCTCGCCGAGGATGTCGCGGATCACCGACAAGTTTTTCGGCTTGCCGGCGAAGGCGCCGTTCAAGTCCACCAGATGCAGGCGTCGCGCGCCCTGGTCGCGCCAGTGGGCGGCAACCTTGACCGGATCGTCGGAGAAAATGGTGGCGTCGTCCATTGCGCCCTGTCTCAGGCGCACGCATTGACCGTCTTTCAGGTCTATCGCGGGTATCAGCAGCATGGTGCTAGGTGTATTCGTAAGTTAAACATTGCCGTCCCAGGCCAGGAAATTCTTCATCATCAGAAGTCCGGCCCGGTGGCTCTTTTCGGTGTGAAACTGCGTGGCGAATATGTTGCCACGCCCGACGATGCAAGCAAACCGCTGCGGATAATCGCTTTCCGCGAGCGTAAGCGCCGCGTCGGCCGGCGCGAAATGGTAGCTGTGGACGAAATAGAAGCGCTCGCCGTCGGCGATGCCGGCGAACAAGGGATGGGACCGGGTCTGGTACACCTGGTTCCAACCCATGTGCGGCACTTTCAGGCGCTCGCCGCCGGCGACGAGATCGTCGGCGAAACGCCGCACGTCGCCCGGGAACAGGCCCAGGCCGGCGGTGTCGCCTTCCTCGCTATGTTCGAACAATAGCTGCGCGCCGACGCAGATTCCAAAAAACGGCTTGTTCTGCGTGGTTTCACGGACCGCCTCGGCCAGACCATGGCGGTTCAGCTCGCGCATGCAGTCGGGCATCGCGCCCTGACCGGGGAAGACCACCTTGTCGGCCTTCACCACCGCTTCCGGGTCGCGAGTCAGGAAAATATCGGCGCCGTTTTCGTTGGCGGCCTGCAGGGACTTCAGCACCGAGTGCAGATTGCCCATGCCGTAATCAATCACTGCGACCTTCATGCCGACAGCGTCCCTTTGGTGGACGGCGTGATGCCGGCCATGCGCTCATCGTGCTCGCAAGACATGCGCAGCGCGCGGCCGAAAGCCTTGAAGATGGTCTCGGCCTGATGGTGGCTGTTGTGGCCGCGCAGATTGTCGATGTGCAGGGTAATCATGCTGTGATTGACGAAGCCGTGGAAAAATTCGGAGAACAGGTCCACATCGAACTGGCCGATGCTGGCGCGGGTGTAGTCGACGTTGTAGACCAGGCCTGGACGGCCGGACAGATCGATCACCACCCGGCTCAGCGCCTCGTCCAGCGGCACGTAGGCGTGGCCGTAGCGGCGGATGCCCTTCTTGTCGCCGATGGCCTGGGCGAAAGCCTGGCCCAGCGTGATGCCGATATCCTCCACCGTGTGGTGGGCATCGATATGCAGGTCGCCCACCGCCTTGACATCTAGATCGATCAGGCCGTGGCGGGCGATCTGGTCCATCATGTGGTCGAGGAAGGGCACGCCGGTTTCAAAGCGGCCGACGCCGGTGCCGTCCAGATTCAGGCTGACGGTGATCTGGGTTTCCAGCGTGTTGCGGGTGACAGTTGCGGTTCTCATTGCGGCTTCAGGCGAAAAAACGTTGGATGGCGGACAGCAGCGCGGCGTTTTCGTCCGGACTGCCCACGGTCAGGCGCAGGCAGTTAGCCAGCAGCGGGTGGCTGCCGTGCAGCTGCTTGATCAGGATGCCGGACGCCTTCAAGTGCTGAAACAGGGCCGGCGCGTCCGGCGCGCGGACGGTGACGAAATTGGCCTCGGACGGAAACGCCGCCAGTTGAGGCAAGGCGGCCAGCGCCGCCGACAGTTTCGCGCGCTCGGCGCGCAGCTCGGCCGCCTGGCGGTTGAACACGTCCAGGTGCTTCAGGGCGAAACGGGCGGCGGCGAGGGTCAGCACATTGACGTTGTACGGCGGCCGCACCTTGTTCAGCTGCTCGATCCACGCCGGACTGGCCGCGGCGTAGCCAAGGCGGATGCCGGCCAGGCCCAGCTTGGACAGCGTGCGCATCACCAGCAGGTTGCCCAGCTCGCCGGCCAGGTCCATGAAGCTGTCGGAGGCGAAGCTCTGATAGGCCTCGTCCACCACCACCAGCCCCGGCGCGGCGCGGCAGATCGCCATCACCTCGTCGCGGGCGTAGCGCGGCCCGGTGGGATTGTTGGGGTAGGACACGAACACCACCGCCGGCTGCTCGCGCTCGATGGCGACGAGCGTGGCCGGCAGATCCAGCGTGAAATCACCGTTCAGCGGCACGCCGACGTACTGCAGGCCGGAGAACAGCGCGTTCATCTTGTACATCACGAACGACGGCTCCAGCGCCAGCAGCTTGGCGCCGGGACGCGCCAGCGCCTGGGAGACCAGCGTGATCAGCTCGTCCGAACCGTTGCCCAGCACGATGTCTGCCGCCGCCGGAATGGCGAAGGCGGCGCGCAGATCGTCTTTCAGGCCGCCGCCGTTGGCGTCCGGATAGCGATTCAGCGCCACCTGGGCCAGCTCGGCGGCCAGCTCATGCTGCAGCTCGACCGGCAGCGGCCACGGGTTTTCCATCGCGTCCAGCTTGATGAAGCCGGAGGCGTCGGCCACATGGTAGGCCCCGATGGCGGCGATCTCGGGCCGCACCAGTTGTTGCACAGTCAGTTTCATGTCTCTTTCTCGCCCCTTGCCGGCCGCGCGGCGCGCGCCAGGCCGGAACGTCCATCCTACAAGTTTCGCGGGTTTTGGGCTACTCGACCCAATGCGCCTTGCGCGCCACCTGCGGCGGCAGCGACAGGCCGGAACGCGCCAGCTCGCTGCGACTGAACAGGTATTCGCCTTCCGACGGCGTGACCGGGAACAATGAGGACAGGCTGCGGCTCTCGAACAGCGTCGCCTGCGCCATCCGCGCAGCCTCCAGCCCCTGCTCGCGCCCGGTCAGCACCCGGCCACCTATGGCCTTGCCCTTGCCCACCGCGAAATTCCAGAACGCGAACATCGGCAATTTGCTGTTGGCCGTGGTCCAGCGCATCACTTCGTCGCTAGGCACGACCTTGCCGTTGTCGTCACGCAGCGTGAAATACAATCCTACCCAGATCGCCTGGTAGCGCTGCGGCGCCTGCAGGACACGCTGCTGCCACTCGGCGAAGGTGTAGGGCAGCGCGATGTCGACGTCTATGCCGCCCAACCGGATGTTGTCCCGGCCGACGAAGGCTTCGTCGCGGATGATGCGCGAAGTCAGGTCGCTGTCGAACAGGGCCAGCGCGCGCTTCAAGCCAGGCACCATGCGCCCCAGCTCGAAAATATTGCGCAGGATCAGCGGCCGCTCCAGCACGCCGCTGATATTGCTCGGCGTGGACTGGAAATAGTTGCGCGGATTGTTGTTGATGCCGAGATAGATGACCGGAACGCCGGCCTCGGCCAGCTTGCTCCCCACCAGTTGTAACGCGGCATCGTCGCCGACGATGACAAGATCGGGCTGGAAAGCCGCGATGCGCTTGCGCGCCTCCTCAACCCGGATCAGCACTTGGTCTCGCGGCAGGCGCTTGCTGTCCAGCGCGTATACCGCCAGTTCGCACCGCCCGGACAGCTTCTCGTACAGCGCCGCGCGGTAGTCATGATCCCACTGGTAATCGCTGTGATAACTCTCCAGCAGGAACACCTTCTTTTCCGCGCCGAACGCCGACGCGGCCAAGCACAGCAGGCCAACCGCCAGCCACACGCCTATCCTCGCCATCGCTCCCACTCCTCCGCCGGCCTTGCCAGCTTTCAGGGTAGAGGACGGCGCGAAAATGCCCTAGCCCGGCTTCCCATCCTCCAGCCGCAGCTCGGCGGCGCGGGCGTGAGCGGTCAGGCCCTCGCCGTGCGCCAGCAGGCTGGCGATGCGGCCCAGCTTCTGCGCGCCCGCCTGCGACACGCGGATCAGGCTGCTGCGCTTCTGGAAGTCGTAGACGCCCAGCGGGCTGGCGAAACGCGCGGTGCGGCTGGTCGGCAACACGTGGTTGGGGCCGGCGCAGTAGTCGCCCAGGCTCTCCGAGGTGAAGCGGCCCATGAAGATGGCGCCGGCGTGGCGCAATTGCGGCAGCAGGGCTTCCGGATCGGCCACCGACAGTTCCAGATGCTCCGGCGCGATATAGTTGCTGATCTCGCAGGCTTCGGCCAGATCGCGCACCTCGATCAGCGCGCCGCGGTTGGCGAGGCTCTGCTCGATGATGGCGCGGCGCGGCATGGACGGCAGCAGCCTGGCGATGCTGGCCTCCACCTTGGCGATATAGTCCGCCGACGGGCACAGCAGGATGGCTTGGGCGATCTCGTCGTGCTCGGCCTGGCTGAACAGATCCATAGCCACCCAGTCGGGCGGCGTGTCGCCGTCGCAGATCACCAGAATCTCCGACGGGCCGGCCACCATGTCGATGCCGACCACGCCGAACACCCGGCGCTTGGCTGCGGCGACGTAGGCGTTGCCCGGGCCGGTGATCTTGTCCACCTGCGGCACGGTCTCGGTGCCGTAGGCCAGCGCAGCCACCGCCTGAGCGCCGCCGCAGGTGAACACCTTGTCGACGCCGGCGATATAGGCCGCGGCCAGCACCAGGTCGTTGCGCTCGCCGCCCGGCGTCGGCACCACCATGATGATTTCGCCGACGCCGGCCACCTTGGCCGGCAGCGCGTTCATCAGCACCGAGCTCGGATAGGCGGCCTTGCCCCCCGGCACGTAGATGCCGACGCGGTCCAGCGCCGTCACCTGCTGGCCCAGCAAGGTGCCGTCTTCGTCCTCATAGCTCCAGCTGTGCGCCAGCTGCTTCTCGTGGTAGCGGCGCACGCGGTCGGCGGCGGCGGACAGCGCGTCGCGCACATCGGCCGGCAGACGTCCCCACGCGGCTTCCAGCTGCTCGCGGCTGAGCGTCAGGTCGGCCATGCCCGCCGCCTGCATACGGTCGAAACGGTTGGTGTACTCCACCAACGCCGCGTCGCCGCGATGATGGACGTCGGCGCAGATGGACGCCACGGCGGCGTCGACTGCGGGGTCCTGCGCGGTTTCGAAGGCCAGCAGCGCTTTCAGGCGCGCGGCGAAGTCGGGCTGGGAGGAGGACAGTTTCAACATGATGATTCTCTGATGCTTGGAGCTTGAAGAATGGGGAACGCCGGCCGCCGGCAATCGGTTGACCGGCGGCGCGTCATGAGTTGGAAACGGTCAGGCCGGCACGGCGCCGGCGAAAGCGTCCAGCACCGGCTGGATCGCGTCGTATTTGAGCTTCAGCGCGGCCTGGTTCACCACCAGGCGCGAGCTGATGTCGATAATGTGCTCGACCGCCTCCAGCTTGTTGGCGCGCAGCGTGCCGCCGGTGGACACCAGGTCGACGATGGCGTCGGCCAGACCAACCAGCGGCGCCAGCTCCATCGAGCCGTACAGCTTGATGATGTCGACGTGCACGCCCTTCTTGGCGAAATGCTCGCGGGCGATCTGCGGATATTTGGTGGCGATCTTCAGCCGCGCGCCGCGGCGCACCGCCGCGTCGTAATCGAAGCCTTCCTGCACCGCCACCATCATCTTGCATTTGGCGATGTTGAGGTCCAGCGGCTGGTACAGGCCGGCGCCGCCATGCTCGATCAGCACGTCGCGGCCGGCGATGCCGAGATCGGCCGCGCCGTACTGCACATAGGTGGGCACGTCGGACGCGCGCACGATCACCAGTTGCACGTCCGGGTGGTTGGTGCCGATGATCAGCTTGCGCGAGGATTCCGGATTTTCCGCCGGCACGATGCCGGCAGCCGCCAGCAAGGGCAGCGTTTCTTCAAAGATGCGGCCCTTGGACAGGGCAATGGTCAGCTTCATGATGTTCTACTGCGAAAAGGATTTCGATAAGTCCGGTCAACCCACCATCGCGCGGCGTTCGCGCTCGAGGAAGCCGACATAACGCTGGATGATGGTTTCCATCGGCGGCGTCAGGTTGAGATAGGAGCATCCCACCCGCATCGCCTCGTTGCCGTTGCGCATCCGCGCGGTCAGCCGGTGGCGCACCTCGACGCCCAGCGAGAGCGTGCCGAACGGTTTCAGGTCGATCGAGCACTGGCGGTACTGCTGGCCGATGTCGAAGCCTGGCGTATCGACGCCCGGCAGCCACAGGCTCAGGCCGCCCAGGCTGATGTCGAACAGCGCGAGATCGATCTCCCGCTGGCCGAAATCGCTGATATGGCAAAAAATCGGCTGGCCCAGCGGCGTCTGGATGCGGAAAAACTCGCGCCGCTGCAGCTTGATCACCTGCTCCGGCAGCCGGCACTGGAAGGCCGGCCGGTTATCCATCGTCACCCGGCTGATCTGGCCGGTGACGAACTGGGTCTTCACGCCCTCGGGAGAACAGACGAAGACATTGCGCTCGCTGTTCAGGACCTGGGTATTGGTTTCTTCCTCAGCGCCCCAGTCGAAGATGAAAACGCCGGCCTGGTAATCCACCTCCAACAGCCGGGTCAGAATGAAGTTTTTACCCTTGTTGGCAAAAACCGTCACCATATGGCCGTGCTTGGCGATATTGGTCAGATGCTGCGCGATCTCGGTCGGCGAGCTCAGGGTGAACTTGGCCAGATCCAGCGGCTGATGTGAACTTGCCGGCATGGCTGGCGTATTGTCGTTGCTCACGATATTCCGGCCTTCATGTCTGCGGGGTTGAGTGATACGCCAAGTTTAGCGTAACAACTGCCGGATATCAGAAGCAAGGTTGGCCGCCGGGGTGCCGTAGGCCTCGTACACCCTGAGCTTGCCTTCCTTGTCCAGCAGATAGGAACCGGCGCTGTGGTCGACGGTGTAGCCGCCCTCCTCGTTCTTCACCTTCTGCGCGACAACCTTGTACTGCTTCATCACCTTTTCGATGTCGCCGGCAGCGCCGGTCAGGCCGATGAAGCGCTTGTCGAAATGCGGCACGTAGCCGGCCAGCACCTGGGGCGTATCCCGCTCGGGATCGACGCTGACGAACATCACCTGCACCTTGTCGCCGTCGGCGCCCAACTGCTTCATCACCGACGCGTACTCCAGCATCGTGGTCGGGCAAACGTCGGGACAGCTGGTATAGCCGAAGAACAGCGCCACCACCTTGCCGCGGAATTCATCCAGGCCGCGGGGCTTGCCGTGGAAATCGGTCAGCTTGAAATCGCCTCCCATCGAGGCATCCTCGATGGCGGTGCCCTTGAAATCGATTTTCTGGGCGCAGGCGGACAAAACCAACGCGGCGAACAAGCCTAGCAGGCACTTCAGGAGTCGGGACATCAGCTCAATGGAATCAGGTAGTAATGGTCAAGCAAAAGCGCCGCGAACAGCCAGGTCAGATACCAGATGGACCAAGCGAACAGGCGGCGCGCCAAAGTGTCAGCATACTGGCGATGCAGCCTGACGGCAAGGAACAACAATCTGCCGTCCAGCAGCAAAACCGCGCCAAGATATATTGCCCCCGCCTCGCCCAGCGCCACCGGCAACAGCGTGACCGCCGTCAGCAAAAAACCGTACAACACAATGGACAGCGTCGTGTAGCGCTGGCCATGGGTGACCGGCAGCATCGGCAAGCCGGCGCGGGCGTAATCGTCGCGCCGGTACAGCGCCAGCGCCCAGAAATGCGGCGGCGTCCAGGTGTAGATGATCAGGAACAGCACCAGCGCGAACGCGTCGATTTCGCCGTTGACCGCCACCCAGCCCAGCACCGGCGGCATCGCGCCGCTGGCGCCGCCGATCACGATGTTCTGCGGCGTGTTCGGCTTGAGCAACAAGGTGTAGACAATGGCGTAGCCGACAAAAGTTCCCAGGGTCAGCCAGGCGGTCAACGCGTTGCAGCAGGCCAGCAGCAGCGCCAGCCCCATGCCGCCGACCGCCAGCGCCGCCAGCAGCGTCTCCCGCGCGCCTACCTCGCCGGTGGCCGTGGCCCGCCAGGCGGTGCGCCTCATCCTGACATCAACGCCGCGCTCCACCAGGCAGTTGACCATGGCCGCCGCGCCGGCCACCAGCGCGATGCCCAGCGTGGCCGGCGCCACCACCGCGGCATCCGGCACGCCCGGGCTGGCGAGGAACATGCCGATCACCGCGCAGAACACGATCAGCGCCACCACCCGCGGCTTGGACAGCTGCCACAAGGCGTAGCCGTGTTGCCGCCACAGCGGCAGGCCGACGGCGCTCATCGCCCCTCTCCCGGCCCGCTCAAACGCTCGTGATGGAAAAACGGCAGCCTCGGCCAGGCCACGCGCCGTCGCGCCGCCTCCTTCTCATGCAGCCGGGACAACAGCAGCAAGGACGTCGCCAGCAGCAAGGCCGCGCCGGCGTTGTGCGCCACCGCCAGCGGCAACGGCAGTTGCAGCAGCACATTGGCGATGCCCAGACCCACCTGGACCGCCCATGCCATTCCCAGGCACAGCAGGTGCCGCCGCAACGCTGGCTCCCGCCAGCCCAGCCACAGCAGCGACAGCAGCAGCAGAGACACCAGCAGCGCGCCCAGCCGGTGCAGCCAATGTATGGTCACCAGGCTGGCGAAATCGAGCAGGCTGCCGTCCGGCGCCTCGCCGAGTTCTCGCAACAGATGGAAGGCGTGATCGAAACGCAGCGCCGGCCAGCTTTCGCCGTTGCAGGCGGGAAAGCCCTGGCAAGCCAGCGCCGCGTAATTGCTGGACACCCAGCCGCCCAGCGCCAGTTGCAGCGCCAATGCCGAGACCAGCCAAGCGGCAAGCCTGACTTGCCTTGCGGGAACGGCGACGGGCGGCAAGCCCGGGGACAAGGCCATCCAGACGAGAATCTGCAGCACCGCCATGCCGCCCAACAGATGGGAAGTGACAATGACGGGCTTGAGCAGCAAGGTGACGGTCAGCATGCCCAACAGGCCCTGCAGGCCCAGCACCGCCAGCAACAGCCCCGCCGGCAGACGCTGGCGCCTTTCCCGCCAGGCCCGCCAGGCGATCAGCGCGATCAGCGCGCCCAGGCTGCCTGCCAGATAGCGGTGCAGCATCTCGCGCCAGGCCTTGCCCAGACTGACCGGGCCTTCCGGCGACAGCGCCTGGGCCTGGAGTATGCTGTCGGCCGCGTGCGACGGCGAAATCTGGCCGTAGCAGCCCGGCCAGTCCGGGCACCCGAGGCCCGCGTGGGACAATCTGACATAGGCGCCGAACGGCACCACGACGACGGCCAGCAGCAAAGCCAGCCAAACCAGTTTCCGCATGGCGAGCGCCCCCCAGTGCACAGCGTGTCCGCCGGTCAGCCGCCGGCTCAGCCCAGCCCGTTGTTCACCTTCAACACCTTGGCCACTTCATCGATGATCAGGCGCGGATCCGCGCCGTCCCGATAGAACATCACCTGATTGCCCAGCGGATCGACCAGATAAAAGCCCAGGTTGCCGGCCGGCAAGGCCGACTCCGTCGAATGCGGCAGCCGGTGCGGCACATCCAGCCGCGGCGCCTGCTCCGAAACCTGCAAGGCCACTCTGGTCAGGCGACCAGCCGCTTCGCCCTGCGCCCTTTCTATCTGGCGCATCGCATGCCAGCGCTGCTGGCAACGCCCATGGCACTCCGTGCCCAATACCGCCGCCAGCACCCACTTTCCACGCGGCCATTGCGGCTGCGCCGCGGCGGCGAAAGGATGGGTGGGCAGCAATTGGCCATAGCTGCGCCCGCCCTGGGGCGGCAACAACCAATAAGCCAACAACGCGGCCAGCACCGGCGCCAGGCACAGCAAGCCCATCGCCAGCAACGCCACCCGCCCCCGGTTAATGGATTTCATGCCTGCGCCTCCACATCAGCCAGCTGGCGCCGCTGATGCAGACGCCTAGCAGGAGCCATTGCAGCGCGTAAGCATAGTGGCGGTCTGGCATGAACTCCGGCACCACCGGCCAGTGCAACAGCGGCTCAGGGGAGCTTTCCAGCACCACCACGCCCTGGAACCAATGCCCGGGATAGCGGCGGCGCAAGACCGCTTCGTCCACCGCGTCGACAGGACCTTCGGCGCCCTTGACCGCGCCAGACAGCACGAAATGGCGCGGCGTCGGCATCCGATAGCCCTGGGCCTGCACCTGCTCCGGCCGGAAAGCCGGCACGGGAGCGCCGTCGACCAGCCATCCCAGATCCAGCAACACCAGAGAACGATCGTCCCCCTGCCGCCAGGGCTGAAGGATGCGCCTCCCTGCCTGGCCGGCCATGAAGCTGTTGCGCAGCTCGATCACCGGTCCGGCCGGCTCGGCCCGGTTCAGCCTGACCCGGGTGAACTCCGGCGGCGGCTCCGCTTCGCGGTAGACCAAATCCACCGGCGCCACGCTCATCGCGCTGGTCAGAGAGTTCAGCAGCGCCTCCTTGTCTTGCCCCCTTTGCCACTGCCATACTGCCAATACATATGGTAATAAATTGATTACCAAAAGAAACAGCCACAGCGTTCGTTGCCATTTAGACTGCGGCTTGTGTTCCGGATCAGTTTGCGTGGAGGATACGGTCATGAAACTCGTCATCCTGTTGTTGCTTGCCTGTATCGTCCTGGCCCTGTTCTGGGGCTTGACCGGGCTGATGAAGGCCGAGCACGGCTCTCAGCGCCTGGTGCGCTCCCTGACCCTGCGGGTGGGACTGTCCATTGGATTATTCCTGCTGCTGTTGCTGGGCGCGCTGTTCGGCTGGTGGCGCCCGCACCATGTCTGATTTCCCTCATAGCCAGTAAACGAAGATAAACAGCAGCAGCCACACCACGTCCACAAAGTGCCAGTACCAGCTGGCCGCCTCGAAAGCGAAATGGTGATGGGCGTCGAAATGCCCGTTCATGCTGCGCAGCCACACCACGAACAGGATGATGGACCCCAGCAGCACATGCAGGCCATGGAAACCGGTCAGCATGAAAAAAGTCATGCCGTACGCGCCCGAAGCCAGCGTCAGGTTCAGCTTGCTGAAGGCGTGCCCATACTCGTGCATCTGCAAGGCCAGGAAGGTGCAGCCCAGCACCACGGTCAACAGCAGCCCCAGCGTGAACTGGCTTCTCTTCTCCTGCAGCAGTCCCCAATGCGCCCAGGTGACGGTGGCGCCTGAACTCAACAAAATCATCGTATTCAGCGACGGCAAGCCCCAGGCTTCCATCGCCTGATAAGCCTGGGTGATGCCCGGGCCGGTGGACAACGGCCAGGACGCTTCGAAATCCGGGTACAGGATCTTGTAGTCCAGCGATCCCAGCTCCGGCACCGACACCGTTCTCACCCAGAACAGCGCGCCGAAGAACGCGCCGAAGAACATCACCTCGGAGAAAATGAACCAGCCCATGCCCCAGCGGAAGGACATGTCCTCTCGCCCCAGATAGACGCCGAGCCGGCTTTCCCGGATCACGTCGCCGAACCAGCCCACCAGCATCGCCACCAGGATCAGCATCCCGAGCGCCAGCGACACCTTGCCCAGCAGCATCCCGTTGACGGCGAACGCCGCGCCCAGGCCGATGCAGAACAACGCCAGCGAACCCACCATGGGCCAGCGCGACGGCGTCGGCACGAAATAGCGGTCCTGTTCTTCTACGCTTGCCATCTCACTCCTCCTAGCGGGTCACCCAGGACACCAGCAGCAGCAGGGCTGCGATCAGCCCTGCCGCCAGCGCCAGCGCGGTGATGATCAATTGCCACGGTTTGAGCGCTTGGTCGTCCTGGGAAGCCGCTCCCTTGCGCACACCGATGAAGGCACCCAGCACCGCCTTGACTCCTTGCCCCCAGCTCATGCTCATCCCTTTCCCTGGCCCGGCACATCGAACACGGTATAGGCCAGCGTGATGCTGGTGATCGAGGCCGGCAGCTTGCGGTCTATCACGAACACGACCGGGAAGGTGCGGGTCTCTCCGGGCTGGAAACGCTGCTGGGTAAAGCAGAAGCATTCCAGCTTCTTGACGTACTCGCCGGCCTCGGCCGGCAGGTAGCGCGGCAGCGCCTGCCCCACCACCACGCGCGGGCTGGCGTTGGTGATCCGGTACTGAACCTGGACGAAAGTGCCCGGCTTGACCCTAAGATGAGTGGTCAGCGGCTGCACCTGCCATGGCAGGCCTGCCTGCACCGTGGAGTCGAAAGTCATCCTGACCTCGCCGTCGCCGGCGATCAGGTCCTCCTTCTCCAGCTCGTCCGCCTTGACGACGTCGTTGAGGCCGGTTTGCTCGCACACGATGCGGTACAGCGGAATCATCGCCCAGGCGAAAGCGAACATCAGCGCGACGATCAGCACCAGCCGCTTCACCAGCCGGAGGTTGCGCCGCCGCATCGCCATCGCGTCCATGCCCCTCTCCCCGCTCAATGCGAATGCCCGTCCCCGCCTTCCTGGCAGGACAGGATCACGCCGTTCTCGCCGACCTCGACCCGCGGCGCCTGCTCGAAGCTGTGATAGGGCGCCGGGGTCGGCAGCTCCCACTCCAGCGTGTTGGCGCCCTCCCAGGGCTTGTGCGGCGCTTTTTCGCCGTGACGCAACGCGTGCAGGATGTTGTACAGGAAGATCAACTGGCCCAGGCCGAACATGAAGGCGCCGACGCTGGCGATGCGGTTGAAGTCGGTGAACTGCAGCGCGTAGTCCGGAATCCGCCGCGGCATCCCGGCCAGGCCCAGGAAGTGCATCGGAAAGAAGGTGACGTTGAACCAGATCATCGACCACCAGAAATGCAGCTTGCCCAGCTTCTCGTTGTACATCCGGCCGCTCATCTTGGGGAACCAATAGTAGATGGCGGAAAACAGGCTGAACAACGCGCCGGCCACCAGCACATAGTGGAAATGGGCCACTACGTAGTAGCTGGCGTGCAACTGGATGTCCACCGCCGCCACGCTGAGCGTGATGCCGGACAGGCCGCCGATGGTGAACAGCAGGATGAAGCCTATCGAGAACAGCATCGGCGTCTCGAAGCTCATCGCGCCTTCCCACATGGTGGCGATCCAGTTGAACACTTTCACGCCGGTGGGCACCGCGATCAGCATCGTCGCGTACATGAAGAACAGCTGCGCGGTGGCCGCCATGCCGGTGACGAACATGTGGTGCGCCCACACCATGAAGGACAGGATGCCAATGGAGCTGGTGGCGTACACCATCGAGGTATAGCCGAACAGCGGCTTGCGGGCGAAGGTGGGGATCACCTGGCTGACGATGCCGAAGGCCGGCAGCGCCATGATGTAGACCTCGGGATGGCCGAAGAACCAGAACACGTGCTGGTAAAGAATGGGGTCGCCGCCGCCGGCCGCATTGAAGAAGTGGGTGCCGAAATGACGGTCGGTCAGCACCATGGTCACCGCGCCGGCCAGCACCGGCATCACGGCGATGATCAGGTAGGCGGTGATCAGCGAGGCCCAGGCGAACATCGGCATCTTCATCAGCGTCATTCCCGGCGCGCGCAGATTGAGGATGGTGACGATGATGTTGATCGACCCCATGATGGAGCTGATGCCGAGGATGTGGATGGCGAAGATGGTCATGTCCATGCCCATGCCCATCTGCGTGGACAGCGGCGCGTACAGCGTCCAGCCGGCGGCGGCCGCGCCGCCCGGCACCGCGAACGACATCAGCAGCAGCAGCGCCGCCGGCGGCAGCAGCCAGAAGCTCCAGTTGTTCATCCGCGCGAAAGCCATGTCCGGCGCGCCTATCATCAGCGGCAGCATCCAGTTGGCCATGCCGGTGAAAGCCGGCATGATGGCGCCGAACACCATGATCAGGCCATGCAGCGTGGTCAGCTGGTTGAACAGCTCCGGCTGGAAGAAGCGCAGGCCGGGACTGAACAGCTCGGCGCGGATGCATAGCGCCAGCACGCCGCCGGTGAGGAACATGGTGAACGAGAACCACAGGTACATCGTGCCGATGTCCTTGTGGTTGGTGGCCATCAGCCAGCGGGCGATGCCATGGGGCTTGCCGTGGTGGGCGCCGCCGGCGTGGGTGGTTTCCGCGATTGCCATGAGGTCCGACTCCTTATGCCGCCTTGCCGCGCGCAGCCTTCACGTCCTTGGGCTGCACGATCTGGCCGGTATGATTGCCCCAGCTGTTGCGCTCGTAGGTGATCACCGCCGCGATGTCGGTATCGGACAATTGCTTGCCCCAGGCCGCCATCGCCGGATTCTTCTTGCCGCCGAACAACACGATCTCGATGTGGCCGGCCTTGTCGCCGGTGACGATGGGCGAGCCGTCCAGCGCCGGGAAAGTGCCCGGAATGCCCTTGCCGTTGGCCTGGTGACAGGGCACGCAGTTCTGGGCGTAGATTTTCTCGCCGCGCGCCTTCAGGTCCTCCAGCCTCCACACCTTGTTGGGATCGTCGGCGGCGGCTGCCATCTGCTTGAGCTTGGCCGCGCGCCACTTCTCATAGTCGGCCGGCGACTTGGCCTCCACCACGATGGGCATGAAGCCATGGTCCTTGCCGCACAGCTCCGAACACTGGCCGCGATAGACGCCGGGCTTCTCGATCAGCATCCAGCTGTCGCGCAGGAAGCCGGGAATCGCATCCTGCTTGACCCCCAGCTGCGGCACCCACCAGGAGTGGATCACGTCGTTGGCGGTCAACAGCAGGCGGATCTTGCGATCGGTCGGCACCACCAGCGGCTCGTCGACTTCCAGCAGGTAGTTGGCAGGCTTCTGGATGGTTCCCTCGATCGCTTCCCGAGGGGTGGCGAGATGGCTGACGTAGCCGAAATTGTCGTCCAGGTAGTCATAGCGCCACTTCCACTGGTATCCGGTGATCTTGATGGTCATGTCCTCGCTGCGGGTGCCCTTCTGCGCCAGCACCGCGCGGGTGGCGGGAACCGCGATGACCACCAGGATCAGCAGCGGCACCACGGTCCAGATGATCTCCACCGTGGTGTTCTCGTGGAATTGCTTGGCCTCGTTGCCAGCCGATTTGCGGTGATGAAAGATGGAGTACAGCATCACCAGGAACACCACGGCGAAAATCACGCCGGTGACGATCAGCAGCATGGTATGCAGGTGATATTCGGTGCGGGCCAGTGGGGTGACCGGCTGCTGCAGGTTGAACTCAGCCGCGGCCGCGCTCTGGACGGCCAGCAGCAGGCATAGCGGAATGCGCAAACAAGACATGTTGCCCCCTAGGTCAAGACGACCGACACAATGCACTGCATGCACAAGCACCGGCTTGTCGCCGGCATGTTTTCATCGTAGGAGCAATGTCAAGAAAAACAAGAATGCGTCATGACGCGGCGCAATGCGCGCGGAACGGGGCATGGGCGGCGGCGGCCGCCCATGGGAAGACGCTCAGGCAGCCGGCCGGTAGGGGATTTCCAGCAGCAGCGGCGCCGGAATATGGCGTTTGAGCGTGGCCAGGTTCTCCGCATACGCAGCTTGCGGCGGCTGCGCGCAGTTGGCCACCCAGCCAGCCAGCTCCAGCCCGCTGTCTCGCACCGCCTTCGCCGTCAGCAAGGCGTGGTTGATGCAGCCCAGCCGCATGCCCACCACCAGGATCACCGGCAGCGCCAACGCCTGCGCCATGTCCGACATGAACAGGCTGTCGGACAGCGGGGCCAGCCAGCCGCCCGCGCCCTCCACCAGCACGATGTCGGCCTGCTCGCGCAAGCGCCGGTAATGATCGACGATGCGCGGCAGCTCGATCTCCACGCCAGCTTCGCGCGCGGCGATGTGCGGCGACACCGGCGGCAGGAAGCGATAGGGATTCATCAGTTCCAGGTCGGTCTGGCCAGTGGCCGCGGTGAGCCTAGCCACATCGTCGTTCCACCAGCCGCCGTCTGGCAGAATTTCGCAACCGGACGCCACCGGCTTCATCGCCAACACGATCTTGCCCTGCTCTCGATACGAACGGATCAGTTCGACGGCGGAATGGGTCTTGCCGATCTCGGTGTCGGTGCCGGTGATGAAATAGCCTTGGCTCATGCTCGCTCCCGATTATGGTTGTCCCGCCCAAACGCCGAATGAATGCGGACCGGGACCGACGTTTTACACTAGGTCGCGCCGATCTTTCAATACTTCCGGCGCCAACGATCACGGTCTCCGCTTTCAACGGGGCATGCACAATCCCATAAGCATAAAGAACAGGTGGCCGGATAAAGGCCTGCTTGCGACATGCCAAAATCGCAATCCTCAACTTTTTAGGAACTCGCCATGAAAGAGAGCGAAGCTTTGGCCGCGTTGGCCGGCATGGGCATCATGGTGCTGGTGGTGGTGGGCGCTCTGGTGCTGGCGGTCAGCATCTTCTATTTCCTGACCCTGCATCAGACGATGAACGCCGTCGGAGAAACCCATCGTCCGCTGGCCGGCGGCCTGATCTGGCTGGCGCTGATACCCGGCCTGGGGCTGGTCTGGTACATGATCTACATCCTGCTGCTGTCCAGCGCATTGCGCAAAGAGCTGGCGCAGCGGCAGTTGCCGGGCGACGGCGGCTTCGGCATCAGCCTGGCGCTGGTGATCTTGCAGGTGCTGTGCTTCATTCCTTACGTCAATCTGCTGGCCGCGCTCCCCGCTCTCGCGCTGTGGATCGCGCACTGGGTGAAAATGGCCGGCTACCGCAGGCTATTGCAGCCTGCCCAAGCGGCATTGGCGGCATAGCAAGCCGCAGCCGCTCTGGCTTTCGCGGCAGATAGGGACCGCGCCCTCGACGTGCCAACGCCGACCTTGTGGGTCGGCGTCGTGCCGTCGGCCTTTTGAGCGTGGGCGCGATGATTTCGGCCGGATAGGCCTGCGCAGGATTTCACGCGGGATGGAGTGAAAGCCTTTTGGCTTGGCGGCTCGGGCCGCGGGGCGCAACGACAAGAACGGGATGGAAAACCTTGCCGCCTCCCCACGGCCACGAGCCGCCGCGCCGGGAAACTTCAGTCGGCTCAGACCACGGCCTGAGCGCTCACCTTCTCCTCTACGGTCAGCTTGTTCAGCGCCGACAGATAAGCTTTGGCGCTGGCGACGATGATGTCGGTGTCTGCGCCCTGGCCGTTGACGATGCGGCCGTCGCGCGACAGGCGCACCGTCACCTCGCCCTGGGACTCGGTGCCCTTGGTGATGGCGTTCACCGAATACAGCTCCAGCTCGGCGCCGCTGTCGACCACCGCTTCGATCGCCTTGAACGCCGCGTCCACCGGGCCGGAGCCGCTGGACTCGCCGCGCTGCTCCTCGCCGTGCTCGACGAACACGATGCTGGCCAACGGCGGCTCGCCGGTTTCGCTGACCACTTTAAGCGACACCAGCTTGTAGTCCTCGCGCTCGATGTTCACCATCTCGTCGGACACCAGCGCGTGCAGGTCTTCGTCGAAGATCTCGCGCTTCTTGTCGGCCAGCTCCTTGAAGCGGGCGAAGGCGGCGTTCAATGCCTCCTCGCTGTCCAGCACGATGCCCAGCTCGGACAACTTGGTCTTGAACGCGTTGCGGCCGGACAATTTGCCCAGAGTCAGGCGGTTGGCGCTCCAGCCCACCGATTCGGCCGACATGATTTCATAGGTTTCGCGGTGTTTCAGCACGCCGTCCTGATGGATGCCGGACTCGTGGGCGAAGGCGTTGGCGCCGACGATGGCCTTGTTCGGCTGCACCGGATAGCCGGTGACGGTGGACACCAGCTTGGATGCCGGTACGATCTGCGTGGCATCGACGCGGCTGTCCACGCCGAACACGTCGCGGCGGGTCTTCACCGCCATCACGATCTCTTCCAGACTGGCGTTGCCGGCGCGCTCGCCCAGGCCGTTGATGGTGCACTCCACCTGGCGCGCGCCGCCCAGCACAGCCGCCAGGCTGTTGGCCACCGCCATGCCCAGGTCGTTATGGCAATGGGCGGACCAGACCACCTTGTCGCCGCCCGGGGTGCGGGCGATCAGCTCGCGGAAGAAGGCTTCGGTCAGTCGCGGCACCGCGTAGCCGACGGTGTCCGGCACGTTCAGCGTGGTGGCGCCGGCCTTGATCACCTCGCCGAAGATGCGGGCCAGGAAGTCGATGTCGGAACGCAAGGCGTCCTCGGCGGAGAATTCGACGTCGTCGGTGTATTCGCGGGCGATCGTCACCGCCTTCACCGCAGCCGCCACCACCTCGTCCGCGCTCATGCGCAGCTTCTTTTCCATGTGGATGGGACTGGTGGCGATAAAGGTGTGGATGCGGCCGCGCGCGGCCGGCTTGATCGCTTCGCCGGCGGCGCGCACATCGCGCTCGTTGGCGCGCGCCAGACTACAGACAGTGGAATCCTTGATGGTTTCTGCGATCGCGCGGATGGCGTCGAAATCGCCGGGGCTGGCGGCGGCGAAGCCGGCTTCGATGATGTCCACGCCCAGGCGCTCCAGTTGGCGCGCGATGCGGATTTTCTCTTCCTTGGTCATCGAGGCGCCCGGCGACTGCTCGCCGTCGCGCAAGGTGGTGTCGAAAATGTAGAGGCGCTCGCCCATGTCGATAGTTCTCCCTGCCGCCTGGTTCGGCTCTCCGACCAGATAGTCGTTGAAATCAAAGCGCCTGCCCTGCCCTGCGGCCAGTTGCGCCAGCCGGCTCAACTGGGTCAGCGGCAGGCTGCCGCGTTCCCTCCATTTGTATATCGCTGCGCGGCTCACCGGCTCGTCGGGGAACAGACGGTTCAGTTCGTCGGCCAGATGGCTCGGCCCGCCGAAGTCCGCGACCAGTCGTTCGATATCCACTTGCATCAATGTGCTCCTGCAGCATGTTTTGAACCAGACTACTCAATCATGAGACACAAGGTCAAATTTGACAGGGAAAATCTGTATCAAATTCGTCACATGACATGTCTAACTTTATTTTTTAGACAAATTGTAGAATTTAATAAGGCGCCATCTGGCGCCCGCACAAACGTGGCAAAGCATCTAACTTGGCGACAGCCAGGGCAGGCTGACATGAAACGCCACGCCCCGGCCTTCCAGCCCCTCCGCCATCCGGATGCGGCCGCCTTGCGCCCGCACCGCCTGCCAAACAATGGCGAGCCCCAGGCCGGAACCCGGAGCAGATGCAGCCCTGCCCCGGTAAAAGCGTTCGAACAGATGCGGTTTGTCCTCGACGGCGATGCCAGGCCCGTCATCCGCCACCGCCAACTCTATCCGTCCATCGGCGGCGGCAAGGCGCACCCGGACGCGACCGCCGGCTCGGCCATACGCCACCGCATTGGACAGTAAATTGTCGACAATCGAGAGGAAGGAAACCAAGGCCAGGCTGGCCAGCAAACCATCAGGCGAGTCCAGCTCCAGCTCCATGCCCTTTTCTTCCGCCCGCGGCGACAAGCCGATCAAGGCATTGCGCGTCACCTCGACCAGATCGACCTGTTGCCGGCGCTCGCTCTCCACGCCTTCCAGCGCCGCCAGCCGCAACAGCTGCTGCACCAAATGGGAATGCCGGGCCACCGCCTGCTCCAAAGCGGCCAGGTTTTGCTGCCTGGCCTCGGCATCCTCCTCGCGAGCCAAGGCATGCGCCTGCGTGGAAATCACCGCCAACGGCGTGCGCATCTCATGGGCGGCATCCTGCACGATGGCGCGTTCGCGAGCGATGCTGTCGCGGCTGCGCCTCAGCAACTGGTCCAGCGCCTGGACAATGGGCTTCAACTCCCGGTAGGGCAAGCTCATGGACAAAGGAGAAAAATCATCGGAGGCGCGACGGTTCAGATAATCGGCCAAGCGCCTCAGCGGCAGCAAGCCGCGCGAAATGGCGAGCCACAGCGGCAGCAGGATTAGCGAAAAAGCAATGACCAAGGGCGCGATATATTGCTTAGTGATGAAAGGCAGCACTTCCTCGTCTGGAATCAGCGGTTCGAACACAGTCAAATATCCAGCGGGATAGAGACGCTCCGCCACCCGATACGCTTTTCCTTTCAGCTGAACCACGCCCTTATTCAAATCGCGCGCCGGCAGCGCGGTGGCCGGGGCGCCCGGCGAAGCGTAGATCCGCTCGCCTTGCCGCGTGCGCGCGGAAATCAACAAATCGCCCGGGTGATCGATTTCGACCTTGGAAGCCACGTTGATGCGCCGCGATGCGTTGAATAAGCGATCCGCCGTCTGCAAGGCTTGCCGATTTTGCTCCATTCGGCCAGGCGACAGCACCTCGGAAAGCAGATCGGTCACGTTCCACAAAACTTGGCGGCGGGATTCCGACGACCTCGACTCCTGGTATTCCCGCCCGACCAGCGCCAGCCATATCAAGGCGAAAGCCAGCAACAAAGCCAGCAACACCCGCCTCGTCAGCGACGGCGCCAAACCGTCCGCCAGCCGCTTAAACCACATATTGATAGCCCACGCCGCGCACGGTGCGGATGCGTTCGGCGCCTATCTTGCGGCGCAGATTGGACAAGTGCACCTCTATCGTCGCGCCGTCGACAATATCGCCAAGCGGCTCCAGGCGTTGCCCCAGCACCGTCTTCGACACGATGCGGCCAGGATCGCGCGCCAGTTCCACCAATAATCGGAATTCGCGAGGCGACAAGTCCAACGCCAGGCCGTCCAGCCAAGCCAAGTGCACGCGGGGCTTGAGGCTCAGCGCGCCCAGGCTCCAGACTTCGCTGGCCTGGCGGGCGCTGCGGCGGCATACCGCCCGCACTCTCGACACCATTTCCGACACCGCGAACGGCTTGCACAGATAATCGTCGGCGCCATCGTCCAAACCCGCCAATTTATCGTTCAAATCGGCGCTGGCCGTGATCATGATCACCGGCACGGCGATCTGCCTGGCCCGCCAGGCGCGCAACAATGCCAAACCGCTGCCGTCCGGCAGACCCAAGTCCAGCAATACGCAATCGAACCGGTCCGGCTCGAACAGTGCGTCCGCATCCGCCAGCTGGCGCACCCATTCGGTCGTCACCGCTTCGGCTTTCAACGCGGCCTGCAAAGCCCGCCCCAGGTCCAAGTCATCCTCAACAATCAATAGATGCATTTTCGTTTTCACCGCGACAATCTTTGGCTTAGCAAAAGGTTGGCATACGCATACTTGCGCCATGCGAACGGGATGCCCTCTCTTTGCGCTGGCCATGGAGTATATGGTCGCGCGCTCAAGACAGACAATCGGCTTGGCCATCCAAGGCCAGGATGAATTGCCCGCCCGGCGACCCGCTCTTTTCACTCCATCCAAAGGAATATCCGATGAAACATCATGCCGTATTGATACTGCTCGCACCTTTGCTGGCAGTCGCCGCAGAGAATGAACAAGACGGTTTCTCCGGGACCTTCCAGCTAGGCGTCAGCCACTATCAACTGGCCAGCAATTTCCTCAAGGCGCCGAACGACGGCCGCCCCAGCGCCGCCAGCCTGACGCAATCGCCGGCTTCGCAATCCGGCACCGCCCCCCTGTTCGAAGGCGAATGGAGCTATGGCTTCGCCGGCACTGGCACCCGGCTCTTCATCTCTCCTTCCAACACCACCTCCTTCGCTGCGGGAGGCGGCATGCAGTTCGGCGTGCGCCAGCAACTGCCGCAAGCCGGCGCGGTGTCGGCGGCGCTGACTTATGGCGAGAGCGAAGTATGGCTGGACCCCTATGCCTTGAATGTCGCCCGCCAGGACGGCAAGCTGAAAAGCGCGGGTCTGGCGCTAGGCTGGTCGAACATCCTGAATACGCTGTTCAGCGCCAACTTCAGCTATGCCAGGCAAAAGCTGGGCAATGAGCAAAGCGGACAGGCGCAAGGCTTGACGCTGGCCAATCAAGCCCTGCTGCAGCGCAATGGCAACAACTATGGCGTCCAAGCCGCTTATGCCTGGAAATTGGACAACCAGGGCGCGCATACGCTGTCCCCTGGCCTGATATACGCGCGCGCGGATCTGGACGGCAAGGCGATGAGCACCCGACGCTACGGGGTTCAATTGGCTTACGCCTACCAAGGCGCGGACTGGGACGCCACGACCTCGCTCGTCGCGCTTCGCACCCGCTATCAAGCCGGCAATCCGGTCTTCTCCGGCCAGAAAGCGGATAGCCGCAACGCTTTGCTCAGCCTGGGCCTGACCCGGAAAAACCTGTTCGGCGCCAAGGCCTGGTCCGCCTTTCTCAGCGGCAACTATGGCCGCTCCAACTCGGACCTCGCTTATTTCAACGAGCATATCCGGGAAGTGTCCATCGGCATGGGCTACCATTTCTGATCCAGCCGAAACGCGCGGCTATCGTCGCCAAGGCGCACGCTGGCGGCCCGCCATTCAGCGCGGCGCCGGATGGCTGCGGCGCTTTCTGTCGCGCGCTCGGCCATCAGGTGAAATCGGCATGGCCCGCGCGAAAGCGCCGCGTCATCGGCGGACGGCGGGCCAGCCCCGCTTAGCTGCGATATAATGGGCGGTTAAACTCATCATCAGGAAATGCCCGTGTCCGAGCGCCTGTTCGTGCTGTCTCAACATATCCTGCCCAAACTGGCGCTGACCCGGCTGGCAGGCTGCTTCGCCGGCTGGAAGGGCGGCGGCGTCACCACGGCCGCCATCCGCCGTTTCATCGCCCGCTACCACGTCGACATGAGCGAAGCCGCCAACAGCGATCCGGCGGCCTACGCCACCTTCAACGACTTCTTCACCCGCGCGCTGCGGCCCGGCGCGCGGCCGCTGGCCGACGCCCGCCTGCTTTGCCCGGTGGACGGCGCGGTCAGCCAGCTGGGCCCGATAGACAGCGGCCGCATTTTCCAGGCCAAGGGCCGCGACTACAGCGCCGCGGCGCTGCTGGCCGGCGACGCCGAGCTGGCCGCCCGCTTCGCCGACGGCCACTTCGCCACCATCTACCTCAGCCCGCGCGATTACCATCGCATCCACATGCCCTGCGCCGGCAGGCTGCTGGAAATGACCTACGTGCCCGGCGAGCTGTACTCGGTGAATCCCGCCACCGCGCGCGGCGTGGACCGGCTGTTCGCGCGCAACGAGCGCGTGGTGTGCGTATTCGAAGACGAGCAGGGACAACCGTTCGTGATGGTGCTGGTGGGCGCCACCATCGTCGGCAGCATGGCCACCGTCTGGCACGGCGTGGTCAATCCGCCGCGCCGTCCGGCGCTGGAGAAATGGGATTACCGCGGCCAGGACATCCGCCTGGCCAAGGGCGAGGAAATGGGCCGCTTCCTGCTGGGCTCCACCGTGGTGCTGTTGTTCCCGGCCGGCCCGCTGAAATTCAATCCGCAATGGCAGGCGGCCAGCCCGGTTCGGCTGGGCGAGTCGATGGCGTCGTAAAGCCGCGCCGCGGATTGGGACGCAAAACGGCTGTCCTTTGTACGCAGCGCCCACTGCGATATGGACAGCCGTTTGTCCAAGCCGCGCCAGCCACAACCGCTGGCCAAGGCCGACAGAACGTACGCGAAGCGATGCCCTAGCTTACTCGCACTTGCACTGCAGCGTGACCTTGTAGTCCTCATCCCCGCCGCGGGAAACAATGCCCAGCGTGCCCAGCTTGAGCACGATGTCCGCGGCGGTTTTCGCCGCCTTCATCACCTCGCCGTCCCCCTGGTCTTTGGATTCTTCCTTCCGATCCAGGATGACCAGCTTCTTGTCTTGCTTCTTGCAAACCTCGCCAGCCTTGCCGACGGCGTTTTCCACCGCATCCTTGTACGAAGCCGCAGTGGCCACCGCGGTAAAGCTGCCTTCCTGCTGCGGCAGGATCGTGGCCTTGAACGAAGAGCAGGCCGACAACCCTAAAACAGCCCCCGCCAATAACAACAAATGCATCTGATGTTTCATGAACTTATCTTGGTTTTCAACAGCTTTTCAGCAGTAGATCAATTACTCGGAATCTACAATATTAATGAAAACTAACATTTACTACAAAGTTTATTTATAAGTTTATTTCTTTATGTTATTTACGTGAAAAAGCCGGGCTCTCGCCCGGCTTCGTCATCGACAACAGACCGTTGATCGATCAGTTCTTGGACTGGTCCACCAGCTTGTTCTTGGCGATCCACGGCATCATCGCGCGCAGCTCGGCGCCGACCTTCTCGATCGGATGCGCGGCGGTCAGGCGGCGGCGGGCGGTCATGGCCGGGTAGTTGGTCTTGCCTTCCAGGATGAACATCTTGGCGTACTCGCCGCTCTGGATGCGGTACAGCGCCTTCTTCATCGCTTCCTTGGTCTGCGAGGTCACCACTTCCGGGCCGGTCACGTACTCGCCGTACTCCGCGTTGTTGGAGATCGAGTAGTTCATGTTGGCGATGCCGCCTTCGTACATCAGGTCGACGATCAGCTTCAGCTCGTGCAGACACTCGAAGTAGGCCATTTCCGGCGCGTAGCCGGCTTCCACCAGCGTCTCGAAGCCGGCCTTCACCAGCTCGACGGCGCCGCCGCACAGCACGGCCTGCTCGCCGAACAGGTCGGTCTCGGTTTCCTCGCGGAAGTTGGTCTCGATCACGCCACCCTTGGTGCCGCCGTTGGCCGCCGCATAGGACAGCGCCACGTCGCGCGCCTTGCCGGACTTGTCCTGGTAGACGGCGATCAGCGTCGGCACGCCGCCGCCCTTCAGGTACTCGGAGCGCACGGTGTGGCCCGGGCCCTTCGGGGCCACCATGATCACGTCGACGTCGGCCGGCGGCACGATCTGGTTGTAATGGATGTTGAAGCCGTGGGCGAAGGCCAGCGCCGCGCCCTTCTTCAGGTTGGGCGCGATGTCCTTGTGGTAGACGTCCGGCTGGGATTCGTCCGGCAGCAGGATCATCACCACGTCGGCCTTCTTCACCGCCTCGGCCACTTCCTTGACCTTGTGGCCGGCTGTTTCGGCCTTCTTCCACGAGGCGCCGTCCTTGCGCAGGCCGACGACGACGTCGACGCCCGATTCCTTCAGGTTCTGCGCGTGCGCATGGCCCTGCGAGCCGTAGCCGATGATGGCCACTTTCTTGCCCTTGATGATGGAGAGGTCGGCGTCTTTGTCGTAATAAACTTTCATTTCTTTATCCTTGGTATTTGTTTGCTAAGGGACTTGCAGTCCAGCTCAGATTTTCAGAACCCGCTCGCCTCGACCGATGCCGGATGCGCCGGTACGGACCGTTTCCAGGATCACTGTGCGGTCCACCGCCTCGATAAAGGCGCCGAGCTTGTCGCTCGTACCAGTCAGCTCGATGGTGTAAGTCTTTTCCGTCACGTCGATGATGCGTCCGCGGAAGATGTCGGCCATCCGCTTCATCTCCTCGCGGTCCTTGCCTACGGCGCGGACCTTGATCAGCATCATCTCGCGTTCGATGTGCTCGGATTCGTTGAGGTCTATCACCTTGACCACCTCGATCAGCTTGTTGAGCTGCTTGGTGATCTGCTCGATGACTTCGTCGGAACCGTGGGTGACGATGGTCATCCGCGACAATGTCGGGTCCTCGGTGGTGGACACTGTCAGCGAATCGATGTTGTAGGCGCGGGCCGAAAACAGCCCGACGACGCGCGACAGCGCGCCCGCCTCGTTTTCCAGAAGTATGGATAAGATGTGTCGCATGCCGGCCGCCTTAGCACATATTGCCGTAGTCACGGTTGTTCTCGAAAGGCACCTGCTGGATGGCGCGCATGTGCGCCGGCAGGTCCATCTGATCCAGGCCCTTGCCGTTCTGGATCATCGGGAACACGTTCTCCGACTGGTCGGTGCGGAAGTCCAGGAACACCAGGCGCTCCTTCAGCTTGTCGCTGAACGCCTCGCGCAGCACCGGCTCCACGTCGGCCGGATTCTCCACCTTGAAGCCGACATGGCCGTAAGCCTCGGCTATCTTGACGAAGTCCGGCAGCGCGTCCATGTAGGACTCGGAGTAGCGGGTGCCGTAGAAGAACTCCTGCCACTGGCGCACCATGCCCAGGTAGCGGTTGTTCAGCGCCACCACCTTCACCGGCGTGTGGTACTGCTTGGCGGTGGACAGCTCCTGGATGTTCATCTGGATCGAACCCTCGCCGGTGATGCAGGCCACCTGGGCGTTGGGGTTGGCCAGCTGCGCGCCGATGGCCGCCGGCAGGCCGAAGCCCATGGTGCCGAGGCCGCCGGAATTCAGCCATTGCTTGGGCCGGTCGAACTTGTAGTACTGCGCCGCCCACATCTGGTGCTGGCCGACGTCGGAGGTGACGATGGCCTGGCCGCCGGTGATGTCATACAGCGTCTGCACCACCATCTGCGGCTTGATCAGCTCGTCGGACGGCGTATACAGCAGACAGTCGTGTCCGCGCCATTCCTCGATCTGCTTCCACCACTGGTTCAGCGCCGAGCCATCCGGCTTCTGGCCGGATTGCTTGAGCTGGTCCAGCATCTCGCGCAGCACCAGCTTGACGTCGCCGACGATGGGTATGTCGGCCTTGACGCGCTTGGAGATCGACGACGGATCGACGTCGATGTGGATGATCTTCTTGGCCTGGCCGAGGAAGTGCGACGGCACGCTGATCACGCGGTCGTCGAAGCGCGCGCCCACGGCGATCAGCACGTCGCAGTACTGCATCGCCATATTGGCTTCGTAGGTGCCGTGCATGCCCAGCATGCCCAGGAACTGGCGATCCGAGCCCGGATAGGCGCCCAAACCCATCAGCGTGTTGGTGCACGGCAGGTTCAGGGACCGCACCAGCTCGGTCACCTCGGCCTCGGCGCGGCCCTGCACCGCGCCGCCGCCGACATAGATATAAGGACGCTTGGCCTCAAGCAGCAGGTTCACTGCCTTCTTGATCTGTCCGCTGTGCCCGCGGGTGGCCGGCACGTAAGAGCGGATGTGCACGCTGTCCGGATAGCGGAACTCGGCGCGCGCCTGGGTAATGTCCTTGGGGATATCCACCACCACTGGGCCGGGACGGCCGCTCATGGCGATGTAGAACGCCTTCTTGATGGTCGCGGCGATCTCGTTCACGTCCTTGACCAGGAAGTTGTGCTTCACACAGGGACGGGTGATGCCCACCATGTCCACTTCCTGGAACGCGTCCAGGCCGATGGCCGGAGAAGGCACCTGGCCCGAGATCACCACCATCGGGATGGAGTCCATGTAGGCGGTGGCGATGCCGGTCACGGCATTGGTCGCGCCGGGACCGGAGGTCACCAGCGCCACGCCCACCTTGTCGCTGGAGCGGGAATAGGCGTCGGCGGCGTGGACGGCCGCCTGTTCATGCCTCACCAGCACATGTTTGAATTTGTCCTGTCGGAAGATGGCATCGTAGATTTCCAGTACTGCGCCCCCTGGGTAGCCGAAGACGAATTCGACCCCCTCTTCCTGCAGGCAGCGGACTACTATTTCGGCGCCCGATATCTGCATATCGCCTCTATTTCGTGTTGATTTCATCCCGTTTGCTCAAAGACCTTAGCGTATTGCTCAAAGTACGGTCAAGTGATTTTGTGCAGGTGCAAAATACCGCTAAGCCACGGTTATTTCAGAAGAAAAACTGCCACTAGCCTAGTGAATCATGCTCTGCTACCATCTTTGGTTGGCATCAACCTGAAATGCACAGATGGCAAGCCGCAAGGAAATGGCCGACTTCCTCGAGTCGGTGGAGAAGCGCGCCTTCAAGCAGGCGCTGTACGCGGTTCGGCATGAAGACAATGCGCTCGACATCGTGCAGGACTCGATGATGAAGCTGGCCGACCGCTACGCGCACGCGCCCGCGCACGAGCTGCCGCTGATCTTCCAGCGCATCTTGCAGAACACCATCCGCGACCACTACCGGCGCAGCAAGGTGCGCAGCTTCGTCAGCACGCTGCTGTCGTCGCTGATCCCCACCCACGCCGAAGACGACTCCCTCGACCCGCTCGAAACGCTGGATGTCGCCGCCGACGAGGCGCACACCAATCCGGAGCAGTGGTACCAACGCAAGGAAGTGGCGCTGATGATAGACGCGTCGCTGCAACTACTGCCCGCCCGTCAACGCGAAGCGTTTCTGCTGCGTTACTGGGAAGGACTGGATGTTGCCGAAACCGCTCTGGTCATGGGTTGCTCCGAGGGCAGCGTGAAAACGCACTGCTCGCGCGCCAACCACACCCTGGCGGCCATTCTTGCGCAGAAGGGAGTTTTGCTATGAAACACGCCAATGACGGGCAGGGGGACCATTTGCCCGTCCATATCGCCCGCATACTGGACAATCCCCATTCCGATCCGACGCCCCGGCAGCTTGCCCGCCTGAGGGGCGCGCGCGCCGCCGCGATGCGCCGCTTCGAACAGCGCGCCGCCGAAAACTGCGGCCTGCAGGAGAAAATCCTGCTCTGGGCGCAACGCCACACCCTGCTGCTGAAGCGCGGCAGCGCCGCTCTGGGCTTCGCCGTTGTCACCGGCGTCGGCCTGATGCTGGTGGAAGGCCTGATGGCCGAAACCGACGCGGTGGACGCCACCGTGCTGTCCCAGGACCTGCCGTTGGATTCCTTGCTGGAGCCGCATTTCAGCCGGGGGTTGCATGAATAAGGCCGGATGGCTGGCCAAGGCGATCTGCCTGGCCGGCCTGCTGATTCCAAACTTCGTCCATTCCTCCCCTCTGGCGGATCCGCGCTGGGAACAACTGAACAGCGAGCAGCAGCAGGTGCTGGCGCCGCTGGCCGCCGACTGGAATCGCTACGCGCCCGACAAGAAGCAGGATCTGCTGACCATCGTTCCGCGCTTCGCCGAGCTGACATCCGGCCAACAGCAGCGACTGCAACGCCGACTGAAGGCCTGGACCGAGCTGAGCGAGCCCCAGCGCGACGAAATCCGCGCCAACTGGAAGAAGCTGCAGCAACTGCCCCCAGCCCAGCGCGAACAGGCGCTGAGCCGGCTGCGCTCGCGCGACGCCAAACCACTCGCCTCCTCCCCATGACCGATAACGCCACTCCCGGCCTCGCCCGCTGCCTGGCCAGCCTGTTCTATGAATCGCTGCTGATCGTCGCCATGCTGCTGATCACCAGCGCCGCGATCACCCCGCTGCAGCTGGCGCTGGGCCAGGATTCCTGGCTGCTGCACAGTCTGATCCAGCTGACCGCCGCCGGCGTGCTGTTCGCCTACTTCGGCTACTGCTGGACCCGCGGCGGCCAGACCGCCGCGATGAAAACCTGGCACATCCGGCTGGTGACCGCCGACGGCCGGCTGCTGAACTGGCAGCAATCTCTGATGCGCTTCGCCGTCGCGGCGATGCTGTTCGTCGGCCTGCCGGTGATCTCCTACCTGGGATGGCAGCGCAGCTACGGCGACCATCCGGCGGCGAAATGGCTGGCGCTGATCTGGTGGCTGCTGCCCTTCCTGGCCCGCTATTACGACAAGGACCGCCGCCACCTGCACGACCGCCTGTCCGGCACCCGGCTGGAGCTGCTGCCCAAGCCGCCGCGCGGCGGAAAGTAAGCGCGGCATGCATTGGCGCGCCCGGCCTCGAACGCACGCCGATGCTTGTCAGCCGCGCAGTTGCGGCAGATCCTCGGAAAATTCCAACAACGCGTCCAACACCGCGCGCACCCGCGCCGGCAAGGCGCGCCGCTCCGGCCACACGGCGTAGACCGGCCGGGTGGCGATCTCCCACTCTTCCAGCACCCGGACCAGACGGCCATCCGCCAGCTGCCGATGGCAGATGCTGAGCGGGCTGACCGCGATGCCGACGCCGCCCTCGGCCAGCCTGCGCGTCAGCAGCATGTCGTTGGCCAGCAGGCCCGGCTCGGCCGGCCAGGCCGCCTCCTCGCCGCTGTCCCGACGCCGCAGCTTCCAGTGCTGGAATGGCTCAGCCAGCAACAAGCGATGCGCGGCCAGGTCCGCTGGCCGCTCGGGCGCACCATGCGCGGCCAGATAGGCGGGCGACGCCGTCAGTATGGTCCGCACCTCGCCCAGCCTGCGCTGCCGCAGCGAGGCGTCCGACTGCTCTCCCACCCTCAAGGCCAGATCGGCCATGCCGCTGTATAAATCATCCAGGCTGTTGCTCAGCTTCAACTCCAGCCGGAGCCGCGGATGCTCGCGCAGCAGGCTAGCCCACACCGGCACCAGCATGTCGTTGGCCATGCTCAGCGGCGCCAGCAGCCTTACCGCCCCTTCCACCCGGTTCAAGGCCCCGTCCAGCGACGCCGTCTCCTGCCGCAGCGCCGCCAACAGCGGCTTGCAGCGCTCGTAGTACTGCCAACCCTCATTGGTCGGCGCCAGCCGGCGCGCGCTGCGGCTCAGCAGCTTGCAGCCCAGCCGCGCCTCCAGCGCCTGCAGGCGACGCGTCAGCGTCGGCGCCGGCATTCGCAGCCGGCCGGCCGCCGCGCTGAGGCTGCCGGCGTCCACGATCGCCACAAACAAGTCCAGATCATCCAACATGATTGCAAAAATGGAATTTGATATTGATTTTTTGATTCTATTTTCATAATGCGCTTTTGACTAGACTCGCCTCATCGCTAACCCGAATGGAGCGCGCCATGAGCCCCGCCCTATGCCAACGCCTGCTGTTCTCTTCGCTGATGTCGGCGGCGATGTCTCTGGTGATGACTGCCTGGTTCACCGCCCTGAATCACGGACTTCATTCGGGCTTTGCCGGCTGGTGGCTGCTCGCCTTCGCCGAAGCCTGGCCCGTGGCGCTGGGCTCGGTGCTGCTGCTGGCGCCGGCCGTGCAGAAACTGACCCTGCGCCTACTGAACAGGCGCGCCCCTGCCGGCGGCTGCCGGCCAGCGCTGAAACCGAAAGGATGAAATCATGAGAATCGACTATGCCCAGCTGTCGCCCAAGGCCTACCAGGGACTGCTCGCCTGCAAGAACGCGCTGGCGGAAAGCAGCTTGGGGCTGCCGCTAGTCGAGCTGGCTTACCTGCGCGTTGCTCAGCTCAACGGCTGCGCCTTCTGCCTGAAGCTGCATAGCCAGGCGCTGCGCCGCCGCGGCGAAAACCAGGAAAAACTGGACACGCTGGCTGGATGGGACGTGGCGGACGCGCTGAGCCCCCGCGAGGCGGCCGCCATCGCCTGGACCGAGGCGGTGACCCGGATAGGCGAAACCCGCGCGCCGGACAGCGTTTTCCAGCCGCTGCGCGAGCATTTCAGCGACGCGGAAATCGCCGATCTGACCCTGGCCATCGCGTTGATGAACGCCTTCACCCGGGTGGCGGTGGCGATGCGACAATGAAGCCATCAGGACTGTCAGGCATCGCCGGCGGCTGGAGAACCCGTTCGCCGGCCTGCCCCAGGCTGTCCCGCCACTGTTTCAGCCTATCCAGCGCGGCCATCTGATCCGGCCCCCAGCTCGGTTGCGGCTGAATGCCGTGATAGCCGATCAAGGTGTCCAGCGCCTGCAGGTAGGGGAGCCAATCCCGCTGCCGCGATCCGAGGGATGGCGGCGGCAATCCGCTCCAGTTGCTTGATGGATCGATATCTTGCTGCACGCCGCCGCTGAACGGCAGATGGATCTGCGGCGCGAAAATCCAGAACCAGGGGTACATGGAACCTCCGTAGCCTACGGCGGCGGCCGGAATGGCAAGCCGCATCCGCTACGGTATACATCGGACTATCGCGATAAGAAATGCGTAAGAACACTTGTCATGATGCCGGCCAGCTTATCCACAGCGGCGCGCCGCTTTGAAACTTATCCACAACCCAACGGCGACCGGCCTTCCGCACTCAGCGCTCGCCCCTGCGGTACACCGCCGCGCCGGCTGCGTAGGTCGCGGCGATCGCGCGGTCGTCGCCCAGCATCATCTGCACGAACAGCGCCTCGGACAGGTCGCGGACATGGCGCATGCGGAAATCCAGCAACGGGGTGGAGCGCAGGTCCAGCACCGCCAGATCGGCCTCCATGCCCGCCTCGATGCCGCCCACCTTGTCCGCGATGCCCAGCGCCTCCGCGCCGCCGCGGGTGGCCAGATAGAAAGCCTGGGCCGCGGTCAGCGGCTTGCCGCGGGTCTGCGACGCCATGTAGGCGGCGTTCATCGTCTGCAGCATCGAGAAACTGGTGCCGGCCCCCAGGTCGGTGCCCAGCCCCAGCTTGACCGGCTTCTCCGCCTCGACGCAGCGGCGCAGGTTCAGGCTGCCGGAGCCGAGGAAGAAATTGGATGTCGGACAATGCGCCAGCGAGGCGCCGCTGTTATGCAGCATCTCTAGTTCAGCGTCAGACAGATGCACCCCGTGGCCGTAGATCGCGCGCGGCCGCAGCAAACCATAGCGCTGGTAGACGCCGGCGTAATCGCGGCAGCCGGGGAACAGCTGGCGGACCCAGGCGATCTCGTCCAGATTCTCGGCAATATGCGATTGGATGGCGATGTCGGGAAACTCCGCCGCCAGCGCCCCCAGCATTTCCAGCTGGCCGTGGCTGGAGGTCGGCGCGAAGCGCGGCGTGATCACATACTCGGCGCGTCCCTTGCCATGCCAGCGCTCGATCAGCGCGCGCGACTCCTCGTAAGCGATCAGCGGCGTGTCCAGCAACGCGGCCGGCGCGTTGCGGTCCATGCATACCTTGCCGGCCAGGATGCGCAGATCGTGGCGGGACGCCTCTTCGAACAACGCGTCCACCGACGCGGCGTGGACGGTGCCGAACACGCAGCCGGTGGTGACGCCGTTGCGCAGCTGTTCGCCGAGAAACACCCGCGCCACTTCGCGCGCGTGATCCGCGTCGGCGAAGCCCTGCTCGGTGACGAAGGTGTAATGGTTCAGCCAGTCCAGCAACTGTTCGCCGAAGGCGGCCATCATCTCGGTCTGCGGATAATGGACGTGGCAATCGATGAAGCCCGGCAGGATCAAGTGGTCGGGATAGTGTTCGATCCGCGCGTCCGGCGGCAGCGACGGCAGCAGTCCGGCCGCCGGGCCCCAGGCCGCGATGCGTCCGTTTTCCATCACCACCAGCGCGTCGCGCTGGAACACCAGGCAATCGCGCTCGGCTTCCCGGAACGGATTGCCCCGGAAAGTCAGCGCATCGCCGCGTACCGCTGTTTTCACACTCTGCTCCCGCCGCGCTGGGCGGCCTTCGCGCCAGATGGAAGTCGTTCAATCCGGCAATTATCTTCATATGAAGAATCTTTACATGTAAATATAGCTTCGTTCCCCTGCCGAAGCAAGCTGGCCCTGAATAAACGGCCAGGGTCTGATGCGCGGCAATTGTCTTTAGATGAAGATAGTATATTTTTAAGTCGTGATACTCTTGCGCCCGACTGGATTTGCCGCATTTACCTTTGCTCAGGAACCCGCAGCATGCAGCACGCACCCGACCAGATTGACCGCATCGTCGCCCTTTGGAACGAAGTCCGTCCCGACCTGGACACCTCAGCCACCCAGGTCATCGGCCGCATCGTGCGGATGGAGTACTTCATCACCCGACGGGTTCTGCAGGATTTGGCCCGCCATAATCTCAATGTAGGCGAATTCGACGTGCTGGCGGCGCTGCGCCGCGGCGGCGAGCCCTACCAGCTGTCGCCCAACCAGCTGCAGGGCATGGTGCTGATCTCGTCCGGCGCGCTGACCAACCGCATCAACCGGCTGGAAGAAGCCGCGCTGGTCAGCCGCTCGCCGGATCCGGACGACCGCCGCGGGGTGATCGTCACCTTGACCCCCAAGGGCTTGCAGGTGATCGAGGACGCCGCCGGCCACCACCTGGCCGCCGAAGCCGAGCTGATCGAGATGCTGGACGCCGACGAGCGCCAGACGCTGGCCCGCCTGCTGAAGAAGATGCTGCAGGCGCAGGAAGACTGATCCGGCAGACAGGCCGCCTTCCGGCGGCCTTTGTTTTATCCGTTGCGCGCCGGACCGTGCGTCAATCACGGCAAGTAGGCGCAACGCCGCCCGGGCGCTTCCCAGCCGCTCACCCCACAAGCAGCGCGCAATTGGCGGCCAATATCAGCCAGAACAATCCCCAACCGCAAACGCCGACCCAGCGCGGCGCGGCGTGCGCGCCCATCAGAGTTTTATCCCCCGTCATCCGCAGCAACGGCCACATCGCCAGCGGCAGTTGCAGGCTCAGCACCACCTGGCTCCACACCAGCAGCGGACCCACCGCCTGCTCTCCCATCCAGCCGATGCCGGCCGCCGCCGGCAGCAAGGCCAGCAAGCGAGTGATCAGCCGGCGCTGGTAGCAGGGAATGCGGATGCGCAGAAAGCCGTCCATGATCACCTGGCCGGCCACGGTGCCGGTCAAGGTGGCGCTCTGCCCCGCCGCCAGCAGGGCGACGCCGAACAACAGCGCCGCCAGCGAGCCGGCCAGCGGGCGGATCAGCTCGTGCGCGTCGGCGATGTCGGCCACCGCGGTGTGCCCGGCGGCGTGGAAGGCGCTGCCCGCCAGCACCAGGATGGCGCCGTTGACCAGCATCGCCAGCAACAGCGAGCCTATGGTGTCGATCCGGCACAGCAGCAGCGTTTGCCGCAGCGCGCCGTCCCCGCCGCCTTCCACCCGCCGGGTCTGCGCCACCGACGAATGCAGATAGAGGTTGTGCGGCATGATGGTGGCGCCGACGATGCCCAGCGCCAGCACGACGGCCTTGTCCATGCCCTGCGCCGGCAAGCTGGGCGCCAGGCCCGCCGCCACCGCCGGCCAATGGGTGTCCAGCAGCGCCAGTTGCGCCAGGAAGCACAGCGTGATGGTGGCGATCAGACCCAGCACGATGGCCTCCAACTGGCGGAAGCCCCGTCCCTTCAGCCCCAGCACGATCAGCGTGTCGAACGCGGTCAGCGCCACGCTCCACAACAACGGCACGCCGAACAGCAGCTTGAACGCCAGCGCGCAGCCCAGCACTTCGGCTACGTCGCAGGCGATGATGGACACTTCGGCGCTCAGCCAGTGGAGCAAACGCCCGGCGCGGCCGTAACGCGCGGCGCTGGCCTGCGCCAGATCCATGCCGGTCACCAGCCCCAGCCGCGCCGCCAGCATCTGCAGCAGCATCGCGGCGACGCCGGACAGCATCACCACCCACAACAGCTGGTAGCCGAAGCGCGAGCCGGCCTCGATGTCGGTCGCCCAGTTGCCCGGATCCATATAGCCGACGGCGACCAGCAGGCCGGGGCCGGCGAAGCGGCGCAGCCGCTGGCTGAAGGAGGCGTTCGGGTCTATGCGCACGCTGCCGTTGACTTCGGACGGGCAGAACGGCGCGGTGGCGGTGCGGGGAAGGGAGAACATGGCGGCCGGAAGGAGTCAGTCCTCCGGCAGCATAGCGCGGATCAGCGCTCGCGCGGAAGGCTGTCGCCGGCCATCTTCAACGACGGCGGCGCGGTCCACGCCCAGCGGCGCTTCCAGGCGCCGACCACCAGATCGGGGTATTCCGGCTTGCCCAGGCTGCCGTTGTAGCGGCCCAGCGCGCGGTACAGATCGCCGCGCTCGATGTCGAGATAGTGGCGCAGGATGGTGCAGCCGTAGCGCAGATTGGTGCTGAGGTCGAACAGATTATGCCGCGGCGTGCCGATGTGGCGCGGCCAGAACGGCATCACCTGCATCAGGCCGCGCGCGCCGGCGCCGGAGATCGCGTACTTGTTGAAGCCGCTCTCCACCTGGATCAGGCCCAGCACCAGTTGCGGATCGAGCCCGGCGCGGGTGGATTCGTACTGGATGGCGGTGAGCAGGCGCTCGCGCATCCAGGCGTCGGGAATCTTCTTCTGCAGCCGCGACGACATCTCCGCGAGCCAGGCCTGGCCCAGCCGCGGATCGTCGAACACCAGCCGGGGCGCGTTGACGTCGGAGATCGAGCGGCTCATCGCCGAGGCGACATTGGCCGACAGCGCCTCCTCCTTCTGCGCGCCGGCCCATGCTGGCGCATGCGCCAGCACAAGGCAGAACGGCAGGAGAAAAAGGAGGCTCGTCTTCATCAGGCCAGCTTGGAGAGGACATGCTCCAGAATAGCATCGGCGGCGACGGCGGTGGCTTCGCTGTCGCGGCGGTGCTGGTACTCGACCTTGCCTTCCTTCAGGCCGCGGTCGCCGATGGTGACGCGGTGCGGCGCGCCGATCAGCTCCCAGTCGGCGAACATCGCGCCCGGGCGCTCGCCGCGGTCGTCGAGGATGGCGTCCACGCCCTTGGCCAGCAGCTCGGCGTGCAGCTTGTCGGCGGCTTCCTTCACCGCTTCCGAGCGGTCGTAGCCCACCGGGCACACCGCCACCGCGAACGGCGCGATGGAATCGGGCCAGATCATGCCCTTGTCGTCGTAGTTCTGCTCGATGGCGGCGCCCAGGATGCGGGTGACGCCGATGCCGTAGCAACCCATCTCGAACGGCTTGGGTTTGCCATCCTCGTCCAGGAAGGTGGCGTTCATCGCGGCGGAATACTTGGTGCCGAGGTAGAACACGTGGCCGACCTCGATGCCGCGCTGGATCGCCAGCGCGCCCTGGCCGTCCGGCGACGCATCGCCTTCCACCACGTTGCGGATGTCGAACACTTCCGGCTCGGCGCAATCGCGGCCGAAGTTGGCGCCGGTGTAGTGCTGGTCGTCCTCGTTGGCGCCAATGACGAAATCGGCCATCTTGGCCACGGTGCGGTCGGCGATCACGCGGCCCTTGAAGCCCACCGGGCCCAGCGAGCCGGGATGGGCGCCGAAGGCGGCGCGGATCGCGGCCGGGCTGGCGAAGGTCAGCGGGTTCTTGATGCCGGCGATCTTCTGCGCCTTCACCTCGTTCAACTCGTGGTCGCCGCGCACCAGCATCAGCACCGCTTCGTCCTCTGCGCCCTCCACCACCACCGCCTTGACGGTCTCTTTGATGTCGATGTTCAGGAAGTCCACCAGCTCGGCGATGGTCTTGACCTTGGGCGTGTGCACTTTGGTCAGCGCAGCCGATTCGGCGGCGCGCTCGCCGGCCGGGGCCACGGCTTCGGCCAGTTCGATGTTGGCCGCGTATTCGGAGTTCGGACAGTAGACGATGGCGTCCTCGCCGGTGTCGGCGATCACCTGGAATTCGTGCGAGCGATCGCCGCCGATGGCGCCGGTGTCGGCCGCCACCGCGCGGTAGGTCAGGCCCAGGCGGTCGAAGATGCGGCGATAGGCGGCGTACATATTGTCGTAGCTCTTGAGGGCGTCCTCAGCGCTGCGGTCGAACGAGTACGCGTCCTTCATGGTGAACTCGCGGCCGCGCATCACGCCGAAGCGCGGACGGCGCTCGTCGCGGAACTTGGTCTGGATCTGGTAGAAATTCTTCGGCAGCGCGCGGTAACTGCGCAGCTCGCGGCGGGCGATGTCGGTGATCACCTCCTCGGCGGTCGGCTGCAGCGCGAAATCGCGCTCGTGGCGGTCCTTGAAGCGCAGCAGCTCGGCGCCCATCGCGTCCCAGCGGCCGGTTTCCTGCCACAGCTCGGCCGGCTGCACCACCGGCAGGCTCACCTCGATGCCGCCGGCGCGGTTCATTTCCTCGCGGATGATGGTCTCGACCTTGCGCACCACGCGCAGGCCCATCGGCATCCAGGAATAGATGCCGGCGGCCTGCTTGCGGATGAAGCCGGCGCGCAGCATCAGCTTCTGGCTGACGATGTCGGCGTCGGCGGGGGCCTCTTTCTGGGTGGAAATGAAAAACTGCGATGCGCGCATGGTGCGTCCTTGAAAATTCGGCTAAATGTAGACGATTGTAGCGTCGTCCCCGCCCCCCGGCCAAGCGCTGCCCGGCCGGACTCGCGGTTTTCGCCAGTTGTTGCAGTACAACAATCCTGCGCACAGCCCGCCGCGCTGTACTTGGCGGCCCCGCCGCTCTGGAGTAACCTGCGCGCTGCCGGGGTTTACGGCTTTTTTATTTTGCCCATGTCGTCGACAATGAGAGGGCATCCGGCCATGAACAACCCGGCCCCTCGCCGCCGCGCCTCCTCCGGCGGCGGCGTCCAACCGTAATGGAAGCTTATGCAGGATCACAATAAACAGGCGATGGCGGGCCTGACCCTGGCCGCGCTCGGCGTAGTTTACGGCGACATCGGCACCAGCCCGCTGTACACCTTGCGCGAGTGTTTCGTCAGCCAGAACCTCCCCACCACGCCCGACAACATCTTCGGCATTCTGTCGCTCATCTTCTGGTCGCTGATCTTCGTGGTGTCGATCAAATACGTGGCCTTCGTGCTGCGCGCCGACAACCGCGGCGAAGGCGGCATCATGGCGCTGATGGCGCTGGCCCGCCATTACACCACCCATGCCGCGCGCTGGAAGATCGTGATGCTGGGCCTGTTCGGCGCCGCGCTGTTCTACGGCGACGCCATCATCACGCCGGCGGTGTCGGTGCTGTCCGCGGCCGAGGGCATGGAAGTCCTCTCCCCCGGCATGGAGGCCTACGTGCTGCCGATGGCGGTCGGCGTGCTGGTGGGCCTGTTCCTGCTGCAGCGCCACGGCACCGCCAGGGTCGGCCTGATGTTCGGCCCGGTGATGATGATCTGGTTCGCCATCCTCGGCATCCTCGGCCTGCACCAGATCATCCAGCAGCCGGCGGTGCTGCAGGCGCTGAACCCGTGGCACGCGGTCACCTTCCTCAGCCAGAACGGCTTCCACGCCTTCCTGACGCTGGGCTCGGTGGTGCTGGCGCTGACCGGCGCCGAGGCACTGTACGCCGACATGGGCCACTTCGGCAAAACGCCGATCCGCCGCGCCTGGTTCAGCCTGGTGCTGCCCGGCTTGGGGCTGAACTACTTCGGCCAGGGCGCGCTGCTGATGAGCAACCCGGCCGCGATCAAGAACCCCTTCTTCCTGCTGGCGCCCGACTGGGCGCTGCTGCCGATGATCGCGCTGGCGACGCTGGCCACGGTGATCGCGTCGCAGGCGGTGATCTCCGGCGCCTACTCGCTGACGCGCCAGGCCATCCTGCTGGGCTACTGCCCGCGCCTGGAGGTGAACCACACCTCTGAGAAGGAAATCGGCCAGATCTACATGCCCTTCATCAACTGGGCGCTGCTGGTCGCCGTGCTGGTGGTGGTGCTCACCTTCAAGACCTCGTCCAGCCTGGCCGCCGCTTACGGCATCGCCGTCACCGGCACCATGCTGATCACCACCGCGCTGTTCTTCGTCGTCGCGCGCGTGAACTGGCGCTGGCCGCTGCCGCTGGCCCTGGGCATCACCCTGCTGTTCGGCGTGATCGACACCGCCTTCTTCGCCGCCAACATCCATAAAGTGGCCGACGGCGGCTGGCTGCCGCTGGTGATGGGCATGGTCATCTTCACGCTGATGAGCACCTGGAAACAGGGCCGCGACATCCTGTTCAAGCGCCTGCGCGAACAGGCGCTGCCGCTGGACGACTTCATCCACAATCTGGAAGCCTATCCGCCGGCGCGGGTGGAAGGCACCGCGGTATTCCTGACCAGCACCCTGCACGGCGTGCCGCACGCGCTGCTGCACAATCTGAAGCACAACAAGGTGCTGCATGAGCGCGTGGTGCTGATGACGGTGCGCACCGAGGACGTGCCCTATGTGGCGGAGGAGGAGCGGCTGGAAATCGTGCAGATGTCGGCGTCGTTCTGGCGGGTAATGGCCCGCTACGGCTTCAAGGAAGACCCGAACGTGCTGGAAGTGCTGGACATGTGCGCCAAGGAAGGCTTCCAGATGGAGCTGATGGACACCTCGTTCTTCCTGTCGCGCGAAACCATCGTCTCCACCGACCATCCCGGCATGGCGCGCTGGCGCGAGAAGGTATTCGTGTGGATGAGCAAGAACGCGTTGCGCGCCACCGACTTCTTCCAGGTGCCGACCAACCGCGTGGTGGAGCTGGGCGCTCAGGTGGAGCTGTAGCCCGACGTTTCGCCCAATAAAAAAGCGCGCCGATGGCGCGCTTTTTTCATCTCCCGCAGCGTCAGCGCGCCGCGGGCTGTCGCAGCCGGATCTGCGCCGACGACGACCAGGCCCGGCACTGCTCGTACATCGCGCAAAAGCTGGCCAGCCCCTGGGCGATGGTCATCGGCCAGATGCGCTCCGGCAGCGGCTGCACCCCGGTCAGGATGGGCCATTCGATATTGTCCGGCGGCATCAGGTCGCGCCGCTCGGTCGCCAGCAGGCGGGCGTCGGCCATCGCCAGCTCCGCCCGGTCGTCGCCGGACAGGTGCAGGCCGAAGCGCGCCTCCACCGCCGCGGTCAGCCGGTGCTGCAAGGGCGGGCTGTCCTGAACGTCGGGCCTCACCACCTCGCCGGCGTAGGCCTTGGCCGCGCCGTACAGCAAGCCCGCCAGCTTCAGCCGCGGCGGCAGCAGATCCGCCATCCTGACCGCATGCTCGGCCTCGCTGTAAAACTGGCGGCAGGCGCCGCCGAAGCGGCAGACATGCGCCAGATGATGGGCGATGTCGGCGATGTCGATGTCGTCCGGCTGGGGATCCAGCACGTTCAGATAGCGTCCCGACACCGTTTGTATGAATGCGCCTCTCATCGCCCCTCCCTCCCGCGGAGGCCGATGCCGCCGCGCAACCATCCCGCCGTCACTGATTTCATCCCTGTCATCCCTGCGCACAGCAATTATTTCGACTTGATCATTGATCAAAGCAATTTCAGCAGCATAAAATCCAAAAACTTAAAGCGGCTTCGCCAGAACAGGCTAAATAACCCGGATATTTTCAAACCGACATGGCCTTGATGCCAAAACGAGAAAATTCAAATCCATCCAGCGGAAGACCCTGAAAAACACACTTAGAACTATTCGGATTTATTTCTTTCAAAACAACAACTAATAATCCGGATATGACATAGATCATAAGAACTCAAATCTAGCACAGCTACCTGGTCTTTTTCCAGAAAAACGTTAAATACCTTTTGGCATTTACTCGCAAACCAATATGTCAAAACTTAAAATATTTATATAAGAACCAATTAAGCCAAATTCGAAATGCAGGCAAAAAATCTTTTCAAACCCCATTCTGTATTGCATGAATTCAAGCTCAACGCGCTGCGCAGAATCCGGGATCGAAAACTGTCGATCAGCGAACTGGCGCGCATTACCGGCATCAAGCAGTCCACGCTGCACCGCGGCCTGTTCGAAGACCGGGAGCTGACATTCAGCAACGCCCACGCGATCGGACATGCGCTGGACATCAATCTGGGCGGCGGCGAGCCCCCCAGGATGGCGCCCGTCATCACCGGCTTCGATCAATTGAACGCGCTGAGCGAGGGCAGGCAGCCGCTCTGGGACGAATTCATCCTGCTGGAGCCGGCGCTGGACGACACGGTGCTGGCCATAGACCAGACGCTGTTCCGCCAGCGGGTGTTCCCCCGCCGCGCGGTGGTGTTGCTGCAAACCGACCATCCCAAGCACGGCCGCCTGGCGTATCCCGACCACGGCGCGCTCAGCCTAGAAGACACCGGCCACGCCGCCATCGGCGCGGTCGCGGGCATTCTTTTCCGGAAAAACGCATGAAACTGCTCAAAGACCTGGCCGGCCGCATGCTGGCCTGCATCGATCCGATCGTGATCCTGTCCTTCCTGATCCTGATTTCGGCGATCGCCTCCAACCTGACCTCGTACAAGGTGGTGCAGGTGTTCGGCACCGAGGCCAGCCTGGGCACCTTCACCATGCCCATCATCCTGATGCTGCTCAACCCGATCGCCGAGGTCTACGGCAAGAAGCGCTCCAACCAGATCCTGTTCGCCACCTGCCTGGCCGAAATTCTGTTCGCCGTCTCCTTCACCGCGCTCAGCCAGTCGCAGCGCGACTGCGGCCTGCTGCCATTGGCCGACCACGGCCATTGCGAGGCGCTGAACCAGAGCTATGTGCTGATCAGCGAACACATCGTGCGCGGCTCGATCTCGTTCGCGATCGGCTGCCTGATCGGCAGCCAGTTCAACACGCGCTTCCTGCTGTACCTGAAGAATCTGTGGTCGAGCCGGCTGTACTTCATCCGCGACATCTTCTCGTCTGTGATCGGCGAGGTGGTGTACACCGCCATCTGCTTCATGATCGCCTTCTACGGCGTCTTTCCCTTCGCCACCATCCTGAAGATCTTCGCCTTCAGCCTGATGTTCAAGTTCTCGTCCACCGTGGTCCTGTCCTGGATCTCGCAATACATCGTGCTGCTGCTGTACCGCTACCAGGCCTGGAGCGAGGGCGATTCCGGCGGCCGCAAAGTCAAATTCTCTTCCCGGTATCTGCAAGTATGAACAAGATCAGGCTGCACTCCGTCGAAGCGCCGTCCACGAGCGCCCGCCCGCCGCTGTTCGCGCTGCGCTGCAACTACGACTACAGCGGCAAATACGCGCTGCATGGCCGCGCAGTCGAACGCGCCGCGCTCAGCGCGCTGCTCTTCGCCGACCGCGTTCTGCTCATCCCGCGCAGCCGCAACGGCGTCCGCATCGCCGAGGCGCTGGCGCCGCGGCTTGGCCTGCTTCCCGACGCCGCCGCGCCCGGCGCGCTCCGGCTGCCGCTCGACCCCGCCGCGCCGCTGGCATCCCGGCTGCAGCGGCTGCTGGACATCCCCGCCTGCTTCGACGCGGATCCGCGCTTCGGCCTGTACGGCTTTTTCTGCTATGAGCTGATCCACGCCAAGCTGGGCCTGGACACCGGCTTGCTGGGCGTGTTCCACCTGCCGGAGCGGCTGAGCGAGGACGGCGCCGCCATCGACCTGCTGCTGGACCCGGCCGACGCCGGCGGCGAGACCTGGCCGCTGGCGCTGGGCCCGCTGCTGGACGCCGACGATTTCGCCGCCGGCCATGGCCTGCCCTACGAGCGGATGTACGCCATCGCCAGCCGGCGCATCGCCGACGGCGGCCTGCGCTCGGTCAATCCCAGCTACGCGATCCAGCGCCCCTGCCCGCGCGACGGCTACCAGATCCACCAGGACCTGCTGGCGCGCAATCCCGCGCCTTACAACCTGTATTTCGACGGCGGCGACTTCCAGCTGGCCGGCTCCTCGCCGGCGATGTTCCTGCGCCTGCGCGACGGCCGGCTCTCCACCAGCCCCATCTGCGGCACCGTCGCGCGCGGCCGCGGCGAGGCCGAAGATCAAGCGCAAGTGGAAAAGCTGCTGGCGTCGGACAAGGACAGGTTCGAGCTGGAGGAATGCGTGAAGGCCGACATGCTGGCCAAGGAAGCGAGCTGCGAGGACATCCGCGTCGACATCGAACGGGAAGTGGAGCGCTTCGCCAATGTGTTCCACACCTCGGCCAGCATCAGCGCGCGCCTGAAGCCGGGCAAGACCTTGGCCGACGCGATCTGCGACCACCTGTGGCCGGCCACCGTCATCGGCACGCCGGTCGACGCCGCCGCGCGGCTGCTCGCGGCACACGAAAGCCGCCGCTGGTACGCCGGCGCCTTCGGCTATCTGTGCGCCGGCGAAGCGGAGCTCGGCACCATGATCCGCACCGCGCTGCTGGCGGACGGAAAGGCCACCACCCGGGTGGGCAGTACGCTGAGCGCGCACTCCAGCCCGCAGTTGGAGCGCAGCGAGCTGGAAGCCAAAGCCTCTCTGATCCTGGGGGTGTTGTGAGCGCCCTCACCATAGAGGACATCGATGCCGACGCGATCACGATACGGCTGGTCAACACCGCCAAGACTTACCTCGTGCCGCTGGACCGGGTAATCCGCTTGCAGTGCCTGCAGGGGCTGCCGCGGGATGAAATCCTGCTGGCCGGCGTGCTGGCCGGCAAGGTGGCGCGCAAGCGCCCCGCCCTCCTGGCGCAGTATGACTTCTCCGACGTCGCCGTCTCCGGCGACTTCCGGCCGCAGCATGTGGTGTTCGAGCGCAGCGTCGGCTTCCTCGCCGACGGCGACGCCCGGGTGGACCTGCCGTTCCGCGAGCTGCTGGGCAATCTGGACGCGATCTCGCGGCTGAGCGACGAGGCGGCGTTCTATCTGGGTTTCAGCTACGCGCTATTCGCGCTGCCGGGCGAGGATCTGGCCTTCGACGACCACCCCCGCCCCTACCTGACGCTGAAATAGCGGCTCAGAACCCCAGCCCGCTGTCGTCCTGGGCGCGGCGCCAGTCGAACCAGGGGCCGGGGTCGGTCTTGCGCCCCGGCGCGATATGCTCGTGGCCGGCGATGGCGGACAGCGGCAGCCCGCGCCGCAGCTCGCGCGACAGCGCCGCCAGCGTGCGGTACTGCGCCTCGCTGAAAGGCTCGAAATCGCAGCCCTCCATCTCCACGCCGATGGAGAAGTCATTGCACTTCTCGCGTCCCCGCCAGCTGGAGACGCCGGCATGCCAGGCGCGCTTGCCCACCGGCACGAACTGCAGCAGGTGGCCGTCGCGCCGGATGAAGAAATGCGACGACACCCGCAGTTGGTGCACGCCCTGGTAATAGGGGTGCTCGTCCGGATCCAGCCGGTTGGAGAACAGCTGCTCGACGCCGGCCCCGCCGTAACGGTAAGGCGGCAGGCTGATATTGTGGATCACCAGCAGCTCCGGCGCGCAGCCCGGGCTGCGTTCGTCGCAGTTCGGCGACGGCAGCTGCTGGGCGCCCTGCATCCAGCCGTCCGCGCCCAGCGCCAGCGCCGGCGCGGCGGACGGCCGGTAGACCAGCCGCCACAGCGCCAGCCCGTCGGTGGTGTTCCAGCGCTGCTCCAGCACGAAACCGGCCTTGTGGTACAGCGCGATGGCCGCCTGGTTGACCTCGGCGGTATCCACGCTGACGCGGTCCTCGCCCTGCAGCGCGCGGTTCAGCAGCCGATAGCCCCAGCCCTGCTGCAAATGCGCCGGGTCCACCACCGTGCGTTCGATGTGCATGCCGCCATCGGAACCGCGGGACGTCACCAGCAGGCCGCGCAGCTCATTCCCTTCGAAGGCGGCCAGAATGCGGTCCCGGCAAGAATGCAACGCCGCCAGGTCCGGCCACATCACGGGCAGGGCCGGATAATTCAGCCACTCCACCTCCAGCCGGTGCGCGTCCAGCTGCAGCCGCAGGGCCCGCCGCGCCAGCGCCGCGTCGCCGCGGGCCAATTCCGTCACTTCGAACGGCAACTCCATTTCATCTCTCCGTCATCTTCGGATCGGATCATCTCGTACAATTCCGGCTTGTGTTCCATCGCGCAAAGCGGTATCAAGAACTTGCGTCGCGCGTCGCGCGGGTGGAAAAGCGTCGCTCACCGCTTGAGGCGCATCATGTCCACGGCCCTGGCATGGCGGCACAATCATGCCAGAACCCACGCAGGAGACCATCTTCATGCTCACACTCGACACCTTGGGCAAAGCCGCCGCCGCGCCCAGCTTCGAACAACCGCTGGAAATGCTGCAGGCCTGTCACGACAAGATCCGCCGTTTCTGCGATCAACTGGACAAGCTGCCGCCCTATATCGAGGAGCACGGCGTCGACGACGCCGCGCGCAACACCATAGACGACGTGGTCCGCTATTTCGACGTCGCCGGCCCCGCCCATCATACCGACGAAGAGGAAGAGCTGTTTCCCCTGCTCGAAGAACGCCTCCCCACCGCCGCCTCGCGGCTGGAGCAGCTATCCGCCGAGCACGGCTACCTGCACTCCTGCTGGAACGCCATCCGCGACGACCTGGTCGCGCTGCGCGACGGGCGCATCCGCCAGATCAGCAGGACCGAGCTGCAGGAATTCGCCCGCCAGTACCGCGAGCACGCGGCCGCCGAGGAGGAATGGCTGTTTCCCGCCGCCGCCGGCGCGCTCAGCGCCGAAGAGCTGCGCCAGGCCGGCGCCAATATGGCCAGGCGCCGCCAGGCCGGCTGAGCCCGCCTCTGCAAGCGAAACGGGCTGCCCGCTTCCGCCGGCAGCCCGTCGCTGTCTTCACCCTTTGACTCGGCGGTCCGCTCAGGCGGTCAGCTTCAGCAACTGGGAGAAAGCGTCCTCGAACAGCTTCAAACCGTCCTGCTGCAGCTTCTCGCCGACCGCGGCCAAGTCGATGCCGGCGGCTTCCACCGCGGCCAGCAGCGCCTTGGCCTCGTCCATGCCCTGCGGCAGCGTCAGCGCGGCGTCGCCGTGGTCGCGGAAGGCGGCCATGGTCGCGTCCGGCACGGTGTTGACGGTTTCGTCGCCGATCAGGCTCTCCACGTACAGCACGTCGCGGTAAGCCGGGTTCTTGGTGCCGGTGGACGCCCACAGCAGGAATTGCGGGCGGGCGCCGGCGGCGCGCAGCTTGGCGAACTCCTCGCCGTGGAAGCGCTCCAGGTAGCGGGCGTACGCGGCCTTGGACAGCGCGATCGCCACCTTGCCCTGATGCGGCTCGGCCACTTGCGGATCCAGCAGGCTGTCGACGCGCGACAGGAAGAAGCTGGCCACGGCCTTGACGCCGGCCACCGGCTGGCCGTCGGCCAGACGAGCGGACAGGCCGGCGATGTAGGCGTCCCAGACCGCTTCCACCTGCGGCAGCGAGAACAGCAGCGTGATGTTGACGTTGACGCCTTCGCGGGTCAGCGTCTGGAACGCGCGGACGCCCTCGGCGGTCGCCGGGATCTTGATCATCGCGTTGGCGCGGCCGATCTCGGCCCATAGGCGGCGCGCGGCGGCCAGGGTGCCGGCCTCGTCGCGCGACAGCTCGGGCGACACTTCCAGGCTGACGTAGCCGTCGTTGCCCTGGCTGGCTTCGTACTGCGGCAGCAGCAGGTCGCAGGCCGCCTGGATGTCGGCCACCACCAGCTTCTCGTAGCGGGCCTCGGCGGACAGGGCGGCGTTCTGCTTCAGAACGGCCAGTTCGCCCTGATAGCTCGCGTCGCCGCTGATCGCCTTGTAAAAAATGGCCGGATTGGAGGTCACGCCGGCGATGCCGTCGTCGGCCAGCAGGCGGGCCAGTTCGCCGGAGGCGATCAGTTCACGGGACAGGTTGTCCAGCCAGATGCGCTGGCCGAAGGGACGGATGGCTTGCAAACGATTCATGGTGAGGCGTCCGGGTATTGCTTGAGATAAAGAATCCATCCTACCCCGGCAACGCCGCCGCGCCAAGAGGAGAGGCGCGGCGATTTGCGCTGGCTCAGGCGGCCTGGCTGTCGTTGCGGCGCTCGCGCGGGAACACCGCGCTGAACGTGCTGCCCTTGTCCGGCTCGCTCTTGATTTCCAGCCGGGCGTGGTGGCGGGCCAGCACGTGCTTGACGATGGCGAGGCCAAGCCCGGTGCCGCCGCTGCCGCGCGAGCGGCCGCGGTCGACGCGGTAGAAGCGCTCGGTCAGCCGCGGGATGTGCTCGCGCGGAATGCCGATGCCGGTGTCGGCGACGGAAAAACGCAGCTGCTCGCCCTCATCCTGCCAGGACAGGGTGATGCTGCCGCCCTCCGGCGTGTAGCGCACCGCGTTGGACACCAGATTGCCGAACGCCGAATGCAGCTCCTGCCCGCTGCCCCACAGGCCGGCGTCGCAGCAGCGCGCCAGCTTGACCTGGTGCCGCCCCTGGGACAGCCCCTCGGCCTCCACCATCAGCGTGTCCAGCATCATCTGCATGTCCACGTGCTCGGAGCTGACGGCCTTCGGGCTGTTCTCCAGCCGGGACAGCGCCAGCAGGTCTTCCACCAGGCTCTGCATCCGCCGCGACTGCTCCATCATCATCGGCAGGAACTGGCGCAGCGTGCGCTCGTCCACTTCCGGCATGTCGTTCAGCGTTTCCAGGAAGCCGCCGACCACGGTCAGCGGCGTGCGCAGCTCATGCGAAACGTTGGCGACGAAATCGCGGTGCACGGTCTGCACCCGCTCCAGCTGGGTGATGTCGCGGGTCAACAGCAGCTTGCGGGTGGAATCGAACGGCACCAGCTGCAGCGAGATCACCAGTTCGCGCGGCTGGCTGAAGCTCAGCGTCAGCGGCTGGCTGAAGCTGGCGTTCTTCATATAGGTATGGAAGGCCGGCTGGCGGATCAGGTTGAGGATCTGGTTGCCGACGTCGCGCTTGCGGTCCAGGCCCAGATGCTCCACCGCCATCGGGTTCACCCATTCGATGCGGTCGTGCTCGTCCAGCACCACCACGCCGTCCGGCATCGCCTCGCCGGCGTTGATGAAGCGCTCCAGCGCGTGGGTCAGCTTCTTCTTGCTCTGGCTCTGGTTGCGCATGGTGCGGTAGAGGATCATGAACACCGAGTGCCAGACGCCGAAGCCGTCCGGCACCCGCTCGGGCACCGGATGGCGCAGCCAGCGCAGCAGCAGCGCGATGTGGTAGAGGTTGAAAGCCAGCCAGCCGCCCAGCGAGATGGCCAGCACCAGCAGCGCGTCGGTCGCCGACGACAGCGCCCAGAAACCGGCGCTGACGATCAGGATGGCCGCCAGCCACAGCGCGGTGCGTTGCAGGAGTTCTCGCATTACTGCTGGACGGAGAAGCGGTAGCCGGTGCCGCGCACGGTCTGAATCAGGCTGTCGTGCTCGGTGCCCTCCAGCGCGCTGCGCAGGCGGCGGATGTGCACGTCCACGGTGCGCTCCTCGACGAAGACGTGGTCGCCCCACACCTGGTCCAGCAGCTGGGCGCGGGAGTGGACGCGCTCCGGATGGGTCATGAAGAAGTGCAGCAGGCGGAATTCGGTGGGGCCAAGCTCGATCACGCTGCCGTTGCCGGTGACGCGGTGGGTCACCGGGTCCAGCCGCAAGCCTTGCACGTCGACCGCGTCGTCGGTCATCTGCGGCGCGCGGCGGCGCAGCACGGCCTTGATGCGGGCCAGGAGCTCGCGCGGCGAGAACGGCTTGGTGATGTAGTCGTCGGCGCCGGTTTCCAGACCCGCGACCTTGTCCTGCTCGTCGGAGCGGGCGGTCAGCATGATGATGGGGATGTGGCGGGTGCGCTCGTCGGCGCGCAGGCGCTTGGCGACGTCGATGCCGCTGGCGCCCGGCAGCATCCAGTCCAGCAGCACCAGGTCGGGCAAGGCGTTCCTCACCAGCGTCAACGCCGCCTCGGCGGTGCCCGCGCGCAGCACATGATGGCCGGCCTGGGCCAGGTTGAAGGCGATCAGCTCCTGAATCGCCGGTTCGTCTTCGACAAGCAGAATGTTGGCGGCCATGTGGCTATCCTCGGGTTTGATTTTGCGGCAAGCATACAAACGCCAGATGACACTAATATGACATGTCTTGGAAAGTTCCCGCGCCGCGATTTTCCCGTAAACCGCCCTCTCGCGCCAGACCCAAAAAAAAACGGGCCTGCCTATCAGGCAGACCCGGAATGGTCGTCGTCAAAAACATTGATCTGACAAGAGACCAGGGACAAAGAGATCACCAGGACAGTCTCAAATGAGGGGGTCGAGCGACTCGCTCATCCGCAACCAATCTTGGAGCGGAGCAAACGGCGGGACGTGCCGCTTGTTCCAGATACGGGCTGAATTTTACGTAGCTATACTGCTGCATAGGCCACTCGACAATAGGATTTTTCTACATTTAGCTTTATTATCTATCTTTATTTCGTCATATTTCCTTTGATTCGAAACATGGACAGATTCGATCGCAAAATCCTCGCTGCGCTGCACGAAAATGCCAGAATCAGCTTCGCCGAACTGGCGCGGCGGGTAAACCTGTCGGCGCCGGCGGTGGCCGACCGGGTGGCCAAGCTGGAGCAGTCCGGCGTGGTCACCGGCTACCATGCCCGCATCGATCCCAACCGGATCGGCCTGCCCATCGCCTGCCTGATCGAATTGACAGTCAAGCACTTGGAGTACTACCTGGTGATCGAGCAGATCCGCAATACGCCGGAAGTGATCGAGTGCGCGTCCATCACCGGCACCAGCGGCCTGATGATACGGGTGGCGGTGGACACCATGCCGGCGCTGCAGGCGCTGATCGCGCGGCTGATGCAGTTCGGCGACACCAAGACCTCGATCATTATCGACATGCCGGTGCCGCCGAGGATGCCGATGCTGAGCGAAGACGAATGAAAAAACGGCCGGGGCCCCTAGGGCGCCGGCCGGAACAGAGAACAACTCTCCCTTACAGCGTCGCGGCTCAACCTGCCACGTGCTTGACGAAGCGCAGCATGTTGCAGGTGTAGCCGTACTCGTTGTCGTACCAGGCCACCACCTTGATGAAGGTCTTGTCCAGCGCGATGCCGGCGTCGGCGTCGAAGGTGGACGGCGCGGTGTTGCCGACGAAGTCGGTCGACACCACTTTTTCATCGGTGTAGCCCAGCACGCCCTTCAGTTCGCCTTCGGCGGCGGCCTTCATCGCCTTGCAGATGTCGGCGTAGTCGGCTTCCTTCTCCAGCTCCACGGTCAGGTCGACCACGGACACGTCGGAAGTCGGCACGCGGAAGGCCATGCCGGTCAGCTTCTTGTTCAGCTCCGGAATCACCTTGCCCACGGCCTTGGCGGCGCCGGTGGACGACGGGATGATGTTTTCCAGGATGCCGCGGCCGCCGCGCCAGTCTTTGGAGGACGGGCCGTCCACGGTCTTCTGGGTGGCGGTGGCGGCGTGCACGGTGCTCATCAGGCCGCGCTTGATGCCCCAGTTGTCATGCAGCACCTTGGCCACCGGAGCCAGACAGTTGGTGGTGCAGGAAGCGGCGGAAACGATGGTTTCGCCGGCGTATTTGTCATGGTTGACGCCATAGACGAACATCGGGGTGTCATCCTTGGACGGCGCGGACTGCACCACTTTCTTGGCGCCGGCGGCGATGTGCTTCTGGCAGCCTTCCTTGGTCAGGAAGAAGCCGGTGCAGTCGATGACGATCTCGGCGCTCACCTCGTTCCACTTCAGGTCGGCCGGGTCTTTCTCCGCGGTCAGGCGGATGGTCTTGCCATTGACCACCAGGCTGCCGCCCTCGACCTTCACGTCGCCCTGGAAGCGGCCGTGCACCGAGTCGTACTTCAACATGTAGGCCAGGTATTCCGGGTCGAGCAGATCGTTGATGCCGACCACTTCCAGCTCGGGAAAATCCTTGGCGATGGCGCGGAACACCATGCGACCGATACGACCGAAACCGTTGATACCGACTTTGATAGCCATGATGAAGTCTCCTTGTCAGCTTGTGGCAGCTCAATGAACGATTCGATGGAGTGAACATCGCCACCGAAAAATACGAATTCCGCGGACGGGGCCCGTCGCCGCCGGGCAGGGACAGCGCACCCCGCCAAACGAAAACAGCGCAGGCCGTTTCCGGTCCCGCGCTGTCACTTTCCTCTGATTTTCGCTTGTAATCAACACGCTACATCAAGTGTTTGCGATTTTAGCGGCCTCATCCTTGCAAAACCGCGGCGTACGGCGCGGCGTCGGCCCGCAGCACCACGTGCAGCAGGCTGGCGGACACCGCGGTGACGCCGCTGGCGCCCAGCTGCAGCAGCGCCGCCTGGTCCACCAGCGCGGCGTCGGCCACTTCCACCCGCAGCCGGCTGCCCGCCACCGCCTCGATCTTGCGCACATTGCCGGCGCCGCCCAGCGCCGCCAGCCAGCGCGCCTTGTCGATGCTGGCGCCGCCCGCCGCGGCGGCGGAAGCCAGCGACTCGGCCACCGCCGGAGCGGCTACCTGCGGTTCCGCGGCGGCGCTGCCCAGCGCGCCGCGGATCTCGTCGGCGATCAAATCCGCCTCTGGCCCCAGCACCACCTGCACGCTGCCGGCGGCCGGCTTGATCAGGCCGCGCGAGCCCAGCGCCTTCAGCGCCGCTTCGTTGACCTTGTCGTTGCTGGCCACCTGCAGGCGCAGGCGGGTGGTGCAGGCGTCCACCGATTTCAGGTTGGCGGCGCCGCCCAGCGCGTCGATGAAGGCGCGCGCGCGGCCGGTGCCGGCGCCGACTTCAGCCACGGCCACCATCACGTCCTCGCGGCCGGGGGTTTTCAGGTCGAACTTGCGGATGAAGAACACGAACAGGCCGTAGTAAACGATGAAGTAGGCCGCGCCCACCGGCAGCAGCAGCAAGGGCTTGGTGGCCAGGCCGAAGTTCAGCAAATAGTCGAACAGGCCGGCGGAGAAGCCGAAGCCCAGCTTGACGTCCAGCGTCTGCATGATGGCCATCGCCAGGCCGGTCAGCACCGCATGGATCGCGTACAGCGCCGGCGCCAGGAACATGAAGGCGAATTCCACCGGCTCGGTGACGCCGGTCAGCATCGCGGTCAACGCCATCGAAAACAGCAGGCCGCCGACGGCCGCGCGGTTTTCCGGCTTGGCGGTGCGGTACATCGCCAGGCAGGCGGCCGGCAGGCCGAACATCATCACCGGGAAGAAGCCGGACATGAACATGCCCGCGGTCTTGTCGCCGGCGAAAAAGCGGGTCAGGTCTCCGTGCACCAGCTTGCCGGCGGCATTGGTGAAATCGCCCACCTGGAACCAGACCATGGTATTGAGGATGTGGTGCAGGCCGGTGACGATCAGGATGCGGTTGAGCACGCCGTAGAAGAACACGCCGATCTCGCCCGCGCCGATCAGCCATTTGCCGACGCTGTCGATGCCGTGCTGGATCGGCGGCCAGATGTAGCCGAGCACCGCGCCCAGGATCAGCATGGAGAAGCCGGTGACGATGGGGACGAAGCGCTTGCCGCCGAAGAAGGCCAGGTAGCTGGGCAGCTTGATGTCCTTGTAGCGGTTGTACAGATAGCCGGCGATCAGGCCCGACAGAATGCCGGACAGCACGCCCATATTGATCTTGTCGTCGATCACCTTCAGCACCGCGGTCAGCACCAGGAAGCCGATGGCGCCGGCCAGGCCGGACGTGCCGTTGTTGTCCTTGGCGAAACCCACCGCCACGCCGATGGCGAAGATCAGCGCCAGGTTGCCGAAGATGGCGTCGCCCGCCTGGGCCATGATCTTGATGTCCAAGAGGTCGGGCTGGCCCAGCCTCAGCAGCAGGCCGGCCACCGGCAGCACGGCGATCGGCAGCATCAGGGCGCGCCCCAGCTGCTGGATGCCGGCAAACTTGTTAAGAGTACTCACAACATATCTCCCAGGTTAATTCTGGTGCCGTCTTGTCCGATGGCGGCTCGCCAGCACTTCGCACCGATGCCCGCCGTCACACGCCGGGCCACAGTTCCGTCACCCTGCCGCGCACCGCCTGCGGCGACCCAAGCGCCAACAGCCTCAGCGCCTCTTCCTCGCAATGCCGGCGCGACAGGCCGCGCACCAGGCTCTTCACCTCCGGCACCAGCCGCGGGCTGACCGACAGCTCGGCGACGCCCAGCCCGATCAGCACCGGCACCGCCTGCGGATCCGACGCCATCGCGCCGCAGACGCCCACCCACTTGCCATGCTTCTTGGCGCCTTCCACCGTGATGGCGATCAGGCGCAGCAGGCCGGGATGCATCGAATCGATGCGCGAGGCCAGCGTGGCGTTGCAGCGGTCCATCGCCAGCGTGTACTGGGTCAGGTCGTTGCTGCCGATGGAGAGGAAGTCGGCGTGCCTGGCCAGTTGATCGGCCAGCAGCGCCGCCGACGGCACTTCCACCATCACGCCCAGCTGCGGCCGCTCGGCCAGATTCATTGCGCCGGCCAGCTGCTCGATGCGCTCGCGCAGCCGGATCAGCTCGCCGACGTCGGCGATCATCGGCACCAGGATGCGCAGCCGCGACAGCGGCTTCACCGCCAGCAAGGCGCGCAGCTGGGTGTCCAGCATGTCCGGATAGGCGAAGCCGGTGCGGATGCCCCTGAGGCCCAGCGCCGGATTCGGCTCCGGCGGCAGTTGCAGGTAGGGCACCTCTTTGTCGCCGCCCACGTCCAGCGTGCGGATGATGGCGTTGCGGCCGTCCAGCGCGTCCAGCACCGCCTGGTAGGCCTCGGTCTGCTCGGCCTCGGTCGGCGCGTCGCGGCGGTCGATGAACAGGAATTCGGTGCGCAGCAGCCCCACCGCGTCGGCGCCGTGGGCGACGCCCTCGCGCGCGTCGTCGGCGTTGGCGATGTTGACCGCCACTTCGATCGCCACGCCGTCGACAGTGATGGCCGGCGCGTTGGCCGACGCCTGCATCGCGCGCCGCTTCGCCTCCAGCTTGTCGATCTCGGCGCGGGCGGCGGCCAGATCGGCCGCGCTCGGCTGCGGATTGGCCAGGCCGGCGCGCGCGTCCAGCACCAGGGTCTGCCCCTGTTCCAGCGCCAGCGCCGACGGCCCGCAGGCCACCAGCGCCGGAATGCCCAGCGCCCGCGCCAGGATGGCGACATGGCCGCTGGCCCCGCCGGCGGCGGTGACGATGCCGGCCACCTTGCCGCGCGGCAGGCGGGTCAGCTCGGACGGCGCCAAGTCCTCGGCCGCCAGGATGGAGGCGTCGAACAGCTCCGGCCCCTGCTCCGGCTCGCCGTACAGCGCCACCAGCACCTGGCGCTCGATGTCTTTCAGATCGGCCACCCGTTCGGCCAGCAACTGATTGCCCAGTCCGGCCAGGATCGCGCACTGGGCGCGCACCGCGCGGCGGAAACCGAAGCCGGCGCCGCGGCCGGCATCGATGTCGGCCTCGGCCGCTGACAGCAGCTCGGGATCGTCGAGCAAGGCCAGATGGGCGGCGAAGATGTCGCTCTCGGCGGTGGCGCCGCGGCGCAAAGCCACGTCGATGCCGGACGAGATCGCGCCGCGCACCCGGGCCAGCGCCGACGTCAGGGCGGCCCGCTCTTCCGCGATACCCCCGCCCTGCTCCGGCAGCGGCATCTCGAAAGCGTCCAGCCTGACCACGCGGCCGATCGCCAGGCCCGGCGCGGCGGCTACGCCGGCGAGATAGCCGGCGACCGGTTCGCGGGCCTGAGCCGGCGCCGCGGCGGCATGGCCGGCTTCGCTGCGGGTTTGCAATGCCTCGATCACGGCGGCCAGCGCCGCGTCGGCGTCATGGCCGCTGACGATGACCGCGACGCGGTCGCCCTCCGCCACGCCCAGGCCCATCAGCGCCACCACGCTGCGGGCGTTGGCCCGCTTGCCGGACAATTCGATGGACACCTCGGCGGCGTGCCGCTTGGCCGCCTGCTGCACCAAGGCCGACGGCCGCGCGTGCAGGCCGCCCTCGTGGCGCACCGTAGCCTCGCCGCGGCGCTCCGGGCCGCCGGCGGACTCGCAAGGGGAGACAGCCTCGCGAGCCGCCAGGATCAGGAAGTGCGAACGGCCGGCTTCAAGCAGGCCTTCGGCACGGCGGGGAAAACTGAATTGGTCGGAATTGGCGATGACCACCATGGTCTGCAGCGACGGCGCCTGGCGCGCCACCGCGTCCAGGTCCACCTCGATCAGCGGCTGGCCGGCTTGCACGCGGTCGCCGACGGCGACCAACGGACGGAAGCCGCGGCCTTCCAGCTTGACGGTATCGATGCCGATATGGATCAGCACTTCGGCGCCGTTGTCGGCGGCGATGGTCAGCGCGTGGCCGGTGCGGGCCAACTGGGCCACCGCGCCGCTACAGGGCGCCAGCAGCGTCGGCGACAGCGGGTCGATGGCCAGGCCATCCCCCATCATCCGCCCGGCGAATACCGGATCGGGCACGCGGTCGAGCGCGATCGCCGGCCCGGAAAACGGGGCCAGCAGTTCGAGCGTTGTGGTCATCGAGCGTCCTTATTCTGTCGATTCTGTTGTCGGCGGGCCGCGTCGCCGCGGCCGCCACGGCGGTCTGCGCCGCCTGTCTGCTCATCCGGTCAACGGGTGCGGGTCACCTTGGACAGGTGGCGCGGCAGATCCGGATTCAGGCCGCGCGCCTCGGACAGGCGCGCCGCCATCAGATAGAAGCTCTGGATCGCCAGCAGCGGATCCAGCGCCTCATCGTCGGCCACCGCCAGCGTCAGGTCGCGGCTGGCCACATTGTCCGGCGCGGCCAGCAGCACGCGCGCGCCGCGGCCGCGCATTTCCTCGGCCAGATCGATCAGGCCCTGCTGCTCCGGGCCGCGCGGCGCGAACACCAGCAGCGGGTAGCCGTCGTCGATCAGCGCCATCGGGCCATGCTTGATCTCGGCACCGGAGAAGGCCTCGGCCTGGATCGCGCAGGTTTCCTTGAACTTCAGCGCCGCCTCCAGCGCCACCGCGAAGCCCAGGCCGCGGCCGACCACCATGATGCGTTCTGCCGGCTTCAGCACCTCGATCGCGGCCGACCAGTCCAGTCCGGCGGCGTCCTGCAGGCTCTGCGGCAGGTTGGCCAGCGCGGACAGCAGCTTCTCGTCGGCCTGCCAGTGGGCGACCAGGCGGGCGACGGCGGACAGCGAAGCGATATAGCTCTTGGTGGCGGCGACGCTCTTTTCCTCGCCGGCGCAGAGCGGCACCGCCCAGTCGCAGGACTCGGCCAGCGGCGATTGCTGCTTGTTGACCAGCGCCACGGTGTGGGCGCCGGCGGCGGACAGGGCCTTCATGGTGTCCACCAGGTCCGGGCTCTGGCCGGATTGCGACAGCGCGACGGCCAGCTGGCCGTCCACCGCCAGCGGCGACTGGTGCAGAGTGACCAGCGACATCGGCAGCGACACCACCGGAATGCCCAGACGCTGCATCACCAGGTAGGCGAAGTAGCTGGCGGCGTGGTCGGAACTGCCGCGGGCGACGGTCAGCGCCAGCCGCGGGCTGATGCGGCCCAGCTCGCGCCCCAGCGCGGCCAGCCCTTCATCGGCGTACATATGTTGCGCCGCCACCGCTTCGGCGGAATACAGCGCTTCCTCAAGCATCAACGAGGCCAATCTCTTCTCCCTCAATGTAGACTTGCTGCAGATTCAGTTCGGCGTCCATCACCGCGATGTCGGCCCAGGCGCCGGCTGCCAGCCGGCCGCGGTCGGCCAGGCCCAGGTAATCGGCCGGGTACAGCGACAGGCGGTTGGAGGCGTCGGCCAGCGGCAGGCCGATCTTCACCAGATTGCGCAGCGCCTGGTCCATGGTCAGCGTGCTGCCGGCCAACGTGCCGTCGGCCAGCCTGACCCCGCCCATGCACTTGGTGACCGAATGGGAGCCCAGCTTGTACTCGCCGTCCGGCATGCCGGCGGCGGCGGTGGAGTCGGTGACGCAATAGAGGCGCGGAATGGCGCGCAGCGCGGTGCGGATGGCGCCGGGATGGACGTGGAGCAGATCGGGAATCAGCTCGGCGTACTCGGCATGGGCCAGCGCCGCGCCGACCACGCCCGGCTGGCGGTGATGCAGGCCGGTCATGGCGTTGAAAAGATGGGTGAAGCCGGACGCGCCCTGCTCCAGCGCGGCCACCGCCTCCTCATAGCTGCCGAGGGTATGGCCCATCTGCATCCGGACGCCCTGTTCGCTGAGTTCGCGGATGATGTCGAGGTGGCCCGGGATTTCCGGCGCCAAGGTGATCAGCGAGATCGGCGCCAGCGCGCGGTAGCCGTTTATCTGCGCCATCGCCGCCCGGCAGGCGTCGTCGGGCTGGGCGCCCAGCTTGCCGGGGTTGATGTACGGACCTTCCAGGTGCACGCCGAGCACGCGGCTGCCCGCCGGCGCGCGCTCCTTGCTGCAGCGGCCGATGTCCGCCAGCACGCGGGAGATTTCCTCCGGCGGCGCGGTCATGGTGGTGGCGAGCAAGGAGGTGGTGCCGAAGCGCGCGTGCAGCCGGGCGACATGGGAGACGGCGTCGCCGCCCTCCATGATGTCCACGCCGCCGCCGCCGTGCACGTGCAGGTCGATGAAGCCCGGCAGGATGTAGCGTTCGGGCTGGCGGCCCGACGCCAGGCGGGCGTCTATCTCTGCGATGCGGCCGTCGGCCGCCAGGCGCACGGCGCCGTCCATCCAGCCGGAGGCGGTCAGGATGCGGCCCTGCAAGGTCTGCGTTTCAGTCATCGTTTCAGTTCAGCTACGAAATCGTAATAATCGTTGCGGCAATAGGTGTCGGTCAGCTCGATCGCCACGTTGTCGGCGTTGAAGCCGATCCGGGTGATCAGCAGCATCGCCTCGCCGGGGCGGATGCCCGCAAGCTGGGCCACGTCGCCGGAGGCGTTCACCGCCCGGATATGCTGCAAGGCCCGCACCACCGAATGGCCCGCCGCGTCCAAATGGGCATACAGCGAAGTGCCCACCGCCTGCGGATCGGGCAGGTACGCGACCGGCATCGTACTCATTTCAATCGCCATCACCACGCCGTCGGCGAGGCGCTGGCGCTTGAGCCGCGCCACCATCGAGGTCGGCGACAGCCCCAGTTTGATCACCTCCTCGTTGCTGGGCGGAAACACGCCGCGCTCCAGCCACACCGACGAAGGCACAAAACCGCGCAGCCTCAGCTGCTCGGTGAAGCCGGTCAGCCGCGACAGCGGCTGCTCCAGCCTGGGCGTGATGAAGGTGCCCGACCCCTGGCGCCGGCGGATCATGCCCTGCTCCAGCAGCACGTCCATCGCCTTGCGCGCGGTCACCCGCGAAATGCCCAGCTCTTCCGAAAACGTCCGCTCCGACGGCAGCGCCTCGTCCGCTTGCCACCAGCCGGCGTTGATCGCGTCGGCCAGCTTGCGCGACAGCTGCAGATACAGCGGCGTGCTCAGGTTTTCATCCGGTTTCAATGCTTGCCAGCGGTTTTCCATGGTCGTCTGAAGTGGTCTGAAAACCGCAGTGTAAGCCCAGTCAAGCCGCGCCGGTATCCCAACGCGGGACAGCTTGCCGCGTAACCGTTCCATTACAGCTCGCACGGTAATACCACATTAATACCACGTCAATACCAATTATCAAGCCAAGCCCCCTTCGCGCATCGCGCATGGCAACAAAACGACAAAACCGGGCGATCAGGAGAAATCAGAAAGAACCGCGACAACAAGGAAGCGTGAGATGGCTGGCGCAGGACGCGCCGCCCGACGACCAATCGGGCAGGTCAAATGCCAGACGATCTTTGCAAGAATCAGAAATTGCGCCTCGGCGCATGAGAATTGGCACTAATACCAATTAATAAACTTACATTTAATATGATGATCACATTTTAAATCATTTATCCGATTCAAGGACGCCGAACGCCCTGGCTGATGACGATGCGCTGACATACCACTACCAGACAAGGAGTCCGCATGAAACTGCATTGGCATCTTCCCGCCGCGCTGACCCTGAGCTGCCTGAGCGCCCGCTGTGGGCCCATGGCGCGATGGAAATCCCGATCAACCGCGTCTACAGCTGCTTTCTGGAAGGCCCGGAAGCGCCGAAGTCCTCTGCCTGCCAGGCCGCCAAACAAGTGGGCGGCACCCAGGCGATGTACGACTGGAACGGCGTCAACCAGAACCCGCAGGGCGACAACCACCAGGCGATGGTGCCCGACGGCACGCTGTGCGGCGGCGGCAAGGCCGAATTCAAAGGCTTCAATCTGGCCCGCGACGATTGGCGCGCCACCAGCATCGTGCCGGACGCCAGCGGCAACTTCGAATTCATCTATAAAGCCACCGCGCCGCACGCCACCAAGTACTTCAAGTTCTATGTGACCAAGAACGGCTGGAATCCGAAGCAAGCGCTGAAATGGTCGGATCTGGAGCCGTTCGGCACCATCAACGGCAATCCGACGCAGGATGCCAGCAAGCGTTACCACATGACGCTGAAGCTGCCGCAAGGCAAGACTGGCCCCCACATCATCTTCAACGTCTGGAAACGCTCCGACAGCGAGGAAGCGTTCTATTCCTGCTCCGACGTCAATTTCGGCGGCGACGCCGCGCCGCCGGCGGCCAATCCGTGGAAAGAAATCGGCAACGCCGCCGCGCGGGAGAATCTGCCGGCCGGCAGCAGCGCCACGCTGCGCGTGTTCGACAGCCAGGGCCGCGACGCCGAAAAACACACGGTGGCGCTGAACGCCGTCAGCGGCCAGATCGCGAATTGGCCGTACGAGTTGGCGCAGAAGGTGAACGCCGCCTCGCCGTTCATCCGCATCGGCGTGATGAAGTCGCAGCAGCGCGCGGTTTCCATCGTCCCGGTGAAAGACGCCACGGCCAATCGCGTCTATCTGAACGACAGCTACAAGGGCTACGGCTTCGCGATCGACCTGAAGAAAGGCGATGCCGGCACTCCCCCATCCGCAGCCAACGCCTGGAAGGAAGGCGTCAAATACGCGCAGAGCCAGGTGGTCAGCTACCAGGGCCGCCAGTACCGTTGCCTGCAGCCGCACACTGCCTGGGCCGGCGCCGGCTGGACGCCATCCACCCAGCCCACGCTGTGGCAGCCGATCTGAGCTCAGCGCCCGCTATGAAAAACGCCGCTCCCGGGAGCGGCGTTTTTTTGCTTGATTGGCAAGGTAGTGGTCCCGCTACAGGCTGGACGTCCCTACCGCCCCGACATGCATGCAGGAGAGACCGGCCGCCTCATGAACGCCGCCAGCTGATCAACACCACCGCGGTGACGATCACCACCATCGCCAGCATCTCGTGCGCGCCGACATGCTCGCCGAGGAACACCGCGCCCAACAGCACCGCGATCACCGGATTGACGTAGGCGTAGCTGGTGGCCGCCGCCGCCGACACCGTTTTCAACAGATACAGGTAGGCGCTGTAGGCAATCATCGAACCGAACACCGTCAAGTACAGCAGCGCGGCCCAGCCTTCGACGCCGGGCCAGGCGGCCAGGCGCTCGCCGACGGCGAAGCTGGACGCGACCAGGGCCAGGCCGCCGAAAATCATGGTCCAGGCGCTGCCCATCGCGCCCGCCGGCTGCGGCAGCTTCTTGCTCCAGGCCGAACCCAGCGCCCAGCCGGCCGAGGCCAGGATCAGCAGCGCCGCGCCGCGCGGGCTGGCGCTAAGGCTGGAACCCAGGTTCAACAGCGCGATGCCGGCCACGCCCAGCGCCATGCCGGCCCACTCCAGCGGCCGCGACTGGTGGCCGAACAAGCGGGCGAACAGCAGCGTGAACAGCGGCACCGTCGCGATCACCAGCGCGGCCACGCCCGACGACACCTCTCGCTCGGCCACCGTCACCAGGCCGTTGCCTATCGCCGGCATCAGCACGCCCAGCAGGGCCGCGCCGCCCAGTTGGCGCGCACTCGGCCACGGCGTCCTCTTCCACGCGAGATAGATCAGCACCAGGCTGCCGGCCAACAGGAAGCGGATGCCGGCCATCAGCAGCGGCGGCCAGGATTCGACCCCGATGCGGATGACTAGATAGGTGGAGCCCCAGACCAGGTAGAGGGCGAGGAAGGCGGCCAGCGTCAGCGGCGCGAGGCGTGAAAAAGGCATGGTTCAGTCCGTAAATTCCGAACCGAAACCATGCCGTATGCAAGCCGAAACGGCAAGCGTCTTAACGCGTCGCCAACCGCTGCAGGATGTTGGAAAACTCTTCCATATAGGTGTCGAAGCGGGTGGCTAGGCGGTCGACGTCGGTGGCGAAGCGGTTGTAGGCCACCACCGCCGGAATCGCAGCGAACAGGCCGATGGCGGTGGCCACCAGCGCCTCGGCGATGCCCGGGGCCACGGTGCTCAGCGTGGCCTGGCCGGCGTTCCCCAGCCCGATGAAGGCGTGCATGATGCCCCACACGGTGCCGAACAGGCCGATGTAGGGGCTGACCGAGCCGACGGTGGCCAGGAAGGAGGTATGGCTGTCCAGCGTGTCCAGCTCCCGCTGCGCCGCCGCCCGCATCGCGCGGCGGGAACCATCCATGATGTCGGACAGCTCGGCGCCGCTGCGGCCGCGCTGCTTCAGGAACTCGGCGAAGCCGGACTGGAAGATGCGCTCCATGCCGGCGGTGTCGCTGCGGCGGCACACGTCTTCATACAGGCGGTTCAGATCGGCGCCGCTCCAGAAATTGCGCTCGAACTCCTCGCTGTGGCGCTTGGCCGAGCGCAGCACCGAGATCTTGTTGAAGATCAGCGCCCAGGACAGCAGCGACGTCAGCGCCAGGCCCGCCATCACCAGTTGCACCAGCAGGCTGGCGTTCAGGATCAGGCTGATAAAAGAAATCTGTTGCACGTTTTATTCCTCAGTTCACACGCGGCCTAGCGCAATACGCGGCCGCTCTCCAGATCGATGATGGTCGATGGCTTGCGCCGCTTGCCGATGCGGCCCGGCAGCGTCAGCACCTTGTCCTTGAAAGCCATTCGACAGGCTCGCGCCGTCTTCAGCGATTTCTGCCCGGCCCGGTTGGCCGAAGTGGACACCAGCGCCGTGCCAAGCCGACGGCACAGCGCCGCCGCCTCGCCGTGCGCGGTGACCCGCACCGCGATCTTGTGGTGCCGGCCGCGCAAGGCCGGCGGCACCCGCCGCGACGCCGGCAGCAAAAAGGTATATGGACCGGGCCAATAGCGCGCCAGTTCCGCGCGCTGCGCGGCGGACAGCGGTTTGACCAGGTGGCGGATCTGCTCGAAATCGGCGGCGATGACGATCAGCCCCTTGTGGTTGGGCCGCGCCTTGATCGCCAGCACGCGGCGTATCGCGCGGGTGTCGAGCGGACGGCAACCCAAACCGTAGCAGGATTCAGTGGAATAGGCGATCACGCCGCCATCGCGCAGCTGCTTGCGGGTCCGTTGCTGCAAACGGCTGCCAGGCAGGCGCGGCAAAGGACCGGAACCGGACTTCATGATTGATCAAGCTAGATGGAAACAGGAAGCAGCCATTGTAGCGGCAACGGCGCAAAAACACAGGCGGAAATGCGAGGAAAAACGGGTGGAGGATGCCGAAGCGGCGACGCGGCGCGCGTCGGCATCGGACACGCGTCAGAGCAGCAGGTGCTCGTGGTCTTCAGGAGGATCTTCCGGCGCGGCGCGCCAGGCATAGCAACGCGCAGGCACGCCGGCATCCAAGTTGAACTGCTTCAACCAATAAGCCAGTCGGCGCCAGCAGCGCTTTTCATGGGTCAGGAAACGCAATAGCCGGCTGCGACTTCCAGGCTCCGGATCAGCCGGCAGGCCGTGTTCAGTAGTCAGTGCGGACATGATGGCTCGCTCCAGGATTGAGGTATGGATGCACTCTCAAGCGAACTGTAGCGGCCGGGGTGTCAAATTCCCGCAGAAACAGCGGCGCGCCGCATCAAATTTTCATAAATACGCGGCAAATCCCGTTCCTGCCATTGAAATCTCGAAATTCCGCTAGAGTCTGTACACATTCTATTTTGTTACAAAAAGAACAGCCATTTGTCATTGATTGGATTTAAATGCCCGAAAATCATATTGCAAACGAAATGAAAACGATGATTTTTTAAAAAAACTGCAACAAACGTTCTCAGTCATGGCAGAATTATACATTCCGATACAATTTTGATACCAAGCACGCACTTTAAACAATAACCATGACCCAGCATGCGCACACAGGATCGGCAGTCTTCGCGGAGCAGGCCCGAGCGCTCCAGACTCAGGCGGACAGACTGTCGGACGACTTCAACCATGCGGTGGAGCTGATTCACGCCACGCAAGGCAAACTGATCGTCTGCGGCATGGGCAAATCCGGCATCATCGGCCGCAAGATCGCCGCCACTTTCGCGTCCACCGGCACCTCCAGCTTCTTCGTCCACCCCGGCGAGGCCTTCCATGGCGACCTGGGCATGATCAGCCCGCAGGACAGCGTGCTGCTGCTGTCCAACAGCGGCGAGACCGAGGAAGTGCTGCGCCTGCTGCCTTACCTGAAACACATCGGCGCGCCGGTATTGGCCATCACCGGCGGAAGCGATTCGACGCTGGCCCGCGAGGCGGACTGCGTCTTGCTGGTCCCGATCGAGCGCGAAGCCTGCCCCCATAATCTTGCTCCCACCACGTCGACTACCCTGACGCTGGTGATGGGCGACGCGCTGGCCGTGGCCTTGATGGAACTGCGCCAGTTCCAGCCCACCGACTTCGCCCGCTTCCACCCCGGCGGCTCTCTGGGCAGAAAATTGCTGACCCGCGTCCGCGACGTGATGACGCCGACAGTCCCCAGCAATCATCCCGGCGACGATTTCAAGCAAGTGGTCAACCACATGACCAAGGGCTGCCTGGGCCTGACCGTAGTGCTGGACGACGATGGTAGCCTGCTGGGGATCATCACCGACGGCGACCTGCGCCGCGGCATGGAGCGCAGCGACGCGCCCGGCACGCTGAGCGCCCGCCAGCTGATGACGCCCACGCCATTGACCATTCCCTGCGATGCGATGTTCGCGGATGCTGAAGAGCTGATGCTGAAACGCAAGATCACCTCCTTGATCGCGGTGGACCCGCAGAACCGCCCGGCCGGCATCGTCAAGTATTTCGACCTGTGACGGCGCGCAATGGCTGGAGCGTGATGCGCAACTCCGTGCATGCGCTGTTCCTGAGAGAACTCAAGACCCGCTTCGGCGAATACCGGCTGGGCTATCTGTGGGCGCTGCTGGAGCCCGTCCTGCAGATGATGGTGATGCTGGCGATCATGGGTTTCCTGTTGCATCGCGTGATGCCGGACATTTCGTTCCCGGTCTTTTTCGTATGCGGCATCGTCCCCTACTCTCTGTTTTCCAACATCGCCACCCGTTCGCTCAACGCCATCGAGGCCAACCGTGGGCTGTTCAGCTATCGCCCGGTTCATCCAGTGGATGCCGTATTGGCGCGCTCATTGCTGGAGTGCCTGATCCAAGGCGGTTGCTTCGCGGCGTTGCTGGCGGGGCTGTGGCTGCTGGGCGAGCCGATGCGCATCGACAATCTCCCCATGCTGCTTTCGATCTGGCTGGCCCTGGCGCTGCTATCGCAAGGGCTGGGGTTCGCCTTCATGGTGCTGGGACATGCCTTCAAGGCCGCGGACAAGATTTTGCCGCTACTGCTCCGCCCACTGTATTTCGCCAGCGGCGTGATGTTTTCACTGCATGTGTTTCCGCCCGAGTTTCGCTATCTGGTGGACTGGAATCCTTTGCTGCACGCCTTCGAGCTGATGCGCCATGCCGTTTCGCCCAGCTATCCGCTGTACGACATCAGCCTGAGCTATTTATGGCTGTGCGCGCTGGTTTCCCTATTCATTGGACTACTGCTTTACAAGGCCCGCGAACCGGCCATCCTGCGCTCATGATCCAGATCCGCAATCTCAGCAAGTCCTATCGCACTCCGGCAGGACGGCACTACGTATTCAAAAACCTGACGGTGGACATCCCATCCGGCGTCAGCGTGGGCCTCATCGGCCGCAACGGCGCCGGCAAATCCACGCTGCTGCGCATCTTGGGCGGCATGGACCGGCCAGACTGCGGTTCGGTGCATACCGACCGCACAGTCTCCTGGCCGGTAGGTTTGTCCAGCGGCTTCCAAGGCAGCATGACCGGCCGCGAAAACGTCAAGTTCGTCGCCAGGCTCTACGCCGACAAGCATGAGCTGCCGGAAAAGGTGGCTTTTGTCGAAACCTTTGCGGAACTGGGCAAGCATTTCGACATGCCGATCAAGACCTATTCCTCAGGAATGAAGTCCCGGCTGGGATTTGGCTTGTCCATGGCGTTCGACTTCGACTACTACCTGATCGATGAAGTCACTGCGGTAGGCGATGCCAGCTTTAAAGCCAAAAGCGCCCGCCTGATGGAGGGAAAGCGCCGGCAAAGCCAGTTTTTGATGGTGTCGCACAGCATGGCCGAGATTCAGCGCCTCTGCGACGCCGCCCTGCTGCTGGGCCGGGAAGGCGTGCGCTACTACAACCAGATCGACGAGGCCATCGAGGCCTATAAGAAAGAAGAAGATGTTCAAGTGGTTTGAAAATCCAGGATCCCAGGCCGATGGCGCATCCATCCTCCCCTCATCCTTGTGGCTGCAAGGCTGGCTGCGACGCGCCAGCCGCGACAAGTTGGCGCTGCTGCTGATCGCCCTTCCGCTGTTGTTGACCGGCCTCTACTTCGCCACCATCGCGCATGATCGCTATGTCAGCGAGTCGCGCGTCATCGTCAAGCGCGGATCGGACGATCGGGGAGGCAGCCTTGACCTGGGCTTCCTGCTGGGCGGCAACGCCTCCACCCTGCGCGAAGACGCCATGCTGCTGCAGCAATACATCCACTCACCGGACATGCTGGCGCGGCTGGACAAGACGCTGAACCTGAAGCAGGCCTTCGCCGAGCCCGCCGGCTGGGACTGGTTTTATCGCCTGCCGGCCAACGCTACCCGCGAGGAGTTCCTGAATTACTATCGCGGACGCGTCGACGTGCAGTTCGATGAGAAAACCGCGTTGCTGGTCATCCGCAGCCAGGGATTCACATCGCGGTTTTCTCAACAGCTCAACCAGGCCATCCTGGCCGAAAGCGAGCGCTTCATCAATGAGCTGTCGCACAAGATCAGCCGCGAAGACATGGCCTTCGCCCAAAAGGAAGTGGACTACGCCTACCGCGAACTCAGCCGGGCTCGCGAACAGTTATTGAGCTATCAGAACCGCCACGGCCTGATCGACCCGCACGCCCAGGCGCAGGCCACCGGACAACTGGTGGCGGAATTAGAGGGCAAACAGGCACAACTGGAAGCGGAGCTGCGCAATCTGCAAAGCTATCTGCAAAGCGACTCGCCGCAAGTCATCGCCGCCCGCAACGCGCTGGATGCGTTGACAACCCAGGTCGCCCGCGAGAAGTCCAAACTGGTCTCGCCCGATGACGACAAGCTGAACCGCAAGACCGCGCAGTTCCAGGAAATACGCGCTTATGCGGAGTTCCGCACCGACCTGTACAAGCTGGCGCTCACCGCGCTGGAAAAATCCAAAGTCGCTTCCGCGCACAAACTCAAAAGCCTGGCCGTGATCAGCGCCCCCCAACTGCCGGAAGAAGCGGAATACCCCCGCAGGCTCTACGTGCTGGGCTCGCTGCTGCTGCTTTGCGGCTTGCTGTACGGCACCGTGCGCCTGACGCTGTCCATCATTGAAGATCACAAAATTTAAAACAATGCGCCTGACACCCCTCATCCTGTTGTTTGCCTCCAGCTCGGTCTTCGCCCTGCCAGGCACGCCCATGGGCAGCCCGGCCGCGCCCGATGCCGCCACCGTAGCCGCGATCAAAAGCGCGTCGACCACGCCCCAGCCCGCCGCGCCGCAGGCGGCCGCGGAACCGCAAGTCCCGGTGCAAGCGCCCAGCCGCATGTTCGGCTCGCAGCTGTTCGGCGGCGCCTTCCGTCACAGCGCCGGCATCGGCTTCAACCCCGACTATCAGATCAGCATCGGCGACCGCATCTCCTTGCGCCTGTGGGGCGCCTTCATGTACGAGGGCCAGCTGGCCGTCGATCCGCAAGGCAATATCTTCGTCCCCAATATCGGTCCCGTCACCGTGTCCGGCGTGCGCAACGGCGAACTCAACACGGTCCTCTCCAATCATGTGCGCCGCGTATACAAGGCCAATGTCCATGCCTACGCCTCGCTGGACATCGCCCAACCGGTGAAAGTCTTCGTCACCGGCTTCGTCAAGCAACCCGGCCTGTATGGCGGGATCGCGGCCGACAGCGTGCTGAGCTACCTGGACAAAGCCGGCGGCGTGGACGCCGAGCGCGGCAGCTATGTCGACATCTCGATCCGCCGCGGCGACGCCCTTCGTAAGCATCTGAACCTTTATGACTTCCTGCTGAATGGCAAACTGGATCTGGTGCAATTTTCCGATGGCGACGTAATCATCGTCGGCCCGCGCCAGCACACCTTCGCCGTCAACGGCGAGGTGTACAACGCCAACGACTTCGAATTCGGCAAGAACCAGATCAGCGTCCATGACGCGCTGGCCATGGCGCGCCCCAAGCCCGGCGCCACCCATATCAGCATCACTCGACGGCAAGGCAGCGCAAAAACCAGCGAATACTACCCTCTCGCCGGCGCCGGCAGCGTCACGCTGAATGACGGCGATCAGCTGACCGTGACTGCCGATCGCTATGCCGGAACGATCCAGGTCCGCGTGGAAGGGGCGCATTCCGGCGAGCACGCCATCGTGCTGCCCTATGGCGCGACGATGGCTGACATATTGGCCAAAGTCCGCTCCAACAGCATGTCGCAAACCGACTCTATCCAGTTGTTCCGCAAGTCGGTGGCCGAACGCCAGAAAGCCATGCTGGCCCTGTCCCTGCAAAAACTCCAAGAAACCGCCTTTTCCGCCCGCTCCTCCACCAAGGAGGAGTCCGAGCTGCGCACCCGCGAAGCCGAGCTGATTGAGCGCTTCGTCGCCAAGGCCGGCAAAGTCGAGCCCAAGGGCCAGGTCGTGCTGAACGAAAAAACCCTGCAAACCACCCTGCTGGAAGACGGCGACGTGATCCGGATACCGGAAAAAACCAGCGTGGTCATGGTCCATGGCGATGTGCTGTTCCCCAATGCCGTCAGCTGGCAGTCGAGTCTGAACGTGGGCGACTACGTGGAACAAGTGGGCGGTTACAGCCAGAGCGCCGACAAATCCCGCCTGGTTCTCATGAAACAGAACGGCGAGGCGCTGCCCGTCAGCGAACGCGCCAAAGTCGCAGCCGGCGACGAAGTGATGGTGATACCCAAGATAGACAGCAAAAACATCGAGGTCACCCGTGGGATTACTCAAATTCTTTATCAAATTGCAGTAGCGGCCAAAGTTATTCTTGATCTATAAATGAAAGAAAATCACATGTCCATAATGACTGTCATTATTCCTATTCGCATTTCCCCTGAGCGTATTGATGCCATAGAGCGCCTTGATTACATGTCACTTGATCAAGAATGCCCTACATCAATTGAATTCATGATCGTTGATGATGGCTCTCCTAAATATTTATCCGAAAAATTAATTGAGAAGTGCCGCTGCATTGGCGCAACATATCTAAGAATTGAATCAGAAACATCTCTTTTCTCCATAGGCCGCGCTCGAAATTTTGGAGCACAAAATGCAAATGGGAAATATATCTTATTTCAAGATGTAGACTTAATGCCATACAATGGATTTTACAATGACGCAATAAATGAATGCTCTATTCAAAAACTAGATAAATTTGCCGACAATTTTATTATGTTTGGTGTTATATATCTCACTCAAGATGCAACGTCAGAATTTATTGAAACGCCGCACTTAACAAGAAAATCAAAATTTATTCAATATCTTATTGAGGACAATAAAGATAAAATAGAAAAATTCTCCACAGGAACATCGGTCACTATTTGGAGAAAAGACCACTATTTATGCACAGGTGGAAATGACCCCGAGTTTGAGGCATGGGGTTTTGAGGACCTTGAATATACTTGTCGAGCATTTCGCCGAAATAGAAAGTTCCCGCTGCCAAGTGATGCGCAATTAGATTATAGTAATTTTTCTTCAATACAAGAATACAAAGGTTGGAAAAGCATTTACCGTTTATTTGGCGACATTACCTTCAAAAAAGGGATGGTAATGTTCCATGCATGGCATCCTATTGAGCACAACAGTAATTATATTCAAGGGAAGTCTGAAAACAAAAAGAAATTTGAAAAGAAAATCGCCGACTTCGCAAAAACAGGAAAAGAACCTGAAGCTTTAAAAATGATTTCCAGCGGCAAATCTATAATATTCAGAAATAATCCGTGGGTATACAACAAATGGACCTCGCCATTTTTTGGAGAACTAATTTTACTGGATGAGTGTGATTTTGATGGGATTGATATAATTAAATATATAGAAAACAATCAAATTGACAGAGTAATCTTTCACAACCCTTACTCCTCGGAAAAGATGCACAGCATCTACAATGTCATTAGGGGAAATTTAATTCCGTATTACGTTTGTGAGAGAGGAGCATTGCCAGACTCAGTTTTTATTGATAGCAATGGCTTTAATTATGACAGCTCAAGTTATCATCCCCAAAATTGGGATCTCCCCCTAACAGAGCAACAAAGAAAAGATTGTTTAAAATATATAATTAACGAAAAAAACTCTCAAAAATATTTAGAATTACAACCTGAAAAAATTACACCTTACAGCTTGAAAAACACTCTGCACTTAAACCCTCTTGATAAAATATTATTTATTCCACTGCAAAGACCAACCGATACTGTCATCCAACATTTTTGCGGGCCCATTGGCTCCTATGAAAACTTCATTTCACTCATAGAAGAATTAGTGGAAGCATTACCATCCTCTTGGAAAGTTGTAATTAAAAAACATCCACTAGAGAATAGCGCCCCAGATATACCTGGGGCTTATTATGCAAATAATTTTAACATTACCAGTTTGATAGAGGCATCAAATGCTATTCTATTAATCAATTCTGGCGTAGGGGTAACTGGCCTTATCCATGAAAAGCCAGTGTTTGTCGCAGGGAATGCTTTTTATAACCACTCAGGTCTTTGCAAAAGTGTCACAACAGCCACCGAGCTAATTAATAGCATAGACAATTTTAAACCATGCCAAGAGAAAGTGATTAGATTTATAAAATATCTCTCGCAAGATTTTTATTCATTTGCCAATTTCAAAACTCGGCTTGTTGATTGGACAGATGGAAGCAAAATGACTGCAACCACTGCGATTGACTATTACATTCTAAGAGTCCCAAATTTTGAAGAAATGGTTTTAGAAAGGTCTACCGCACCTAAAATTCAAACATCATCTATACTATTTGACCGATATAGAAACCAAGGCGGTATTATTAGAACGGGGGCGCCAAAAAAAACTCCCTCCACTAGCAATCTTCCACAAGAACACAAGCAAAATCAAAACAAATCCAGTATCGAACAAAAAAACATAACCCGTAAGAGAAAATTTAAAAAATTAGTCGAAACGCCTGGAAAATTTTTCAGGGACTCGCGACACGGAATCTTTAAAATACTAGGGAAGGTAATTAAATAATGGATCAGAATATTACCATATCGGGAGAGGGAAATTGCATTACATTTCAAGAAACAAAAAATAACCAGCTAATAGGCGGCGAGATAAAAATAAAAGGGAACAATAACAAAATTACAGTTATGAAAGGCTCGTTGCTTAATAATTTCTCCATACTAATTGAGAGCAATAACAATGAAATACTAATAGGGGAGAATTGTCGCTTGAGCGGGAAGTTAATAATGAAGCTTACCGATGGGAACAGGTTTACTATAGGGAATAAAACTACTATTGGCGGAGCCAACTTTATATGCGGCGAGGGCAAATCAATATCTATCGGCGAAGACTGCATGATAGCTTGGGGCATCGAGTTCCGAACAACAGACTCCCATGCAATAATTAACATAGAGAATAACGAGAGAATTAACTTTGGGGAGGATATAGTTGTACATAATCATGTCTGGATCGGCGCCCATACAACAATATTAAAAGGTGCCAGTATAAACGAAAATACGATCATAGGAATCAGATCTGTTGTTCCATCTGGGGAATATAAGGGCAATTGTATTTATGCTGGAGTACCTGCAAAATTAATCAAAACCAATACAACCTGGGACAGAAAGCTTTTAGGATAATGTAAAGATGCTTCTGACCCAACAGATATTACACAATGGGCAACCTATATTAGCACAAACCGATTAATAAAAATTTCAATGGAACAACACAATCAAAAACTATCTTTTCACCGCTGGCCACCACCAGAAAACCTCTTGTCAGAGCGGCCCGCTTGTGAAAATTAACGAGTAACACAATGCCATCTCTCCCGGAAAAATACCAGTAAGGCCTCTATACGCAACAAAATGGTGGGCAAACATTAGCATTCAGGCTTGTCAAAACCAAGATGTGCCGCCTCAAATCATTTAGCGAAAAAATAGCGCCACACTTTTACTATTAAAATAACAGAGTTACCCATACACAACTATTTTAATTTCTTTCAGCAATGTAACTCTGCACATGATAATGTGTCGCACAAACCATTGGAAAATTATTCCATTTTGGCATTGACTACTAATTATAAATCGCTATGATTTACCAGCTCTCATTCAGAATGGTAGCAATTCCAACCTCATCACTCTTAAATAGAATGGTAGTTCTTCATGAGAAAACCTAACCAGCCTTACAAGATATTTTCCTGGCAGGAATGTATCTCAATATTGGACAGGCTGATAAAGTGATCGCCATTTTGTCCTCAGGTATTGCTCGCATCCCGTACCTAGCAGCCCTTCTCGGCTCGCCAGTACGGCGCATTCATAACCACTTGGCATTTAATATAACCACGCTAACCGCAGTAGCCGGTTGGGGCTTACGGCCATCATCCCTACGTGCGCGAATATTCTCCCGTACGCACTCGCTACCCTATTGGTCGCTGGAAGACGGTTTTCTCCGTTCCTTGGGATTAGCCGTGTATGGCACATCACCATTATCCATCGTCCAGGACGACATCGGCATCTATTACGATGCCAACCATCCTTCTCGACTGGAAAAAATGCTGAACACCGACTCATTATCGGATGAGTCAATACGGAATGCCGCCAATGGCTTAGCCTGGATCAAGCGATACCGCTTGTCCAAATACAACCATGCACCGGCTGCAGAGTTGCCGCTACGTACAGGACGAACGCGCGTACTGGTACTGGATCAGACTGAAGGCGATATATCAGTTCAGTTAGGTGGCGCGGATGCTCAGGCCTTTCAAACAATGCTTGCAGCCGCCTGCAATGAGCATCCTGATGCTGAAATATGGGTGAAAACCCATCCCGATGTAGTAGCGCGCAAGAAGCGAGGCTATTTGCCTCAGGCTCCAGAGGGTATACGGCTACTGTCAGAAGACATCTGCCCGCAATCGCTGTTGTCCCAAGTCGACATCGTCTATACCGCCACCTCCCACATGGGTTTCGAAGCCTTGATCGCAGGCTGCAAAGTAGTGTGCTTTGGCATGCCCTGGTATGCCGGCTGGGGATTGACCGACGACCGCCATCCCGACATGCCCAAGCTGAGCGAGCGGCGCCAGCGGCGCTGCACGCTGGAAGAGCTGTTCCACGCAGCCTATCTGCAATACGCCCGTTACATTCATCCGGAGACCGGCGAGCCAGGCACCTTCTTTGACGTTGCAGAATGGATTCGACAGAACCGGGAACTACGGGAACAGACCAGCGGGACGCTCTGGTGCGTGGGCATGAGCTTGTGGAAGCGGGCAGCTGTCTGGCCCTTTCTCAAGACGCCGGACAACCGCCTGCGTTTCATTTCCAGACTAGACAAGCTGCCCGCCGCCTTGCCGCCGGACAGCAAACTGGTGGTTTGGGGCATGCGGCCGGATATCGCCGAATGGGCGGCGCAGCGCGGCCTGCCCTTGCTCAGAATGGAGGATGGCTTTCTGCGCTCGGTCGGTCTCGGCTCCAACTTGATGCCTCCGATGTCGCTGGTGGTGGACCGCGGCGGCCTGTACTACTCACCGCATTCCGGCTCAGACCTTGAGCGCTTGCTCAACACGCTGCAGCTTGATGATTGGCAAACCGCGCGCGCAGCGCGGCTCAGGCAGCAGTTGGTCGAGTTGAAGCTCAGCAAGTACAACGTGGGAGGCGGTTTCCAGCTTCCCGCGGAAGCCGCGGGCAAAACCGTAGTGCTGGTGCCGGGACAGGTGGAAGACGACGCCTCGATCCGCGAAGCCTCGCTGGAGATACGCTGCAACCTTGAGCTACTGCGTGAGGCCCGGCAACTTCGCCCGGATGCCTGGCTGATCTACAAACCGCATCCTGACGTCGTATCCGGCAACCGCCAAGGCGCGGTCCCTGCCAGCGAGCTAGCCCGACTGGCCGATCAGGTCGCCACGGGAGCAGACATTGCCGACTGCCTGGCGGCGGCAGATGAGATCCATACCATGACCTCTCAAGCAGGATTCGAAGCCTTGCTTCAGGGCAAAAGAGTTCACTGCCACGGCAGTCCGTTCTATGCAGGATGGGGCCTGACCGTTGACCGGCTGCCGCTCCCGCACCGCCAGCGCCGGCTGACTTTGGACCAGTTGGTCTACGGCGCGTTGATCGCCTACCCCCGCTATACGATTCCCGGTCACGATGGCTTCGCCCGCGTGGAAGTGGTTGTGGAATATTTGCGTCGGCAAAAAGCCCGCGACCATGCAAACTATGTCTCAACCCGCTGGCTGGCCCGTCAATGGCGCAAAGCGCGCGGCTTGCTGCGCACCCTTCGCTGACCATAAAACATCAAAAGAACCATGCTTGCCGCCCAACCTTTGCTCAGACACCGCCGGCTGCTGCTGCTGCAGGGGCCGATGGGGCCCTTCTTCAATGCCCTGTCCGATTGGCTACGCGACAATGGCGTCGCCGTCCACAAGATCAATTTCAACGGCGGCGACAGGCTCTATCATCGCCGCCTGCCTAGCACCGACTACGATGGCCGACTGGAAGACTTCGCGGCCTGGCTGACCTTGTTTCTACGAGACAAGCAAATCGACGGCGTGGTCTGCTTTGGCGACTGCCGCCGCTATCATCGCATCGCCGCCGAGCTTTGCCGAGACCGGAAACTGGCTTTCTATGCCTTTGAGGAAGGTTATCTGCGTCCAGACTATGTCACCCTTGAGTCCGGTGGCGTCAACGCTTATTCGAAATTGGCAGACGATCCGGCCGCTATTCTGAAGCATGAGTCCAGCGACTCCCCGGCACCCCGGCCAACTCAGCCATCATTCCGCAGGATGGCGTACACCGCCATCAGTTATTACGCTGCTGGCTGGCTATGGAGACGGCGATATCCTCATTACCAGCACCACAAGGATTTCTCCCCGTTCCGCGAATGCGCGCTATGGCTGCGTTCCGGCTGGCGCAAGCAGTGTTATCGGCTAAGCGAGCGCGCCATCACCCGGCGCGTGCTGTCCGGCCCGGGCCAAGGCTATTACCTGACGGCATTGCAGGTCTTCAACGACAGCCAGATTCTGAATCACAGCCACTATGAAGACGTGACGGATTTCATCGACGACGTCATTTCATCCTTCGCGCGCCACGCCCCCTCGGATCGGCATCTGGTGCTGAAACACCACCCTATGGACCGCGGCCACCGCAATTACCGTCATTTGATCGAAGGCTTAGCGCAGAAAGCCGGCATCGCCGACAGGGTACATTACCTGCACGACGCGCATCTGCCTTCCTTGTTGAAGCAGAGCCTGGGCGTGGTCACCGTCAACAGTACCGTCGGCTTGTCCGCTCTGCACCACGGCAAGCCTCTGGCGGTCATGGGGCGCGCGCTGTATGACATGGAGGGGCTGACTTTCCAACATGGGCTGGATCGTTTCTGGCGAGAGTGTCAACCGCCGCAACGAGAGTTGTATGGCAAGCTGCGCTCCTATCTGATCAGACACACCCAGCTCAACGGCGCTTTTTTCGGCGAATCGCACTGGCTGCCTCGCCAAACACGCCCGCGTTCTTTCACATCTGCCTTTGCGCCCCTATTGCTCTCTCTGACAACGGTTTTCCTTATTGAGCTGGACGAGGCTGCAGAAATCACTGCTCTGTGGGAATGGCTAGGCCGTCTGTGGCCAACCTAAAAACAGCGGGTAAAACACGATGCGTTGCCAAAACTTGAGCCAAAACCTCTCTGCAGGCAATAAGTCAAATTCGTCTTATGATTTAAAAATATATGTAAAAATAAAATTACATGCCAATTATTTACACAAATTGTGAATTTGATTACTGTCAGATGCCATAACCCACAATAATGGAGTGTCTAGATGTCCGTTCGTTCCGCGTTGTTCGCCGCTCTGTTGCTCCCCGCTCTTCCGGCATTGGCCGACGTATCGCTGCTGGTCCCTTTCGCCTCCAAACATTACGGCTGCAATAGCCACAAGCACAATTGCGATTTCGAGCAGTTCAATCCCGGACTGGGCGCGGAGTGGTCGCCTCAGGAATATCCATGGGGCCGGCCCATTGTTCGCGGCGCCGTTTATCGCGACTCCGCTAAAAAAACCGCGTACTACGCTGCCGCCGGGTGGCGCAAGGATTTCAACGTGGCAGGTGACTTCAAGATGGGGCTGGGCATCTACGGCGGCTATCTAAACGGTTCCGACCACAATGGCTTCGCTGCCCTGCCCTTTGTATCGGTAGGCTACAAGAAATTGTCGTTCGAAGTCGGGTACGGCGACTCCAAGCTAGGCCACCACAAGCACAAGGAAAATGTGGACCATGTGCTGACATTCAACGCCCGCTACGATTTCTAAGCTATATCAGCATAAAAAATGGTCCGGCATTGCCGGACCATTTTCATTTATGGAAAACCCGCCGGGTTCCGGCTCTGCCAGCGCCAGCTATCGCGGCACATTTCTTCCAGGCCCTTTTCAGCTCGCCAGCCCAGCAGGCGCTCGGCGGCGGCCGGGTTGGCCCAGCACTCTGCGATGTCGCCCGGGCGGCGCGCGACGATCTCGTGCGGCACGGCCACTTCATTGACGCGCTCGAAGGTCTTCACCATGTCGAGCACTGAATACCCCTTGCCCGTGCCCAGGTTCGCCGTCAACAAACCGGGTTGCCCGTGCAATGCCTGCACGGCCTTCACATGGCCGACGGCGAGGTCCACCACATGGATGTAGTCGCGTACGCCGGTGCCGTCATGGGTAGGATAATCATTGCCGAATACCTTCAGGCAAGCTTGCTTGCCGCTGGCGACCTGGGTGATGAAAGGCATCAGATTATTCGGGATGCCGTTCGGGTCTTCTCCGATATCGCCGCTCTCGTGCGCGCCGATCGGATTGAAATAACGCAGCAACGCGATCCGCCATTCCGGTTCCGCCTTGGCGAAATCGCGCAGCATGTCCTCGACGATCAGCTTGCTGCGGCCGTAAGGATTGGTCGCCGACAGCGGAAAATCCTCGGTGATCGGCGTGCTGGCTGGATTGCCGTAAACGGTGGCGGAGGAGCTGAACACCAGCCGGTTCACGCCATGGCGCTTCATAGCGCGCAGCAGCGCCAGCGTGCCGCTGACATTGTTCTCGTAATACTCCAGCGGTTTGGCCACCGATTCGCCTACGGCCTTCAAACCCGCGAAATGGATCACCGCGTCGATGGGATGGCGGAACGCTTCATTCAGCGCCGCCTCGTCGCGGATATCGCCCTGGATGAAAGTCAGCGGCTTGCCGGCTAACGCCTGCACTCGCCTCAGCGCTTCTTCCTTGCTGTTGCAAAGATTGTCCAACACCACCAGCTCATGGCCGGCCTCCAATAATTTAACGCAAGTATGGCTGCCGATATAACCGGCGCCGCCAGTCACCAAGATCATCGTTTCTTCCTATTTTTTGAGCGCGCCACCATTGTAGGGAAAGATAAAGAGCCCTGTCCAAAGCAAAACAGCGTCCGGATGGACGCTGTTTCATTGCCGAGCGGAGCGATCAGTGCTTGCGCCCGATCGCCCGCGCGCCGATGTCGCGGCGGTACTGCTTGCCGGCAAACTCGATGGCATCGGCCAATTGGTAGGCCCTGCCCTGCGCCATCTTGACGCTGTCGCCCAGCCCCACCGCGCACAGCACGCGGCCGCCGCTGGCGCGCAGCTGATGCTGCTCGTCGAACGCGGTGCCGGCATGGAACACGATGCCGTCCTCGCTCTCGGCGGGGATGCCGTGGATAGCGTCGCCCTTGCGCGGCGCGTCAGGATAGCCGGCGGCGGCCAGCACCACCCCCAAGGCGACGCGGCGGTCCCACTCGGCTTCCACCTTGTCCAGCCTGCCGTTGACACCGGCGTCCAGCAACACGGTGAAGTCGGTTTTCAGGCGCGCCATGATGGGCTGGGTTTCCGGGTCGCCGAAGCGGCAGTTGAACTCGATCACCCTGGGGTGGCCCTCGTCGTCTATCATCAGCCCGGCGTACAGGAAGCCGGTATACGGATGGCCGTCCTTCTTCATGCCCTGCACCACCGGCTGGATGATTTCGCGCATCACGCGGTTGTGCACCTCGGGCGTCACCACCGGCGCCGGGCTGTAAGCGCCCATGCCGCCGGTGTTCGGCCCCTGGTCGTGGTCCAGCAGCCGCTTGTGGTCCTGGCTGGTAGCCATCGGCAGCACATGCTCGCCGTCCACCATCACGATGAAGCTGGCTTCCTCGCCCACCAGGAAATCCTCGATCACCACGCGGCTGCCGGCATCGCCCATCTTGTTGCCCAGCAGCATGTCGTCGATGGCCGCGTGCGCCTCGTCCAGCGTCATCGCCACCACCACGCCCTTGCCGGCGGCCAGGCCGTCGGCCTTGATCACGATGGGCGCGCCCTTGCCGTCGACGTAGCCATGCGCGGCCGCGGCGTCGGTGAAGGTCTGGTAGCCGGCGGTGGGAATGCCGTGGCTCTGCATGAAGGCCTTGGCGAAGTCCTTCGAACTTTCCAGCTGCGCGCAGTACTGCGTCGGGCCGAACACTTTCAGGCCCTCGTTGCGGAAGGCGTCCACCACGCCGGCGGCCAGCGGCGCCTCGGGGCCGACCACGGTCAGGTCGATCTTCTCTTCCTTGGCGAAAGCCAGCCACTCGGCCACGCCGTTGGCCGGGATATTGGTCAGATTCGCGTCCTGCGCGGTGCCGGCGTTGCCCGGCGCGACAAAGACCTTGGACACGCGCTTGGACTTGCCAATGCGCCAGGCCAGCGCGTGCTCGCGGCCGCCGGAGCCGATCACGAGAACTTTCATCGGGTTTCCATTCTATTGTGTGGGGCGGCGGCCCTAAGCCGCCGCCTGTTGGCGCCTACCTGAATAGCATAGCGCCAAGTCGGTTTCATTACCGCCGTTTCCGTCGGGACGCGGCGGCTTGCCGGCTGTTGTCAGTGGCGGAAATGGCGCACGCCAGTCAGCACCAGCGCGATGCCGTGCTCGTCGGCGGCGGCGAACACTTCTTCGTCGCGCATCGAGCCGCCCGGCTGGATGATGGCCTTGATGCCCTGCTCGGCGATGACGTCGATGCCATCGCGGAACGGGAAGAAGGCGTCGGACGCCGCCACCGCGCCGGCCAGGCTCAAACCGGCGTCCTGCGCCTTGCGCGCGGCGATGCGGGTGGAGTCGACGCGACTCATCTGGCCGGCGCCGATGCCGGCGGTCTGGCCATCCTTGCAGAACACGATGGCGTTGGACTTGACGTACTTGGCCACGCGCCAGGCGAACAGCAGGTCCGACATTTCCTTCGGCGTCGGCTGGCGCTTGCTGACCACACGCAGCTCGTCCAGGCCGACGTTGCGGATGTCTGGCGTCTGCACCAGCACGCCGCCGCCGACGCGCTTCAGCTCGAAACGGTTGGCGCCGACCTGCAGCGGAATCTCCAGCACGCGCACGTTCTTCTTGGCGGCGATGATGGCCTTGGCTTCCTCGGTGAAGGACGGCGCGATCAGCACTTCCAGGAACTGGCCGGTCACGGCCTCCACCGTCGCCGCGTCCACCGGGCGGTTGAAGGCGATGATGCCGCCGAAGGCGCTGGTGGTGTCGGTGGCGAAGGCCAGCTTGTAAGCGGCCAGCGTGTCCGGGCCGACCGCCACGCCGCAGGGATTGGCGTGCTTGACGATGACGCAGGCGGTATCGTCGAAGGTCTTCACCGCCTCCCAGGCGGCGTCGGCGTCGGCGATATTGTTGTACGACAGTTCCTTGCCCTGCAGCTGCTGATAGTGGGCGATGCTGCCTGCAGCTGGGTCCAGATCGCGGTAGAAGGCGGCGGCCTGGTGCGGGTTTTCGCCGTAGCGCATGTCCTGCACCTTGATGAACTGGGCGTTCAGGCGGTTCGGGAAGGCGACGCGCTCGGGCTTGCCCGCCACCACGCCGTCGGCCAGGCTGGTCAGGTAGTTGGAAATCGCGCCGTCATAGGCGGCGGTGTGGGTGAAGGCCTTCTTGGCCAGCTCGAAACGGGTGGCCTTGGCCAGTTTGCCGCCGTTGGCCTTAAGCTCGCCCACCAGCGCCGGGTAGTCGGCGCTGTCGGTGACGATGGCGACGTGGGCCCAGTTCTTGGCCGCAGAGCGCACCATGGTCGGGCCGCCGATGTCGATGTTCTCGATCGCGTCCTCCAGCGAACAGTCCGGATTGGCGATGGTGGCCTCGAACGGATAGAGATTGACGCAGACCAGGTCGATATTGCCGATGCCGTACTCGGCCATGGTCGCCACATGCTCGGGCAGGTCGCGCCGGCCCAGGATGCCGCCGTGCACCTTGGGATGCAGCGTCTTGACGCGGCCGTCCAGCATTTCCGGGAAGCCGGTGTAATCGGACACTTCGGTCACCGGCAGGCCGGCTTCCAGCAGCAGCTTGGCGGTGCCGCCGGTGGACAGGATGTGCACGCCCAGGGCGGACAGCTCCCTGGCGAATTCCAGCACGCCGCTCTTGTCGGACACGCTGATCAGCGCTCGTTCGATCTTGGTCATGTTTCTCTATCGCTTTGGCTATGGATGAACACAATAAAAACCCGGCCCAGGCCGCCGACGACGCGCATCGGCGAGATTTCAACTTTAGCAATCGGCAGCCTGTCCATCGAATCCCCGCCTCCCGCCGCGCGGGAGGGGCAAAAAAAACCGGCCACCCTGTTACGGTGTGGCCGGTTATCTTCAAATCAAATCATACGACTTCATCTTCTTGCGCAGCGTGTTGCGGTTCAATCCCAGCAACTCCGCCGCTCGCGTCTGGTTGCCCTGGGTGTGTATCAGCACCACCTCCAGCAGCGGCTTCTCGACACAGGCGAGCACCATGTCGTAGATCGCCGACGGCGCCTCGCCGTCCAGGTCGCGAAAGTATTGCTCCATCGCCAGCCGCACCGACTGCGATATGTGATCGTTGTTTTGCATCTTGTTATTGGTATCCAGAAGTCGGGTCCCCACCAGGCCGCGGCGTCAAGCGCCGCATGCCTTTCCCTCCGCCACGGCGCCGCCGTCGCGGTCCAACTTGTCCTCATCCTCGACTACATAGCTTAGACGATCGCCGGCGTCGCCCAGCCTGGAGAAATACTCACCCACCGCCAGCCGCTGCTCGTCGGTGCTCTCCAGCTTGTACATCTGCTGGCGGAAGGCGTTGCCGCCGGCCAGGCCCTTGGTGTACCAGGCGATGTGCTTGCGGGCGATGCGGCAGCCCGAGTACTCGCCGTAAAAACCATAAAGCTCGTCCAGGTGCTCCAGCATCAGCGCGCGGATCTCGTCCACGGTCGGCGGCGGCAGCGTTTCCCCGGTGTCCAGATAATGCTGGATCTCGCGGAAGATCCACGGCCGCCCCTGCGCCGCGCGGCCTATCATGATCGCGTCGGCGCCGGTGTAGTCCAGCACCCGGCGGGCCTTCTCCGGCGAATCGATGTCGCCGTTGGCCACCACCGGGATGGACACCGCCTGCTTCACCGCGCGTATCGTGTCGTACTCGGCGTCGCCGCGGTACATGTCCTCGCGGGTGCGGCCATGCAGTGCCAGCGCGGCGATGCCGGCGTCCTCAGCCATCTTCGCCACCGCCAGCGCCGTCTTCACCTCCCGGCTCCAGCCGGTGCGGGTCTTCAGCGTCACCGGCACGTCCACCGCCTTCACCACCGCCTCCAGGATGCGGCCGACGTTGTCCAGATCGCGCAGCAGCGCCGAACCGGCCGCCACATTGCACACCTTCTTCGCCGGACATCCCATATTGATGTCGATGATCTGCGCGCCGTGCTCCACGTTGAGCCGGGCCGCGTCGGCCAGCATCTGCGGCTCGCCGCCGGCGATCTGCACCACGATGGGCTCGACCTCGCCTTCATGGTTGGCGCGGCGCAGCGTCTTGGGCGTGGTCCACAAGGCCTTGTTGGCGGTGATCATCTCGGAAACGGCCATCCCCGCCCCCAGCCGTTTGCACAGCATGCGGAAAGGCCTGTCCGTCACCCCGGCCATCGGCGCCACGATCAGCCGGTTTTTCAGTTGGTACGGTCCTATCTGCATGACAAATAAATTACGGGTAATGGCTGGGAAGGGTCGGTATTGTATAGCGATTTTCGCCGGGCGGGAAAAGTTTTTGCTTATTTTTTAAGCAGATTCGATAGCCGCGAGTAATCGCGGCCGGAAGGAATAAGGAATGGGGTGGGAGTCGGCCGATAAGCCGGGTTCTGTCGTTGGACAATCATTCCTCTAGGCCTGCCGTTGCCGACAGGCTCAAGCAACCTACCCGGGGACAACGCGAGCCACGTTAGCGCCCCCCTATTTGGTCTTGCTCCGGATGGGGTTTAGCCTGCCGTCCGTGTCGCCACGTCCGCGGTGCGCTCTTACCGCAAGCGGGTTTCCCCGCCCGTCCGGGCCGGCTTGCGCCTCCCGGTACACCTTTTCACCCTTGCCTGATCCGCCCTTGCGGGTTTTTCCGGGGCAAGCCCCGAAAAAAGACTTTGTCGACCTTGCGGTCGACAAGTCCGGCCATCGGCGGTTCAGCTCTCTGTTCCACTTTCCGTCGCCTCGCGGCGCCCGGTCGTTAACCGGCATCCTGCTCTATGGAGCCCGGACTTTCCTCCCCGTCCTTGCGAACGCGGCGATTGCCTGGCCAACTCCCGAGCGCGATTTTAACGGAAATTGGATATCGCCGCCTGACAATTTTTCATGACATTCAGGATAATCCCGTATACTGACCATCCCTTTTCGAAGTCCAGAGATCGTGATGGAATGGAATCCCGCCCGGCTGTCGCGCCTGCAGCTGTCCGGCACCCTGGCCATCGTGTTCGCGCTGGCGCTGACCCTGGCCAGCTATTTCCTGATGATGAGCTGGCGCGATTTCCAATCCGGGCGGCAAAACATCGAACAGGAAGCGACCGCGCGCGCGCGCGACGGCCTGCAAGCCTACGCCGACCACGCCGCGCTGCTGCTGTCGGCGCTGCGGGAGCGCACCAATGACACCATGCGCCACCAACTGCGCGAGCAGGTGGACCAGGCCTGGAGCCTGGCCGACGCCATCTGGCGCCGCGAGCATGCCCGCCAGAGCCCCCGGCAGGTGCAGCAGCTGATCGTAGAGGCGCTGCGGCCGCTGCGCTACTTCGACGGCCGCGGCTATTTCTTCATCGACACCCTGAACGGCCGCTGCGTGCTGCTGCCCACCGCGCCCGAGCGCGAAGGCCAATCGCTGCTGGACAACCGCGACGACCGCGGCCGCCGCATCATGCGGGGCCTGCTGGACTCGGTGGACAACGCCGCCGGCCGCGGCTTCTCCGCCTACCGCTGGTATCTGCCCGGCGCCGGCCGCATGGACGACAAGATCACCTACGCCCGCCGCTTTCCACGCTACAACTGGCTGATCGGCAGCGGCGAATACATCAGCAATGTCGAAGCCGCGTTGCAGCAACAAGGCCTGGACACCTTGGCGCGGATGCGCGCCGGCCAGGCCGGCGGCGAGCTGATGATCGTGGACGGCGGCGGCATCATCCGCCTGTACCCGACCCGGCCGGCCTTGGTCGGCAAACCCTACCTCAAGCTGCCCGCCGCCGAGCGCGCCCGCGTCGAACAGCTGGTGCAGCTGGGCAAGCACGGCGGCTTCGTCGAATACAGCCAGCAGGACGACGCCGGCCTGGCCTCCGACAGCTATCTCGCCTACAGCCGCCAGTTGCCGGGCTGGGACTGGACCCTGGTCACCAGCGTCAAGGTGCAGACGATACGGGACGACAGCCTGCGCGCCGCCCAGCGGCTGAAGGGCCGGCTGGCCGAACGCATCCTCGCCACGCTGGGCATGACCCTGGTGGCGATGCTGTTCGCCGGCCTGCTGTGCTGGTACTTCGTGCGCTGGGTCGGCGCGCTGGTGCGGCGCTACCAGCAGGATCTGGCGCAGAGCCATTTGTCGCTGAAGGAGCAGGCGCGGGAGCTGAAGCTCAGCCATTTCATGATCGACAACGCCACCGAGCTGGTGGCGCTGCGCAACAGCCGCGGCGAAGTGGTGTACTCCAACCAGGCGCTGCGGCAAGCGCCGCAACTGGCGGACGCGCTGTTCCGCCATCCCGGCGGCGGCTACCCGCTCACCTTCGAAACGATGGAGGGCGCCGGCGAGTCCGAGCGCTGCCTGGAAGTCACGATCAACCAGCTCAACTACCAGGGCGACGCCTACCTGTGCGCCACCGCGCGCGACATCAGCGGCCGCCGCCAGGCCGAACGCCAGCTCAGGCTGGCCGCCCAGGTATTCGAATCCAGCAACGAGGCCATCCTGATCTCCGATCCGGACAACCGCATCCTCACCGCCAACCGCGCCTTCGGCCACATCACCGGCTACGGCGAAGCCGAGGTCCGCGGCCTCAAAGCCTCAATGCTGTTCTCCGACCGCCACGAGCCGGCCTTCTTCCAGCAAATGTGGCAGACGCTGCAGCAGCGCGGCCAGTGGTCGGGCGAGATCTGGAACCGGCGCAAGAGCGGCGAGCACTTCCCCTGCTGGGTCAACATCAGCGTGCTTCTGGACGCGCAGGGCGAGATCAGCCACTTCGTCGCGCTGTTCACCGACATCTCCGAGCGCAAGGAGCAGGAAGCGCGGGTCCAGCACATGGCCGAATACGACGCGCTGACCGACCTGCCCAACCGCGTGCTGGTCAACGACCGCCTGCACCAGGCGATACGCCAGGCCGAGCTGCAGCACAACCAGCTGGCGGTGCTGTTCGTCGACCTCGATCACTTCAAGAACATCAACGACACCCTGGGCCACTGCGCCGGCGACGAGCTGCTGAAAGAGGTGGCGCGGCGGCTGGCCGGCGCGGTGCGCGGCCTGGACACCGTCGGCCGCACCGGCGGCGACGAATTCGTGCTGATCCTGCCGTCCATCAACCAGCCCGGCGAGGCGGCCCAGATCGCCGAGCGCATCCTGCGCACCATCCAGCAGCCATTCCAGATCGGCGAGCATTCGCTGGTGGTCGGCTGCAGCATAGGCATCAGCCTGATGCCGGACGACGGCAGCGACATCCAGACCCTGCTGATGAACGCCGACCTGGCGATGTACCACGCCAAGGCGCACGGCCGGAACACTTTCCGCTTCTACACCCGCGAGATGAACACCCAGGTGGCCGAGCGGCTGCTGATGGAAAACCGGCTGCGGCGGGCGATGGAGCAGGAACAGCTGTACCTGGTCTACCAGCCGCAATACGACATGGCCGGACAAAGGCTGCTGGGCTGCGAGGCGCTGCTGCGCTGGCGCGATCCTGACGAGGGCCTGATCATGCCCGGCCGCTTCATCCCGGTGGCCGAGGACACCGGCCTGATCGTGCCGCTGGGCCGCTGGGTGCTGGACCAGGCCTGCCGCCAGGCCAGCCTGTGGCTGCATGCCGGACTGGCGCCGATGCGGGTGGCGGTCAACGTCTCCGCCCACCAGCTGATGCGGCACGACTTCATCGACGACGTGCGCGAGGCGCTGCAACGGCACGCGCTGCCCGGCCATTGCCTGGAACTCGAAGTCACAGAGAGCACGCTGATGGCCGATGCCGACCTGGCATCGCGCCAGTTGGCGGTGATCAAGGCAATGGGGGTGCGGCTGGCGATAGACGACTTCGGCACCGGCTACTCCAGCCTCGCCTACCTGAAGCGCTTCGCGCCGGACGTGGTGAAGATAGACCGCTCCTTCATCAGCGACCTGCCCGGCGACGAGGAAAACGCCGCCATCGTCAGCGCCATCGTCAACCTGGCCCGCGCGCTGAGCATGGAAACGCTGGCCGAAGGCGTGGAAAACGAAAACCAGCAGCGCTTCCTGCAGACGCTGGGTTGCGAAGCGATGCAAGGCTATCTGCTGGGCAGCCCGCTGGCCGAGGAAATGATGACGCGCCGGCTGGAACAGCAACAACCGCGCCCGATGCAGCCGGCGTAAGCGCGGCGGTTCAACGCGGCGACGCCAGCCAGCCGCCGACAGCCAACACCAGCAACACCAGCGCCGCGGCCGCGCCGACATCCAGCAAGCGCGCCAAGCCCAGGCCGCCAACCAGCGTCAGGTGCGCGGCTGCCAGCATGCTGCGGGCGGCGAAGGCGGGGCGGTAGGCGCGGAACAGCGTCAGGCTCAGCATCCCCGCCGCGGCCATCGCCCAGGCCAGCGGCGCGCTGTCGCTCAAGGCCAGTCCCAGCGCCACGCCGCAAGGCACGCCGATCAGGGCGGCGCTGACGCGTTGCCAGCTCTTGCTCCGCACCGCGGCCCAGCCGCCGACGCAGACGCTGGCGGCCGACCACACCAACCACTGGCCGTACGGCAAACGGCTGGCCGCCGCCCACCAGGCCAGCACCCCGACGCAAACAAAAGCCAGCCCGAATGCGGGCGACTCGCCCGGCTTGCGCTCGGCCCCGCCTACGCGGCCGGCCAACAAATGCAGCGTCCAGGCGGCCAGCGCGCCGCCGGCCAGCCAAGGCAGCTCGGCCGACGCGGACGCGCCCCGTTCGGCCATCTCATAGCCCAGATACAAGGCCGGGATGAAAGTGAAATTGGCGACCGAGCGCCAGGCGGCGCGGCGGCGGCCCAGCCGGCACCCCAGCTCCGCGGCCAGCCCGCAAGCCAGCGCGAACCACGCGGGCCAGCGCCACAGCCAGGCCAGGAGCAAGGCGCCGCCCAGCGCGGACAGCGCCTGGAGCAAACTAGACGACGCATCCAGCCGGCCGCGCTCCATCGCGATCAGGCAGCACACTGCCAACATGCCGCCGCTCAGCCAGCGCGGGTCGCCGTCGATCAGCGCCATGCCCAGCGCCGGCAGCAGCAGGGCGACAGACCGCGGCGCCAGGTAGCCGTCGCAGTGCCGGGCCAGCGCGGCGATCACAAGGCCTCCAGCTGCTCCTGCGTGACGATGCCGGCGATCGCCGCCAGCTGCCGCATCGACATCTGGTGCTCTTCCTCGCTGGCCGCCGCGCAGGCGGGCTCCAACACCAGCACGCGGTAGTCGCGGTCGTGCGCGTCGCGCGCGGCGGCCTGCACCGCCCAGGTGCTGCTGACGCCGGCCACCACCAAGCGCTCGATGCGCTGCGCGCGCAATACCGCTTCCAGGCCGGTGGCGTAGAAGGGGCTGACCCGGTGCTTGGCGACCACCGCGTCCTCCGGACGCACGTCCAGCTCCGGATGGAAGGCGGTGCCTTCGCCCTGCAGGTTCAGCGCCTGCAACTCGGCCGCGCGGCTGAAAATGGCCGAGCCCTGCGGCATCTCGACATAGGACGGCGAGAAGCCCACCTTGACGTGGATCACCAGCCAGTCCCGCGCGCGCGCCAGCGCGATCGCGCGGTTGGCCTCGGCGATCACGCCGCGCTCGGCGGCATGGCCGGCGCAGCGCGCCACCCGGCCCTGCGGATGCATGATGTCGATGATGTAATCCAGCGTCAGCAATGCGGTTTTCATGCTTGCTCCTTGATCGATGTGGGTTCGGACGCGGCCAGCCGCTCCAGTAGCTCGCCTGCCCGCAGCAGGATGCCGCGCTCCTCGGCGCTCAGGCCCTGCAGCGCTTGCTGCAGCCAGCCGTCCCGCAATTGGCGGTTGCGCCGCAGCGCGGCCTCGCCGGCTTCGGACAGCCCGACTCGCACCCGGCGGCCGTCGTCCGGATCCTGGGTGCGGCGGATCAGGCCAGAAGCGTCCAGCTCGCGCAGCGCGCTGGCCAGGTTGGACGAGCGCAGGTTCTCCCGGCGCGCCAGCTCGGTTGGCGTGATGTCGCCGCCGGCGCGGTCTATCGCGCCCAGCACCGCCAGCAGCCCGAAAGGCAGGACATCCAGGCTGCCCTGGCGGCGCAGCCTGCGCACCATGGACATCAGTTGCCGGCGCAGCCGAGTGGCTTCGATGGTCGGCAAGAAATCGGTTTCGATCATTTATCTATTATTACATAGCTATTAATATATAGCAATATGCCAGATTTAACCCCTTGCCTAACACACAACGATTCAACTCTGCCAACAATCGTCAGCGGCGCCACGTCGCAGCATGCTGACTCGCCTTGCTCACCGCCCGCTCCACATCCTTGACATCCAACACCTGATGGGCCAAACCCAAAGCCAGCAAGTCCACCAGATAATCCCGTCCGAAAATGGGAGCACCTTCCCAATCCGATCCCGCAGCCCCCAACATCACCGGAGCCGTGACGAGAACCCGCCGGCCTTGTATCGTATCCACCGCGTAATCGTCGTCTTCAATCCTCTGCGCTAACGCTTCTAATGCCATTCCCTCTCCCCCGCTCACATAAAAAGCCGATAGGCGACGCGGGTCTCGCGCAATGCCGAGTCCGCGCCAGCCCATCCGGCTCCGGCCAGATCAAGCTCATTTCCACAGCACATCATCAAAAACGGATACACCCAAACACTTCAACCGATAGAAACTTCTCATCAAAACAATAATTTCCGACCGGAACTCAGTCTCGCTCCAAAATTAGATTCATGCCTTCAACATTTCAAAACATACCACTTATTCAAATTTCATTGTAAAAAATATGCATTTTACGCAGCCTTAGAAACTATAAAATGCGCTTTACGCAATGCTATTTAAATTGGCATATTTGTCAATCATGTTGTTTGCTGTTAGCATTTTCTCCTTTTCGCCCATAGAGAAGCCCGCCGTGACAGACGACTTCAAACCGCTCTTCCTGGCCCGGCTTACTCAATTACTGGACGCGAGAGGCATGGCCGAACGCGAACGCACTACCTGGCTGCGCGACCTGCTCGAGATCGACCTTTCCAGCGCCAACCGCAAGCTGAAAGGCGGAATCGCCTTCAATATCGAAGAAGTGGCCAAGGTTGCGAAAGCCGTCAACTGCTCGACGGATTATCTGCTAGGCCTGAAGGAAGGCAGCGCTCGCGACGCGCTTCCAGGCTTGGCCTTCCAGGGCCTCGGCATTCAAGCCACGCTGCTCTGCGATCGGCTGCTCGAACAGGAAACCATGGTCGTCTCCGCCAAAAAACGGAATGCAATTAATGGAGACGATGCGACAATCGCTTGGATTTCACGCCAGAGCAGTGCGCAAAACGCACAATTCATTGGATGGAAAGATGGTGAACACGGCGGCTGGTGGCTGGGCAATCTCGAGGAAGCGCCGGAGCATGCGGCATTGCACCGCGTCTATGCGTCATTGGTACTGGACGCGTCGATCAGCGCCTACCGGGTGGCGGTGCTGGACGACCGCGCCGAAGCCGCTGAAGTGATGCAAGGCTTTCTGGAGCAAGCCGGCTACGCGGCGGATACCTATACCCGCGTCGCTGACTTGAGCCAAGCGCTGCAACGTATCCGTTACGACGCCTTCGTACTCGATTGGTCCATGGGCAGGGGCGAAACCACTGAGGGGCTGATGGAAGAAATCCGGCAGCGGCATGTTGCCGGCACGCCCATCATGCTGATCACCGGCGAAGCCAGCGAGCTTGAGATCGAACGCGCGATAGACCAGCATGGCGTCCGCTACTTCCAGAAAACCGGCCTGTTCAAGCCCATCATCGCGCAATTGAAAAAGGACCTGCGGGAACAGGGCTGAGCGCGAAAGTCACACAGCCTCGACCGGCAACCGGGCGATGAACACCGACCCCTTGCCCGCCTCGCTGCTCGCCAAGTACGCCTCGCCGCCCATCAAAGCCGCGATTTTCCGGACAATCGCCAGCCCCATGCCCGCGCCGCCCCGATTCACGCCCTTGCCCTGGCTGAACGCATCGAACAGCGCGCCCCGCTCATGCTCCGGGATGCCGATGCCGGTATCGCTGACCGTCAGCACCAGGCAAGGCCGCTGCGCATCCGGCTCCCATGCCAGCGCTACATGAACCTCTCCGTGGTCGGTGTAGCGCAGCGCGTTGGAAATCAAATTGCCGACAACCTGACGCACCCGCGTCGCATCCGCGCAAACCTCTCGGCTCGCCTCCTCAAATGCCGAAAACGACAAGAGCAAGCCCTTGGCCCTGGCCGCCGACTGGAATTCACCAACGACCCCCGCCACCAGCAAGTCTGGCGCGAATGCCGTCGGCTTCAACGTCATCCGACCGGCATCCAGCCGGCCCATGTCCAGCAAATCCTGCATCAACCTGGACAGGTAGTCCGCCGCGGTTCTGACATTGGCGATGGTCCGCCGCGCCCTTGGGTCCGCCGCCTGATCGGACAACAACTCCACCCCGCCCTGTATCGTATGCAAGGGCGTCAGAATTTCATGGCTGACCGAAGACAACATGGTGGAGCGCGCCAACGCGGTCTGCACCGCCTCCTCTTTCGCCTGCTGCGCGGCGGAAATGACGCCGCGCTGCAACTCAATGATCTCCTGCCGCCGGATCGCCTTCCACAGCTCCCGCGCCAGAAACACCGCCAGCGCCGCCCAGGCGATCAAGCAGCCCAGTGCGAAGTTGCGCAGCCGCAGCATCTGTTCTATCGATACGTCCCGTAGTCTGACTTCGTCCAGATGCGCCGCCATCACCAGCTCCGCAATCACCGGAGACATCTCGTCCAACGCCGCCAGCGACTTCATCGCCGCCGCGTCATGCCGCGTCTCCGGAAACAAGACCGCCGTGCGCGCCATGAAGCCGGCAATCCGCTCCAGAAGCGCCGCGTAGCCGGCGTTCTTGCGCAGCTGCGGCGACACTGAACGGTTCAACACCAGGTATTTTGACTCCAGCACGTCGTAGGCGATCTGCAGATCGTCGAACGTCTCCACGCCCAGCGCGTAGGCATTGGCCTCGCCGTACAAGCGCTGCACCGCGTAGCGGTACTGCGAGGCGGCCCAATAATATCCTTCGCCCGGCCCCGCGGCCTGCTCAAGCGCGTCCTTGGAGAACAGCGTGCTCTGCACGTACAAGAAACACGACATCGGCAACAGGACGACCATGAAGAAAAAAATCAGCCAGGGCCGCCCCCGCTGGGCATGGGCGTAAAGCTTCATCAGCGCACCACGATATACCTGACCTGCCAAGCCAACTTGGCGTCCGACTTCACTTTCTGCAACTCGGAGAAATCGCTGACCGGATACATGACCCACAGCGGGCCAAAATCGCGCCGCTCCAGCGGCTTGCCGTTTAGGAAGCGGGCCATGATGGGATCGTAACGGGCCAGATCGCTGATCGGCAGCGTGACTTTGTAGTCGTCGTAAGTGACCACGTCGATCTCGGAACCGCGCGCCCCGGCCGCCCGCAGAATGTCCTTGATCGCCGGCCCAGAGAATGCGGATTTGGGCGTCCATGTCGTCTTGGTCTGGATGGTCCGCTGCGGCAGCTTCAGCAAGTCTTGCTCGCTAAAACGGTATTCGCGCCGCGCGGCATCGTTGAAGGCACCGATATTGCCTTTCACCACCAGGATGGCATCAGCGGCTTGGGCAATGCCGCAACTCGCCAGCCATAACAACCCGGCCAGCCACAATCTCACGCTTGTTCGCATTTTTCCTTCCTATCACGCCGAAAGCGGCCATCCGCCCCAATCGGCAAAGCGGCTAGCCTACCACCATGAGCCGCAGTGGAAAATGCGTTCAACATTTCAGGAGGGTTCCGAAAATCGCAGCGGCACACGCAAAATCCTGAGCTTGCCGCTGCGGCTCAATCAAATCGCAGCGTATAACGCGACTCCGCCGACATCGCCGTGCCGGCGCGCAGAATCACCGACCAGCCCTTGGACAGCTGGTAAGCCAGCTTCACCGCCTGGTCGGCGCTGCTGATGCCGTACTCGTAGCCCAGGTAGAGCTCGCGCGTCAGCTGGCGGCCCACGGTCACCACCTGCTCGGCCGGGCTGACCGTGCCGTTGGCCAGCGTCTTCTCCTTGCGGCTGGACACGCCCAGATCGTCGAACAGGCCGATGCGGTCGTTGATCGAACCGGCCAGCATCATGCCGGCCGACGCGGCCAGGTCGTTGTTGTCGCGGTCGCCGCTGGCGGGACGGCCCAGCACCAGCCAGGCCAGCCTGTCCTTCTCCGCCATCGGCTCGTCGCTGATCAGCCTCACCTTGGGCATGGCCACCGAACCGCTGACCTCCACGCCCGCCCCCACCGGCGACAGCCGGCGCTTGGCCTGGACGTTGAGCAGCGGGTTGTCCAGCGGACCGTTGAAGGTGATGGCGCCGAAGGTGATGTCCAGATCCTGGCCATAGGCCTTGTAGCGTCCCTTGACCACTTTGACCTGGCCCTTGGCCGCCGGCGCCTCGCCCGGATTGGCGCTGACATGGACCATGCCGGACAGCTCCACGTCCAGCCCCTGGCCGGTGAAGCGGAAGCGGTCGCCCAGATCCAGGTCCAGCGCCACCGTCAGCGGCATGGTGGCGAAGGCGGACGGCTCCGCCGGCGGCCTGCCCACCACCACCACGTCGCCGCCCAGGTCCGGCGCGCCCAGTTTGGGCAGGCCGATGCGGCCCTGATCGGCGCGGATGCGGCCGTTCAGCGACAGCTTGCCGCCGACGAAGGCCAGCTCGCTCTGGCCGGACACCACCAGCCGGCGTCCCGGCCGGTCGAACACGCTGAAGCGCTGCAGCGCCACCTTGACCCGCGCGTCGGGCAGATCGTCGCTGAGGTCCAGCGTGCCGCTGGCGGTGACCTCGCCCTTGCCGCTGACAAAGCGCAGCTGCTGCAGCGTCAGCTTGCGGCCGTCGACGCGGGCCAGCAGATTGCCGTCGGCCAGCGCGATGCCGGTGCGGCGGTCGGCGAATTTCAGCTGGTCGCCGCGGATCTGGCCCAAAGCCTGCGGCGCGGCCAGCGGGCCGCTCAGATCCAGGCTGGCCTGCAACTGCCCGCCCAGCTCCAGGCCGGGGCCGGACAGCTCGGCCAGCGTGGACAAGGCCGGCAGGCTGGCGCGCAAAGTGCCGGCCACCGGCGTGCGGCCGTCGATGTGGCCGCCGTTCCACGGCAGGCTGCCCTGGCCTTGCGCCTGGGCGAAGCGGCTGTCCAGATTGAGCTTGAACGCCAGCCGGCGTCCGTCCAGGTCCAGATCCACCCGCGCGGTCTTCAGGCCCAGCGGCACCGGCCGGCCCTTGCCTTGCGGCAGCTGCACGTCGCCGCCGCTGCGCCACACCGCCAGCTGGCCCTGGCCGGATGGCGCCAATCCCCAGTCGGCGTCGAACTGCAGGTTTTGCTCCACCGGCAGCTTCAACAGCGGCCCCAGCTCGGCCAACTTGATGCCGCGCGCGCTGCCGTGGCTGCTGAGCGCGCCGTTCGCCTGGCGGGTGAAGTCGGCCAGATTGAGATTGCCGCCCAGCAAGGCCAGCCGCGCTGCGCCCAGCTTCACCTGGCCGTCGCCGCCGACGAAGAGCGCAGCCGGCGCCTGCAGGCTGAGGCCGGGCTTGCCGGCCAGATCGAGCTTCTGCACGCTGCCCTGCCAGCCCCCGGCCGCGGTCAAGCCGCCGCTGGCTGCCAGTTGCAAGTTGTAGTTCAAATCGCCTTCGCGGAAGCGTCCGTCCAGCTGCAGGCCGTGGCGGGCGCGGGTGCCAGACGCGCGGGCATGCAGCTGCTCGGCGCGCAGCGTGCCGGCCTGCAGCGCGGCCACGTCCAGGCTGAGCTGGAAAGGGCTGGCCTGGTCGGCCTTGATATTGCCGGCGAACTGCAGCGATTGCAGCGCCACGCCCCCCGGCAGCTTCAGCCGATCGGCCTGCAGCTTGGCGTTGAGCAGCGGCGCCTTGGGCACGCCGGCCAGTTCGCCCTGCCCCTGTATGGTGCCGGCGAAGCCGGGCCCCAGCAGCGACAGATTGGGCGCGTTGATCGCCAGCTTCAGCTTGTCGCCGGCCACGCCATAACTGCCGTTGGCCTGCAGCCGGTTGTCCGCCAGGCGGATATCCAGCAGCAATTGCTTGAGGCGGCGCGGGTCCAGCAGCACGTTGGCGCTGCCGGACAACGGCGCGCCGGACAGCTTGCTGGGCGCGAACTGCAGCTTGGCGCCTATCTCCATCGGCTCGGCCAGCTGGCCCGCCATCTTCAGCGTGGCGTTCAGATCGCCCTTGGGCAGCTTGGGCTGCAAACGCGACGGGTCGGCGCGGCTGAGCGCGCCGTTCAGTTCGAACAACTGGCGGCCGGACAAGCCCAGCTTGCCGTTGACGCTGATCGCGCCGCCGCCGGTTCCCAGCTCCAGCTTCTTCAGCAACAAGGCTGGCTGCTTGCCGCCGGCCAGCTCCAGCAGCGCGTCGGCGCGCAACTGGCCGCCTTTCAATTGGGCGGCGACGCGCGGCTCGGCCGGCGCGCCCTCCACCGTGATCCGGCCGCCTATCGTTTCATCCGGCGCGGCCTCGTGCAGCTGGCGCAGCGCCACCTTGCTCAGATCGGCCGCCAGCTTGATCGCGCCCGGCTTGAATTCGCCCGACAGATCCACCCGGCCGCCCGCCGCCTCGACATGGCTGTTGTACAGCTCCAGCGCCTTCTCGTCGGCGCGGAATTCGCCGACCAGCAGCGACAAAGGCAGCTTGTGCGCCGACAACGCGCCCGGCTCGGTGTTGATCAGGGTCAGGCCGCCCTTGACCCTCTGGCCGGCGTCCGGCTCGGCGAACACCGCGAAACTGAGCCGGCCCTTGGGCCAGGACGGCAGCAGCGATTGCGGATTGATGTTGCCAACGCGGGCATCCAGCCGCGCCAGCCGGTTGAACGGGTTGGCGTCGAACGGCCGCAGCGCGCCGGACAGCTCCACGCTGACGCCCTTGCCGTCCATCTGCCCGGAGAAGGCCGGCTTGAGCAGATCGCCGGACAGGCCCAGCCTGGCCTTCACCGCCACCTGCTCCAGCTCGCCGCGCGCGGCCAACTGGCCGGACAACGCGAACGGCGAAGCGGCGGCCAGCTCCAGGCCGGCGTCGACGCCGCCCCACGGCGTGTCCAGCCGCTTCAATTTCAGACGATGGCGGGCGCCGTCGTAGTCGTAGCCGGCCTGCAGGCGATACAGGCTGACGTGGGCCGGCTCCAGCGTCAGGCTGGCCAGCGACAGCTCGCCGACGCGGACCTTGAGCGGCAGCGCCAGCGATTGCGGCGCCTGCGGCGGCGCCGGTTTTTCTTCCGGTTTGGCCCGGCTCAGCACGCGCACGTGGCCCAGCGCCAGCCGGTCGATGTCCAGCCGGCCGCGCCACAGCTCCAGCGGATGCCAGTCCAGCTTCAGCGATTCGATGTCCACATCGTCGCCGGCGCTGCGCACGCGGATGTCGCGCAGCGCGAAGCCCTGCCACAGCGCGCCGTCCACCGCGCCGACGCTGAACACGCCGCCGCTGAGGCGGCCGGCGCCCTGCAGCGCCCAGGCGAAGCCGGCCGGGCTGGCGCTGATCCAGCCCAGCAAGGCCAGCAGCAGCGCGAACATCAGCGCCAGCGCGCCGAAGAAGGCGCGCCAGCGGCGCGGCCGCCGCGGAGGGGTGGGCGCCTGCTCCGGCGCCTCGGTTTGGGGGGTCTGCTTGTCGCTCATGGGATCAGAAGGCCAGGCCCAGGCTGAGGTTCCAACGGATCTTGCCGTCGCGCTCGGCCTTGGCGATGTCGAAGGACAGCGGCGCCACCGGGCTCATCCAGCGCACGCCGACGCCGTTGGCGTGCTCGGGCTGGAAGCCCTTCCAGCTGTCGGCTGCGTTGCCGGCGTCGGTGAACAGCGCCAGGTACCAGTCCGGCTTGATCGGAATCTGGTATTCCAGGCTGCCGGTAGCCACCACCCGGCCGCCCAGCACCGCTCCTGAGCCCTTGGGATCGGACAGGCCCAGGCTCTGGTAGTCGTAGCCGCGCACGCTGTTGGCGCCGCCGGCGCGGAACAGCAGCGTGGACGGCACCTGAGAGCCGTCGCGCGCCCACACCTGGCCCAGCTCTGCCCGGACAACCAGCGTGCCGTACTTGGGGAACGGCGACCAGTAGCCGACCGCGCGGCCATAAGCGCGCACCAGCGAAGTGGACGAGCCGAACTGGCCTAACGAACCAGACAACCTACCATCCAGCAGGTAGCCGCTGCGCGGCCGCATCAAATCATCGACCGCACGCTGGGTCCAGCCATACACCAGCTGGGTGACGTGGGTATCGGTAGTCTCGCCGCCGGCCTCGGCGCTTTCCTTCAGGAACTCCACCCCCATCCGCGCCTCGATGTTGCCGCGGCTGCGGATGCGCCATACGCCGGCGTCCACCGTATTGGTCTTCAGGCCCTGCACGGTTTCCGACTTGAACGAGCTGGTGATCGAGTGGGAATAGCCGTCGGACTGGCGCGGGAAGCCCAGGCCGAAGCTGACCGCCTGCTGATCGCGCTTCCAGTCCAGCAGCAGCGAGCCGGTATAGCCGCGGCGGAAGATGTTGTAATGGTCGTAGCCCACCCGCACGCCAGGGCCTTCCTGGGAGTCGTAAGTCAGACCCAGTTCCACCTTCTGCCGCGGCATCTCCACCACGTCCACCGTCACCGGCACCCGGTTGTCGGCGATGTGGTCGAAATCGGCGCTGACGATCACCGACGAAAAATGCGGGTCCTGCTCCAGCGCCGACTGGTAAGCCAGCACCTTGTCCTGGCTGTACGGCGAGCCGGGATTGAAGTCGGCCATGCCCAGCGCCACTTTCTCCGGATAGCGCTTGATGCCGTTGACGGTGATCTTGCCGAACGCGATCAGCGGGCCGCTGTCCAGCTTCACTTCCAATGTGGCGCGGCGGGTGGCGGGATCGACCCTGGCTTCGCTGGACACGATGCGCGCCCGGGGGAAGCGGTCGGCCTGCAGCCGACGCAGCACCGCGCGCTTACCGGCATCCCAGTCCGCCTGGCGGTAAGGCGCGCCCATCGGCAGCGCCCAGGCTTCCAGCACCTGGGCCAGCCGCTGCTGGTAGTCGCTCTGTTGGCGGATGTCGCCGTCCAGCCGGATGGTGACGTCGTCGATCAGCACCGGTTCGCCCGGGCTGACCTTGACCCGCACCCGGTTGCCGGCCTCCAGCGCCGCGTCCACGCGGGCGCCGAAATAGCCCTCGGTCTCCAGCAGCTTCTTCGCCTCGTCAGGCGTGCTCTTCACCAGCGCCTCCAGCCAGCTCTGGTCGACGTCCGGGTCCTTCTGGTTTTCCACCAGATCCAGGTTGTCGCGCAGCAATTGCGCCAGATCGGACGGCGCGTCGATTTCCACGCTGTATTCAATGCCGGCCTGCGCCTGCGCCACCGCCAGACAGGCGGCCAGCGCCAACAGCCGGCCAGGGCGGCATGCGAGAAAGCGCGGAGGGAGAATGGAAAAACGTGGCATGGTTCGATTCAAAAGGGGATGTCGCATGGTAACGGAAGTCAGCGGGGCTGGCGACCGGCAAACGATTGTCAAACAAGGGGTATCTGACCGTGTCCGCCCCGCTCAAGTTCACTCCGGGCTTGTCCATGCGCCAGGCATCAAACCGGGAAAAGCCCGCATCCGCGAATATTTTCCCCATCAATACCCAGCCCAATCCCCCTCGCTCCCTCCCTCTTTTCATAAAATCACATTGAAATATAATAATTAGTCAAAACATTGAATATGCATCTTAGTATTTCACACCAATCTCAATTGAAGCGACCGCCATGAAACCATCGTTGTCCGCCCTGCCCATTCGAACCCTTGCCGCCGCGCTGCTCTCCGGCCTGCAATTACTCTCTCTCGCCCAGGCGGCGGAACTGCCCGCCTCCTCCGAGCCCGCCCAGCTACGCAATCAGGCCCCCGGCTTCTTCCGGATGCAGCTTGGGGACTTCACCGTCACCACCCTGTTCGACAAGAGCCTGCAACTGCCGACATCCGTGCTGCAAGGCGCCGCCCCCGGCCAGATCCAGACACTGCTCGATGCCGGCGACAACCCCCTGCCCGCGTTTCCGGTATCCGACAATGCCTTCCTGATCCACACCGGCCGGGAACTGGTGCTGATCGATACCGGCGCCGGGCGCTTCTATGGCGAAGGCGATGGCTCGCTGCTGGATAATCTGCGCGCAGCCGGCTACCAGCCCGAACAGGTCGGCAAGATCATCCTCACCCACCTGCATGCCGACCATATCGGCGGCCTGCTGCGCCCCGACGGCCAACCGGCCTTTCCCAACGCCGCCATCTACAGCCACTCGGCCGATTTCGCGCTCTGGACCAGCGCGGAAATGGCCCGGTCGGCGGACCCGGCCAAGCGCAAACTGCACGGCATCGTGAAAGCCATCTCCGCGCCTTACCGCGCGGCGGGACGCTGGCATGCCTTTGATGGCCAGACAGAGATCGCGCCCGGCGTCACCGCCGTGCCGTTGCCGGGCCACACCGCCGGCCATACCGGCGTGAAGGTCAGCAGCCATGGCGAAACGCTGTGGGCGGTGGGCGACATGATCCACAACCTGGCCGCCCAATCGGCCCAGCCAGAGATCTATGCCAGCTTCGACACCGACGGCGGACAGGCGGCGGCCACCCGGCGGCAAGCCTTCGCCCGCATCGCCGCCGGCCACGACTGGATCGCCGCCGCCCACGCTCCCTTCCCCGGCATCGGCCGCCTGCGCGACGACGGCGGGCGCTTCGCCTGGCTGCCGGCGGAGCGGCTGCCGCTTGCCGAATCCCCTCGCTGAGCGTGCCGCCGCCCGAGCGGCAGACGCCAATCTCAAGCAGTCGCAGAACGCCCGGCGGGGATGGCCGCAACGCCCAGGTAGGAGCAGACCAAGCCCCGCAGCTCTCGCCCCAGGCCCGCATGCGCCAGCAGGCCGCGCCGCGCGGCGTTGTGGATCACGCCCTCGATCGCCGACGACAGCAGGTGGGCGGCGACGCCGTCCGCGTCATCCGGTCCGCGATGCCTGGCGACGATGACGCCGTACAGCCGCAGATATTCGTCCAGGAACGCCCGGTGCGCCGCCTCGCCGGCATAGGGATTGGGCAGATCGAGCAGGACCCGGTGCAAGGCCGGAAAATCGCGGTGGATGGCGATCATCCCGTCCACCAGCGCCTCGGCCAGACCTGCCGGCGCGGCCTGGCCATCGACGGCGCTACGCAGCACAGCCAGCACCGCCTCAAAGTGGCGGCGGCGGATGGCGTCGAGCAGCGCGGTCTTGTCGGGAAAGTATTGATACAGCGAGCCGATGCTGACGCCGGCGACGCCGGCCACCTCGTTGGTGGTGAAACCGGCCCAGCCGCGAGCGTCCAGAACGCGAGCGCCGGCCTCGACGATCGCGTCCACCATCGCGCGGGAACGCGCCTGGCGCGGGGCCTTGCGCATGGCCGCCGCGGCGCCGGGAATGCGAGTGGACACGCCTGCCTCCTCGGAAAACAATTCAATCATGTCTACATAGCATGAATGGAGAGGCCGGCACCATGAGCGCGAACCAACTATTGACGCGGATGTTCCGCTACCAGGCATGGGCCAACGAGGAGATGCTGGCGGCCATCGCCGGGCTCGACCCCGAACGCCACGCCGAGGAGCGCCGCCTGGCGCTGCGGCTGATGAACCACTGCCAGGTGGTGAACCGGATCTTCGCCGCCCATCTGCAAGGCATCCCGCATGGTTTCGCCGCCGACAACACGCCGTATACGCCGGAGCCGGAAGCGCTGCGGCGGGAGACCGCGGCGCTGGACCGCTGGTATCTGGACTACGCCGCCGGCGCCGCGCCGGCGACGCTGGCGCAAGCCATCCCCTTCGCCTTCACCGACGGCGACAACGGCTATATGACGCGCGAGGAAATGCTGACCCACGTCGTCACCCACGGCGGCTACCACCGCGGCGAAGCCGGCCGGCTGCTGACCCAAGCCGCCGCGCGCCACCCGCTGGGCGTCGAACTGCCCTGGGACACCTACGCGGTGCATCTGCACCGAACCGAACCCGCGCGCCGGCGGCAAGGCGAAACCCAATCGGCCTGAGGCCGGCGGCTTAGAAAACCGCCTGAGACAACGGCAGGCTGAAGCGCACGCGGTGCTGGCCGGGGCCGCTGTAGTCGAGCTCGACCGGCACGCCCTCTTCCACGCCATCGCCCTCCAGCAACGCGAAGCCCATCCTCCGGTGAAACGCGATGGACGCCGCATTGCCCGGCGAGGTGATGGCTCGCACCTCCGAACATCCCCGCTCGCGCGCCGCCGCGAAGAAGCGGCGGTACAAGCTGCGCCCAATCTCCTTGCCGCGAGCCGCCGGCGATACCCCGACAAAGTGGATGTAGCCGATCTCCGGCCGCGACTGGGACTGGAAGCCCACCAGGAAACCGACGATCTCCTCCCCCTCCACCGCCGCGAAACCGGTATCGGCGAAATGGTCGAAGAACATGCGGTGCAGCAGGTGCCTCACCTGGCGCCCGCCCCACCAATCGTCCATCACCGAGGAAATGAACGCGAAATCGCTGGAATGAATCTGTCGGATCAGCATGCGGCAAGCCTTTCTGTAGCGATCGTCGGCCGGCCTCCCGCTCCGCGGCTGGCAGCAGATGGATGGATGAATGCGGAAGCCTTGGCCAAAACCGCATTATGCCATTGATATTTTCGCTTAAAACAAATCGTCTCCGCCGCGGCTACGTATTTGTTCGTACAAAAACCATCTATCTTGAAGCAGGGTCGCTGCCGCTCGCCGCGCTTGCGATCACCCCTCTGAATTCTGGCGAGGCGACCATGTTCGATAGAAGCGACAAAGGCATCATGCTGAAGGCCATCGTGGTGGCCGCTCCCATCCTGCTGTGCATGGGCCTGCTGCCGGTCTTGTCCTTTTATATCGAAAAACTGCAGGAGCGGGGCAGAACCGAAATCGTCGAATACATCTCGATCGCCCAGGCGGCGATGGAAGTGAAGTTCGACGCCGCCGACCTGAACGGCTGGCAAACCGGCTACGCCTTCGACATCGTGCGCAACGTGGACGGCGCCAGCCGCGACAACGCCATCTCCCGGTCGGAATTCCTGCGCTCCGCCGACAATTTCCGCCGCGACATCCAGTCCCTGCGCGACATGCCGCTGGCCGCCGATCAACGCAGCCTGCTGGACAGCGTGCAGCGGGATTTCAACGCCTTCATGGAGCGGGACCGCGACATCATCGCCATGTACCGCTCCCACTCTCCCGCCTTGAGCGACAAGGCGTCCAGCCTGGTGATGGGCGAGGAAATCCAGATCTTCAACCACATCTCGCAGAACACCAACGCGCTGGCCGTCTCCATCACGCTGGACCTGATGAGAAAAGTGGCGCAGTCCAACTCCTACGGCATCGTCGCCCGCTGGATCATGCTGGTGATGTGGATCGTCGCCAGCGCGATGGCCATCCTGCTGGTGCGGCTGCTTCACAAATGGCTGGGGCAGATGCGCGGCCTGATGGAAAAGCTGGAAGCCCTGGCCGGCACCGACGAGCTGACCCAGCTGCCCAACCGCCGCACCTGGGACATCCAGATCGAAATGATGCTGGCCACCGCCCGCCGTTACAGCCAGCCCATCGCGGTGGCGCTGTTCGATCTGGACCATTTCAAGCATTTCAACGACAGCTACGGCCACCCCGAAGGCGACCGGCTGCTGCGCGAGGTGGCGGTGCTGATCAAATCGCGGATGCGGCAGTCGGACCTGTTCGCCCGCTTCGGCGGCGAGGAATTCGTGCTGGCGCTGATGGACTGCGACCTGCCCCAGGCCGTGATCCGCATCGACTCGCTGCGCCGCAACCTGCCGGACAACCAGACCTTCTCGGTCGGCGTCACCCTGTGGCTGGAAGGCGAGCGGATACACAGCACGCTGGCGCGGGCCGACAAGGCGCTGTACCTGGCCAAGAACGGCGGGCGAGACCGGGTGGTGAGCGTGGAGCCGCCTCAGGAGGCAAACCAGGGGCAGGGCTGATTCCGCCGACCGCCCGACCAGCCCCGATAGAGGCTCACCTGGCGTCTGGCGCCTTCCGATATCTCCCTTTGAAAGTAACGTTCATCCCGCCGCATTCGGCTTGCTCGTCGCCAACCTCCAGTCCCCCCGCGCCGAAGCGCAGCGTGAACCCGCACTCCGCCGCCGGATCGACATAATGGACAAGCTTTCCCGCCAAAACCGCCGTGCCATCCACCATAGCCGTATTCACATTGCCCGTGGCGGCGTTGCCGACCCAGTTGGCGTTGCCCGTGATGCGGACACGCTGGCCGGACAAGACGATCACAACGATCTCCGCGCCGTCCGCATCCAGCCTGCCGTTCCGGTAACGCCTGTACACCCCGGTATAGGCATCCCCCGCCGAACTTGCCCTGGCATGCTGCTCCAGCTCCTGCAGCTGGACACGATACGCTTGCCGGAGGCTTGCCGCATCCCCAGACCCGCCTCGGCCCCAGGCCAGCCAGTATCGCTGCCACTCCTTGACCGCGGCCCGGCTGGCGCTCTTGTCCAGCGCCAGCCGGTAAGCGGCGGCCAGCTCCGCATCCAGCCGGGACAAGGCGGGATCGGCGCAAATCGTTTTTTCAACCGGCTTGCGCGCCTTGGCACAATCAAAACTCGCCGCCCCCGCCAGCAGAGGAAACAGCAAGGCCGCGCCATACAGAATCTGGTAGATTGTTTTCATTTCACCCCCATGGTTTGCCATCACACGTTCAGAGCGTGTGTGAGCAGCTACGCCATGACTCAAGCGTGCCCAACCATTCGTTCCGACACCCGGAAATCATCCGGAACCAAAGAAAACAGGGCAGCCATCGACCTGCCCCGCGTCATCCAACCCGCTTTGCGCTCAGCCGGCAATCCGCCCCATCCGTTCCGCCAGCCGCAAGTGGCAGGCGGCGGCCAGTTTGACCAAGTCGCCATTGTTGACCGGCATCCGACCCGGCGATCAGATTGCCGTGCAGCCATGTAGCACGGGTGCCCATAGGGGCGGCCCTCGAGCATGGCTGCAACCCAACCCGGCGACGAGCCTGCTCACCACGTCACGGCACGGCCATTGCCTCCAACAGCAGCGCCAGCGACGAAACCTGTCGATAGCGCATCGCCTCGCCAGTTGGCCAGGCGTGAAAACCGCTCAGCCAGATGGGCGCCATCCCCGTCCGCGCGGCGCCGATCACGTCATTGAGCGGATGGTCGCCGACATATCTGCAATCCTCCGGCCTCACCCCGAGCACCTCGGCCGCCTGCAGGAAAATCGCCGCATTCGGCTTCTTCACGCCGGCCGATTCGGAGCTGACCGTCAACTCGATAGCCGCGGCAAACGGCAGCCGCGCCACTTTCTCCAACCGGGTGCGATGGCTGCCATTGGAAATCACCCCAATGCGGACGCCATTCGCGCGCAAATAGGCCATCACCTCCGCCGCGCCGGGCATCGCCGCGGTGCAAACCGCGTTGTAGCGCTCCCAATGCGCCAACAACGCCTCCTGCGTCACCGGCAGCCGCCAGGCTATCTCCGTCTGCAAACCATGGGACACTGCCTGCTTGATCGAACCATATGGCGAGTCAGCGGGCAGGTAGCCGCCGTTGTCGCAACGCTTGATCACCTCTGCCGCCTGCTCCGCTCCGCCGGAGCCGATGGAATGGCCAAAGTCATGCCAGAACTGGAGGGCGTAGAGATCAATGCTGGCGTTCCGGTGCACCAGCGTGTTGTCCAGATCGAAGAAAACGGCTCGCGGCAGCGTCATGCCACATCCGCCGCATCGACCAAGCCGCCATACTCCTCCGAATATGTGTAGCGGCCATCCAGCACGCGAGACACAAAATCGGCGAAATACGCTTCGAAGCTGGCCGCCACGCGCTCGCGGTCGCCGGTTTCATGCCACATTGTGATCACCTGCCCAACCACGCCCGATGCAGCCGGGTCCAAATCCAGGCACAGATGATCGCCGCCACCGTTGTGGGTGAACGGGACCCAGCGCGGATTCCACCAGTCGTTCTTGATGCCAGCTTCCGGCTCCGACGTTTCGCCACCGAAAGCGCCATCGTCCAGTAGTTCCTTCCAGATGCGCCACTGTCGGTACACCTCTTCGCAAGACAGAAACTCCATGCCGTCGAACAGGAAATCTCCATCGCTCTGACCGTCATGCGCCTTGAGGCAGGCCACATAATCGGCCGGCAGCTTCACGCCCAAGCGTTGCTCCAGCTTGGCGATCTGCTCGTCGCTGGCCGGCGGGTTCAAACTCGCCAACCCTTTCGGCCAATGCTCAGCCAGCCATGCCTCGAATTGCCGCCACAACTCATCCATGTTCAACCTTTCCCTCCGCTATGCGGAAATCGTGCCGCGCCAAAGAAGACGGGGCAGCCATCAGCCTGCCCCGCGTCATCAAACCCGCTTTGCGCTCAGCCGGCAATCCGCCCCATCCGTTCAGCCAGCCACAAATGGCAGGCTGCCGGCCGATTGTTCCGGCGTTTTATGTCTACCTTTCGGATCGATAAACCATTCACACTTTATGCTAGCAACTCACCGTAAATTTAATAAAAAGACCATTGGCACGCTTACAAATCACTCTTCTCGCGCCACTCGTCAGTCCATGCAAAGACCTCCAAATGATGAACCTGTTTACAATCCGATTTAATTTCGGACTCTAGCATTGTAACAGTCAGCTCAAAACCAGCCCATTCTGAAGATCTAAAATGCTCATGATCACACTGACCAGCTATCAATTTTTGTTGTAAATTACTAATCGCATTTTGCAATATGGTCAATCCTTGTATATTTGCATGGATGTGAACTTCATCGCCTGTAGAATTCGAGCATACGCTAAGCAAAGGAGAGGTATTTTTCATAAACATCCGCCACCATTAGATCAATCAAAGCAGAATATCTTTACAATCAACCAAAATAAATACCGTGTCATTTCCCAATACTTGCTGAACAGTGCTGTGAGATCGGAATTTAGCCATTCCTCTAACCCCCAAGCTATATCGACAAGCCCTGAATAGTTTGCAACAAATATCTGGGATATGCTTTTTCTAAAGTAAATAATAACCCCATAGTGCATAATTTCTACATTCTCAACTTCAATAGGAACGCACAAACTTTCCCACACCTCTGTAATTTCGTATGCCCCTACTCCACAGGCTTGACATCACGCGAATACATATCATCATGCCAATAGTAGTGCGCTTCGCTCAGCCAAGCGAATTTCTTGTTTCTCTCCGCTAAAATCCGAAGTGGAGCCAGATCGATTTGGTAACGCCAAAGCAGTGCAATAAGTTCGAATAGCTTTTCCTTACTGAGTTGATTCAAATTGACATCAAACATTAAACCCCGACCAACACCCCTAATATTTTTAATACAGTCAATATCATTCAAACCCTGGAAAAATCGGCGTTCATCTCCATGAGAATAGAACGATTTCAATTGTATGTTTATTTTCATCTTATGCCTCAAGTTTAGGGCTGCGAATCATCAATACATACCCCAAGCCCTCTAAATTTTTAAACAATTAAAATAAAAACACAATTGCAATCAATACAAATATCAGAGGAAGAAAAAGCCAATCAGACTATTACTAAAAAATATGAACAACCCTGCCCATGCCTGCCATCACGCTTAAATAGCGTTAAATCAATAATAACCCGGCAAGTTGGGCTCCATCGTAGGTTGGCGCTGAGCGCAGCGAAGCCCAACGTTCACCGCGCCCTACTCCTGCAACTGCAGGGCAACGCTTTCCCCCGCCCAACCCTCAGGCAACCACCCCAACCTGACATAGCGATGGAAGCTAGAATACGGCCAATCTACCACCCGCTCCGCATGGCCATGCTTGACCGGGTTGTAATGGATATAGTCCACATGCGCTTGCAGATCCGCTTCATCCCGGATCTGATGCTCCCAATACCGCCGCTGCCAGATGCCACGCTCCCGTTTGCGCTCTCGACTCTCCCGAATTCGTTCGACTTTGGGCAGGTTGCGCGAAAATGCCGCCTTGATCAGAGCCATTCTTATCGCGTAGTCAGCGTCGCCCTCCGGCAAGGCCCATACCGCATGGAAATGATCCGGCAACACCACCATGGCGACGATCTCAAATGGATGGCGGTCTCGCACTTGGCGAACAACCTGCCGCAAAACGTCGATATGGCGAGTCAGATAACCTTGTCGCCGATCCGCCAAGTTGACAGTAAAGAACCATATGCCGCCTTCTGCCATTGAACGACGATAACGCATGGATTGCCTCCAGCACACCCGCGATAAACGTTGGGCTTCGCTGCGCTCAGCGCCAACCTACACTCCAACGAATCCCAGGCCATCTGAAACATAGAACCGCACCAACTCGCCAACATCCCCATCAGCGCAAGCCGTCTCCGAAGCCATTTCCAAGGTTTTAAGCCGCCGGCTGTTCGACGCGGGGCGACGTTAGCGCCCTACCGCTGAGCGAATCGCTACGTGCGAGGCAAAGCCTCGCCCAGTGAGAGATTCGCACGCATGTAGTTCCGGCGGCGCCTTGGGAATGGGTTTGGAGACGGGGTTTCGCCGCGCTGTTGGGGCAGCCTGGGATAGCCGCTGCGTGCGAATCTTGGATTCGCTCAGCGATAGGGCTGGCCGCACAGCCCCTGGCCCGCTTGCCGGGCGGAACCGGCACCAAAATCAATCGTCCGCGCAGCGGACACAAAACCGCGACACAACAACCGGTGTGTCGCCCCTGCGGGGTGACGCACCCTACAGACGGAGGCGGAACGCCCTCAGGCCGGCTTCCGCCCTACGAAACTCAATCATCATATCACTCGGCCAAAACAAAAAGGGCAAGCCCCAAGGCTTGCCCTTTCTTCGTCTGACGGCGGTCAACCCGCCGATCAAACCTTACTTCTTGCGTTGCGGCGGCAGGTCCGTGCAGGTGCCGTGCGCCACTTCCGCCGCCATGCCGATGGACTCGCCCATCGTCGGGTGCGGGTGGATGGTCTTGCCGATGTCGGTCGCGTCGCAACCCATCTCGATCGCCAGGCACACTTCGCCGATCATGTCGCCGGCGTGCGGGCCTACGATGCCGCCGCCGATGATCTGGTGGCTTTCGGCGTCGAAGATCAGCTTGGTGAAGCCTTCGTCGCGGCCGTTGGCGATGGCGCGGCCGGAGGCGGCCCACGGGAACACGCCCTTCTCGATCTTCAGGCCCTGCTTCTTGGCTTCGTCTTCGGTCACGCCCACCCAGGCCACTTCCGGATCGGTGTAGGCCACGCCCGGAATCACGCGGGCGTCGAAGTAGGCCTTCTGGCCGGCGCAGTTTTCCGCCGCCACGTGGCCTTCATGCACGCCCTTGTGCGCCAGCATCGGCTGGCCGACGATGTCGCCGATGGCGAAGATGTGCGGCACGTTGGTGCGCTGCTGCTTGTCCACCTGGATGAAGCCGCGGTCGGTCACCGCGATGCCGGCGTTTTCCGCGCCGATCAGCTTGCCGTTCGGCGCGCGGCCGGTGGCGTACAACACCAGGTCGTAGCGTTGCGGTTCTTTCGGGGCCTGTTCGCCCTCGAAAGTCACCCACACGCCGTCTTCCTTCGGCTCCACGGCCACGGTCTTGGTGTTCAGCATGATGTTGTCGAAGCGGTGCGCGTTCCACTTCTGCCATACCTTGACCAGGTCGCGGTCGGCGCCCTGCATCAGGCCGTCCAGCATTTCCACCACGTCCAGGCGCGCGCCCAGCGTGGAGTAGACGGTGCCCATTTCCAGGCCGATGATGCCGCCGCCGATGATCAGCATGCGGTCGGCCACGCCCTTCAGCTCCAGCGCGCCGGTGGAGTCCACCACGCGCGGGTCGTTCGGGATGAACGGCAGCTTCACCACGCGGGAGCCGGCGGCGATGATGGCGTTCTTGAACTTGACGATCTTCTTCTCGCCCGATTCTTCGCGTCCCTGGCCGGTAGTCACCGAGACTTCGATGTGGTGCGGGTCGATGAAGTGGCCGTTGCCGCGCACGATCTCCACCTTGCGCGCCTTGGCCATGCCGCCCAGGCCGCCGGTCAGCTTGGCGATGACCTTTTCCTTGTAGCCGCGCAGCATGTCGATGTCCACTTCCGGCTTGCCGAACTTGATGCCGTTGGCGGCCAGGTGGCTCACTTCGTCGATCACCGCGGCGTTGTGCAGCAGCGCCTTGGACGGGATGCAGCCCACGTTCAGGCACACGCCGCCCAGGGTGGCGTAACGCTCGACGATGACCACTTTCAGGCCCAGGTCGGCCGCGCGGAAGGCGGCGGAGTAACCGCCGGGGCCGCCGCCCAGCACCATCACGTCGCACTCCACGTCCGCGCCGCCGCTATGGGAAGCGGCGACCGGAGCGGCCTGCGGCGCGAAGCCGGCCTGAGTGGTGGCGGAGGCGACGCCGGTGGTTTCCACCGGTTTCGGAGCGGCCGGTGCCGCGGCGGCTGCGCCGGCGGCTTCCAGGATGACGACCACGTCGCCCTCGGACACTTTGCCGCCCACGGCGACGCGCACTTCCTTGACGGTGCCGGCGGCTTCGGCCGGCACTTCCATGGTGGCCTTGTCGGTTTCCAGCGTGATCAGGCTGGCTTCTTTTTCAATCACGTCGCCCGGTTTGACGAACACTTCGATCACGTCCACGTTGTTGTGGCCGCCGATGTCCGGGACTTTCAATTCGATCAGATTGCTCATGGTTTTCCATCCGCAATGTTGGGAGGCCGGCGCAAAGCCGGCCGCCTCGAGTCTGGCTGATTCTGCAGGGTGGAGCTTCCCCCTGCATCCTGCGGCAAGAAGACGGGGCCCCGGCCAAGCCGAGGCTTCCGCCCAGCCGTTACAGGATCAGACGGCGCACGTCGGTCAGCAGCTTGCCCAGGTGCACGGTGAAGCGCGCGGCGGCCGCGCCGTCGATCACGCGGTGATCGAAGGACAGGCTCAGCGGGCACATCAGGCGCGGCGCGAATTCCTTGCCGTTCCACACCGGCTTGATCTGCGATTTGCAGACGCCGAGGATGGCCACTTCCGGCGCGTTCACGATAGGCGTGAAGCTGGTGCCGCCGATGCCGCCCAGGGACGAGATGGTGAAGGTCGCGCCTTGCATGTCGGTCGGTTTCAGCTTGCCTTCGCGGGCCAGCTTGGACAGGTCGGTCAGTTCCTGCGCGATCTGGCGCAGGCCCTTCTTGTCCGCGTCCTTGATCACCGGCACTACCAGGCCGTTAGGCGTGTCGGCGGCGAAGCCGATGTGGTAGTACTGCTTCAGCACCAGGTTGTCGCCGTCCAGTGAGCTGTTGAAGTTCGGGAAGGCCTTCAGCGCTTCGGCGGCGGCCTTGATGATGAAGGCCAGCGGGCTGATCTTCAGGCCGGATTTTTCCCATTCCTTGCCCACGGTCTTGCGGAAGTCTTCCAGCTCGGTGATGTCGCACTCGTCGTTGAACGTGACGTGCGGGATCATCACCCAGTTGCGCGACAGGTTGGCGCCGGAGATCTTCTGGATGCGGGACAGCGGCTTGGTTTCGATCGGGCCGAACTTGGCGAAGTCCACCTTCGGCCACGGCAGCAGGTCCAGACCCACGCCGGAGCCCGCCGGCGCGGCGGCCGGAGCCAGAATAGCCGGGTTCTGCATCACGCCCTTGACGAAGGCCTTGACGTCGTCTTCGGTGACGCGGCCCTTGCGGCCGTTGCCCTTCACCTTGCCCAGGTCCACGCCCAGCTCGCGCGCCAGACGGCGCACGGACGGACCGGCGTGGGCCTTGGAGAAGGCGATTTCGTCGATGGCGGCGGACACGGCTGCGGCTACCGGCGCCACGGCCGGAGCGGCTGCAGGCGCGGCGGCTACCGGGGCCGGAGCCGCCGGGGCTGCTGCCGGAGCCGGCGCAGCGGCT
>NZ_JZJL01000010.1 GCF_000971335.1 Chromobacterium vaccinii
TAAACACTAACAAGACTTCGGACAGATTCAAAGACCTGACAGACAAGGGCTATGAGATTCCTTGGCAGCATGATGAAGTTATTGCCCTTTATGCGTCCTTACGAGACTGGCAGGTAAAATACAACCCATTAAGAGTTGCAACAAAATGGTCCGATCTACACATGTCAAGTGTGATTCGCAGCCACACCAAAGCACAGCTTGCGGCCAGAGGGGAAAGCTGCTTTCTGTTCCGAGATGCCAGCCGAAGTCGGCCTGAATACCCAGTCGATATTAGCCGGATGCAGAACTACTGGTATCGTTTGCTTGACGAACTGGAACGTCGGGTCGCCCTGCGGGGTGAAACCCTTCCAAACGGTCAGCCAATTCTGTTCATCGAAAAACGTGGGCCAACCGGATTGCCGCTGGCTCCCGTCTTCGATCTGCATTCGCTACGCGTATCGATCCTTACCGCGCTATCGGTAGAGGGTGGATTGCCACTCTCGATTTTGAGCAAGTGCGTGGCCGGTCACGCTTCGATATTGATGACTCTATACTACCTCAAACAGGGACCTGCCTATATCTCTCAGCAGATGGCTGAAGCCCAGGCCAGAATGATGGAACGTGAGCAGGAGAATTACCTCCGTTTCCTTCAGGATTGCAATGTTGCCGCAGCCGAGTCCGTAGTTGCTTTCAATGACCGGGTTGGTTTGCGAGCGCTCCAAGAGCACTCGGCTGGAGGGTGGATTATCGGCGACCTTGGCATATGCCCAGTGGGAGGTGCGATGTGTCATACAGGAGGACCAAAGCTAACAGGCGAGAATGGCAGGAATGATTTTCAACCAACTCCGGGTGGCCCTCGTAACTGTGTGCGCTGCAGATATTTCCTTACGGGCCCGGCATTCTTGGCAGGGCTGGTTGCACACTTCAATTCTATCGGGATGGATGTTCTCGACTGTAGTGAACGGCTACGGAAGATGCAGGCTGATATCAGCGAGATTGAAGACAATCTATTCTCCCGTGAGGCCAATGATTCATCTGAATATCGGCGTCTCGATGCTCTCTACCAACGCAGAGAGCAAGCGATGAATCGACTTGATGAGGTGGCCCACAATTGGCATGCCACTTTCGCCATGGTAGAGCGTTCCAAGGCCTTGCTGGCTGTACAGCGGCCGACCGGGACAACTTCAGGTGGCATTCGCCTATTGGCTTCCGAAGATCTGGGCGAAATCACGAGCGCACTTGGTCAGTGCACGCCATTCGACCTCTACAATACGATCTGCCAGCACGCGACAGTTTATCCGGCCGCCAACATTCCGGTAGCAAGTCTACGCCGCGGGTGGCTTCTCGACGCAATGCTCGCACGCAATGATCGCCGCCCCGTTTTTGCGGCATTAACTGAAGGTGAAGCGATAGCCGTGGGGAATGAGTTGGTCAACTTCCTTTATGCACGACTTGGGGTGGTAGAGTCGAATCGTTTAGTTGATGGTACACGGATGCTCGCTGCGGCCGGTCTGGCTGATGACGTGGATTCTCTGCTCACCGGTAGGCTTGGCACACCAATCAAGTTGGCAAGCTTAATTGTCCAACATGAAAATGGCGAAACGCCAAGATTCGTTTCGGCGGAGGCTGAGTGATGAGCAATACCCCTAACGAGCTTATCGAACAGCTCTGCCAATTAGCCTCGCCTCGGAAGGCTCAGTCTCTCAGATTGATCTTGACGATCTGCGTGGAGCAGACGCAGCGGGGGAGTTCGGATTTCTCGGTCGCCACCATTGGTCGCTTGTCCGCCGAGCGTGGCGGCCCCTCTGCCGCTGCGATCCGCAACAAGCCTGGTGAGGACTACCGCGCCCTGATTAAGACCTATGCCGCCTCGGTGAATGGTCAGGATCGCAAAAAGCGGGAACCGGCACCATCAGAGGCCGAGGCACTGCTGGAGGGCGTGAACGACCCCGTGCTCAAGGTACGGGTCAAGCTGCTGTTGGCCGAGATGGAATCACTACGGGCTCAGCTGCTCGCCGCCCGCCACCTGGCCAACAAGACAGCCGTATTGGAACTTGGCTTGGACAGCGGCGAGCACGTGCCGCACGCACATGCAGATGGTCTGTTCCTGTCCTTGCAAGAGGTCACGGCGCTGGAGGCGGCAATCAGCCCGGCAACCCTGGAACACTGGGGTTGGAGCATAGACCAAGCCGGCCGCGTACTCACTGAGACCGGCCAAGTTGTCTTCCGCGCTGGATTTGTCACGGCGATCCGTAAGACCGTTCAGCACGTCGCTGACTTCTAATGTGATAGGAACATGGTTAAATCCATGTTCCTTCATGTTTATTACAGCTTCTACTAGCAAAAACTGGCAAATTCGCCCGCGCGCACGCTTTGCGCCCAGTTCTCACGAGTGATGCCCAGCTCGTTCAGCCTGGTTTCAGAAATGGCGTTTTCCCGGGTCTGGCCGCGGATGACGACGCAAGCCGGCACGTCTTCCGGACGCGCGGCGCGATAGAGGATGGCTCTCATGTATTTTCTCTTTAAAGAACGATGGATGTTCGGATCGGACCCGGCCGCTCTCAAAAAGGTTCGCAATAAAGCCTGCAAATCGCGCCGGATATCGATCCTGTCAGCCCAAACAACAAGCCGCGTGAACTGTTTCCAGTTCCCGCGGGCTGTTTTCGGCCAGGGCGGCCATTATATCGGCGTTAAAATTAGAAATGAATTTTTGGGCGTTAGTTCTCCGCTTGCGGATTTTTGGCCCTCACTTCATAGCCCAGCGCCTGCAACGCCTTCACCCATTCGTCGATGGCGATCTCCACCAACGCTGGCTGGCCGGCGAAGCCGAATTCGATGTGCATTTCAGGAATCTCCTCGCTGCCGAAATTGGGCAGGCAGGACAGCCTCAGGGCCGGATAGCGGACGGTGAAGTCCTGCATCAGACCGATCAGGTCTCCCTCCCGGGCTTTGATCGCAATGCAGGATCGCTCGACATCCGGCTGATCGTTGAACAGATGGCGGCAATGGGTGTCCAGCACCCACTCCGCCATCGGCCAGGCCATGCTGGGGAAACCGGGCAGGAAATGGACGCTGCCGCAGGAGAAGCCGGCGATCTGGTTGACCGGATTGGGAATGATGGCGGCGCCTTGCGGAAAATGGCCCATCAGGATGCGGTGCGGGTAGGCGTCGGCGCCGAAACGCCCCTCGATCAGCGCCTTGGCCTCCGGATGCAGCTCCAGCGGCGCGCCCAGCGCGCGGGCGGCGCAGGCCCGGGTATGGTCGTCCGGCGTGGCGCCGATGCCTCCGAAGCTGAACACCAGGTCGCCGCCGGCGAAGGCGCGGCGCAAGGCCGCTTCGATGCGGGCGGGATCGTCGCCCAGATATTCCGCCCAAGCCAGCTTCATGCCGCGCGCGGCCAGGATGCGGATCAAGGTCTGCAGATGCTTGTCCTGGCGTTTGCCGGACAGCAGTTCGTCGCCGATGATCAATGCGCCGGCTTGCATGGCTCTACTCCTTCCCGCCCTGCTCCAGCATGCGCCGGCAGACAGCGTAGCAATCGTCGATATGGCTGTTGCCGACATAGCGCATCGCGGCGAATCCTATCGCCGCGTTGGCCGCCCAGCCCAGCACCGGCACCAGTTTCAGCGCCTGCTTTCCAGCCCAGCGGCCGGCGGCCCGCCTGGCCACCGAAGCCAGCAGCGTGCGGGTGACTTCCAGCCCCAACAGCGCGCCGCCGGCGCGGCGGATCAGCTGATACAGCATCTGCTTGCGCGCCGCGTCGTAACCGGCGATCTGCTCCGGCGCCACGCCGAAGCGCTGATTGATCGCCGGGATCAGCTGCAGCAGGATGGCCACATCGGCGGCGACATCGATGCCGGGAGCCGGCAAGGCCGACGCGCCGGCGGACAGCGCCGCCCTGCCGTTGACCATCGCCCGGCACTGGTCGCGGATGGCGTCGAGTTCCCGCAAGCTGGCGGGCAGCATCTCAGTGCGCCTCGCCTACCTGCGGGCCGGCCAGCGCGTCCTTGGACATCGCCAATTGCTTCACCACGGCCTGGGCGGCGGCGAAGTCAGGCGTGGCGATCAGCCGCTGCCAATCCTCGGCGCGGCTCTTGCCCGCCATGCGCTCCAGGCGTTCGGCCAGCTTGGGCTGCGGCGGCGGAAGCAGCGCCGCCAGCATCGTGTCGGCCTCTTCCGGCTGATTGCAGACCAGCACCATGTCGCAGCCGGCCGCCAGCGCCGCGTCGGCGCGCTGCACATAAGTCCCGGCGCCGGCCGCGCCGGCCATGTCCAGCGCGTCGGAGAAGATCACGCCGTCGAAGCCGATCTTGCCGCGCAGGATGTCGGTCAGCCAAACCTTGGAGAAACCGGCCGGCTGGCTGTCCACTGAAGGATACAGCACGTGCGCCGGCATCACCGCGCCCATGCCAGCCTCGGCCAGGCGGGCGAACGGCACCAGGTCGTCGCGTTCGATCTCGGCCAGGCTGCGGTCGTCCTGCGGCATCAAGTGGTGGCTGTCGCCCTCCACATAGCCATGGCCGGGGTAATGCTTGCCGCAGCTCATCATGCCGCCGCGGCCCAGGCCCTGCTGCAAGGCTTCGGCCAGCTCGGCCACCGCCTCCGGATCCCGGTGGAAGGAGCGGTTGCCGATCACGGCGCAACGCTCCCAGTCCAGATCCAGCACCGGGGTGAAGGATAGATCGATGCCGCAGGCCGACAATTCGGCGGCCAGCACATACCCCACCGTTTCAGCCAGCTTGCGCGCCTCGTCCTGATCCTGATCCCAGGCCTCGCCCAGCACGCTCATCGGCGGCAGGCGGGTGAAGCCGTCCAGGAAGCGCTGCACGCGCCCGCCCTCGTGATCGACGGCGATCAACAGATGCGGCGAGCGCAAGGCTCGGATCTCGGCGGTCAACGCGCGCAGCTGCTGGATGTTCTGGAAATTGCGGCGGAACAGAATGATGCCGCCCACCAGCGGATGGGACAGCCGGGCGCGTTCCTGCTCGGTCAGCGCGCAGCCGGCGATGTCCACCATCACCGGGCCGCGCGGAAGATTCAAAGTCGTTTGGGTCATGGTTTCATCCTCGACCATTGCGGGGCGCGCATAGCCGCCCCGGGTATTGCAAAGACAAGCGCGGAGCGCCGACCGTTCCCGCGCCTGTCGCGCGAGAGGCGATCTCCCGCCTTACGATTCAAGCACGACGAAGGCCAGAGCGTGGCCGCGCTCGTCGCTGATGGACAAATGCATGCGCGCAACGCCGCGCGCGGCGACGAAGGCGGCCAATTCGTCGGACAGCGCCAACAAGGGCTTGCCGAGCGAGTCGTGGGCCACGCCTATCGCGGTCAGCAAGGCCGGCGCCACCACGCCGGTGCCTAGCGCCTTGGCGAAGGCCTCCTTGGCGGCGAAGCGCTTGGCCAGAAAGCGCGCCGGCTCGGCATGGGCGGCAAACTCGGCCTGCTCGGCCGCGGTCAGCAGCCGCCGTCCCGCCTTGTCGCCCCAACGCCGGCACCAGGCCTCCATCCGGGCGATTTCCACCAGATCGGTGCCGATGCCGTAAATCATGCGCGCGCCTCGCCGGCATGGCGCAACGATAGCCATCGCCCCGCCCACAGCGCCATGCAGGGCAGCCAGACATAGACGAATTCGGTCTGGACCACTCGCTCGCCCTTGGGGCCGAACCAGCGTTTCAGGCCGATCGGAGCGCCTTCTATCGGCTTCCAGCCGCTGAGGTAGCGATGATCGGACCAGGGCATGAACAGCGCCGGGCCGAAGCTGGCGTCGCAGATCATGTCCAGCGCGGCGTGCGAAGCCACCGACAGAAACAGCAACAACGCCGCCGACGCGGCGCTCAGGCCCACCCGCAGCCAAAACGGGCGGCACAGCCAGGCCAGCAGGCCGGCGCAAACCGCCGCTGCCGCCAGCGAATGCGAAAAGCCGCGGTGCCCCCATGGGCTGGCGTAAGGGATGCCCAGCTTGAAGGTGACCACGTCCAGATCCGGCAGCATCGCGGCCGCGCCGCACAGCGCCAGCCACGGCAACATGCCGGGCGTGGAGACTGGCTTGCGGCTGGCCAGGGCAACCAAGGTGGCGCCGGCCAGCGCGTGGGTGACGACGGTGGGCATCAGCGGACGCGCGCGCTTTCCATCAGCGCCTTCATCTCGCGCACCGCCTGCGGGAAGCCGACGAACAGCGCATGGGCGACGATGGCGTGGCCGATGTTCAGCTCGGCGATCTGCGGGATGGTCGCGATGGGCTTCACATTATGGTAGTTGAGGCCGTGGCCGGCGTTGACCACCATGCCGAGGCTGGCGCCGAATTCGGCGGCGGCGCGGATGCGGACCAGCTCGGCCTCGCGCTCCCTGGCGTGCGGCGCGTCGGCGTAGGCGCCGGTGTGCAGTTCGATCACGCGCGCGCCGGCGTCGTAGGCCTTCTGGATCTGCTCGCGGTCGGGATCGATGAAGATGGACACGCGGATGCCGGCCTCGGCCAGCTTGCCGGTGTAATGCCTGACGTCGGCGTAGTGGCCGCGCACGTCCAGGCCGCCCTCGGTGGTGACTTCCTCGCGCTTTTCCGGCACCAGGCACACGTCTTCCGGCGCCACCTCCAGCGCGTGCGCCAGCATTTCCGGCGTCATCGCCATTTCCAGGTTCATCCGGGTCTTCAGCACCGGACGCATGGCTTTCACGTCCGCGTCCTGGATGTGGCGGCGGTCTTCGCGCAGATGCAGCGTGATCAGGTCCGCGCCGCTGGATTCGGCCACCAGCGCAGCCTCCACCGGGCTCGGGTAGCGAGTGCCGCGCGCCTGGCGCAGCGTGGCGACGTGATCGATGTTTACGCCCAACAAAATCATTTTCATCCCCCTTGTCTTCCCGCCATCAGTCCGAAAGGGACTGGATGGCCTGCAATAGTTGGCGCGACGCCAGCGGCTCGTCGCCCAGCAGCGCGGACAGCCATACCCGGCTGAGCTGGCGCGCGTGGCCGCGGGTATCCGGCTGGGCGTAGTCGTCGGCGTCTATCGCCAGCAAGGCCTCGCCCGGCAACCTGACGGCGCGGCCGACCGGCGCCAGTTCCGGATGCTCATCCGGCTCCGGCATCGCCGCGTCGCGGCACAGATAATGGCGATCAGCGGCAATCGCCTCGCCGCGGCTGTCGCGGCCGAGCGCCGGCGCATAGCCCAGCACCTGGGCCAGCCGCAGCTCGTAGCGGCGCAAGGCCGTCGACAGCGACGCGGCGCCGGCCAGCTCCCGCACCGCCCGGTCATAAACGGCAAAAGCCCGCGGCTCGGGATCGTCCCGCGCCGTGAGCTTCATCATCAATTCGTTCAAATAAAAGCCGCAGACCAGCGGCAGCCCGGTCAGCTGCCGCACCCCGCCGTCCCAGTCCGCCGCGTGCAGCGTGCGCAACTCGCTCTTGCCGAACCACGACAAGGTCAGCGGCTGGAACGGCAGCAGCACCCCGCGCAGATCGGACCGGGGCCGGCGCGCGCTGCGCGCCACCAGGCTGAAACGGCCATGGTCGCGGGTCAACACTTCCAGCAGCAGGCTGGTCTCGCGATACGGCTGGGTATGCAGGATATAACCCGGCTGCTTGTCCACCCTGCCCGGCTGGCTCATGCCGTCACGCCCCGCCGGCTCACCTGGATGGAAACGGTCTCGGCGCCGCGCCCCAGCCGCTGGCGGGCCAGCAGCTCCACCCGGGCGCGCCAGGCGGCGATGGCCTCCACGCTGTCCCAATACGTGACCCGGTCCTCCGTGGTCACGCCCAGACAGCCCGGCTGGCTTTCCGCCAGCCTCAGCGCGCAGCGCGACAGCTCTGCCGCCGCGCCGTCGCCGGAAAGGTTCGCCGCCCAGCAAGCCTGCGCCGGGGGCCTGTCCAATACCGTCATCAGTTCAAACCGAACTCGCGCAGGAAGCGGACGTCGTCGGCCCAGCCGGATTTTACTTTCACCCAGACCTGCAGGAACACCTTGCCGTCAAACAGCTTTTCCATATCGAGGCGGGCCTCGGTGGAGATCTTCTTCAGCTTCTCGCCGGCCTTGCCGATCACGATGGGCTTCTGGTGTTCCTTGTCCACCAGCACCGCGATGTGGATGCGGCGCAGCGCGCCGTCCATCTCGAACATTTCCACTTCCACGTTCATTTCGTACGGCAGCTCTTCGCCCAGATAGCGGAACAGCTTTTCGCGGACGATCTCGGCGGCCAGGAAGCGCTCGTTTTTATCGGTGACCATGTCCTCCGGATACAGGGGCATCGATTCCGGCAGGTGCGGGCGCACCTGATCCAACAGCTCGGCCAGGCGCTGGCCGTGCTTGGCGCTGACCACTTCGACGCCGGCGAACTCGAACTCGGCGGTCACTTCGTCGATGAAGGCCTGCAGGGTCAGTTTATCCTTGGCCTTGTCCAGCTTGTTCACCACCAGGATGACCGGGGTCTTCTTGGGCAGCAGCGCCATCACTTCCTTGTCGGCGGAAGTGAAACGCATCGCCTCCAGCAGGAACAGCACGCAGTCTACGCTGCCGAGCGAGTCCTTCACGCTCTTGTTCAAGGCCTCGTTCAGTGCGCCCTTGTGATAGGTCTGGAAGCCCGGCGTGTCGACGAACACGAACTGCGCCGTGTCCTCGGTATGGATGCCGGTGACGCGATGGCGCGTGGTCTGCGATTTCTTCGAGGTGATGCTGATCTTCTGGCCGATCAGGTGATTCATCAACGTGGACTTGCCCACGTTGGGACGGCCGACGATGGCGACGAAGCCGCAGTGGAATTGGGGAGTATCGGTCATGATTTTTTCTTGCCTGCGGCGAGTTTCTGTTCCAGCAGGACCAACGCCGCTTCGGCGGCCTGCTGTTCGGCGGCGCGGCGGCTGCCGCCGTCGCCGGTGGAGATCAGGGCCAGCTCGCCCAGATCGCACTCCACCTTGAACCATTGTTCGTGGGCCTCGCCGCTCTGCGACAGGATGCGGTACTTGGGCAGCGCCAGCTTGCGCGCCTGCAGCGCTTCCTGCAAGCGGGTCTTGGCGTCCTTGGCCTGGCGCGTGGTGTCGATGTTGGCGACGCGCTGGCTGTACAAGCGGCGCACCACCTGCTCGGCCGCGGCGAAATCGGCGTCGAAGCTGACGGCGGCGAAAGTGGCTTCCAGCGCGTCGGCCAGGATGGACGGACGGTTGAATCCGCCGCTCTTGAGCTCGCCCTCGCCCAGGTACAGGTAGTCGCCCAGCGCCAGTTCCTGGGCGATTTCCGCCAGCGTGTTCTGGTTGACCAGGTTGGCGCGCAGACGGGACAGCTCGCCCTCGGTCAGCTGCGGAAACTGGTCATACAGCATGCGGGCCACGGTGTAATTGAGGATGCTGTCGCCGACGAATTCGAAGCGCTCGTTGTTCGTGCTGCTGAAGCTGCGGTGCGTCAGCGCCTGGCGCAGCAATTCCGGTTTTTGAAATGCGTAATCCAGCGCCTGGGACAGGCGCCGGAATCGATTGTCTATCTGGGTCACGGTATGGTTATTGCGCAGGCGGTTGACCCGCCTGGGTATCGAAATGGAAAAGCAGACTGACATTGCCGAACAGCGGCACCTCGCGCTGATACTTCGCGCGCAGATAATTGCTGCCGGCTCCGGCCACCACCATCAGATTCTCTCCCTTGACGGAAGTGACTCCGGAGACGTTGGCCTTGCCGTCGAACTCCTGCCGCAGCGTCTGCTCGCCGACATTGGTCTCGGCGGACAGGGCCGTCAGCGCGTTCTTGACATCGCCGTACTCGGTGTAGACCGGCACGATCTTGAACACCAGCATCAATCCGGCGCCGACGAGGGCCAGGACCAACAAAATCGCAATTACCGACAAGCCTTGCTGCTTCTTCATGCGTTTCTCCAGGTCATGGCCGCTCGTGGCCTGATTGTTTTTACTGAATCCGGGTGCCGATGCGCGACAACTGGGTGAAATTCATCCAGATCATGAAGGCCTTGCCCACCATCAGCTTGTCGTCGACGAAGCCCCAATAGCGGCCGTCGGAGCTGTTGTCGCGGTTGTCGCCCATCATGAAGTAATTGCCCTGCGGCACCTTGCAGACGAAACCGTCGTCATCGTAGCGGCAATTGTCGCGGTAGGGAAAGTCCTGCACCTGGCTCAGCGCCACCACCGGCGCTTCGACGTTGTTCAATACATGGTAGGACTTGCCGCCCTGGTTTTCCCGGAAACGCTGCGCGGTGATCTGGGCCAGGCCTTGCTCGATGTAGTCGTAAGTGCCGTCGGCGACATCGGTCACCTGCTTGCCGTTGACGGTCAGGCGCTTGTTGCGGTACTCGACTGTGTCGCCCGGCAGGCCGATCACGCGCTTGATGTAATTCACCTTGGGGTTGGGCGGATAGTTGAACACCACCACGTCGCCGTGATTGACCTTGTTGACCGGCACCAGCACGTTGTTCAGCACCGGCACGCGGACGCCGTAGGTAAACTTGTTCACCAGGATGAAATCGCCGACCACCAGGCCCGGCCGCATCGAGCTGGACGGAATCTGGAACGGCTCCACCAGGAAGGAGCGCAGCACGAACACCACCAGGATCACCGGGAAGAAGCCGCGCGAATAATCGACGAAATGGCCGGGCTGCGCGCCGCTGGCGGCGCGCTTCCTGGCCAGCATCCACTTGTCCAGCGCCCACACCGCGCCGGTGATCACGACGAACACCAGCATTACCGCGGTGAAGCTCATGTAGTCTGACAGCAGGCCGAAGCCGCCGATCACCAGGGCCAGATAGCCCCACTGCACCGATTGCGGCCAATCCTTGGCGCCTTCCTGCTTCTTGCCGCCAAGCAAAATCAGCAACACGCCGACCACGACCGCGGCCGAGAACACCCAGAACAAGTTTGCGCCCACTTATTTGTCCCCTACTTGAAGAATCGCCAGGAAAGCCTCTTGCGGGATTTCCACGTTGCCAACCTGCTTCATCCGCTTCTTGCCGGCCTTCTGTTTTTCCAGCAGCTTTTTCTTACGGGTGATGTCGCCGCCGTAGCACTTGGCCAGCACGTTCTTGCGCAGCGCCTTCACCGTTTCGCGGGCGATGATGTGGCCGCCGATGGCCGCCTGCACCGCGATGTCGAACATCTGGCGCGGAATCAGCTCGCGCATCTTCGACACCAGTTCGCGGCCGCGGTACACGCTGGAGGCGCGGTGGACGATCAGGCTCAGCGCGTCGACCTTCTCGCCGTTGACCAGCACATCCAGCTTGACCAGGTCGGCGCTCTGGAATTCCTTGAACTCGTAGTCCAGCGAGGCGTAGCCGCGGCTGGTGGACTTCAGCTTGTCGAAGAAGTCCATCACCACTTCATTCATCGGCAGATCGTAGGTGAGCATCACCTGGCGGCCCATGTATTGCATGTTGCGCTGCACGCCGCGCTTCTGGTTGCACAGCGTCATCACCGCGCCCACATAGTCCTGCGGCACCAGGATGGTGGAGGTGATGATGGGTTCGCGCAGGTCTTCATACTTGCCGGCATCCGGCATCCGCGACGGGTTCGACACCACCTCCACCGTACCGTCTTTCATCACCACTTCGTAGTTCACCGTGGGGGCGGTGGTGATCAGGTCCATGTCGAACTCGCGCTCCAGCCGCTCCTGGACGATCTCCAGATGCAGGAGGCCGAGGAAGCCGCAGCGGAAGCCGAAGCCCAGCGCCTGCGACACTTCCGGCTCGTACTTCAGCGAGGCGTCGTTCAGCTGCAGCTTTTCCAGCGCGTCGCGCAGCGCTTCGTAATCGTGGCTTTCCACCGGGTACAGGCCGGCGAACACCTGCGACTGCACGTCCTTGAAGCCAGGCAGCGCCTCGGCGGCCGGCTTCGACACCAGGGTGATGGTGTCGCCCACCTTGGCCGATTTCAATTCCTTGATGCCGGCGATGACGAAGCCCACCTCGCCCGCGTTCAGGCTTTGACGCTGAACCGACTTGGGCGTGAACACGCCCACCTGTTCGCACAGGTGCTCGGCGCCTGTGGCCATGAACTTGATCTTGTCCTTGGGCTTCAGCGAGCCGTCGATCACGCGCACCAGCATCACCACGCCGACGTAGTTGTCGAACCAGGAGTCGACGATCAGAGCCTTCAGCGGGCCATCCGGGTCGCCCTTCGGCGCCGGGATCTTGCTGACCACTTCCTCCAGGATGTCTTCGATGCCGATGCCGGACTTGGCCGAAGCGCGCACCGCTTCGACGGCCTCGATGCCTATGATGTCCTCGATCTCCTGCGAGATGCGCTCGGGATCGGCGGCCGGCAGGTCGATCTTGTTCAACACCGGCACCACTTCCACGCCCAGCTCGATGGCGGTGTAGCAGTTGGCAACGGTCTGGGCTTCCACGCCCTGCGACGCGTCCACCACCAGCAGCGCGCCCTCGCAGGCGGACAGCGAGCGCGACACTTCATAGCTGAAGTCCACGTGCCCCGGGGTGTCGATCAGGTTGAGGTTGTACACCTGGCCATCGCGGGCCTTGTAGGTCAAGGCGGCGGTCTGCGCCTTGATGGTGATGCCGCGCTCCTTCTCGATGTCCATGGAGTCAAGCACCTGGGCGCTCATCTCGCGCAATTCCAAACCACCGCAGAACTGAATGAAGCGGTCGGCCAGGGTCGATTTACCGTGGTCGATATGGGCAATGATCGAAAAATTTCGGATGTTCTTCATCGGTTTCCAGCAAAAGATAAGGGCACGCTAGCGTGCCCGGGGCTGCTGACGGATAGCCCTTCCGGGGGATCCCTGCGGATCCGACGGCGGCCGGAAGCCGATCAGCAAGCGGGGGCGCGACCAGCGCGCCCCCGGTTTTACTCACACTGGCGCGGATTTTAGCCGATTTCGCCCAAATGTGCAGCCAATCTCGCGCCGTCCAGATGCCAATGGCAGATTTCGGTCTCGCCGTCCATCAACACCGGCACCAACTCGTTGAAGCGGGCCTCCAGAGCCGGATCGGCATCGACATCCACCACCTCGAGCTCGAAGCCGTGGCGCTCTCGCCAGGGGCCGAGCTCGGCCAACATCTGATGGCACAAGCTGCAGTATTCGCGAAAATAGAGCGTCAGCTTCACTTGGCTTCGTCCACGGTCAGCGGCACGAACATCGTCACGCCCTGGCGCATCACCTGCAAGGCGACCGCGCTGCCCTTCTTGGCCTGGTTCAGCGCGCCCTTCAACTGGGCGAAGCTCTTCAGCGGATCGCTGCCGATGCCGACGATGAGATCGCCCTGCTGGATGCCGGCGCGCATCGCCGCGCCGTTGGCGCCGCGCACCAGCAGGCCGTAGTCGATGCCGGCGCGCTGCAGCTGGACCGGATTCAGCTCCTGCAGGCGCAGGCCGATCTGGGCCAGGCTTTGCTCGCCCTCCGCGCCCGGCTTGCGGTACTCGCGCTTGGCGACGCGGGCATCCTCCTCCACCAGTTCGTCAGGCACCACGCGTACGCTGGTCTGCGCGCGGCTGCGCCAGACATCCAGCGAAATGGCCTTGCCCGGCGGCAGGTCGCTGATCAGGCGCTGCATGTCGCCGCGGTTCTCTATCGTCTGGCCGTTGATGCGCAGCACGATGTCGCCAGCCTTCAAGCCTGCCTTCTGCGCCGGCCCCTTGGGATCGAGCGCGTTGATCAACACGCCGCTGGGTTTGGCCAGGCCGAAGGACGCGGCCAGCTCCTTGCTCAGCTCCTGCACCACCACGCCGATGCGGCTGCGGGTCACCTTGCCCTTGGTCTTCAGCTGGTCGGCCACATTCATCGCGGTGTCGATGGGAATGGCGAAGGAAATGCCCATGAAGCCGCCGGAACGGCTGTAGATCTGCGAGTTGACGCCGACCACCTCGCCATTCAGGTTGAACAGCGGGCCGCCGGAATTGCCGGGATTCACCGCCGCGTCGGTCTGGATGAACTGCACGGCGCTCTCGTCCGGCAGCATGCGGTTCTTGCCGGAAACGATGCCGGAGGTGGCGGTGTTTTCAAAACCGAACGGCGAGCCGATGGCCAGCACCCACTGCCCAACCTTCAGGTTCTTCGGATCGCCCATCCGCACCACCGGCAGGTTCTGGGCGTCGATCTTGAGCAAGGCCACATCGGAACGGGCGTCTGAACCGATCACCCGCGCCTGGAATTCCCGCTTGTCGTTCAGCTTGACCGTGATCTTGTCCGCGCGGGCCACCACGTGGGCATTGGTCAGCACGTAGCCATCCTTCGAGATGATGAAACCCGAACCCAGCGAGCTCTCCTGATGCTCGCGCTGCTGCGGCGGCGCGAAGCGGCGGAAGAACTCGAAGAACGGATCCCCCTCCATGCCCTCCGGCAGGCCGGAAACCGTCTCCTTGACCGTGGAAGTGGTGCTGATATTGACCACCGCCTTGCCCTCGGCCTCGACGATCTGGGCGAAGTCCGGCAGTTCCGCCGCCATGGCGACAGGAACCGCCGCGGTCAGAATCGATGCCGACAGCATTGCGGAAACAATCAGTTTTTTGACCGACATGTGCGCTCCATCTTTGGAATGTTGTGGACTGAATGGGCCGGCGGACGCCGGCTGTGCAACCATCGGATCGGGAAGCGGCGCCTTGCCGCGCCCCTCACGCTCCCTTGCGACGCGCCTTGCGGACGCATCACGCAAAACTGGCCACTTCCGCATGCTTTCGATGGGAAATGGCCAGTCAAACCTTCATCGGCCGGAAAGCCTGCCCGGCACGAGCTCACTCCCCCTTGCCGTTGACATGCAAACCCTTGAGCAGAGCCATCATCGCGGTTTGCGGCATATCGCCCACCGCGGTCAGCTGCATGTCGCTTTGGTAGCTGGTGGCCATGTTGATCGCCCCGTGCAGATTGCCCACCCTCTCCAGGCGCGCGTGCTCCGGCGGAGGCGGCTCCACGAACACCGACAGCATCACCAGACCGTCGCTCAGCACCATGTGCCGGACCGGCTTGCCGCCCTGTCCGGGCAGCACGCGCTGGACCGAACGCAGCACCCGGAAGCCCTGCGGCAATCCGGTCAGCTCGCCCTGCGGCGCAGCCGCTTCCTCGCTGCCCCCAGATGCGCTGGAACGCAACTGGAAACGCTGCGACAGCTTGGAGACGTACGCCCGCTTATCCTTGGCCCCGCCCAGCTCCACATCGGTGAAGGTGAACTGCTCGACCGCATCGCCGCGCGGCGACAGGGTCATCACTTTCAAGGGAAGATAGGTGGCGGGTTCTATGCACATCCGCATCGTGTAGCGCTGCGCGTCCCGAGGCTGCAGATCCAGCCACTGGCAGTCTCTCTTGGCCACGCGATCATAGCCGGTGCGCTTGAGGACGTAGGAACGGGTGATATCGTCCAGATCATCGGGCAGCAAGGCGGGGAACAGCCGCATCGCGCTGATCTTGCACGCCATCAAGGCGCGCTTGTCGGGCGCGAAGCAGGTGAGCCCCCTTCCCTTGCGAACCACCTCCCGCGTCGGCCCGTCCAGCGAGGTGCGCTTTTCGCGCACATTGTCGCCCTGTCCCTGACGGACGATGCGGAAAGTTTCCAGCGTGCCATTCATCTGATGCAGATAGGTGCCATCCAGCGGCTGCTGCCTGCCGGCGTTGCCGACATTGCGCAGCAGCTGCATGTCATCCTCCGCATGGACCGCGCACGCGGCCCCGAGCATCAAAACACCAATCAGAGGAACGACATGCATCAGTGGCGAGCTCCGTTTCCGTAGGACACGCGCATCACACTCTGGTCGGCGGTCACCTCCTGGTGCGCCAGCACATAGGGATCGTCCTGATCCATCGCCGCGGCGGGCTTGGCGATCTGCACCGGCACGCCGCGATCGGCAATCGCCGACGGCGGAGCGTTGCGGTGGGACAGCTGCTGCCAACCCACGACGGCTGCGAAGCTGACGCTCGCGGCCAACGCCACCGCGCTCGCGGTGCGCGCCTTGCGCGGACGCGTCCAGCGCCGCGGCGCCAGGACCGTCGGCTCTTCCGCCAAGCGAGCCGCCACCTTGCTCCTCACATTAAGCGAGGACAGGCGATTGGCGCGCATGGCGTCGCCGATCAGATGGTACCCTTCCCAGGCATCATCCAGATCCTTGTCTCCGGCGATGGCGGCGATTGCCTTGTCGGCATCGGGCCCGTCCAGTTCACCGTCCATCAGTGCGGATATCGTTTCTTTCATACTTACCACCTTCTGTTCTTGGCCGTATCCAGCAGAGGCCTGAGCTCAGCAGCAATCGCCTCGCGAGCGCGGAAAATCCGCGAACGCACGGTACCTATCGGACAATCCATCACCCTGGCGATCTCGTCGTAGGACAGCCCTTCCATCTCCCTAAGCGAGATGGCAGTGCGCAACTCCTCCGGCAAGGCCTCCACGGCGGCATTGACCGTAGCCAGAATCTCCTTGTTCATCAGCTCGGTTTCGGGCGTATTCATGTCGGGAATTTGCGACGCCATGTCGAAACTCTCGCCATCCTCGTCCTCTATCTCGCTGTTGACCACCGGGCGACGCCCGTTGGCGCTGAGGAAATTCTTGGCCGTATTGATGCCGATCCTGTACAGCCATGTGTAAAACGCGCTCTCACCTCGAAATGATGGCAAAGCGCGATACGCTTTGATAAACGCTTCCTGCGTCACATCCTCGATGTCAGAACCGTCGCGTATGAAACGCGACAACAACCTGGCGAGACGTCGCTGATACTTTGCAACAAGCAGATCGAAAGCTCTTTTTTCACCTCGCTGGGCACGTTCCACCAACTGTTGATCGATGTCCCGATCACTCATAGTCGTTGTTATGCTCCCTGGTTTGCCCACTGTTCTATGTGGTCGTTACGTGGACTGTGATCTAGACCACGGTTTAAAGCCCGAGTTCCCACTGGCGAGGACGTTGCGAAACATATCACTCCCGGCGCGAAACTTGAACATCCGATTATCAACTATTGCCAGCATTTTCTAGAGCCTTTACACTCCAACCAAGCACTTGCTTGAATGACAGGCAACTAATTACACCCACCGTCAGGAGCATTTCATGAGCACTCCCGGGCAGCGTTTCCGCCAGGCCGTGGCCGCCGAAAAACCATTGCAAGTGGTGGGGGCGATCAACGCCTACGCTGCACGTTTGGCCGAACACTCAGGTTTCAAGGCCTTGTACTTGTCCGGCGGCGGCGTCGCCGCTTCGTCCTGCGGCATTCCCGATCTCGGCATCACCACGCTGGAAGACGTGCTGATCGACGCCCGCCGCATCACCGACATCACCGATCTGCCGCTGCTGGTGGATATCGACACCGGCTGGGGCGGCGCTTTCAACATCGCCCGCGCCGTGCGCAGCCTGGAGAAGGCCGGCGTCGCCGCCGTCCACATCGAGGATCAGGTGCAGCAGAAGCGTTGCGGCCACCGCCCGAACAAGGCCATCGTCCCGCAGGATGAAATGATAGACCGCGTCAAGGCGGCCACCGACGCCCGCCGCGACGACAGCTTCGTCATCATGGCGCGCACCGACGCGCTGGCGGTGGAGGGCCTGGACGCCGCCATCGAACGCGCCGTCGCCTGCGTCGAAGCCGGCGCGGACATGATCTTCCCGGAAGCGATGACCGATCTGGCCATGTACAAGCGCTTCGCCGACGCGGTGAAGGTGCCGGTGCTGGCCAACATCACCGAGTTCGGCGCCACGCCGCTCTACACCGCCGAAGAACTGGCCGCCAACGGCGTCGCCTTGATGCTGTATCCGCTCTCCGCCTTCCGCGCCATGAGCCAGGCCGCGCTGGAAGTGTACGGCGCCATCCGCCGCGACGGCACCCAGCAAGCCGTGGTCGGCAAGATGCAGACCCGGATGGATCTGTACGACCACCTGGGTTACCACGAATACGAAAAGAAACTGGACCAACTGTTCGCCGCCGGCAAGCAATAACAATTCAAGGGCTGCGGCATCGCCCCAAGTCTGACAAAGGAGAAATTGCATGACTGAAGTGGTTCTGACCGGCAAACCGAAGAAATCCGTCGCACTATCCGGCGTCGCCGCCGGCAACACCGCGCTGTGCACCGTCGGCCGCAGCGGCAACGACCTGCACTACCGCGGCTACGACATCCTGGATCTGGCCGACAAGGCGGAGTTCGAAGAAGTGGCCTACCTGCTGGTGCACGGCAAACTGCCGAACCAGGCGGAACTCGCCGGCTACAAGAAGAAACTGAAATCGCTGCGCGGCCTGCCGGCCTCGGTGAAGGCGGTGCTGGAAGCGCTGCCGGCCGGCGCCCACCCGATGGACGTGATGCGCAGCGGCGCCTCCGCCCTGGGTTGCGCGCTGCCGGAGAAGGACGACCACAACCTGGCCGGCGCGCGCGACATCGCCGACCGCCTGATGGCCTCGTTCGGCTCCATCCTGCTTTACTGGTACCACTACAGCCACAACGGCAAGCGCATCGACGTCGAAACCGACGACGACAGCATAGGCGGCCACTTCCTGCACCTACTGCACGGCGTCAAGCCGTCGGCCGAATGGGTGCGCGCGATGCACACCTCTTTGAACCTGTACGCCGAGCACGAATTCAACGCCTCCACCTTCGCCGCCCGCGTCATCGCCGGCACCGGCTCCGACATGCACAGCGCCATCACCGGCGCCATCGGCGCGCTGCGCGGCCCGAAGCACGGCGGCGCCAACGAAGTGGCGTTCGAGATCCAGCAGCGCTACGAAAGCCCGGACGAGGCCGAAGCCGACATCCGCGCCCGCGTGGAGCGCAAGGAAGTGGTGATCGGCTTCGGCCACCCGGTGTACACCATCTCCGACCCGCGCAACAAGGTGATCAAGGAAGTCGCGCGCGAACTGTCCAAGAGCAACAGGGACATAAAGATGTTCGACATCGCCGAACGCCTGGAAACCGTGATGTGGGACGTCAAGAGAATGTTCCCCAACCTCGACTGGTTCTCCGCCGTCAGCTACCACGCGATGGGCGTGCCGACCGCGATGTTCACCCCGCTGTTCGTGATCTCGCGCACCAGCGGCTGGAGCGCGCACGTGATCGAGCAACGCCAGGACGGCAAGATCATCCGCCCTTCAGCCAACTACATCGGCCCGGAAGACCAGGCCTACATCCCGCTGGAAAAACGCTGAGGCAAGCAGCGAGCGACGCGGCCGACCGGCCGCGTCGGCCATACTGGAGCAGTAAATGAAGCAAATGTTGTTCTGGCAGCGCCTGGACTGCCCGGGGCTGGAGCAGGCGGAAATCGAAACCGGCTCCGGCCTCTCCTTGTCCGCCAGCGGCAGCCTGCTGCATGCCGACACCGGCGCCAGCCTGCGCTACCGGATGCAGCTGGACCACCACGGCAGGCTCAGCCATGCCCACATCGATGTTTCCGCGCCCGAACCCAGGCAACTGACGCTGCAACACACCGAAAGCGGCCGCTGGCTGGTCAACGGCCAGGCGCAGCCCGCCTGGGATGGCTGCCAGGATCTGGACCTGCAATCCTGCGGCCTGACCAACGCCTTCCCCATCCGCCGGCTGAAACTGGGCATCGGCGACAGCGTCGAGCTGTCGATGCTGTTCGTGCGCCTGCCGTCATTGACGCCGGCCATCTGCCCGCAGCGTTACACCCGCCTGCCGGACCATGACGGCATGCCCTGCTACCGCTACGAATCCCCGGGCTTCGCCGCCGACATCATCGTCGACGAGCAAGGCTTCACCCTGCATTACAGCGACTTTCTGCAACGGCTGCCCGACAGCGGCCGCGACTGAGCGAAAGACAGACATGAACCGCCAATACCGCACCGCCCTGACCGGATCCGGACTCGATTACTTCGACGCCCGCGCCGCCGTCAACGCCATCCAGCCCGGTGCCTGGGACAAGCTGTCCTACACCGCCCGCATCCACGCCGAAAACCTGGTCCGCCGCTGCGAGCCGGCCGTTTTGACCGAATGCCTGGAACAAATCGTCCACCGCAAGCGCGAGCGCGACTTCCCCTGGTTCCCGGCGCGAGTGGTGTGCCACGACATTCTGGGCCAGACCGCGCTGGTGGATCTGGCCGGCCTGCGCGACGCCATCGCCGACCAGGGCGGCGACCCGGCCCAGGTCAATCCGGTGGTGCCGGTGCAGCTGATCGTCGACCACTCGCTGGCTGTGGAATGCGGCGGCTTCGATCCGCAGGCCTTCGCCAAGAACCGCGCGATCGAGGACAGGCGCAACGAGGACCGCTTCCATTTCATCGAGTGGACCAAAACCGCCTTCGACAATGTGGACGTGATCCCGGCCGGCAACGGCATCATGCACCAGATCAATCTGGAGCGGATGAGCCCGGTGATCCACGCCGACAACGGCGTCGCCTACCCCGACACCTGCGTCGGCACCGACAGCCACACGCCGCACGTGGACGCGCTGGGCGTGATCGCCGTCGGCGTCGGCGGCCTGGAGGCGGAGAACGTGATGCTGGGCCGCGCCTCGTGGATGCGGCTGCCTGAAATCGTCGGCGTCGAGCTGAGAGGCAAACCCGCCGCCGGCATCACCGCCACCGACGTGGTGCTGGCGCTGACCGAGTTCCTGCGCCAGCAAAAGGTCGTCGGCGCCTATCTGGAATTCTATGGCGAAGGCGCCGCGGCGCTGACGCTGGGCGACCGCGCCACCATCTCGAACATGGCTCCCGAGTACGGCGCCACCGCCGCGCTGTTCTTCATCGACGCGCAGACCATCGCTTATTTGAAGCTGACCGGCCGCAGCGACGAGCAGGTCAAGCTGGTGGAAACCTACGCCAAGACCGCCGGTCTGTGGGCGGACAGCCTGAAGACCGCCGAATACGAGCGGGTGTTGAAGTTCGACCTGGCCACCGTCACCCGCAACCTGGCCGGCCCGTCCAACCCGCACAAGCGGCTGCCGGTGTCTCTGCTTGCCGAGCGCGGCATCGCCGCCAATCTCGCCGAGGCCCGCGCGCAGGAAGCGCAGGGCCTGTTGCCGGACGGCGCGGTCATCATCGCCGCCATCACCAGCTGCACCAACACCAGCAACCCGCGCAACGTGATCGCCGCCGGCCTGCTGGCGCGCAACGCCAACAAGCTGGGCCTGGTTCGCAAGCCGTGGGTGAAATCTTCGCTGGCTCCCGGCTCCAAGGCTGTGGAGCTGTATCTGAAGGAAGCCGGCCTGCTGTCCGAACTGGAACGGCTGGGCTTCGGCATCGTCGCCTTCGCCTGCACCACCTGCAACGGCATGTCCGGCGCGCTGGACCCGAAAATCCAGCAAGAGATCGTGGACCGCGACCTGTACGCGACCGCGGTGCTATCCGGCAACCGCAACTTCGACGGCCGCATCCACCCCTACGCCAAGCAGGCCTTCCTCGCCTCGCCGCCGCTGGTGATCGCCTATGCCATCGCCGGCACCATGCGCTTCGATATCGAGAAAGACGTGCTGGGCGTGGCCGACGGCAAGGAAATCCGCCTGCAGGACATCTGGCCGTCCGACGAGGAGATAGACGCGGTGCTGAAACAAGCGGTGAAGCCCGAGCATTTCCGTCGCGTGTACGAGCCGATGTTCGCCATCCGCCAAAGCAGCGGCGAGAAAGTGAGCCCGCTGTACGCCTGGCGGCCGCAGTCCACCTATATCCGCCGCCCGCCGTACTGGGAGGGCGCGCTGGCCGGCGAGCGCACGCTCAAGGGCATGCGCCCGCTGGCGCTGCTGCCGGACAATATCACCACCGACCACCTGTCGCCGTCCAACGCCATCTTGCTGGATTCCGCCGCCGGCGAATACCTGGCCAAGATGGGCCTGCCGGAGGAGGACTTCAATTCCTACGCCACCCACCGCGGCGACCACCTGACCGCGCAGCGCGCCACCTTCGCCAATCCCAAGCTGTTCAACGAGATGGTGCTGAACAGCGACGGGTCGGTCCGCCAGGGCTCGCTGGCCCGCGTGGAGCCGGAGGGCAAGGTGATGCGGATGTGGGAGGCCATTGAAACCTATATGGACCGCAAGCAGCCGCTGATCATCGTCGCCGGCGCCGACTACGGCCAGGGCAGCTCGCGCGACTGGGCGGCCAAGGGCGTGCGCCTCGCCGGCGTCGAAGCCATCGTCGCCGAAGGCTTCGAGCGCATCCACCGCACCAACCTGATCGGCATGGGCGTGCTGCCGCTGGAGTTCAAGCCCGGCACCAATCGCAAAACGCTGGCGCTCGACGGCACCGAAACCTACGACGTGATCGGCAAGCGCCAGCCCCGCGCCGAGCTGACTCTGGTCATCCACCGCCGCGGCGGCGAAACCATCCAGGCGCCGGTGACCTGTAGGCTGGATACCGCCGAGGAAGTGTCGATCTACGAAGCCGGCGGCGTATTGCAGCGCTTCGCTCAGGACTTCCTGGCGGCGGCGCAAGCCTGATCAACCATTGCAGCCGGCCACCGCCGGCTGTTCAACAAAGAAACAGGATGGACAGCATGGCTCACCCGGCCCAGATCCGAATCCCCGCCACCTATATGCGCGGCGGCACCAGCAAAGGCGTGTTCTTCCGGCTGCAGGACCTGCCGGAAACCGCCCGCCAGCCCGGCCCCGCGCGCGACACGCTGCTGCTGCGCGTGATCGGCAGCCCGGACCCTTACGGCAAGCAGACAGACGGCATGGGCGGCGCGACGTCCAGTACCAGCAAGACCGTCATCGTGTCCAAGTCCGCGCGGCCGGATCATGACGTCGACTACCTGTTCGGCCAGGTCGCCATCGACAAGGCTTTCGTCGACTGGACCGGCAACTGCGGCAACCTGTCCGCCGCCGTCGGCCCGTTCGCCATCGCCGGCGGCCTGATCGACCCGGCGCGTGTTCCGGACAACGGCGTCTGCACCGTGCGCATCTGGCAGGCCAATATCGGCAAGACCATCATCGCCCACGTGCCCGTCACTCACGGCCAGCCGCAGGAAACCGGCGATTTCGAGCTGGACGGGGTCACCTTCCCCGCCGCCGAAGTGCAGCTGGAATTCCTGGACCCGGCCGACGAAGGCGACGGCGATGGCGGCGCGATGTTCCCCACCGGCAAGCTGGTGGACACGCTGGAGGTGCCCGGCGTAGGCAGCTTCCCGGCCACGCTGATCAACGCCGGCATCCCCACCATCTTCGTCAACGCCGCCGACATCGGCTACATCGGCACGGAATTGCAGGATGACATCAACTCCGACCCGGCGGCGCTGGCCCGCTTCGAAACCATCCGCGCCCACGGCGCGCTGAGGATGGGGCTGATCAAGAGCCTGGACGAGATCGCCACCCGGCAGCACACGCCCAAGATCGCCTTCGTCGCGCCTCCGGCCGACTACACCGCCTCCAGCGGCAAGCCAGTGAAAGTGTCGGACATCGACGTGCTGGCGCGGGCGATGTCGATGGGCAAACTGCACCATGCGATGATGGGCACGGCGGCGGTGGCGATCGGCACCGCCGCCGCCATTCCCGGCACGCTGGTCAACCTGGCCGCCGGCGGCGGCAAACGCCAGGCGGTGCGCTTCGGCCACCCGTCCGGCACGCTGCGGGTGGGCGCGCAAGCCCGCGAGGAGCGCGGCGAATGGGTGGTGACCAAGGTCATCATGAGTCGCAGCGCCCGCGTGCTGATGGAAGGCTGGGTGCGGGTGCCGGGAGACGCGCTCTAGCAGCAATCGTCGGCCGCCGGCAGGAAATACGGCGGGGATGCGCGCAGCATCCCCGTTTTCACATCCAGGTGGCGATATTGCCGGCAGTTTCTTGCAGGATTTCGTGGGATAATGACAATCAGCCGGCGCGACATCGACGAACATCCCAAAATCATCGCCATCCGCGCAGGCCCGGTCGAACACCAAACGGAACCCGCAGCCATGAGCACCCCCGCCCCGATACTGACCTCCTCCACCGATTGGCACTGGAGCCCCACGCCCTATCCCGGGGTGGACTTCACCTGGCTGCGCCGCAATCCGGACGGGGGCGGTTCGGCATTGCTGAAGCTGGCCAAGGGCGCGAAGCTGCCGCTGCACCAGCACCCGGGCACGGAACAGGTTTTCGTCACCGCCGGCCGGCTCAAGGTGGGGGAACACGTGCTGAACAAGGGCGACCACCTGTTCATCGACGCCCATGTCCCGCATGCGGTGGAAGCCTTGCAATCCACGGTTTATCTGACGCTGTCGGAAAGCGACGGCGTGGAGCTGCTGGAGCCGGACCAGGCTAACTGATCCGGCCTGCCAGGCTGAAGGGCTAGAACGGCTGGATCGCCACCTTCAGCACGCCGTCGCGCTGGTGCGCGAATAGGTCGTAGGCCTCGACGATCTGGTCCAGCTTGTAGCGATGGGTGACCAGCGGCGACAGGTCCAGCCGGTCGCTCTCCAGCACATTCATCAGCCGCCGCATCCGCTCCTTGCCGCCCGGACACAGCGAAGACACGATCCTCTTGTCGCCCAGACCGGCGTTAAACGCGTCCAGCGGGATTTTCAGATCGGTGGAATACACGCCCAGGCTGGACAGCGTGCCGCCCGGCTTCAATATCCGCAGCGCGGATTCGAAGGTGCCTTGGGTGCCCAAGGCTTCGATGGCGGAGTCAACGCCGCGCCCGCCGGTCAGCTTCATGATTTCCGCGATCACATCCACTTGCCTGAAGTTGAGCGTGACATCCGCGCCCAGCCGCCGCGAAATCGCCAGCCTGTCGTCTATCCCGTCCACCGCGATGATGCACGACGCGCCGCGCAGGCGCGCGCCCGCCACCGCGCACAAGCCTATCGGCCCCTGGGCGAACACCGCCACCACGTCGCCGATCTTGATGTTGGCCGCCTCGGCGCCGGAAAAACCGGTGGACATGATGTCGGGACACATCAGCACCTGCTCGTCGCTGAGCCCGTCCGGAATCGGCGCCAGATTGGCCTGGGCGTCCGGCACCAGCACGTACTCGGCCTGGGTGCCGTCTATGGTGTTGCCGAAGCGCCAGCCGCCCATGGGCTTGTAGCCATGGCACTCGCAACCGCCGTCCTGCGCCGGGTGGCCGTCCTGGCAACCGTAGGAGGTGAAGCTGGGGCAGATCGCGCCGGCGATCACCCGCTGCCCCTCCCGATAGCCCTTGACGCCCGCGCCCAGTTTCTCGATCACGCCCACCGGCTCATGGCCTATGGTCAGGCCGGACGCCACCGGATACTCGCCCTTGAGAATGTGCACGTCGGTGCCGCAAATGGTGGTGGTGGTGATCCGCACCAGCGCGTCGCCGGGACCGACCGCTGGAATCGGCTTCTCTCTAAGCTCTATCTTGCCGGGCGCGACGAATACCGCTGCCTTCATGCTGCTCATGGCTTGCCTCCTGTCGTGGCGGAGCCCGCCCGCTGCCGGCTCCAGGATGGAAACGAAACGCATCTTTAACACTAGGCCGTAAACCAGCGGCGCGGACAACTGCCCGATCAGTCCAAAACATGGACCCGTGATCTGGATCAAACGCCTTGTTGCCCCTGCGGCCATGCCTGCGCGCTGTCACGGATGGCGAAAACGATGCCTTTTGATGTAACAACTGGTTTACACTTCACCGTTCCACTTAAAATATCTCCACATAAAATAAATACGAGAGACATCGATGAATCAAGCGATGCTGTACGCGCTCGCCGCGATCGCCATGTGGGCGTCCGTCGCCACACTCAGCGCCCTCACCCACGCCTTGCCGCCCTTCTTCGTCGCCGGCGTCGGCCTGATCCTGGGCAGCCTGCTGACCGTGCGCCGCATGGCCGACTGGAAGGTGCCGCCCAAGAACTTCGCCAACGGGGTTTACGGCATCTTCGGCTTCTACTTTTTCCTATTCAACGCCTACCGGCTGGCGCCGGTGATGGACGCCACCGTGCTCAGCTACGTCTGGCCGCTGCTGATGGTGCTGCTGTCGCCGCTGCTGGTGCCCGGCACCCGCCTGGGCGCCAACCACATCCTGGGCAGCCTGATCGGCTTCGCCGGCGCAGCGCTGATCGTCACCGGCGGCAAGCTGTCGCTGTCGATGTCCGCGCTGCCCGGCTATCTGATGGCCCTGGGCGCGGCCGTGGTGTGGGCCACTTACAGCCTGCTCACCCGCCGCCTGCCCGCCACGTCGGACAACGCGGTCGGCGGTTACTGCCTCGCCTCCGGCCTGCTGGCGCTGGGCCTGCATTTCGCCACCGAGCCCGCCGCCCATCCGTCGGCCATCCAATGGCTGATGATCGCCGTGCTGGGCCTGCTGCCGATGGGCGCGGCCTTCCTGTGCTGGAACCGCGCGATGCAGTTGGGCGATCCGCGCCAGACCGGCGCGCTGGGCAACGCCACTCCGCTGCTGTCCACGTTGATGCTGGTGGCTTCCGGCCAGGCCGCGCTCAACGGCTCCGCCGCGCTGGCCATCGCCATGATCGTAGGCGGCGCGGCGCTGGGCACCCTTCCCGCGGAGCGGCTGCTGCCAGGCTGGCTGCGCGCCTGAACCGAGGGACCGGCGGACGCGATGCGCCCGCCGGCCGGGGCTATAATCGCAAACCTTCACCACACAAGGAATTCCGCGATGAAGCCCTGCCTCCTCGCCCTGCTGGCGCTGTTCGCCAGCCATGCCGCGCTGGCCGAAGACGATACCTGCCAGAACGCCAACAGCACGCTGGAAATCAACGACTGCAAGCAAAAGCAGTTCGACGCCCGCGACAAGGCGCTCAATGAGCGCTACCGCGAGCTGCTGAAAAAGCTGCGCGCCGACGAAGCCCAGAGCGGCGCCAAGGACAAGCCGTCCGCGCTGCTGATTCAGGCCCAGCGCAAATGGATCGCCTTCCGCGATGCCGACTGCAACACCAAGTACCAGATCTACATCGACGGCAGCATCCGCAACGCCGTCTTCCTCGACTGCAAGATCGAACGCACCGAACAACGCATCAAGGAGCTGGACCCCAAGCTCTGGTAACCCGCTCGGGTTTCCCCGCCCGGGGCCGAGGAGTATCATCCCGGCCTGTCTTCACGCAAAAATAAAAAAGGGGCTGACATGGCAAAACACTGGGGCAAGGTGCTGACCGCGATGGTGACGCCGTTCGACGGCGATGGCCGGCTGAACCTAGACATGGCCTGTACGCTGGCGCGCCATATGGCAGCCAGCGGCAGCGACGGCCTGGTGCTGGCCGCCACCACTGGCGAGGCGCCTACGCTCTCCGACGCCGAACGCTTCGACCTGATCCGCGCGGTCAGCGAGGCGGTGACCATCCCGGTGCTGGCAGGCACCGGCAGCAACGACACCCGCCACGCGCTGGACATGACGGCCAAGGCGGAAGCGGCCGGCGCCGCTGGCGTATTCCTGGTGTCGCCGTACTACAACCGCCCGCCCCAGGCCGGCATCGAGGCGCACTTCCGCGCGCTGGCCGCCGCCACCCGGCTGCCGGTGATGCTGTACGACGTGCCCGGCCGCACCGGCCGCCGCATCGCCCGCGACGTGCTGCTGCGGCTGTTCCGCGAGGTGGACAATATCGTCGCCTTCAAGGACGCCACCGGCGACCCCGCCGCCGCCGCGCTGCTGGTGGCCGAGGCCGGCGACCATTTCGAGCTGTATTCCGGCGACGACGCGCTGACCCTGCCCCTGCTGGCCGTCGGCGCGGTCGGCGTGGTGGGCACCTCCACCCACTGGACCGGCCCGGAGTTCGCCGCGATGATCGCCGCCTTCGAGCAGGGCGACGTGCGCCGCGCCCGCGAGATCAACGCCGCGCTGCTGCCGTCCTACGCCTACTCGAATACCGACGATTCGGTGTACTCGATGTCGGTGAAGGCGATGCTGCGCAGCCAGGGCCTGGCCGTCGGCGAATGCCGGCTGCCGCTGCCGGCCGCGCCGGCGGGCGTGGAAGCGCGGGCCGCCGAGGTGTGGAGCGGGCTGCACGCCTGGCGCGCCGGCCAGCGCTGAGAAACTGCTCAGCCGCCGGGAATGAAAAAGGAGACCCGAGGGTCTCCTTTTTGCGTGACTGCGCGCCTCGCGGCGGGAATCAGTCGCGGAAGTTGTTGAACTGCAGCGGCGCGCCGTTTTCCAGGTCGGCAGCGATGTCCTGCTTCAGCAGCGCGATGGCGTCCTGCAGCACGTCGCGCTTGGCGCCGGACACGCGCACCGCCTCGCCCTGGATGCTGGCCTGCACCTTCATCTTGGAATCCTTCAGCAGCTTGACGATCTTCTTCGCCAAATCGCTGTCCAGGCCTTCCTTGATCTTCAGCACCTTCTTCACCTTGTTGCCGGACACTTTCTCCAGCTTGCCGTAGTCCAGGCTGCGCACGTCGACGCTGCGCTTGGCCAGCTTGGCCACCATGATTTCATTGACCTGGTCCAGCTGGAATTCGGTATCGGCGAACAGCGTCACTTCCTTGTCGTTGAATTCGATGCGGGCGTCGCTGCCCTTGAAATCGTAACGGGTGGACACTTCCTTGTTGGACTGGTCCAGTGCGTTGCGCACTTCCACCTTGTTTACTTCGGAAACGACATCAAAAGACGGCATAAAACGATCCTCGCTAATAACCTGCCGCATTCTAGTAGCGGCGTTGCCGCTTGTCACCCGTCATGCCATTGCCAAGGCCCTCCGGAAATGGTTTTATCGACGACAGTCAAACAAATCCCGGAAATCCGCCATGCTCGTCACCCTGCCGCAACTGGCCGCTTTTCTCGCCGCCGCCATGCTGATCACCGTCACCCCCGGCCCCGACAACCTGATGGTGCTGAGCCAGGGCATTTCCCGCGGCCGCCGCCAGGGCATGGCCTTCGGCCTGGGCTGCGCGCTGGGCTGCCTGAACCACACCTTGCTGGCGGCGCTGGGCGTCAGCGCGCTGATCGCCGCCTCGCCGCTCGCCTTCTCCGCCCTCAAGATCGCCGGCGGCGCCTATCTGGTCTATCTGGGCTGGGGCGCGATCCGCAGCTCCGGCGCCAGCTTCGACGCCGATGCCCAGGCCAGCGGCCCTCAGGGCTCGCTGGCCGCCACCTTCCGCCGCGGCCTGATCGCCAACGCGATCAATCCCAAGGTGGTGCTGTTCTTCCTCGCCTTCCTGCCGCAGTTCGTCAATCCGGCGCAAGGGCCGGTCGGCCTGCAGACCGCCATCCTCGGCGGGCTGTTCACGCTGCAGGGCGCGCTGGTCTTCGGCGCGCTCGGCTACTTCTCCGGCCACGTCGGCCAATGGCTGGCCAAGAGCCGCAAGGCCAGCCAGTGGCTGGACCGCATAGCCGGCGCCGTCTTCATCGGGCTGGGCCTGCGCCTGATCCTGGCGCGCTGAGCGCGCAAAAAAGGCGGCCCCGCAAGGCCGCCTTTTTCATGCGATCCGAACTGGATCAGATCGCCTGCTCGTTGGTTTCGCCGGTGCGGATGCGCACCACCTGCTCCACCGGCACCACGAAGATCTTGCCGTCGCCGATCTTGCCGGTGCGCGCGGTTTCGACGATGGTCTCGATCGCCCGCTCCACCAGATCGTCCGGCAGCACCACCTCGATCTTCACCTTGGGCAGGAAGTCCACCACGTACTCGGCGCCGCGGTACAGCTCGGTGTGGCCTTTCTGGCGGCCGAAACCCTTGACCTCGGACACGGTCAGGCCGTTGACGCCGATCTCCGACAAGGCCTCGCGCACCTCGTCCAGCTTGAACGGCTTGATGATGGCTTCGACCTTTTTCATTGCGCAATGCTCCCGAATAAAACCAATGACATTAGAGTAAAAAGCAAAAAATGCCGCGCGGCGGCGGTATCTTCCGCTGACGCCTTAAATGCAGCGATGTTTTGCTGTATTATGACGCCCTTTCCTGGTACTTGTCGCGGGTGTCTAATGTCTTACATTACCAAGCTGCGCGGTGGCGTTGCCCTGTCACCGTTTCGTCTCGAAAAACTGCAGGCGGCAGCGGCCGATGCCGGGCTGAAGGATATCGTCCTGACGGCCGAGCACTGGCATTTTGCGGAAAGCGACGGCGAACTTTCGCTGGAGGAAATCGGCGTGCTGGGCCAGTTGCTCAGCTACGGCGAAGCGCCGCTGAACACTGAGCCGGAAGGCGAACTGTTCCTGGTCACGCCGCGAATCGGCACCCTGTCGCCATGGGCGTCAAAGGCAACCGACATCGCCCGGCATTGCGGATTGCCGAATATCCGGCGGATCGAACGCGGCACCGCTTTCCGAATCAAGTCCGCCGCTAAATCTTTAAGTGAAGAGGCTCGCCATACCCTGGCGGGCCTCTTGCACGATAGGATGACGGAAACCGTGCTGTCCTCGCTGGACGACGCGGAAAAGCTGTTCACCCACATCGACCCGCAGCCGATGGCCAGCGTGGACATCCTCGCCGGCGGCCGCGCCGCGCTGGAGGCCGCCAACGTCCAGTTGGGTCTCGCGCTGTCCGACGACGAAGTGGAATACCTGGTCGAGAACTTCATCAAGCTGAAGCGCAATCCCAGCGACGTCGAGCTGATGATGTTCGCCCAGGCCAACTCCGAACACTGCCGCCACAAGATCTTCAACGCCCAGTTCATCATCGACGGCGTCGAGCAAGGCAAATCGCTGTTCCGCATGATCCGCGATACCCACGACGCCCACCCGCAGGGCACGCTGGTGGCGTACAAGGACAACGCCTCGGTGATCGAGGGCGCCTTCATCGAGCGCTTCTACCCGCAGCCGGGCAGCCACCAGTACGCGTACACCAGCGAACCCACCGACATCCTGATGAAGGTGGAAACGCACAACCACCCGACGGCGATCTCGCCCTTCGCCGGCGCGTCCACCGGCAACGGCGGCGAAATCCGCGACGAAGGCGCCACCGGCCGCGGCTCCCGCCCCAAGGCCGGCCTCACCGGCTTTACCGTCTCCAACCTGAACATCCCCGGCTTCAAGCAGCCGTGGGAGGCCTACCGCGACGACCAGCCCGAGTACGGCAAGCCGGGCCGCATCGCCTCGGCGCTGCAGATCATGCTGGAAGGCCCGATCGGCGGCGCGGCGTTCAACAACGAATTCGGCCGCCCTAACCTCACCGGTTATTTCCGCGCCTTCGAGGAAGAATTCAACGGCGAGATGCGCGGCTATCACAAGCCCATCATGCTGGCAGGCGGCCTGGGCAGCATCCAGCAGCAGCAGATCCACAAGAATGAAATCCCGGAAGGCGCGCTGCTGATCCAGCTGGGCGGTCCCGGCCTGCTGATCGGCCTGGGCGGCGGCGCGGCCTCGTCGATGGACACCGGCGCCAACAGCGAAAACCTGGACTTCGATTCGGTGCAGCGCGGCAACCCGGAAATCGAGCGCCGCTGCCAGGAGGTGATCGACCGCTGCTGGCAGCAGGGCGAAGCCAACCCCATCGTCTCCATCCATGACGTGGGCGCCGGCGGCCTGTCCAACGCCTTCCCCGAGCTGGTCAACGACGCCGGCCGCGGCGCCATCTTCCATCTGCGCAAGGTGAACCTGGAAGAAAAGGGCATGACCCCGATGCAGATCTGGTCCAACGAGGCGCAGGAGCGCTACGTGATGGCCATCCTGCCGGAGGACCTGGACCGCTTCACCGCGCTGTGCGAACGCGAGCGCTGCCCGTTCGCGGTGCTGGGCGTGGCCACCGACGACGGCCACCTGCAGGTGCGCGACGACCACTTCGGCAACAATCCTGTGGACATGCCGCTGGAAGTGCTGCTGGGCAAGCCGCCGCGGATGACCCGCGACGCGAAGACCATCGAGCTCTCGCCGCAGACCTTCGACGCGTCCAAGTACCCGCTGCGCGAAACCGCCTACCGCGTGCTGCGCCACCCGACCGTGGCCGACAAATCCTTCCTGATCACCATCGGCGACCGCACCGTCGGCGGCATGACCGCGCGCGACCAGATGGTGGGCCGCTGGCAGGTTCCGGTGGCCGACGTGGCTGTCACCACCATGGGCTTCAACACCTATCGCGGCGAAGCGATGGCGATGGGCGAACGCACGCCGGCCGCGCTGTTCGACGGCCCGGCCTCCGGCCGCATGGCCATCGGCGAGGCGCTGACCAATATCGCCGCCGCCTTCGTCGGCCATCTGGGCAACGTCAAACTGTCCGCCAACTGGATGGCCCCGGCCGGCCACCCCGGCGAAGACGCCAACCTGTACCGCACCGTGCAGGCCGTCTCCGAGCTGAGCCAGAGCCTGGGCGTCAGCATTCCGGTGGGCAAGGATTCGCTGTCGATGAAGACGGTATGGCAGGAAGACGGCGAGCAGAAAGCCGTCACCGCGCCGCTGTCGGTGGTGATTTCCGCCTTCTCGCCGGTGGACGACGTGCGCAAGACCGTCACCCCGGACCTGAAGGACATCAAGGACAGCGACCTGATCCTGATCGACCTCGGCTACGGCCGCTGCCGCCTGGGCGGCTCGATCTACGGCCAGGTGTGGAAAGACATGAAGGGCCGCGCGCCGGACGTGGAAAGCCCGCTGCAGCTGGCCGCCTTCTTCGGCGTGGTGCAATCGCTGTTGCGCGACGACAAGCTGCTGGCCTACCACGACCGCTCCGACGGCGGCCTGTTCGCCGCGCTGGCGGAAATGATGTTCGCCGGCCACGTCGGCGCCAGCATCGACCTGCAGGAACTGGTGATCGAGCGCCAGAACACCCAGCGCATCATCGACGACTATGTGCAGCCGACAATGGAGGCCGCCACCCACGGCCGCATCATGCGCGTGCTGTTCAACGAGGAACTGGGCGCGGTGCTGCAGGTGAAAAAGGCCGACACGCCGGAAGTGATCTCCCGTTTCATGAAGGCCGGCATCGGCCGCGAGCTGTTCGTCATCGGCCGCACCAACGGCCACGACCGCCTGGTGATCAAGCACAAGGGCAAGGATCTGTTCAGCGAAAGCCGCAGCGAGCTGTTCTGCGCCTGGTCCGAAACCAGCGCCCGCATGCAGCGCCTGCGCGACAACCCGGCCTGCGCCGACAGCGAACAGCTGCTGCGCAGCCACGCCAAGCCCCGCGGCCTGTTCACCCAGCTGTCCTTCGACGTGCACGGCGACCCGGCCGCGCCCTACATCGGCACCGGCAAGCGCCCGCGCATGGCCATCCTGCGCGAGCAGGGCGTCAACGGCCAGCTGGAAATGGCCGCGGCGTTCGACCGCGCCGGCTTCGACGCGGTGGACGTGCACATGAGCGACATCATCGCCGGCCGCGTGCAGCTGGCCGACTTCAAGGGCCTGGCGGCCTGCGGCGGCTTCAGCTACGGCGACGTGCTGGGCGCCGGCGAAGGCTGGGCCAAGAGCATCCTGTTCAACCCGCGCGCCCGCGAACAGTTCGAAGCTTTCTTCGGCCGCGGCGACACCTTCGCGCTGGGCGTGTGCAACGGCTGCCAGATGATGTCCAACCTGTCGTCCATCATCCCGGGCGCCGAGCACTGGCCGAAGTTCCACCGCAACGCATCGGAACAGTTCGAGGCGCGCTTCGCGATGGTGGAAGTCACCGCGTCGCCGTCCATCTTCCTGTCCGACATGGTGGGCAGCCGCCTGCCGGTGGTGGTCAGCCACGGCGAAGGCCGCGCGGTGTTCGCGCCGGGCGCGCAAGACCAGGCTCTGGCCGCGCTGCGCTACATCGACTTCGACGGCCGCGCCACCGAGACCTATCCGCTGAACCCCAACGGCTCGCCTGCGGGCATCACCGGCGTCACCACGGCCGACGGCCGCTTCACCATCATGATGCCGCACCCTGAGCGCGTGTTCCGCGCCGTGCAGAACAGCTGGCATCCGGCGGAATGGGGCGAGAATGGCGGCTGGTACCGCATGTTCGCCTCGGCCCGCCGCTGGGTGGGCTGATCCAGCCATCACGGCCTGGAGCGTCCCGCGACAGGCCAAGCTTCACCAGCCGGCAATGCCGCTCGCCTGAACAAGCGAGCGGCATTTTTCATGGTGTGAATCTTGCAAACGTTCTTCAATCGCCATGCTAGATTGAATATATACGCGCTTTAAAATCCAATGCACAGGGCGCTCGCGAACCCGCTGGATTTTCGCTTGGCTGCGGCGCGATCCGCCATTCCACTTTTGTTTGCACGGCATCACTGCGGGGGTCACTGCCATGAAGCCTGCATCCACCGTCATCAGCCCTGCCCGCCACAAGAGCCATCGGACCATCGCGCCGCAATCTGCCGCGCCGGACGCCGAGAGCGCGTCCTACGCGCGCAGCCTGCTCGAAGCAAGCCTGAACCCCTTGGTTGCCATCAGCGCGCAAGTCAAGATCACCGACGTGAATGCAGCGATGATAGGGGTTGCCGGCCGGTCCCGAGCTGAAATCGTTGGGACGGACTTCGCCGATTATTTCACCGAGCCCGAGCAGACTCGCGCAGGCTATCGACGCATCTTTTTGGACCTTAGGATGCCCAAGACCAATGGCATGGAAGCGCTGCGCAGAATCAAGGCCGACGAGCGCGCCAAGATGATTCCGGTTGCGGCGCTGACATCGTCAAAAGAAGACCGCGACATCGTGGAAAGCTGCAAGCTCGGGGCGGATAGCAATATCGGCAAATCCATCCACGTTGACCCGCCTTCACAAGCCGTCGCGCAATTGGGCCTCTACTGGCTGGTTGTCAATCAACCGCCGATCGGGAACCGGCAGCCATGATGGACATCTCGAACCCCAATGACGCGCTGCGCATCCTGATTCTGGAAGACACCCCTACCGACGCCGAACTGATGGTGGACGCGCTGCATGAGGCTGGACTGAAATTCATCACGCAGCGCGTCGACACCAAGGACGCGTTCCAGCTGTCGCTGGAGACATTCAACCCCAACATCATCCTGGCCGATTGCAAGCAGCAGCCTTCATACGACGGCGGCGCGGCATTGCAACTCGTACGCGAAACCCACCCCGAGATGCCGGTGGTGATGGTAACCGGCGCCCTGGGAGAAGAAAAAGCGGTCGAGTTGCTGAAGGCCGGCGCCAAAGACTATGTGCTGAAGGGAGGATTGGTCAGGCTGGCCCCGGCGGTGCGCCGCGCGCTGGCGGATGAGCGCAGCGCCCGCAGCCGCAAGGCGGCGGAACTAAAATACCGGCGGCTATTTGAAGCCGCCAAGGACGGCATCCTTATTCTGGATGCGAAAACCGGTTTGATTCTGGAAGCGAACCCGTTTCTGCTGGAGTTGCTAGGCTATGCCCAGGATGAGTTGATCGGCAAGGCGTTGTGGGAAATCGGCGCGCTGGAGCACATTGTCGCCAACCAGGACGCCTTTCTGACTCTGAAGAACAAGAAATACATCCGTTATGACAACCTTCCTCTGGAAACAAAGGATGGCAGAAGCATTGAGGTGGAATTCATCAGCAATGTTTATATGACGGGCGACCTGGAATCCATCCAATGCAATATCCGCGATATCACCGAGCGCAGGCGGCTGCAGCTGGCGCTTGAAAACAACGAGCGCCGATTTCGCGGGCTGATCGAAAACGCTTCTGATTTGGTATGCGTGGTCGATCAGCTCGGCTGCATCACTTACCTGAGCCCTTCGAGCGAGATGATGACCGGCTACCGCCCAGACGAGGCGTTGGGCCGGCGCTTCATAGACTTCATCCACCCGGACGATCTGCCCGCCGCGACAGCCATCTTGGCCACGGACCCCAGCTCCCCCCCCGTTTTGCAGCGAGTGGAATTGCGATTCCGCCACAAGACGGGACACTTTCAGGTTCTGGATGCCATTGCGAACAACCGCGTTGACGATCCCGCCCTCCTCGGCGTCATCGTCAACGCGCGGGACATTACCGAACGCAAGAAAATACAAGCGGATGTGGAATACAAGAACAGTGTGCTCTCAACCCAGCAAGAGGCATCGCTGGACGGCATTCTGCTGGTGGATGACAACGGCAAGATCGTCAGTCATAACCGGCGTTTCATCGAAGTCATGCAAGTGCCGGAAGCATTGGCCGCAGCGGGGCGCGATGAACCGATGCTGCAGTTTGCCATGCAGCAATATGCGGAGCCGGAAGCATTCCTGGCGCGGGTGCGCCATCTCTATGCCCACAAAGAGGAAACGAGCCACGAAGAGATTCGCATGAAAGACGGCCGCACGATCGAACGCTACTCGGCGCCGGTGGTTGGCGAAAACGCCAAATATTACGGACGCGTCTGGTATTTTCGCGACATCACTGTGCGCAAGCGGATACAGGAATTATTGGAGCATGCCAATCGGGCCTTGCGCACGCTCAGCGCTTGCAAGGCTGCCTTGGTGCATGCCTTGACCGAGTCGGCGCTGCTCGATTCCGTGTGCCGCCTCATCGTAGAGAAAGGCGGTTATCGCATGGCGTGGATCGGCATTGCAGAACAAGATCAGGATCGGACTATTCGCGCAGTGAAGGAATTTGGCGATGACAGCCACTATCTGGCCAGCGTTCGATTCAGCTTGGCGGACACGGCGCTTGGACGCGGCCCGACTGGCGCTGCCATTCGCACCGGCACCGTGCAAATCAATCAAAACCTCCTGACCAACTCCACGCTCGCGCCGTGGCGGGAGGCCGCGCAACGCTGCGGCTTTCAAGCCAGCATCGCGCTGCCCATCAAGAATGCATCGGCATCGCCGCTTGTGTTGACAATCTACGCCGGGGAGCCGGACGCATTCGGCCATGACGAGGTAGTGATGCTGGGAGAGCTTGCCGATGAGCTTGGCTATGGCATCGAAGCCGTGCGTACGCGAACCGACCGCGATCGTATCGCCTTGGAAAACTTGCGCGCCGATGCGGCATTGCGCAAAAGCCTGGAAGATTCCATCAAGGCCATCGCCAACACCGTGGAGTTGCGCGATAGCTACACCGCCGGCCACCAGCGCCGCGTCGCGCAACTGGCCGTTGCCATCGCTCGGCAACTCAAACTGTCGGAGGACACGATCCATAGCATTGATCTTGCGGCAAGCATTCACGATCTGGGGAAAATCAGCATTCCGGCGGAAATCCTGGTTAAACCGTCCAAGCTGTCGAACATCGAGTTTCAGTTGGTCAAAGGACACTCGCAAGCGGGTTATGACATTCTGAAAGACATCACCTTCCCCTGGCCGATCGCGCCCATCGTCTGGCAGCATCATGAGCGGCTGGACGGCAGCGGATATCCGCAAGGGCTCGTCGGCGACCAAATCCTGCTCCAGGCGCGCATCGTCGCGGTGGCCGATGTCGTCGAAGCCATCGCATCGCACCGGCCATACCGCGCCGCCCTGGGGATTGACGCGGCGCTGGCCGAAATCAAACGGGGCAGCGGCACCGCCTTTGATTCCGCAGCGGTTGACGCATGCGAACATCTATTCACCACGGCTGGTTTCGCGTTCTCATAGCCCTGTTCACAGTCTCGGGAGCCTGGGCGAGACAGGGCGAAAACGGCCGGGAAAAAGGCCGAGCAGCCTCCGCCATTCATCTCGACACGGCTTGTCTTCATGCCAAACTGAAGCAAAGATAAGCTCTTCCAATGCGACGAGATAAGATCATGAGATGGGCGACTACCTTGCGATGCGGTCTGGTCGGCATGCTCGCCGCGCTGCTGCCGCAATCACAGGCAGCGGGACTGAGGCTGATCGACATTCCCGCCACCGACAGCATCCCGGTCCTGAACGCGGCGGTCTGGTCGCCTTGCGCCCGCCCAGCCGTGGCCAAACGGGTGCAGGCCTTCCTGGTGAACGCCAGCCGGAATTGTCCGGTCGAGGGGGAGAAGCTGCCGCTGATCGTGATCTCGCATGGCTTCACCGGCAGTCTTTACGGCCATCACGACACCGCTGAAGCGCTGGCGGACCACGGATTCCTGGTGGTGTCGCTGAACCACACCGGCGACAGCGGCGCGAGCATGAAATACCCGTGGGAGATGCGCGCGTTCGAGCAGCGCCCGGTCGAGATCCGGCGGGTCATAGACTATATGCTGGACGAAGCGCCAGAGGCGTCGCGCATCGACCCATCGCGGATCGGCGTGTTCGGTTTCTCGCGCGGCGGCTTCACCGCTCTGGTCGCGGCGGGCGGCACGCCGGACTTCGCGCGCTCAGGGCTGCGTTGCCCCAAGGATCGGCCGCTGTGCCGGCAGATCGAAACCGAAGCGGGCATTGCCCGCGACTGGGCGCATGACGAACGTATCAATGCCGCGGCCGCGGTCGATCCGCTGAACGCCTTCCCTGACGCGGCCAGCCTTCGGAGAATCCGCATTCCGCTATTCCTGTGGATTTCCGAAAGAGGCGGCGACGGCGTGGAGCCCGCGGCCGAAGCCCGGTTGCGGGGATGGTTGCCCACAGTGCGAAATTACCGCGTGGTGCCGAAAGCCGGCCATTTCGCCTTCCTGGCTCCATGCGTCGAGGCCGCGGCGAAGGAAGCGCCGGAAATCTGCCGGGACGCGCCCGGCTTCGACCGCGCGGCTTTCCACCGGAAGATGAACGCCGAACTGCTGGACTTCTTCAACCAGGCCCTCGACATCAAACCATAACGCCACGCCGGGCTTGCGGGGAGATGACAGCTAGCCGTTGTCGCCGGCCATCACCGGAAACAGCGTCAGCACCACCTTGCCCAGATTGCGGTTGTCGGCGACGTAAGCGTGCGCGTCTTGCACCTGAGTCCAGGGATAGCTGCTGTCCACCACCGCGCGCGCCCTCCCCTCCAGCAAGGCCGGCAGGATCAGGTCGCGCAGCGCGGCGGCCAGCTCCGCCTTCACCGCAATAGGCTGCGGACGCAGCGTGGAGCCGATCAGGCTGATGCGCTTCATCAGCAGCCGACCGAAATCCAGTTCGGCCTTCACGCCGCCCATCAGGCCGATGTTCACCAGCCTGCCGTCGGGGTTCAGCGCCTGCAGGTTCTCCGCCAGGTGACTCGCGCCCACCGGGTCCAGCACCACGTCGGCGCCCCCCCACGCCTTGACCCGCTCGCCGAAAGCCGGCGTCTCGTGGTAATTGAACACCTGGCTCGCGCCCAGCTCGCGGCAGAAAGCCAACTTCTCGGCGCTGCCGGCGCTGGCGAAGGCTTCCGCGCCCAGGAAACGCGCCAACTGGATCGCCGCGACGCCGACGCCGCTGGCGCCGGCATGGATCAGCGCCCGCTCGCCGGCCTTGAGCCCGGCCTTCGCCACCAGATTGAACCACGCCGTCATCCAGGCTTCCGGCAGGCTGGCCGCCTCCGCCCAGGACAACTGGTCCGGCTTGGCGATGGCCAGCGATTCGTCCAGCAGCGCGTATTCGGCGTAGCCGCCTCCCTCCACCAGGCCGAACACCGCATCGCCCGGCTGGAAGGCGGAATCGCCGGCCGTCTCCTCCACCACGCCGGCCACCTCCAGCCCCATCAGCGGGCTGGCGCCTGGCGGCGGCGGGTAGCGGCCCTCGCGCTGCATCAGGTCGGCGCGGTTGACGCCGGCCGCCATCACCCGCACCAGCAATTTTCCAGGCGCGGCGCGCGGCTTGTCCCGCTCCCCCATTTCCATCGTCTCGACGCCGCCCGGCGCCTGCTGCACGATGGCCAACATCTTGTCCATTCGGCCTTCCCCCTTGATTGATATCCGACAAATGCGGACGGATGTCCCAGCCACAAGCTCCGCGCGGAAATAATCCGCATTGAAAAACACTGCCATGCGCTGGATCAAGCATTGCGCGCCGGCTTTGATTACAATCCTACGTCATGAGCGAGAACTGTTTCCATTGCGGTTTGCCGGTGCCCGCCGGCGCCAGCTTCCCCATCCTCTACCGCCAGCGCGAAGAACCCGCCTGCTGCGCCGGCTGCCAGGCGGTGGCGGCCACCATCATCGAATCCGGCCTGTCCGACTACTACAAGCACCGCACCGAGGGCGCGGCCCGCGCCGAAGCGCTGCCGCAGGCGCTGCTGGAGCAGATCAAGCTGTACGACAGCGAGGAGCTGCAGCGCGGCTTCGTCCGCGTCGAGGATGCGAATGTCCGCGAGGCCTCGCTGATGCTGGAAGGCATCACCTGCGCCGCCTGCATCTGGCTGAACGAGCAGCACATCCGCCGCCTGCCCGGCGTGCTGGGGGTGGACATCAATTACAGCACCCAGCGCGCCCGCGTGCGCTGGGACAATGGCCGCGTGCAGCTGTCCGCCATCCTGGAGGCGGTGGCGGCGATAGGCTACCGCGCCCATCCCTACGACGCCGACCGCCAGGAAAAGCTGCAGCAGAAGGAGCGCAAGCAGGCGCTGACCCGGCTGTGGGTGGCCGGCCTGTCGATGATGCAGGTGATGATGTACGCGGTGCCGGTCTATCTGGCGCCGGACGGCGACATCGCGCCCGATTTCCTGTGGCTGCTGCACTGGTCCAGCTTCATCCTGACGCTGCCGGTGCTGCTGTACTCGGCCCTGCCCTTCTACCGCAACACCTGGCGCGATCTGAAAACCGGCCGCGTCGGCATGGACACGCCGGTCAGCATCGGCATCCTCACCGCCTTCGCCGCCAGCTTCTGGGCGCTGATCCACAAGGTGGAGCACGGCATCTACTTCGACTCGGTGTCGATGTTCGTGTTCCTGCTCTTGGGCGGCCGCTATCTGGAAAGCATCGCCCGCCGCAAGGCCGGCGCCGCCAGCGAAAGCCTGGTCAAGCTGGTGCCGGCCTTTGCCCACCGGCTGGATGGCTGGCCGCAAAGCCGGGACAGCCGCGAGGCGACGGTGGCGGGCCTGAACCCCGGCGACGTGATCCTGGTCAAGCCCGGCGAAACCATTCCGGCGGACGGCGTGGTGCTGGACGGCCGCAGCGCCAGCAATGAATCGCTGCTCACCGGCGAAAGCCGCCCCATCGCCAAAGCGCCGGGCGACTTGGTGATCGCCGGCAGCGTCAACGCCGCCAGCCCGCTGGTGCTGCGCGTGGAACAGGCGGGCCAATCCACTCGGCTGGCCGGCATCGTGCGGCTGCTGGACCAGGCGCTGGCGGAGAAACCCAGGCTGGCGGTGCTTGCCGACCGCTTCGCCAGCTGGTTCGTCGCGCTGCTGCTGCTGGCCGCCGCCGGCAGCTATCTAGCCTGGCATTTCATAGACCCGGACCGCGCGCTGTGGATCATGGTGGCGGTGCTGGTGATCTCCTGCCCCTGCGCGCTGTCGCTGGCCACCCCGGCCGCGCTCACCGCCGCCAGCGGCCGGCTGGCCTCCCTGGGCGTGCTGACCACCCGCGGCCACGCGCTGGAAACGCTGGCCAAGGCCGACGACGCGGTGTTCGACAAGACAGGAACCCTCACCCACGGCCAGATGCGGCTGCTGGAAACGCGAGGCCCGCTGAATGCGCCTCGCGCGCTAGCGGTCGCCGCCGCGCTGGAGCAGGGATCGGAGCATCCACTGGCCCAGGCCATCCTGGCGGCCGCGCCGGCGGACAGGCCGCAGGCGGACAGCGTGATCAACCATCCCGGCGGCGGCGTGGCCGGCGTCGTCGATGGCCGCGAGTGGCGGCTGGGCTCGGCGCCGTTCATCGCCGCCTGGCTGGGCCATGAGGTGGACGAAGACGCCGGCTGGCAGCCGGATTGCACCCAGGTGCTGCTGGCCGACGCCGACGGCATGCAAGCCCGCTTCGCCATCGGCGACGCCTGCCGCGACGACGCCGCGGCGCTGGTGGCCGAGTTGTCCCGCCGCGGCCTGGCCGTCCACCTGCTCAGCGGCGACGGCGAGGGCCCGGTGGCCGGCTTGGCCGCCAGGCTCGGCATCCCGCAATGGCGCTCGCGCGCGACGCCGGAAGACAAGCTCGCCTACGTCGCCGCGCTGCAGGCCAGGGGCCGGCGGGTGCTGATGGTGGGCGACGGCGTCAATGACGCGCCGGTGCTGGCGCGCGCCGACGTTTCGATCGCGATGGGCGGCGGCACCGATGTCGCCCGCGCCAGCGGCGACATGGTGCTGATGGGAGACCGGCTGAGCCTGATCGCCGACTCTCTGCTTGTCAGCCGGCGCGCGCTGGCGGTGATCCGGCAGAACCTGATCTGGGCGGCCGGTTATAATGTCGTCGCGCTGCCGCTGGCGATGCTGGGCCACGTCACGCCCTGGCTGGCCAGCCTGGGCATGGCACTGAGCTCGCTGTTGGTGGTCGGCAACGCGCTGCGTCTCGTCAAACGGAATCCCTGATGGAAAGCCTCTACCTGCTCATCCCGCTCAGCCTGGTGCTGGTCTTCGTGATCGGCGCCATTTTCTGGTGGGCCACCCGCTCCGGCCAATTCGACGACATGCAAGGCCCCGCCCATCGCATCCTGATGGATGACGACGCCACCCACGAAGACGACAAGCCGCAGCATTGACGCGCCAAGCCCGGCACGCCATCCGGGTAAAATGCGCAAGTCCGGGCCATTTCCCTTTCAGGGAGATGGCCTTTTGCTGTAAAATGCCGCGCCTTCAAGCATTAGCCAATCATGATTTGGCGCGGCGGAAGGCATCCCGGACTGGACAGACGCCGACACGCCGCCCATCGCTAGTCCAAGGGCCTCCGTGAATACCATCCAAGCACTGGCCGGCATGCTGCTTCTCGTCGCCGCCGCCTACCTGTTCTCCACCAACCGCCGCGCCGTCAACTGGCGCACCGTGCTGATCGGCCTCGCCATCCAGAACGGCCTGTTCCTGCTGATCAACTACGTGCCCGCCGTCCATCACGGCTTCTCCGCCTTCGGCGCCGGCTTCGCCAAGGTGCTGAGCTTCGCAGGGGACGGCGCGGGCTTCATTTTCGGCGACCTGGCCAAACCCAGCGGCAAACTGGGCTTCCTGTTCGCCTTCACCGTGCTGCCGGTGATCATCTTCTTCTCCGCCTTCAGCGCCCTGCTCTACCATTTCGGCATCCTGCAGCGCGTGGTGGCCGGCCTGGCCTGGGCGATGAAGCGCAGCATGGGCATTTCCGGCCCGGAAAGCGTGGTGGCCGCCGCCAACATCTTCCTGGGCCAGACCGAGGCCCCGCTGCTGGTCCGCCCCTACATCCGCCACATGACCCGCTCCGAGCTGGCCTGCATCATGATCGCCGGCATGTCCACGCTGTCCGGCGGCGTGCTGGCGGCCTACGTCGCCTTCCTCGGCGGATCGGACACCGCGGAGCAGGCGCGCTTCGCCACCTATCTGCTGACCGCCTCCTGCATGAACGCGGCCGGCGCGGTGGTGTTCTGCAAGATCATGTTCCCGGAAACCACGCCCGAGGCGCTGTCCAGCACCAAGCTGCAGTCGTCCAAGGAAAAGAGCGAGGGCAATTTCGTCAGCGCGGTGGTGACCGGCGCGCTGGACGGCATGAAGATGGCCGCCGCCGTCGCCACCATCCTGCTGGCCATCGTGGCGCTGATCGCGCTGGCCAACTTCCTGATGAAGGACGGCCTGGGCGAACTCTTGGGCGTCAACGCCGCCATCCAGGCGTCCACCCACGGCATGTTCGACGGCCTGACGCTGCAATACCTGGTGGGCCAGGTGTTCCGCGTGTTCGCCTTCCTGATGGGCATCGGCTGGAACGAGACGCTGGGCGTCGGCAGCCTGCTGGGCCAGAAGATCGTCCTCAACGAGTTCATCGCCTACATGGATCTGGCCAAGATGAAGGCCGCCGGCACGCTGTCCGCGCAAACGGTGATGATCTCCACCTTCGCGCTGGCCAGCTTCTCCAACCTGTCGTCGGTGGGCATCTGCGTGGCCGGCATCGGCGCGCTGGCGCCGGAACGCCAGCAGGAGCTGGCCCATATCGGCATGCGCGCGCTGGCGGCGTCCATCCTCACCGGCTTCATGACCGCCACCGCCAGCGGCCTGTGGCTGTCGCTGTTCTAAGCTGAGCCGCGACTGACAGCGAGGCGGGAATCCGTTAGCATGCGGTTCCCGCCTTTTCCATAACCGGCCATCGTGAAAGCTGACTTCTCCTTCTTCGCCACCCGGCGCTTCCTGCCCTTGTTCGGCACCCAGTTCCTGGGGGCCTTCAACGACAATATGCTGAAAACCGCCATCGTGGTGCTGATCAGCTTCCATGGCCTGGAAATGCTGGGCATCCCGCCGCAGCAGCTGGTCAATCTGGCCGCCGGCATCTTCATCCTGCCCTTCTTCCTGTTTTCCGCCAGCGCCGGCAAGCTGACCGAGCGCTACGACAAGGCCCGCATCGCGCGCATGATCAAGCTGGCCGAGATCGCCATCATGCTGGTGGCCGGCGCCGGCTTCCTGCTGAAGTCCGCCGCCATTCTGCTGTCCGCGCTGTTCCTGATGGGCGTGCACTCGGCCTTCTTCGGCCCGCTGAAATACTCGGTGCTGCCGCAATACCTGAAAGAGCATGAGCTGGTGGGCGGCACCGGCCTGATCGAGATGGGCACCTTCCTCGCCATCCTGCTGGGCCAGCTCAGCGGCAGCCTGCTCACCCACAGCGGCGCGCTACTGATCGTCGGCGCGCTGCTCTTGGTCGCCATCCTCGGCTACTTCAGCAGCGCCACCATGCCTTCGGTCGCGCCCGGCGCGCCGCACCTGAAGCTGTCGTGGAATTTCCTCGGCGACTCAGTGCGGCTGATCCGCGAGGCCTGGCGCATCCACGACGTGCGCTGCTCGATACTCGGCATTTCCTGGTTCTGGCTGATGGGCGCGGTCTACACCACCCAGCTGCCCACCTTCACCCGGCTGCACCTGGGCGGCGACGCCGACGTCTACACCCTGCTGCTGGCGCTGTTCTCCATCGGCATCGGCGCCGGCTCCATCGCCTGCGCAAAGCTGTCGCTCGGCAAGCTGCAGCTGGGCATCGTGCTGCTCGGCAGCGCCGGCATGACGGTGTTCGGCGGCGATCTGGCGCTGGGCGCGATGCCGTCCTACCACGGCCCGCTGGCCGCGCTGCCGGCGTTCCTGGCCAAGGCCGGCAGCTGGCGCGCCATCGTCGACGTGACACTGCTGGGCTTCTTCGGCGGCTTCTTCACCGTGCCGCTGTACACCTGGCTGCAGACCGGCAGCCCGGACGCCTTCCGCTCGCAGGCCGTAGCAGCCAACAACATCATCAACGGCTTCTACATGGTGGCCGCCGCCATCGGCAGCGCGCTGATGCTGAAGTGGTACGACAGCATCTCGATGCTGCTGCTGGCCGTGGCCGCGCTCAACATCCTGGCCACCGCCCATCTGGCCTGGCGCGCGCCGGTGATCTGGCGCGAGCGCTTCAGCTGGGCGCGCGCGCTGCTGAAGGGAGAATAAAAAAACGGGGCCAAAGCCCCGTTTTTTTTATTGCATCGAACATCAGGCCAGCCTGGCCGCCGCGTCGCGCAGCGCGGTGCGCAGGCCTTCCTCTATCACCGGGTGGTAGAACGGCATGTCCAGCATCTGCCCGACTGTCAGACCCTGCTGATGGCTCCACGCCAGCAGGTGGGCCAGATTCTCGGCGCGCGGCCCTATCATCTCCGCGCCCAGGAAGCGGCCGGTCGCCTTGTCTGCGTACACGTGCAGCAGCCCCTTGTTGACGCCCATCACCCGGCTGCGGCCCTGGTCTTCGAAGCTCACCTCGCCGGTGACGAAGCTGCCCATCTGCAGATCGGCGAAGCGGCTGCCCACCATCATGATCTGCGGATCGGAGAACACCACCGCGATGGTGGAGCGGCGCAGGCCGGCGCTAACCACCGGGTAGGCGGCGGCGTTGACGCCGGCGGTCTTGCCCTCGTCGGCCGCCTCATGCAGCAACGGCAGGATGTTGTTGGTGTCGCCGGCGATGAATACCGGGGAGTCTCCGCACTGCAGCGTCTTGGCGTCGAACAGCGGCACGCCGCCGGCATCCAGCTTCAGACTGGTGTTTTCCAGCCCCAGGCCGCGGACATTGGGCGTGCGGCCGGTGGCGGCCAGCACGTAATCGAAACGCTCCTCCACCTCTTCGCCATCCAGATTGACATAGCGGATGCGCGCGGCGTCATCGTCGCTGGCCATTTCCAGCACCTTGGCGTCCGGGTCCAGATAGAACTGTTCGGCCAATGCTTGGCGGGCATAATCGCGCACCGCCGGATCGCTCAGCGGCCCCACGCCGCCGCGGGCGCCGAACACCTTCACTCTCACCCCCAAGCGCGCCAGCGCCTGGCCCAGTTCCAGACCGATCACGCCGGGGCCGAACACCGCCACGCTTTGCGGCAGCGTGTCCCAGTCGAATACATCGTCGTTGACGATCAGCCGGTCGCCGAAAGCCTTGAACGGCGCAGGGAGGGTCGGCGACGAGCCGGTGGCGATCACGACCCGCTTGGCTTGAACGATGGTGTGGTCATCCACTTGAAGCGTGGTGTTGTCGACGAAGCGGGCATAACCGGGCAGTTTATCCTCAGCCGGGATGCCATCCACGCTGCTCACCACGAAACCGACGAAGCGGTCGCGCTCGCTCTTGACGCGGGCCATCACCTCGCGGCCATCGATGCGGATTTCGCCATCGACGTGCACGCCGAACATATCGGTATGGCTCGCGTAGTGGGCGGCCTCAGCGGCGGCGATCAGCAATTTGGACGGCATGCAGCCGACGCGGGCGCAGGTGGTGCCGTAAGGGCCGCCCTCGATTATCAGGGCGGAAGCGCCGCCGGCCTTGGCGGCGCGGTACGCGGCGAGGCCGGCGGTGCCGGCGCCGATGACGGCTACGTCGATGTGGATGGTTTTCATGGTTCTTATCCTCTATCTGGCGGGGATGCGGCGCGGCACGCTGCGCATATTGAACATGCCGTCCCGCATCCCTACTGGAAAAAACGGCCGGCAGGAGTACCGGCCCAAGAAATCCGGCGGCGTCAGGGCCCGAAGCCGCCGGAGTCGAACGTCTTATTTGGCGAAGCGCTTTTCCACTTCGTCGGCGGAGCCGATCAGCTGGCCATTGATGAACACCTGCGGAGCGGTCATCGCGCCGGACACGGCGCCCAGCGCCTTGCCGCGGATCTTGTTGTCCAGCGGCACTTCGACGAAGTCGTAGCCGTTTTCGGCCAGCACGGCCTTGGCGCGGGCGCAGTGCGGGCAACCCACCTTGGTGAACACCACCACCTGGTCAGGCTTCTTGGCGGTCGGATTGATGTAGTTCAGCATGGTGTCGGCGTCGGACACCTTGAACGGATCGCCCGGCTCTTGCGGCTCGACGAACATCTTGTCCACCACGCCGTCTTTCACCAGCATCGAGTAGCGCCAGCTGCGCTTGCCGAAGCCCAGGTCCTGCTTGTCCACCAGCATGCCCATGCCTTCGGTGAAGTCGCCGTTGCCGTCCGGAATCATCACGATGTTCTGCGCTTCCTGGTCCTTGGCCCATTCGTTCATCACGAAGGTGTCGTTGACCGACACGCACAGGATGGCGTCCACGCCGTTGGCGAAGAAGGACGGCGCCAGTTCGTTGAAGCGCGGCAGGTGGGTGGAAGAGCAGGTCGGGGTGAACGCGCCCGGCAGCGAGAACAGGGCGATGGTCTTGCCGTCGAACAGTTCGGCGGTGGTGACATTCTTCCACTCGTTGTTTTCACGGATGCGGAAAGTGACGTTCGGTACGCGTTGGCCTTCACGATTTTGCAGCATGGCTATCTCCTTGAGGGTTGACTGCGGTTGTTAGCTATCGATGCGTGCATTTTGATAGCCACGGCAAAATTCGTCTAATTGATTGTCGCAAGACTTTTGATTGTCTTTTTCAATGCCCATCCCCATCGCTGGGCAGCCCGCCCGCGGCGACGCTAAAATGGCGGCATCCGGCAACCCCCAGCCTCAACAGCCATGCATATCACCGGCCTGCACCACGTCGCCATCATCGCTTCCGACTACGCGCGCTCGCGCGACTTCTACTGCCGCGCGCTCGGTTTTAAAGTCATCGCCGAGAACTGGCGCGAGGAAAGACAGTCCTGGAAATTGGACCTGGCGCTGCCGGGCGGCGGCCAGATCGAACTGTTCAGCTTCCCCTCCCCGCCGCCCCGTCCCAGCCGGCCGGAAGCCTGCGGCCTACGCCATCTGGCGTTGGCCTGCGACGACGCGGAAGCGATGCGCGGCCATCTGCAAGACCAAGGCGTGAGCGTGGAAGGCATCAGGGTGGACGAATACACCGGCGCGCGCTTTTTCTTCTGCGCCGATCCGGATGGATTGCCGATCGAGTTCTACCAGGCCGCCCCGGCGGCCTGAGACGCGGGCCATGAAAGCGAGCGCTCAGCGCCGCGGCCTGTCATATTGAAATAAGCATTGAGCGCGCGGGACGCCCCGCCGCCGCCGCGCCGCCAGTCGGCGCGGAGACCCCAACAGACGGAACGCAAATGAAAGCTTTGACCACCCCCATCCGCCTGGCGGGCCTGACCCTGGCCCTGGGCGCCGCCCTGCCTGCGCTGGCCGGCCCCGACGACACCCTGCTCGCCGCCCGCGACGCCTTCCGCGCCAACGACCTGGCCAAGCTGGCCAGCCTGGGCGACAAGCTGCCCGACAATTACCCGTTGAAGGACTATCCGGAATACTGGCAAACCTGGAAGGCGCTGGAACGCAACGACGACGCCCAGGTGCAACGCTTCCTGTCCCGGACGCCGGAAGGCCTGATGCCGGAACGGATACGCAATGAGTGGGTGAAGAAGCTGGGCCTGCGCGAAGACTGGACCGCCTTCGCCAATGAATGGAAAAAGCTGCCGCCTGAAGGCCGCGATGAGGAATCGAGCTGCTACGGCGAGCTGCTGCAAATGCGCCAGGGGCAAAAGCCGGGCAATCTGGACCGGTTCCTGGAAGGCAAGCCGGCACCGGACGGCTGCAACCGGCTGATAGACATGGCCTATGCCCGCGGCGCGCTAAGCCAGGACTGGCTGTGGCGCCGCGCCCGCCTGCTGCTGGCCGGCAACTATCTCACCCAGGCGCGCCAGCTGGCCAGCGACACCCAGTTGCCGCTGGACAACGCCGCGCTCAACAAGCCATCTCTCGCCAGCCCGGACACTCCGGGCGGCCAGGAAGCCATCCTCTACGACGCGGTGCGCAAGGGCAAGACCGATCTGAACGGCGCGGCGGCGATGCTGTCCCGCGTGGAAAGCCAGCTGACGCCCGACCGCGCCGGCTTCGGCTGGGGCCAGCTGGCGCTGCTGTCCGCCCGCAAGCAGCAGGCCGGCCAGGCGCTGCAATGGTTTGAAAAAGCCGACCCGCGCCAGTTGACCACGGACCAATGGGAATGGTGGGCGCGCTCGGCGCTGCGGCTGGAGCAATGGAGCCAGCTGGACGGCGTCATCCGCCGCATGCCTCAGGAAGTGGCCGGCAAGCCGGCCTGGCGCTACTGGCTGGCCCGCTCGCTGAAGCAGCAGGGGAAGCCGGCCGAAGCCGCTCCGCTGTTCAGCCAGGCCAGCGTCGGCCACAACTATTACGCGCTGCTGTCGCTGGAAGAGCTGGGCAACAGCCTGTCCGCTTCCGCCAGCAAAACCGGCCCGAGCAGCGACGACGTCGCCCGGATGAAGGCCGACCCGGCCGTTCGCCGCTCGCTGGCGCTGCTCAACGTCGCCGAAATCTACACCAAGCCGGAGTTCCGCACCGACGCGCAGCGCGAATGGCGTTGGGCGATGCGCGGCCGCAACGACATGGAGCTGCTGGCCGCCGCCGAAATCGCGCGCAAGGAAAATTTCTACGACATGGCGATCTACAGCGCCGAGCGCACCAAGGAAGAACACGATTTCTCGCTGCGCTACCTGACGCCCTACCGCGAAGTCACGCAGAAATACGCGCGCCAGCTCGACATCGACGATGCCTGGGTTTACGGCCTGATCCGCCAGGAAAGCCGCTTCATCACCATGGCCCGCTCCGGCGTCGGCGCCTCCGGCCTGATGCAGCTGATGCCCGCCACCGCCAAATGGGCGGCCAAGAAGATCGGCCTCACCCACTTCGCGGTCAACGACATCGACACCAACGTCCAGCTCGGCACCTGGTATCTGCGCTACGTGCTGGACAACCTATCCGGCAACCAGGTGATGGCCACCGCCGCCTACAACGCCGGCCCCGGCCGCGCCCGCAACTGGCAGGCCGACCGCGCGCTGGACGGCACCATCTACGCCGAAACCATCCCCTTCAGCGAAACGCGCGATTACGTGCAGAAAGTGATGGCCAACGCCGCCTACTACTCCAGCACCTTTGGCCACGCCAACATCTCCCTGAGAAACCGCATGGGGATGGTGCCGGCGCGTTAAGGAAAACGACATGACCGCACAAAAGATTTGCCTGATAGGCGGCAGCGGCTTCATCGGCCGCCACCTGGCCGCCCAGCTGGCCAGCCGGGACCATCGGCTCACCATCGCCAGCCGCCGGACCGCGCCGCCCGATTTCCGCGTGCTGCCGTCGGCCGAGCTGGTCTCCGCCGACGTCCACGACCCGGCCCAGCTGGCCAAGCTGATCGCCGGCCACGACGCCGTGATCAACATGGTCGGCATCCTGCATGGCAGCCGAGCCCAGTTCGAGAAGGCCCACGCTCAATTGCCGGAGAAGATCGTCGCCGCCTGCCGGCTGCAGAATGTGCGCCGGCTGGTGCACGTCAGCGCATTGGGCGCCGCCCAGGACGCGCCCAGCGACTACCAGCAGACCAAGGCGCTGGGCGAACTGGCGGTGGAATCCAGCGGGCTGGACTGGACCATATTGCGTCCCTCAGTCGTGTTCGGCCGCGACGACGCCTTCCTTAACATGTTCGCCAGCCTGCAAAGGCTGCTGCCCGTTCTGCCGCTGGCCGGCACCGGCTGCCGGATGACTCCGGTTTGGGTGGAAGACGTCGCCCGCGCGATATGCGAGTGCCTGGCGCGCAAGGAAACCGTGGGCAAAAAGCTGGATTTGACTGGACCGGAAACCTATACCCTGGCCGATCTGGCGCGCCTGGCCGGCCGCGCCAGCGGCCACCCCCGCCCGGTATTCGGCCTGCCAGACAGCCTGGCCATGCTGCAGGCCGCGCTGATGGAATGGCTGCCGGGGCCGACGCTGATGAGCCGCGACAACGTGCGCTCGCTGCGATGGGACAATGTCAGCGACCAGCCTTTCCCATCCAGCCTGCTGGGCTTCGAGCCCGCCGCGCTGTCCGCGCTGGCGCCGGACTGGCTGGCCGGCCGCGGCCGCAATGCCGCCGCGTCCCGCTACCGCGCGAAGGCGGCGCGCTGAGATGGAAATCTACATCGTCGGCGGCGCCGTGCGCGACCGCCTGCTGAACCTCCCGGTCAAGGACCGGGACTGGGTGGTGGTGGGCGCCACCCCGGACGACATGCTGGCGCAGGGCTATCGCCCGGTGGGCAAGGACTTCCCGGTATTCCTGCACCCGGAAACCCATGAGGAATACGCGCTGGCCCGCACCGAACGCAAGGTGGCCAGGGGCTATCACGGCTTCACTTTCCACACCTCGCCCGATGTGACGCTGGAAGAAGACCTGGCCCGGCGCGACCTGACCATCAATGCCATCGCCGAGGCGGCCGACGGCAGCCTGACCGACCCGTACGGCGGCCAGGCGGACCTGAAGGCGCGCCTGCTGCGCCACGTCAGCCCGGCGTTCGCCGAGGATCCGGTGCGTATCCTGCGGCTGGCGCGCTTCGCCGCCCGCTTCGACTTCGCGGTCGCACCGGAAACCATGGCGCTGATGCGGCAGATGGTGGACGACGGCGAGGCGGATGCGCTGGTGGCCGAACGGGTATGGCAGGAGCTGGCCAAGGGATTGATGGAGGACAAGCCGTCGCGGATGTTCCTGACCCTGCGCGAATGCGGCGCGCTCGCGCGCATCCTGCCCGAGGTGGACGCGCTGTTCGGCGTGCCGCAGCGCGCCGACTATCACCCCGAGATAGACTGCGGCGACCACGTGATGCGGGTGCTGGACTACGCCGCGGCGGCCGGCCAGCCGCTGGCGGTGCGCTTCGCCGCGCTGGGCCACGATCTGGGCAAGGCGCTGACGCCGGCCGACGTGCTGCCGCGCCACATCGGCCACGAGGAAGGCGGCATCGCGCCGCTGTCGGAGCTGTGCCGCCGGTTGCGCGTGCCCAACGATTGCCGCGACCTCGCCCATATCACCGTGGTGCATCACACCAAGGTCCACCGGGCGCAGGAGCTGAGGCCGGAAACCGTGTTGCGCATGCTCAAGGACTGCGACGCGCTGCGCCGGCCAGAACGTTTCCTGCTGATGCTGGACGCCTGCCTGGCCGATGCCCGCGGCCGGCTGAACTTCGAAAACGCGCCCTACCCGCAAAAGGACTATCTGCGCGCGCAACTGGCTGCTACGCTGCAAATTGATGCCGGCGCCATAGCGGCCGGCTGCGCCGACAAGGCCGCCATCCCGGCCACGATAGACGCCGCGCGCATCGCAGTCATCGCCAAGTGCAAGGAGGATTGGAAGGAGGACTGATGGACACTGACTATCGCCTGCCCGCCACGCTGATGCGCGGCGGCACCAGCAAGGGCCTGTTCATCCGGGCCGACGCGCTGCCCGACGACACCGAGCAATGGCAAAGCTTGCTGTTGCGCGCGATCGGCAGTCCCGATCCTTACGGCCGGCAAACCGACGGCCTTGGCAACGGCACCACCCGCTCCAGCAAGGTGGTGATCGTCAGCCCTTCCCGCCGCGACGATTGCGACGTGGACGCGCTGTTCGGCCATGTATTCACCGACGAGGCGCGAATAGACTGGTCCGGCAATTGCGGCAATCTGGCCGCAGCCGTGCCGCTGTTCGCGGTGATGGAAAAGCTGGCCCGGCCGGAAGACGGCGTCGCCACCATCGCTATCTGGCAGGCCAATGTCGGCAAGCGCATCCTGGCCGAACTGGAAATATTCGAAGGCCAGGCCGTCTGGCAGGGCGACTTCCTCATCGACGGCGTCGCCTTCCCCGGCGCGCCCATCCGGCTGCGCTATCTGGATCCGGCCGGCGACTGCAGCGAGATGTTCCCCACCGGCCTGCTGATGGACAAATTGAAGCTGCCCGACGGCAGCCAGGTGGACGCCACTCTGATAGACGCCGGCAATCCCACCCTATTCGTCCGCGCCCGCGACTTCGGCCTGAAGGGGCGCGAAACCGCCGCCGAGATCGATCCCGCCATCATGCGCCGGCTGGAGATGGCGCGCGCCGCCGCCACGGTGGCCATCGGCTTGGCCGATGACATCTTCGCCGCCGGACGCGAATATCCGGCCACGCCCAAGATCAGCTTCCTGTCGCAAGACGGCGATCCGGACTGCGCGCTGCACGCCCGCGCGCTGTCGATGGGCAAGCTGCACCCCGCCTATCCCGGCACCGACGCCATCGCGCTCGCCTGCGCCTGCGCCACCGAGGGCACGTTGCCGGCCGAGCTGGCCGGCGGACCGGTGCGCGGCATGCCGCTGACCTTCAGCCACCCCAGCGGCCGGCTGACATTGGAAGCCGTGCTGGGCCTGGATTCGCTGGGCTGGAAAGTGGACGAGGTGGTGCTGACCCGCACCGCGCGTCCGCTGATGCGCGGCGAGGTGTTCATCCCGCTGGACTGAGCCGGCCTGCGGGCCAGACATGAGAGCAAGCGGAACGCGGCCGATGCCGCGTCAGGCCGGCTTTTCCTGCTGCCTCACCCGCTCGAACAGGCAGACCGTCGCCGCCATCGCCACGTTCAGCGACTCCGCGTGGCCGGGCATCGGGATGCGGATGCGCGCGTCCGCCAGCGCCAGCAGCGCGTCGCTGACGCCCGCTCCCTCGTTGCCGAACACGAAGGCCACCGGTCCGGTCAGGTCATGACCGTACAAGGAGCTGGAGCCCTCCAGATGCGTGACCAGCCGGCGTCCGCCGAAGCGGCGCAGCTCGTCGGCGAGATCGGCGTGCTCGTGTATGCGCAGCGCGAAATGCGCGCCCATGCCGGCGCGCAGCACCTTGGGAGAGAATACGTCCACGCAGCCCTTGGACAGGAAAACGTCGTACACTCCGGCCGCGGCGGCCGTGCGCAGGATGGTCCCCAGATTGCCCGGGTCCTGGATGTCTTCCAGCAGCACCCGCGCGACGGCCGCCGGCGGCGGCGCGGGCCGCTGACGCGGGCTCAGCGCCAGCAGCTCGCCGGCGCTGGATAGCGCGGTCACCTTGGCCATCACCGCTTCAGGCATCGCGATCACCGCGCACCCGGCGGGCAAGCCAGCCAGCAGCCTCTGCACTTCCGGCTTGCCGGCCATCGCCTCGTTCAGATAGACCCGCGACAAGATGCCGCCCGCCTGCAGGCAGGATTCGGCCAGGTGGATGCCCTCCAATACCATCACGCCTTCCTTGCGGCGGTCGCGGCTGTGCTGGACCAATCTGGCCAGCGCCTTGACTTCGTCGTTGTGGGGAGACGTGATGGTCTTGGAGATGTGATGCATGTCGATTCTGCCGATGCGGCGCTAAGCGGAGGGGCAGAGTTTACCCGCCCCCGCGCCTTCTTGCATCAATGCTGGGCCAGGCGGCTGATCAGATCCTTGAAGCGATGGTAGGTGGCGTCGTCTATCGCGCGGCCGGTGCGCGCGTTGTCGACATAGAACACGCCGCCGAGCCGGTGCCCGCCGAACAAGGTCATCAGCGCGAATTCGCCGTCGCCGATATGCTGGAAGAATTCGTCCTCATAACGCCGGCTCAGCTGCTGGCGCACATCGGACGGCGCGTGGAAGCTTTGCGGCTTGCCGGTGAACACGCCGAAGAAGCTGCCCGGCTCCAGCTCCACTTGGAGCTTGCGCAGCGGGTTGTCCGCCTCCACGCCTACCTGGTAGCGCAGCTTCAGCGCGTGCAGATCATGCTCGTAATGGTAATACAGCACGCGTTCGAACTTGAGATCGTTGGCCAGGAAGCGTATCGACTCCCGAATCGCATTCTCAAGCTGGTCAGCGTCGGACAGCGCCTGGGCCTTCTTCATTTCCGGCTTCTTGCCGTTGTCAGTCAGCAGCAGCAGCGCGCGCGCCGGGAAGGTATAGCCGACCACATGCGGGCGCTTCGCCACCTTGAGCGCGGCGTGCACCACCGCGTTGTAGGCCATCTCCGGCATGCAATTGATCATCTTGGCCGCGGTGTCCACGCCCACCAGCCAGGTGCTGCGCTCGATGCCATGATCCAGCGAGTTCGCCGTGGCGATGGCCAGCTTCAGCAACTGGCGCCGCTTGTTGGGCACGCCGGTCCCCAGCAGCGTGTTGAATCCGCTCGGCAGCGGCATGTGCTTCACGAAGGATTGCAGGATCTTGCCGTAATCGGCATTGAACGCCTCGGACATCTCCTGCAGCAGCGGCTTGTCCGGCAAGCGGTTGCGCTGGATCATGTAGATGCAGGCCGGCAGGTTGTACAGCAGCGCGGAGACGAAGCAGTCCTCCACTTTCAGGTCGCCCATGATGGACAGCCATTCCTTGACGATCAAGGCCGCCACCCGGCTGCGCGCCATCCAGTCGCCAACCGCTTCGTAAACATCGGCGTCCAGCTTGCCCTCGGCGGCGTCCAGCGGCTCGATGCGGTTGAAACGCACCACCACCGCCTCCAACCCCATCAGCAGCAGCGTCTGCTCCACCGCGGGGATGCTCTCGTTGCGCTGCAGCGCGCGCGAATTGCCCACCACCCGGAACAGATCCAGCAGCAGGAAAGGATCGGACAGGCAAAGATTGGCCAGGTCGGTGAAGTTGATCAGGTCGCTGTGGCGGGCGCAGGCGTCGCGCAGCTCCAACAGCGTGTCGGGCAGAATCGGCCACCGCCGTTCCGCGATGGTCTTGGTCCAGTTATCGAGGTCCATTTGGATGGCGCCAGATCAATAGTTCTTTTTGCAAAGGGCCGTCGAGAGGAATGCATTCGTCCGGCTCGATGCCGGGCACGGAAAAGGTGTTGCTGATGAGCAGGCTGCCGGCCCGGCCCTCGGCAACGAACTTGCTCCAAACCCTAGGCATGGGCTCCGGCGACAAGAACACGTAAATCGCGTCATACCCCCCCCAATCCTCGCTCCAAAAATTGCGGCAGGCGAACGCCAGCCGGTTAGGACTTCCCGCCCGCCGCCAGCGCCAGCGCGCCAGCAACCAGCTGCCCACGGCGTTTTCCAGCGCGCGCATGTTCAGGTCCGGCCGGCGCAAGGCCAGCAGCAGCGCCAGCCGGCCGTCGCCGCAGCCTGCCTCGAGCAACGACGCGCCGCCGGCCAGCCGCTCGGCCAGCCTTTCCGCCACCGCGACCGCGGAACGGTAAAGCGGCACCCGTTCCACCAGCGCGTTGCGCCCCAGCGCCAGCGTCAGCAGCAACGCCGCCAGATACCAACCCGGCGCGACGCCCGCCTGGCTGGCCAGAGCCACCGCAGGCACAAACAATCCATGCGCGAGGCGCTGCCAGCCCGGCAAGCGCAAGGCGACGGCGCACAAGCCCGCCAACAGCCCCTGCAGCGCGGCCCAAGGCAATAAATGCAAAGCCGGCGCGATGAAAATCCAGGCGCCGACGCAGGCGAGCAACTGAAGCAGCGGATGGCGCAGCCGCCTCATGCGCTCAGGGCTCGTTCGGCTGCGGAGCCGCTTCGCCGCCTTGCTGCGGCCCGCCTATCACTTCCTGGTTCATCTGCGGCTTGAAGCCGTCGTTGAGTATCGACGACTCGGCGTCCTTGTTCAGCACCACGATGGTGATGCGGCGGTTCTCCGGGCTGAATACATCGCTCTTGATCAGCGGATTGGCTGACGACAAGCCCACCACGCGCAGGATCTTGTTCTCGGAGAGGCCGCCGGCCACCAGCTCGCGGCGGGCGGTGTTGGCCCGGTCGGCCGACAGCTCCCAGTTGCTGTAGCCGCCTTGTCCGCCTGCGAAAGGCTTGGCGTCGGTATGGCCGGAAATGCTGATCCTGTTGGGTAGCTGATTCAGCTCCGAAGCCAGCTGCTGCAGCAGCACCCGGGTATGCGGCAGCATGCGGGAACTGCCGGAATCGAACATCGGCCGGTTCTGCTCGTCGACGATCTGGATCTTCAGCCCTTCCGGCGTCATTTCCAGCTTCAGCTGATTCTTGTACTGCTTGAACAGATCGCTCTGGTCTATGGTCTGCTGGATTTTCTGCTGCAGCTGGTTCAGGCTGGCCTGCTCCTTCTGCTTCTGCATGATTTCTTCCTGCTTGGAGCCGGCCTTGTTGACCTGGCCGGCCTGCTTGGTCAGATCGTTGCCGCCGCCCTTGACCACCGAGGTGGCGTCGCCCGCGCCCGCGCCGCCGGACATGGCGACTTTCAGCGGCGTCTTGAAGTATTCGGAAATGCCGCTCAAAGTGCCTTGCGACGCGGACCCCAGCAGCCACATCAACAGGAAGAACGCCATCATCGCCGTCACGAAGTCGGCATAGGCGATTTTCCAGGCGCCGCCGTGATGGCCGTGCCCCCCCTTCTTGATTTTCTTGACGATTATCGGTCGTTGCGATTCATCGGCCATTTCTGTCCCCTGCCCGGCTTATTTCTTCTGCTTGACGTGATCTTCCAGTTCCTTGAACGACGGGCGGTCCATCGAGGACAGCGCCTTGCGGCCGAACTCCACCGCCACCTGCGGCGCGTAGCCGTTCAGGCTGGCCAGCAGCGTCACCTTGATCGTCTGGTAGACGCGGGTGCCTTCGGCCAGCTTGTGCTCCAGGATGGTGCCCAGCGGACCGACGAAGCCGTAGGCGAGCAAAATACCGAGGAAGGTGCCCACCAGCGCGTGCGCGATCAGCATGCCTAGTTCGGACGGCGGCGCGCCCACCGATTCCATCGTGTGGACCACGCCCATCACCGCGGCCACGATACCGAAAGCCGGCAGGCCATCGGCCAGTCCCTTGACCGCCGACACAGGCACCTCGCCCTCGTGGTGGTGGGTTTCAATCTCGACGTCCATCAGGTTCTCGATTTCGAAGGCGTTGAGGTTGCCACCGACCATCAGCCGCAGGTAGTCGCAAATGAACTCGACCACATGATGGTCATGCATGATGGTGGGATACTTGGAGAAAACCGGGCTGGATTCGGGATTTTCAACGTCGGCTTCGATCGACATCAGGCCTTCCTTGCGCACCTTGGTCAGTATCTCGAACAGCAGGGAAAACAGATCCATGTAGAAGGCCTTGCCATAGGAACTGCCCTTGAACACGGTGGGAAGCGCCTTGGTGGTGGCCTTCAGCGGCGCGCCGCCATTGGCGACGATGAAAGCGCCGATGGCCGCGCCGGCGATCATCACGACCTCCAGCGGTTGCATCAGCGCGGCGACATGGCCCCCCGCGGCGATGAAGCCCCCAAGCACCGAGCCCAGAATGATGAGATACCCGATTGCGACGAACATGCGCCAAGTCCTGTATTTGTTTTATTGCCTCATGCCGTTATTTGTATTACAGCATGCCTTTTTGCAATTCATTATAGAAATAATAGAAAAAGCGGGTGGAATTGTATCAACCCGCTTCATTCCCTGCAAAAAAGGCGGGGGCGAGGCCGCCCCCACACCAGCATAGCCGGCGCTAGGCCAGTCCGCGCGCCTTCAGCGCCTGCTCGAACTCGGCCAGGCAACGCGCCGCCACCCCCAGCATTTCATCCACTTCGGTTCGCGTCATCACCAGCGGCGGCGAACATACGATATGGTCGCCGCAAGCGCGCATGATCAGGTTGTTGCGGAAGAAGATGTCGCGGCACAGCGTGCCGACCTCGCCGAAATCGGGGAACAGCTCGCGCTTCGCCTTGTTCTTCACCAGCGTGAATGCCTGGATCAGCCCGACGCCGCGCACGTCGTCCACGTGCTCGAACTGGCTGAAGGTTTCGCGCCAGCGCTGCTGCATGTAAGGGCCGATGTCGTCCTTGACGCGCTGGACGATGCCCTCGTCGCGCAGCGCCATCACATTGGCGTGCGCCACCGCGGCGCAGACCGGATGGCCGGAATAGGTGAAGCCGTGGTTGAAGTCGCCGCCGGCGATCAGGCCTTCCGCCACGCGCTTGCCGACGAAGACCGCGCCGATCGGCAAGTAGCCCGATGACAAGCCCTTGGCCGCGGTGAACAGGTCGGGCTGGAAGCCGAAATGCTGATGGCCGAACCATTCGCCGGTACGGCCGAAACCGCAGATCACTTCGTCCGCCACAATCAACACATCGTGCTTGCGGCAGATGCGCTCGATTTCCGGCCAGTAGGTGGCTGGCGGAATGATCACCCCGCCGGCGCCCTGGATGGGTTCGGCGACGAAAGCGGCCACCTTGTCGGCGCCGATCTCCTGGATCTTCTCGTCCAGCCAGCGCGCGGCCACCACGCCGAATTCGTCCGGCGTCATGTCCTTGCCGTGCTTGTACCACCACGGCTGCTCGATATGGGCCATGCCCGGAATCGGCAGATCGCCCTGCTCATGCATGTACTTCATGCCGCCCAGGCTGGCGCCGCCGATGGTGGAGCCGTGATAGCCGTTCCAGCGGCCGATCAGCGTCTTCTTCTCCGGCTTGCCCTGCACGTCCCAGTAGCGGCGCACCATGCGGATCATGGTGTCCACCGACTCGGAGCCGGAGTTGGTGTAAAACACGTGGTCGAAGCCGGCCGGCGTCACTTCGGCCAGCAGGCTGGACAGCTCGACCACCGCCGGATGGGTGGTCTTGAAAAAGGTGTTGTAGAACGGCAGCTCTTCCATCTGGCGGCGCGCCACCTCGGCGAAATCCTTGCGGCCGTAGCCGACGTTCACGCACCACAGGCCGGCCATGCCGTCGATGATCTTGTTGCCGTCCGAATCCCACAGATAGACGCCTTCTCCGCGCGTCATCACGCGCGCGCCCGCCTGGTTCAGCGATGCGGTATCGGTAAACGGATGCAGGTGATGGGCGGCATCCAGTTCGCGCCATTGGCTGGTCGTACGTTGCTTCTGCATAACACTTCCTTCCAGTTTTCTCCGACGGGGCGGGCCCTTGCCCGCCCCTCCTGCGCCTGCGGCGTCGTTCTATTCGTTTGTCCTGTCTGTTCCGCGATTCTAACCTTGCGCGGATGATCCGCGCATCACACGTGCAGCAGCAGGAACTTGCGCTCCCAGGGACTGATCACGCGGAAATACTCGGCGAACTCCTTTTCCTTCATCGCCACGTACATCTTGACGAAGCGAGGCCCCAGCACTTCGGCGATCTCGCTGCAGCCGGCCAGCTGCAGCAGCGACTCTTCCGAGCTGTTGGGGAACTGGTAAGGCAGCTCGTAGGCGTCGGTTTGCCTGGGCTCGGCCGGCCGCAGCTTGTTCACCATGCCCAGGTAGCCGCAGGCCAGCGTGGCGGCGATGGCGATGTAAGGATTGACGTCCACGCCCGGCACCCGGTTTTCGATGCGGCGCGCGGCCGGCGACGAGTGCGGGATGCGCAGACCCACGGTGCGGTTGTCGTAACCCCATTCGACATTGGTCGGCGCCGCGGTGTAGCGAGACAAACGACGGAATGAGTTCACGTAGGGGGCGAACAGCGGCATGGTCTGAGGCACGTATTTCTGCAGGCCGGCGATGAAGTGGAAGAAGATGTCGGACGGGCTGCCGTCCTCATTGGTGAACACGTTGCGGCCGGTATTCTTATCCACCAGGCTCTGGTGGATGTGCATGGCGCTGCCCGGCTCGTTCTCCATCGGCTTGGCCATGAAGGTGGCATACATATTGTGGCGGAACGCGGCCTCGCGCACGGTGCGCTTGAACAGGAAAACCTGGTCGGCCAGGTCCAGCGGGTTGCCGTGCAGGAAGTTGATTTCCATCTGCGCGGTGCCGATCTCATGGATCAGCGTGTCCACTTCCAGATTCTGCGCGTGGCAATAGTCGTAGATGTCCTCGAACAGCGGGTCGAACTCGTTGACCGCGTCGATCGAATAGGAGCGGCGGCCGAATTCCGCCCGGCCGGTGCGGCCGATCGGCGCGGCCAGCGGGATGTCGGGGTCGGGATTCGGCGACAACAGGTAGAACTCCATCTCCGGCGCCAGCACCGGCTCCAGACCCATCTCGTCGAACAGGCCCAGCACGCGCTTGAGGACGTTGCGCGGCGCCACGTCCACCGGGCTGCCGTCGGCGCGGCAGCAGTCGTAGATCAGCTGGGCTGTCGGGTCCACCGCCCACGGCACGTAGCGCAGCGTGTTCGGATCGGGCTCCAGCACCATGTCGGGGTCGGTCAGGTCCAGCAGGCTGTCGTCGGGATAGTCGCCGGTCACGGTCTGGATCAGCACCGCCTCGGGCAGGCGCATTTCCGGATCGGAAACGAACTTGTCCTTGGGCACGATCTTTCCACGGGCGATGCCGGTCATGTCCGGCACGATGCATTCCACTTCGGTGATGCGGTGCTCTCGCAACCACTCGTTGATCTGGTGATTCATAACGCTTCCTCTATGGTCTCCCCGGCCGCTGGGCTGCGGCTCTGGATCGGGAGGTGCTACTTTATGAGTCATCGAGACTCGCGCCGGGTTCCTCGTCCGGCGCGCATGGGATTCATCCCTTGCGGCTTTCCCTCCTCATCCGGCAAGCCTCGCCGAAGGCATGGAAGATGGCCAGGGACAACGGATTGTCCCAATACAGCCATTCCGGGTGCCATTGCACGGCGAAGGCGAAGCCCTTGGAGTTGCGGACGCGGTAAGCCTCCACCAAGCCGTCCTCGGCATGCGCCTCGGCGATCAGGCTGGGCGCCAGCCGCTTGATGCCCTGCTGGTGCAACGAATTGACCATCGCCTCGCGCGCGCCGGACCATTCCGCCAGCAAGCCGCCTTCGACGAAGTCCACCCGATGCGCCGGCGCGTACATCGCGGCGATGTCGTCGCCCTCCACCTCGCGGTGGTCGCGCAGGCCCGGCTCTTCCTGCACGTGCTGGTGCAGCTCGCCGCCCAGCGCGACATTGATCTCCTGGAAGCCGCGGCAGATGCCCAGCAGCGGCACGCCCTCCTCCAGCGCCAGGCGGATCAGCGGCAGCGTGGTGGCGTCGCGCCGGGGGTCGTGCAGCGTGCCGGTGCGGCTGGTCGGCCCGCCGTAATGGCGCGGCTCCACATTGGACGGCGAGCCCGGCAGCAGCACGCCGTCCAGCGTCGCCAGCGTGGCGCGCAGCAGCGCGTCGTCGCCCAGCGACGGAATCAACACCGGCAGGCCGCCCGCCCCGCCGGCCGCGGCGGCGATGTATTTGTCGCCCACCGCGTGAAACGGCAACAGACCGATCATTTTCAGATCACACGGGATGCCTATCATTGCTTGCGACATGGCTTGCTGCGCTCCTATCAGCTTGCGGCCTTGATGGCCTCTATCGGATCGACGTAAGCGTGGCCCAGGTCCCGCGCCACCGCCTGGTAAGTCACTCGCCCGCGGCAAACGTTGAGGCCGTTGCGCAGGTGGGCGTTGTCCAGCAGCGCCTGGCGCCAGCCTTTGTTGGCCAACTCCAGCGTGTACGGCAGCGTGGCGTTGGTCAACGCCTGGGTGGAGGTGCGGGCGACTCCGCCCGGCATATTGGCCACGCAGTAGTGGACGATGCCGTCCACGGTGTAGATCGGGTCCTGATGGGTGGTGGCCCGGCTGGTCTCGAAACAGCCGCCCTGGTCTATCGCCACGTCCACCAGCACCGCGCCCGGCTTCATTGTCTTCAGCATCGCGCGCGTCACCAGCTTGGGCGCGGCCGCGCCGGGAATCAGCACCGCGCCGATCACCAGATCGGCGTCGCGGATGCTGTCGTCGATGTTGGCGCCGTTGGACATCAGGGTCTTGATCCGGCCGCCGAACACCATGTCTATCTCTTTGAGCCGGGCCAGCGATTTATCGAGGATGGCGACGTCGGCGCCTGCGCCCATCGCCATCCGCGCGGCATTCAGCCCCACCACGCCGCCGCCTATCACCACCACCTTGGCCGGCGCCACGCCGGGCACGCCGCCCAGCAGCACGCCGCGGCCGCCCTGCGCCTTTTCCAGCGCGTGCGCGCCGGCCTGGATCGCCATCCGGCCGGCCACTTCGGACATCGGCGCCAAGAGCGGCAGGCCGCCGCGCTCGTCGGTGACGGTTTCGTAGGCGATGGCCACCGAGTCGGACTCGATCAGCAGCTTGGTCTGCTCCGGGTCCGGCGCCAGGTGCAGGTAAGTGAAAAGAATCTGGCCCGGGCGCAGCATCCGGCACTCCACCGGCTGCGGTTCCTTGACCTTGACGATCATGTCGGCGCGCTCGAACACCTCTTCCGCATTGGAGGCGATGGACGCGCCGGCCTGGATGTATTGCTCGTCGGTAAAGCCGATCGCGAGACCCGCGTGGGTCTGCACCAGTACCTTGTGCCCGTTCGCCACCAGCTCGCGGACACCGGACGGGGTCAGACCCACGCGGTACTCATGGTTTTTGATTTCCTTCGGAACGCCGATCAACATAGTCGTCTCCAACTGGTTTTTGCCCTGCACAGGCAGACAAACGCCGTTTAAGAAAATTCACATCGCGCTTGCCCTTTCAACTTGATTCTGACTATAAAATCTGGCCGTTGCAAAGATATTCGATTTTGCGACGCAGCAAGCACATTTGCCTTCTATCGCGCTACAATGCCGCAGTTGTCTAAAATTATTAACATACTGATGGAGCAGGAAGAATGGACGTCGGCGCACGCTTGAGAATGGTCAGAACGCGGTTCGGATTGTCGCAAAGAGAGCTGGCCAAACGCGCGGGCGTCACCAACGGCACCATCTCTCTGATCGAGCAGAACCGGGTAAGCCCTTCGGTCAGTTCCCTCAAGAAGGTGCTGGAAGGATTGCCGATAACCCTGGCAGAATTCTTCACTTTCGACGCCGAGCCGGCGCAGCCGCGCGTGTTCTACCAGGCGGACGAGTTGCCCAACCTCGGCAACGAGGACATCAATCTGATGCTGGTGGGCACCGCGCACGACAAGCGCGACATCGCCATCCTGCGCGAGCGCTACGTGCCCGGCGCCGACACAGGCCCGGACATGCTGGTGCACGAGGGCCAGGAGGGCGGCGTGATCATCCGCGGCAGCATAGAGGTGACGGTGGGCAACGACAGCCGGGTGCTGGGCCCGGGCGACGCCTACTACTTCGACAGCAAGCTGCCGCACCGCTTCCGCAATGTCGGCGACGACATCTGCGAGGTGGTGAGCGCCAGCTCGCCGCCCACATTCTAAGAGGGAAACATTTTGAAGCTGGCTTACACCATTATTTACGTGCCGGATGTGCCGGCTTCGCTGCGCTTCTTCGAATCCGCCTTCGGCTTCAAGCGCAAATTCCTGCACGAATCCGAAACCTACGGCGAGCTGGACACCGGCGAGACCACGCTGTCCTTCGCCCACCATGAGCTGGCCGCCGGCAACCTGCCCGACGGTCACGTCCGCGCCGACGAGTCCGCCAGGCCGCTGGGCATGGAGATCGGCCTGGTCACCGGCGACGTGGAAGCCGCCCATGCGAAAGCGCTGGCTCACGGCGCGGCCGAGCTGTCGCCGCCGAAGACAAAACCCTGGGGACAGACCGTGTCCTACGTGCGCGCGCCCGACGGCGCGCTGATCGAACTTTGCAGTCCCGTTTCAGCCTGAAAGCTTAATTCCGCTCAACAACATCACTCGACGAGGAGAGCAGCATGGCCCGCAGTCACGCCGAATGGAAGCAACTTGCAGCAGAACTGAAGATTGAAGGCCGCGCCTTCGTGAATGGCGAGTACCGCGACGCCGCCGAGGGCAAGCGCTTCGATTGCGTCAACCCCGCCAACGGCGCCAAGCTGGCCGAGATCGCCCACTGCGGCGAAGCCGACGTGGAAGCCGCGGTCAAGGCAGCGCGCCGCGCGTTCGAGTCCGGCGTCTGGTCCGAACTCGCGCCGCTCAAGCGCGCCGCCGTGCTCAAGCGCTTCGCCGCGCTGATTCGCGAGCACGCCGATGAACTGTCGCTGCTGGAAACGCTGGACGCCGGCAAGCCCATCGGCGACACCACCGCCGTCGACGTGCCGGCCTCCGCCTACTGCGTGGAATGGTTCGCCGAGGCGATAGACAAGGTGGGCGGCGAAGTCGTGCCGGTCGATCCCAAGCTGGTCGGCCTGGTGACCCGCGAGCCGATAGGCGTGGTGGCCGCGGTGGTGCCGTGGAACTTCCCCATCCTGATGGCGAGCTGGAAATTCGGCCCGGCGCTGGCCGCCGGCAACGCCGTCATCGTCAAGCCGTCGGAAAAATCGCCGCTGACCGCGATCCGCGTCGCCGCGCTGGCCAAAGCGGCCGGCATCCCGGACGGCATCTTCCAGGTGCTGCCCGGCGCCGGCGACGTCGGCCGCCTGCTGGCGCTGCACATGGACGTGGACTGCGTCGCCTTCACCGGCTCCACCAATGTGGGCAAATTGATCGCCGGCTACGCCGCCCAGTCCAATCTCAAGCGGGCGTGGCTGGAGCTGGGCGGCAAGTCGCCCAACATCATCCTGCCGGACTGCCCGGACCTGGCTCGCGCCGCGCGCTCCGCCGCCAGCGGCATCTTCTACAATATGGGCGAGGTCTGCACCGCCGGCTCCCGCGTGCTGGTGCACAAGGACATCAAGGAACGCTTCCTCGAGGAGTTCAAGAAGGCCGCCGCCGGCTTCTTCCCCGGCGACCCGCTCGATCCGGCCACCAGCATGGGCGCCATCGTCGACGAGATCCAGTACCGCAAGGTGCTGAACTACATCGACAAAGGCCTGAGCGAAGGCGCCAACCTGCTCTTGGGCGGCAAGGCCGTGCACACCGACAAGGGCCTTTTCATCGAGCCCACCGCCTTCGACTGCCCGAGCGACGACCTGACCATCTGCCGCGAGGAGATCTTCGGACCGGTGCTGTCGGTGATCACCTTCAGCGAGCTGGACGACGCCATCCGCATCGCCAACGACACCGCCTACGGCCTGGCGGCCGCGGTGTGGACCTCCAACGTCAGCACCGCCCACCAAGTGTCGCGCCGCCTGCGCGCCGGCACCGTGTGGGTGAACTGCTATGACGAGGGCGGCGACATGAACTTCCCCTTCGGCGGCTACAAGCAGTCCGGCAACGGCCGCGACAAATCGCTGCACGCGCTGGAGAAATACACCGAGCTGAAGAGCACGCTGATCAAGCTGTAACCCTCCGCGCCGGCCGGACTCAGTTCCGGCCGGCGGCCTGTCCCGCCCGCGCCGGATGGCGCCCTCCCCAAGCCGGCCGCATCCCATCGCGGAGCATCCGCCTCGCCCGTTTTCCCGCTTAGCCCGTCCCAAAGCCGCCGCGCCAGGCTCGACAAGCGCCCTTGCCGCCTCCAGCCGGGGGTAGCAGCCGCCGGCAGCGCGGCTATGATTGAAATCAAAGACTTCCGGATGGCGCGTTAGCATGCAGCGAATCAACAGACTTGCCCTTGTCGGCCTGCTATGGCTGACGTCCTTTGCCCATGCGGCGGAAAGCAATCCCGCCTGCCCCTCCGGACCGCTAAAAGTGGGATTTTACGAATATGGCCTGGCCTACCACGATGGACGAGGCTACGACGTGGACCTGATACGCGAAATCGCGCGCCGCCTGCGCTGCCCCATCGCCAACGAAAGCGTCTTTCCATGGATCCGGACCCTCAAGCTGCTGCAAATCGGCGAAATCGACATCGCCACTTCCGCCACCCCCACGCCGGACCGCCTCCAATACGCCTGGATCTACACTTACAAACACAGCAAAAGCATGGTGCTGCTGCGCGCGGAAGTGCAGGCCCGCACGCTGGCCGCCTTGCCCAGCGATCCTAAACTCCGATGGGGCGTGATCCGTGGCTGGAAATTCAGCCCGATGCAGGACCAGCTGCTGTCCGAGCTGGCGAAGAGAAACAAGGTGGTGACGGCCATCGATGAAAATGATCTGTACAAAATGCTGACTACAGGCGTGATCACCGGCGCGCTTGCGCATCCGACCAGTTATGACGACTGGCTTCAAGCCCCCAGCATCCGCAAGCAAGTCGTCGTGCTGGATCTGTTTCCCGATGTCGAAGCGACTGCCGGCGGCGTGGCGCTCAGCAAAAAACGGTTTCCTGAGTCGGCGGCCGAACTCTGGCATGCGGAACTGAAAAAAATGTACCGCGACGGAAGCCTGCGCGAGATATTCCGCCGTTTCCTGAGCGAGGAAACCACAGACTACCTGCTGCGCGCGCCGGTTCTCTGACGATGGCCAAGCCGTCCACGCCCAGGCCTGCGGCGGCGATGAAAACCGGTGTGTCAGCGATATGCCCAGGGGAAGAAGAAGCAATATTCAGAGGTGACATACGAAATGCGGCGAAACATTCCACCCTTGCTTGCCCTGCTGCTCTCCGCGACCAGCCTGGCCGCGGCCAATCCTGCCTGCCCCAACGGTCCGCTCAAGATCGGCTACTACAAGATCGGCGCCGCTTACCGCGACGGCAAGGGCTATGATGTGGACATGGTCAGGGAGCTGTCCCGCCGGCTGGGTTGCCCCATCGCCAGCGAGACCGAATTGCCCCGGCTGCGCGCGCTGAAAATGCTGTCCAGCGGGCAGATAGACGTCAGCCCCTCCACTTTGGCCTCGCCGGACCGGTTGCAATACTCATGGATTTACCAATACAACCACACCAAGAACATGGTGCTGCTGAACCCGGCCGTCCAGGCCAGAACCTTGGCCGCGCTGCGCGAAGACCCGGCGCTGCGCTGGGGCGCGATACGCGGCTACCACCACGGCCCCTCGCAAGACAAGCTGCTGGAAGAACTGAACGCCCGGCGCAAGGTGGTGATCGCCGCCGACGAGGACGATCTGTACAAGATGCTGGGCAGCGGCGTGGTCACCGCGGTTTTCGCCCAGCCTTTCAGCTACGGACGCTGGCTGCGCGAGTTGCCCAACGCCAACCAGATCGTGGTGCTGGACCTGTATCCGGAAACCGACATGATCGCCAGCGGCCTGGCGCTGAGCAAGGCGCGGTTCAGCCGCGCCGCCGCCGAGAAATGGCATCAAGAGCTGCTGAAGATGTATCAGGACGGCAGCCTGTACGACATCCTGCGCCGCTATCTGAATGAGAGCGCCGCCAAACAGATGATGCAGAAGCCGCTGGAATGACACGCAAACTCTCCCCGCAGCGCCTGGCCGGCTGGCTGACTCCGCTCCTCCTGTCCCTGGCCGCGCAGGCCGGCAACCCCGCTTGTCCGCAGGGCCCGCTGGCCATCGCCTACTACGACTTCGGCGTCGCCTACCACCAGGGAAAGGGCTACGATGTCGACCTGGTGCGCGAGCTGGCTCGGCGGCTTGATTGCCCGATCCGCACGGAGACGGACTACCCGCGCATCCGCGCGCTCAAGCAACTGGAAATCGGACTGGCCGATATCGGCTCCTCCACCTTGATCACGCCGGAACGCCAGCGCTATCTGTGGCTGTATCCCTACAACCACAGCAAGAACATGGTGCTGCTGCCGCGCGCCAGCCGGGCCGATTCGCTGGACGACCTGCTCAAGTCCTCCTCCCTGCGCTGGGGAGTGATACGCGGCTATCGCCACAGCCCCGCCCAGGATCGGCTGCTGAACGACCTCGCCCAGCAACACAAGCTGGTGATCGCGGAAAGCGAAGACGACCTGTATCGCATGCTGATCAACGGTTTGGTGGATGTCGTTCTCGCACACCCCATCAGCTACGATCCATGGTTTCGCGCCCACCGCGCCGAACAACTGATCAACGCGCGCGACTTCTTCCCCGACGCCGACACCATCTCCGGCTCCATCGCGCTGAGCAAGGCGCGTTTCACGCCGGCCGCCGCCGAGCTCTGGCATCAGGAGCTGCGCAAGATGTACCGCGACGGCACCTTGCGCGCGATCCTGCGCCGCTACTTGAGCGAAGCCAGCGCGGATCAAGTGCTGAAGCTGCCGCTGGAATGACATGGACGCAAAAAAGCCCGGCTCGAAAGCCGGGCTTTTTCATGGCCAGCCGGTATTACAGCGCCAGCTTGGCGATGGCCTCCTTGGCCATGTGAATGGAGGTGGCGCGCTTGTCCGGCCCCATGTTGACTGCTTCGGCGCGGATGATTTCCACATCGCTGACGCCCAGGAAGCCCAGCACTTTCACCAGATAGTCTTCCTGGAAATCCATCAGGCTGCCCTGCTCGCCGCTGTGCACGCCGCCGCGGGCGGACACCAGCACCACTTTCTTGTCCTTCACCAGGCCCACCGGGCCGGTTTCGGTGTACTTGAAGGTGCGGCCGGCGGCGAACACGCGGTCGATCCAGCTTCTCAGCTGCGTCGGGATGGAGAAGTTGTACATCGGGGCGCCGATGACCAGCACGTCCGCAGCCAGAAATTCCTCGATCAGCTGGTCGCTCAGCGCGGCCTCGCTGCGCTGGGTCGCGGTCCAATCGGATTCCGGCGCGAAGCGCGCGCCGACGATTTCGCCGGACAGGTGGGCGATCGGGTTGGCGGCCAGGTCGCGGTAGCTGGTTTCCACGTTGGCGTGGCGCTGGCGCAGGGTGTTGGCGACGACGGCGGACAGTTCGCGGGTGACGGAGTTGTCTGCCAAGATGCTGGAGTCGAGGTGAAGCAGTTTCATGGTCTGGATCCTTCGGGGTTCGATTGCGATGAGTGGATGATAGATATCCAGAACAATCAGGACTAGACTGTTAAAATCGGAAACATTGTTCCATCAGTGAGACAATCATGCAGGACCTGAACGATCTCCTGTACTTCGCCAAAGTCGTCGAGCACGGCGGCTTCATGGCCGCCGGACGCGCGCTGGGCATTCCCAAGTCCAAACTGTCCCGCCGCGTGGCCGAGCTGGAAACGAGGCTGGGCGTGCGCCTGCTGCAGCGGACCACGCGCCGGCTGTCGCTGACCGAGATCGGCGGCCAGTACTACCAGCACTGCCAGGCGATGCTGGCCGAGGCCGAGGCCGCCGACGAGGCGGTGCTGCACAGCAGCGCCGAGCCGCGCGGCCTGATCCGCGTCAGTTGCCCGGAGCTGCTGTCCAAGACCATGCTCAGCGCAGTATTGCCGCGCTTTCTGGCGCTCCACCCGCAGGTGCGGGTGATCCTCGACGCCACCAACCGCCGCGTCGACCTGATAGAAGAAGGCGTGGACGTGGCGATCCGGGTGCGCAACGTGATTGAGGACAGCGCCAGCCTGGTGGTGCGCCGGCTGGGCAGAAGCCGGGTGATCCTGGTGGCCAGCCCGGCCTTCCTGGAAAGCCACGGCGAGCCGAAAACGCCGGAACGGCTGGCCTCCCTGCCCGCGCTGGCCATGAGCCGGCCAGACGGCCGCGGCCAATGGGTGCTGCTGGACAATGTCGGCCAGAGCTACACCATCCACCTGGACGCGCCCAGACTGATGACCGACGACATGATCGTGCTGCTGGAAGCCGCCATCGCCGGCATCGGCGTCGCCGCGCTGCCCGCCAACGTTTGCCACCAGGCGCTGGCGGACGGACGGCTGCGGCACATCCTGCCGCAGTACGACTTTCCCTGGGGCATCCTGCACGCCGCCTTCCCCACCCGCCGCGGACTGTCGCCTGCGGTGCGCGCCTTCATCGACTTCGTCTCGGAACAGCTGATCAGCGAGGAAATGGCCGGCGACTGGCAGCGCGCGGACATCCGCCCGGCATGACAATTGCTTCACCCCCGGTTTCCCGCACCCGATGGTTGAAGACATGTTCACGCTGCGCCCGCTGGCCGAAACCGACTCCCTGGAACAACTGACCGAGCTGCTGCACCGCGCCTACGCCCAACTGGCCGCGATGGGCCTGCGCTACACCGCGGTGGACCAAAGCGTGGCCGTGACCCGCCGTCGCATCGCCAGCGGCCACTGCCTGCTGGCATGGCGCGGGAATGAGCTGGCCGGCACCATCACGGTGCATCATCCGCAACCGGCCTCGCCCTGCCCGCAATTCCGCCAGCCGGACGGAGCGGTGCTGATGCAGTTCGGCGTCGATCCCGCCTGGCAAGGCTGCTGTCTAGGTTCGCAGCTGATGGATGCCGCAGAGGCCTGGGCCCGCAGCCAGGGCTATCTTCGCATCCGCCTGGACACCGCCCAGCCCGCCTCCCATCTGGTGGAACGCTACGGCAAGCGCGGCTACCGCGTCGAGGCGCCGCTGCAATGGCCGGACAAAGCCTACGCCAGCGTGGTGATGGTCAAGGAACTGGAAAAGGAACTGGAAGCGGCCGCCGCGACTCGAACCTCTGTTTGCGCTGCAACAAATTGATGGCTGCGCGCCACATATCGGCGCCAGACCATTCGCATTTATTGCATCGCAGCAGATAACGAGTACAGTGACGGCCATGGCTCGCGATGAGCCGTCGCGTCTTTTCCTACCGTTCAAGAACAAGGGGTTGCAATGTGGTCAACTGCTGCAGTTCAAGGCGGGAAGTTCCCGTTCCCTCAACCGTTGTTTGATTACTGGCTGGACGCCTGCCAGCGCGGAATCCTGTATTGGGACACGCTGTACCGCCGCGGCGAAGCCTACCTGGAGCACTGCGAAAGCGGCAAACCGCCGGTGCTGGTTTTCGACTACCGCATCATCATGGACGCCCGCGAGCTGCCCGATCCGGCCAACTACGCGCTGGCGGCGATCCAGCCGCCGTCTAACTGCCCGCCCACCGATCCCGCCAAACGCCCCTTCGTCGTCATCGACCCCCGCGCCGGCCATGGGCCGGGCATCGGCGGCTTCAAGATGGACAGCGAGATCGGCATCGCGCTGCAACAGGGCCATCCCTGCTATTTCGTGATGTTCTTCCCCCAGCCGGTGCCGGGCCAGACCATAGAAAGCGTGGCCAAGGCCGAAGGACACTTCCTCAAGCGCGTCAACGAGCTGCACCCGGACAGCGACGGCAAGCCCTTCGTGATCGGCAACTGCCAGGGCGGCTGGGCGTTGGCGATGCTGGCGTCGGTGGCGCCGGAGCTGGTCGGCCCCATCCTGCTGGCCGGCTCGCCGCTGTCGTACTGGGCCGGCGTGCGCGGCAAGAATCCGATGCGCTATGCCGGCGGCCTGAACGGCGGCACCTGGACCGCGTCGCTGGCCGGCGATCTGGGCAATGGCCATTTCGACGGCGCCCACCTGGTCGAGAACTTCGAGAAGCTGGATCCGGCCAACACCCTGTGGAAAAAGTCCTACAACCTGTACGCCAAGATCGACACCGAGCCGCAGCGCTATCTGGACTTCGAGCGCTGGTGGGGCGGCCATTACCTGCTGAACAAGGCGGAAATGGAGTGGATCACCCAGAAGCTGTTCGTCGGCAACGAGCTGGTCCACGGCAAGATCACCAGCCATGACGGCAAGGCCCGGGTGGACATGCGCAACATCCGCTCGCCCATCATGGTGTTCGCGTCCTGGGGCGACAACATCACCCCGCCGCAACAGGCGCTGAACTGGATCGCCGATCTCTACGACAACGCCGAGGACATCCGCAACAACGAACAGACCATCGTCTACTGCCTGCACAACAAGGTGGGCCACCTCGGCATCTTCGTGTCCGCCGGCGTCGCCAACAAGGAACACAGCGAATTCGCCAGCGCGCTGGACCTGATCGACGTGCTGGCCCCCGGGCTGTACGAGGCCGTCATCGAGGACATCGCGCCGGACGCGCCGGGCCAGGAGTACATCGAGGGCCGCTACATCATCCGTTTCGAGGCCCGCGACGTGTCCGACATCCTGGCGCTGGACGACGGCCGCGACGACGAGCGCGCTTTCGAAGTGGTGAAGCGGGTATCCGAGATCAACCAGGGCCTGTACGACCGCTACGTCTCGCCTACGCTGCGCGCCGCCAGCAACGAGGCTGGCGCCCGCCTGCTGCGCGAGCTGCACCCGGCCCGGCTGGAACGGACGCTGGTCTCGCCGAAAAACCCGTGGCTGTGGTGGCTGCCGGACCTGGCCGACAAGGTGCGCGCGCAGCGCCGGCCGTTAGCGGCCGACAATCCGCTGTGGCTGTGGCAGGAACAGGTGTCCGGCTTCATCGTCCAGTCGCTCGACCATTACCGCGATCTGCGCGACGCCGCGCAGGAGCAGCTGTTCCGCGCGATCTACGAATCGCCGCAGCTGGCCACCCTGGTCGGCGTCGCGCCGGCCGGCGAGTCGCGCAGCCAGGCGCTGACTTGGGAAAGCCGCGAACTGGCCCGCCTGAAGCGCGAAGCGCTGGACCCTAGCTTCGAGCAAGGCACGCTGGCAGACGGCTTCGTGCGGCTGCTGCTCTACGTCAGCATCGGCATAGGCGTGGTGGACGAACGGCCCTTCAACGCCATCCGCCGGGTGATGCGCGACGTGCGCCACGAATACCCGCTGACGCTGATGCAATTGAAGGACATCGTCCGCCACCAGGTGGCGCTGGTGCGGCTGGACGCGCCGCGCGCGCTGCGCGGCCTGCCCCTGCTGCTGCCGGATGCCCGCCGCCGCCATCAAGCCTGGCTGTTGGCCCGCGATCTGCTGGCGCTGAACGGTCCCATCCCGGCCGAGCACCAGGAGCGGCTGGACCTGGCGGCCAAGACGCTGGAACTCGACGCCGCCGCCGCGCTCCGCGCCGCCTCTTCCTCAAAGAGGACTGAAGCGGAGACTGCGGCCGATTCGCCGGTCCTTGCCGAGACCGCCCCCGCCGTTTATCCCTCCGCGGCCAAACCCGTCGCCGGCACAGCCGTTTCTGCGAAGGCAGCGACAAGCAAACCCGCCCCGGCGAAACCCGTGCCAGTTGCCAAGCCATCGGCGAAAACCGTCAAACCGGCAGCAAGCAAACCGGCCACAGCGAAGCCCTCGCCGGCAGCCAAAACGCTTGGAAAAACCGCCAAGCCCGCGGCGCCGAAGCCAACGTCGGACCAAAGCAAGCCGATAGCCAAGCCTGCCGCGCGGACAAGCGCTGCGGGAAAGCCTACTGGCAAGGCCAACGGCCAGGCGCCAGGCGCGTCTCCGGCCGCTTCCGCGCCCGGCAAGCGAGGCAAGGCGTAAGCCATGCGCGGGAACCGGGGCGACTCGGTTCCCGCATTGACTATTGCAATAGCGAAAGCTAATATTCCGGTTCTGCGGGAGAGAGGGGCAATGCCCCCGCCGAAGACGCAAGCTCCCATAATCGCTCAGGCAAACGTACCGCAGCGCAGTATCGATTCAAGCCGATTGGAGAGAGGCCGCCGCGCGCGGCCCACCGAAGGGGCAAGCGGCCAAAGGCCGCGCAACTCTCAGGTAAAAGGACAAGGGGAGAGGCTGTTACCCAACCCGGAAACCGTCCAGGAGTTTGCCTTGTCCGCTCATCCATGCCTCGGCGCGAGCCTTTCGCGCCTCATTTCCGTTTTCCGCCATCCGCGCGCCATCGCTCCGGCTGGCGTTCCATCGTTCCACCCCCATAAGATTTCATCATGCTGACCCTGATCTACCTGATCGCCATCACCGCGGAAGCGATGACCGGCGCGCTGGCGGCCGGCCGCCGCCACATGGACATTTTCGGCGTAGCCGTCATCGCCTTCCTCACCGCGCTGGGCGGCGGCACCGTGCGCGACATCGTGCTGGGCCGCTATCCGATAGGCTGGACCCAGCATCCGGAATACGTGCTGCTGGTGGTGGCCGGCGGCCTGGCCGCGGTCCTGGTCGCCCGCTACATGCGCCATCTGAACCGCCTGTTCCTGATCCTGGACGCGCTGGGCCTGGTGGCGTTCACCATCATAGGCTGCGACGTGGCGCTGGGCATGGGCTACCACCCGGTCATCATCGTGATGGCAGGGATGATCACCGGCATCGCCGGCGGCATCCTGCGCGACGTGCTATGCAACCGCGTGCCCATCGTGTTCCGCCGCGAGCTGTACGCCAGCGTGTCGCTGCTGGTGGCCATCCTGTACCTGGGCCTCAACCATCTGGCCATGCCCCACGACTGGAACGTGATCGCCAGCTTCGCCTTCGGCCTGGCGCTGCGCCTGGTCGCGCTGTGGCGCGAATGGCAGCTGCCGGTGTTCGCCTACAGGCACGACCACCACTGATCCCCAAGACAAACACCCCGCCCTGGCGGGGTGTTTCGCATTCCGGGCACCCGCGCCGCGCCGCCGCAAGCTCCAGACCCGGCGTGCCCTGCGCCCCGCGCGCAAATGACAATGGATATTTGACACACGCCAGCCACCCAATGTAAATAAGAGGCCCCTGATATCCCGCCGCTGACCAGCCGACATCACCATGCACATTTCCGGTCCCGCCTTTCGCCGCCTTATCCTGCGCCTGCCGCTGGCCATCCCCGCGCTCTTGATCTGCTATCTGCTCGCCGCGCTGGCGCTGGGACTGCTGCCCAGCAACCGCGGCTGGGCTCCGCCCGCGAACGGCATACCCATCTACCTGGACAGCAACGGCGTGCACACCAGCGTGATCATGCCGGTCAAGACCGATGCGCAGGACTGGACCGCCGCCTTTCCTCCGGAACACATCCGCCGCCCAGACCTGTACGCGCGCTCGCCCTACATCTCCATCGGCTGGGGCAGCAAGGTATTCTTCCTGACCATACAAAACTGGGAAGACCTTAGCGCCGGCAAGGCATTGGCCGCGCTGGCGTTCGACCAAAGCGTGCTGCACGTGGAATACCTGCCCCAGCCCAAGGAGGGGAAGGACACCCGGCGCATCCTGATCAGCCCGGAACAATACCGCCGGCTGGCGGACTTCATCCGCCAAAGCGCGCCGCTCGACGCCCACGGCCGGACCTTGCAGGAAACCGGACACCATTACGGCGACAACGACGCCTTCTACGCCGCCCATGGCCGCTACAACCCCATCGTCACCTGCAACCAATGGACGCGCGACGCGCTGGCCGAGGCCGGCGTGCGCACCGCGCTGTGGTCCCCTTTTGTCCAGCCGCTGTTCTGGCAACTGGAAAAGTGATCGCCTCCCTTACTTGAGCAGCGCGCGCAAGGCCTTGACAACCGCCGGATCAGGCTTGGGGCCGATATCCTCGGTGGAAGCGGCGATCCGGCCCTGCCGGTCCGTCACCACGATGCGGGTGGAGTGGTTGATCTCGCCGCTATCCAGCCGCCGATAGCGTATGCCCAGCGCGGCCGCCACGCCGCGGGTGTCTTCGTCGGACTTGCCCACCGCCAATAGCCAGTTCCGCGCCTGGATCCCATACTCGCCGGCGAGGTGCGCCAGGCTTGCCGGCGTGTCGCCCCCCGGATTCAGGCTCACCATCAGCACCGTCGCCCGATCCCGCTCCCGGGCCGGCAGCGCGGCGATGATGGATTTCACGCCCCCCATCACGATCGGACAAGCCAGTTTGCAATCGCCGTAGAACATGGTGATCAGCGCCGGCTTGCCGGCCAGATCCGAGAACTGCAGCGCATCGCCGCGCTGCGTGGTCAGCGGCGCGTCCAGCCGGTACAGCGAGTCGCCCGGCAGATCATTCCCCGCCCAGGCCCCGCTCGATGCCAGCGCCAGCAAACATGCGGCCAGGCCGCTTTTCCATCCCCTCATGACTTTTCCTCCGGTTCATCCCTGGCGCAGCGAAAGCCCACCGTGCCCACGGTGTCGGCGGCGTTCAGCGCCGCCAGCATCGCGATGCGCATCAGGATCGCGTAGTTTTCCCGGTCGCCCAGCGACAAGGCCGCCGCGCCGCAGGTGGCCAGTGTGCGCTGCTCCCCCTGGGAGCGGCTGTCGCTGGTGACGAACAGGCCGTTGAAATCCTCCACCCACTCGTAGATGGAGCCATGCAAGTCGCTGACGCCCCAGACATTGGGCTCCCGCCCCACCGGCGCCAGCAGCCGTCCAGTCGGCTGCGCGTACCATTGCAGAATGCGCGCCCGCCACTGCGGATCATCCCGGGCGTCGCGGCGCCCGGCATCGGCCGCCGCCGCCATCTCCCACTCGTGCCACGTCGGCAGGCGCGCGCCTTCGCTGCGGCAATAGGCGCGCGCCGCATGCCAGCTGACACGAGTGACCGGCGCATCCGCCGGAAGATCGCCAAAATCGTCCGAGGCGCGCCAGTCGGCGAGATATCCCGCCCCGGCATACAGGGCGGGAACCACCCCTCGCCGCCACTCAGGATGCGCCTGCGCAAAGCGCAGGAACTCGCCGTTGGTGACGGGCCTCGCCCTCAGCCGGTATGGCTTGACCGCTACGGTCGCGCCATCCGGAGACAAGGCGCTGCGAAAAGCCCCGCCGGATACCGCCGCATAGTCGGCTGCCGGCACCGTCTGGCACGCCAAGAGCCCGCAACACGCCAGCGCGAGCGCCAGGCGCGCGCTCATTGCCGCTGTGCCCGCAGCGTCTTCACCTCGTCCACCGTGACCACGGGCTTGCCATGGTTGAATTGCGCGCTGACATAGTTGAGCACGTCGGCCACCTCCTGGTCCGACAAATCCAGCGCGGGCATCACGCCGTTGTAATTGACGCCGTTGACTGTGATCGGTCCCGCGCGGCCGCCCAGGATGATTCTGGCCGCCTCCAGCGGACGCTTCTGGATCAGATCGGAATTGGCCAGCGGCGGGAACACGCCATCCAGCCCCTGGGCATTGGCCTGGTGGCAGACCACGCAGTTTTTGCTGAACACCGCCCGGCCATGATCGGCCGGCGCGGCCTCGTGCGTTTGCGGCGGCTCGGCGTTGACCGGCGCGTCTTCGCCCGGGGAAGGTTTCGCCGAAACCGGCGACGCCGCGCCCAGCGCGCTGATCACGCCCTTGGAATAGATATCGGGCCGCTCGGGGCCGCTGACCGTCAACAGGCCGATCGCCCCCTTGTTGAAGGCCCGCGTCAGCGAGTGGTCGACCAGGGTCAGGCTGCCCGGCACCCTCGGCGTGAACTCGACGATGGCCGAGCCGCCGGCGGGAACCATCGTAGTCTGCACATTGCGCTGGAAATGGGCGCTGCCCTCGTTGTACACCTTGTCGAAGATCGCGCCGATGATGTGGAAGCTGGAAGCGAGGTTGGGGCCGCCGACGCCGAAATAGATCCGGACCTTTTCGCCGGCCTTGGCGGTCAGCGCCTTGTTGCCGGCCAGCGCCCGGTCGGCGCCGTTGAACAGCACATAGGTCGGCTTTTCATCTATCGCCTTCTGCATGTCGAAGGGCTGCAGCCCGCCGGCCCGATACCCGGTGCCGGTGTAGAATTCGCCCTGCATCACGTAGTACTCGCGGTCCACCTTGGGCAGCGGCTTTTCCGGCTCCACCAGAATCATGCCGTACATGCCGTTGGCGATGTGCATGCCCACCGGCGCAGTGGCGCAGTGGTAGACATAGAGGCCCGGATTCAGCGCCTTGAAGCTGAACACCGCCTGGTTGCCCGGCGCCACCAGCGTCTGCGGCGCGCCGCCGCCCGGCCCGGTGACCGCGTGCAGGTCGATGTTGTGCGGCAGCTTGTTGCTGGCCAGATTCTTCAGATGCAGCTCCACGGTATCGCCGGTCCTCACCCGTATCATCTTGCCGGGCACCGTGCCGCCGAAGGTCCAGAACATGTAGCGCGAGCCCGGCGCGATCTCGCGCTCCACCTCCTCCACCGTCAAATCCACCACCACCCGGGCCGGCGTCTTGCGCATGATCGGCGGCGGCGTCATGGGCGGCGCCACCAGCGCCTGATGGACGATAGGCAAGGGCCCTGCGCCCGCCGGCGCGGCCAAACAGGACAGCGCCGCCGCCAAAACGCCGGACAAGGGGAACCCGTTCTTCAGCAATCTTTTCACCGCAACACTCCTCGCCTGATATCGGCGAGCCGGAGGCGAATGCAGCAAGGACGCAGCCGCCGGACACGCCAGACTGACACCGTGGGCGCAAGGGCCCGCCTTAAAATGCATAATTAATACATGTTAAAGTCTGCCGGATTGGGTTCTCGAGGAAAATATCAATGGCATGATTGCTTGATGCAGAACAAGTCGCCGCTAAGCGCCCGTCGCTTTTTTGCAGAACGCCCTTTCAGGCAATGAAAAGCCCCGGCGAAAGCCGGGGCTGGAAACTGGTGGAGGCGGCGGGAATCGAACCCGCGTCCGAAAGTCCTCTACAGTGAGTTCTACATACTTAGTCGTGTCATTTGGATTTAACCTCCGCCACGCCGACGGACAGGCTGGACTTTGGCGAGTTACCTATTATTTCGCACTGAACCAAGTAACCCGGAACAGCACTAGCAGATGTAGAGTGACACTACAGGGTTTTGACGCCCCCGGCCCATCTGCGAACCGTTGTAGTGTCTAGCCGGCCGTTAGGCTGCTAGAGCGTAAGTTTCGTCGTTTGCGACTAAAAAAATTCAGTGTTTTACGGGGTGACTGAAATCCCGGTATGCCCCCATCTGCTTCGCAACCCCCGTCGAAACCAGGTCGCCCCCAGATAAGAATGTTCATTATATTACAACTATCATCGCTTGGCGAGTCCGGCCATCACCGCCAAGCGCCGCCTACTTGAACAACATATGCCCCAGCTTGGCGGCCTTGGTGTCAAGGTAGCGGTCGTTGTACGGATTGCGGCCCACTTGCAGCGGCACGCGCTCCACCACCTTGATGCCGGCAGTCTCCAGCGTAGCCAGCTTGCGGGGGTTGTTGGTCATCACCTTGACGCTGCCTATGCCCAGATGCTCCAGCATGTGGCGGGCGATGCGGAAATCGCGCATATCGGCCGGGAAGCCCAGCCGCTCGTTGGCCTCCACCGTATCGGCGCCGCCGTCCTGCAGCTTGTAGGCGCGGATCTTGTTGATCAGGCCGATCCCCCGGCCTTCCTGGCGCAGATACAGCAGCGCGCCGCGGCCAGCCTTGCTGATCTCCTCCATCGCGGCCTCCAGCTGGAAGCCGCAATCGCAACGCAAGGAGAACAGCGCGTCGCCGGTCAGGCATTCCGAGTGCAGCCGCGCCAGCACCGGCTGGCCGTCGCCCACCTCGCCCAGCGTCAGCGCCACGTGCTCCTGCCCGCTTTCCTCCTCGAAGCCATGCATGGCGAACTCTCCCCACGGCGTGGGCAGCTTGCAGCTGGCGATGTACTGGATGATGGGTTCGGGAGCGGGTTGCGGGTGCGGCGACATGACTTCTCCAACGCTGAGGAATGCAATGCGAAAAGGCCGCGCAGCGGCCTGTGATGATGCTTAGTTGGGGAGGCTTCCCCCGTTTTCAAGCGGCGGCAGATTGACGAGGATCTGCGGCAGCACGATGGCCAGCGCCGCCAGCCATGCCTGGCGCTCCGGCGTGAAGTGGCCGGCAGTGAACGATTCGGCGTCGATGATGCCCAGCACGTTGTCGTCGCGGCGCAAGACCGGCAGGCAGATCTCGCTTTTCACCTTGGGGTCGCACTCGTAGTAGCCGCCGCCGTCGGCGCGCCACTTTTCCACGTCCTCCACCACCACCGCCCAGCCGGTGAGGCCGACGCGGCTGTTGTTGCTGAACTCGGCGAATTCCTCGGTCAGCGGGAACTCGGCGCGGCTCTCCACGCCCTTGTAGGCCAGCTTGACCAGCACCGCGCTCTTGCCGACACCGAGCTTGCGATAGATGCCCAACCAGTCGGCTCCGATCTTGGCGTTGACCGAGTCCAGCAAGGCGTTCAGGTTGACCAGCGCCGCGGTGGTTTCCACCGATTCGCCGCCCAGCGCCGCGGACAAGTCGTACGGAGTTTCGTCCAGCTCGTCGAACAGCGAGCAACTCCCGCCCTCGCCGAGCTTGGGCACCTTGTAACGGTACACATCGCGCTGCGGAATCGGTTTGTCCACAGCGATGACGGCCTGCAGCGTCATCACCGCGATCTGCACATCGGTCAGGTCCAGATTCAGCGCCTGCTCTCGCAGATAGTCGGTCAGATGGCTTGCGGGTATCATGGGGGGGGGAGCTCCTGAGCTGCCGCGCGTCGCAGCGCGCTTGAATTCGAAACGCAACAGGATATCAAACCCGGCCACGCTTCGCCATTTCGCCACTTTATATCGTAATGACCGCCATTCATATCCGCCAAGCCCCGCTCGTGATCAAGGCCGGCGCCCGCGCGCGCCGATTGCTGCAACAGGGACTCCATCCGGCCCAGGTGGGCATCTTGCCCGGCGCGGCTGGCGGCCCCAAGGCCGTGGGTCTCACCGGATTGGACCAGGCGGTGTTCAACTGGCTGGCCGGCGCGCCGCGGCAACGCGAGCTGGTGGGCGCATCGATAGGCGGCTGGCGCTTCGCCTGCGCGATGCAGCCGGACTCCGCCCAGGCGCTGGCGCGGCTGGCCGAGCGCTACACCGCCGAGCATTACCATCCCGGCGTCACCGTCGCTCAGATCACCACGCAGACGCGGCGGATGCTGCATGACATCCTGGGGCCGGATGGCTTCGAGCTCATCCTGGCGCACCCCCATCACCGGCTCAGCCTGCTGCTGGTGCAATCGCGCGGGCTGGCCAACCGCGAGGCCAAATCCTCGCTGCTGCCAGGCCTGGCGCTGGCGGCGGCGCTCAACGCCGTCTCCCGCCCACTGATCCGCCACGCATTCAGCCGGGTGATCTGCCACGATCCGCGCAGCGAGCTGCGCTTCCAGCCGGCCGACGCCATTCCCACCCGGCTCTATCCGCTGGCCGCCGGCAATCTGGAACAGGCGCTGATGGGAACGGTGGCGATACCCGGCGTACTGCACGGCGTGCAGTTGCCGGACGCGCCGGCGGCGATCTACCGCGACGGCGGGCTCACCGACTACCACATCGATTTTCCCTTCGCCCACGGCGACGACATCGCGCTGTATCCGCACTTCACCGACCGCATCGTGCCCGGCTGGTTCGACAAGCCGCTGCCCTGGCGCAAGCCCGGCGCCGCCAATCACGCCAATACCGTGCTGCTGGCGCCGTCGCGCGACTACCTGGCCGCCCTCCCCGGCCGCCGCCTGCCAGACCGCAAGGATTTCCGCCGTTACCTGGGACGCGACGAATTGCGCCGCCAGCACTGGCGCGCCGCCACGGCGGAAAGCCAGCGGTTGGGCGACGCTTTTCTCGAGTGGCTGGAAAAGCCCGGCTCCATCGCCGTGCAGCCGCTGTAAACGCCTGCGCCTTGCCGCGGACCAAAGAAAAAGCCGGGCGAGCCCGGCTTTTCTAATGCTCTAAACAGAGGAACCCATCAACCCGCCTGCGCCCAGCACTGCTCTTCAGGCATGTCGCGCGGCGTGGCGTTCAGCTCCACCACCACGTCGCGCGATTGCGCGCCCTTGCTGAGGCGAACGGTCATCTTGTCGGCCACGCCCGGTTGATCGAGGTCGCGGCGATACGTGAACGAACCCCAGTCGGACATCGCCGCGCGGCCCAGCTGCGGCGCCTGCACCAGCTGGTAGCGCTCCACCCCGCCCACGCCCTCAAGCTGGCCGCGCAGGCAGCGCGCCGGCCCCGCGTAGCTCAGCTTGGCCAGGTTCAGCTCGCCGGTTTGCGGCGGTTGCGGCTTGGCGCTGCCGGCCAGGCCCAGCGGACCTTCGCAACGCAGCACGGCGGTCTTGCGCTTGAAGTCGTAGTCGGTGGCCGAGCAGTTGGTCGCCATCAGGTTATTGATGCCGCCGGTCTTCACCAGGTTCTGCAACGCGCCGTCCAACAGCTTGTCCAGCTCCTGGCGCGCGCGGGTGTTGTCGCTGGCGGACAGCGGCAGCGTGCCGCTGCATTCGAAGCGGCGCAGCGCGCTGGTTTCGCCGTCGGCCCACACCTGGCAGCCCACCGGCAGCGAGCGGCGCATCGCAGCTTCCACCGCGCCGGCGTCGCCGGCCTGCCACTTGTCCTTGGCCACCCAGTCCACGCCCTCTTCAGTCGAAGTATTGCCCAGCTGGCCGGACTTGGCCGCTTGCACCTGTTGCTCCACGTACTGGCGGAAACCGGACACCAGCGAGGCGTCGCCGCCCATGCTGTTCACCAAGGCGTCGAAGCGCTTGACGTCGTCGGCGCGCAGCGAAGCCAGGATGTCGGCGATCTTGCCCGGCTGCTGCTGGTTCAGGTAGTAGAACCACAGCGCGGAATGGCTGTAGAAGTCCCAGCCGTCGCTATAGCTGGAGCGCATGATGCGGGACGGCTCCAGGAAGCTGTTCGGCCAGCCGCCGGCCACCACGTCCACCACGTGGCCGCGCACCTTGATGCCGTCGCGCGAGGTGCTCCAGGCCATGAATTCGGCGAAGCCCTCGTCATACCACGGCATGCGGCGGTCGTCGCGGTAGAACTCGGACGTGCCCCACATGCCCGGCTGGATGTAGCGGCCGGACAGATAGTGCACATACTCGTGGCGCACCAGTTCTTCCAGGGTCAGATAGCTCTCGCGCGGCACTTCGCGCTGGAAGGTGTAGAAGGTGCCGTCCTTCTCGATGTAGATGCCGCCGTTGTCGGTGGACAGCTCATTGAGCAGGCCCTGGAAACGCTGGTAGGCGGTCTTGGTGCCGTAGATCACCATCTTCAGCTTTTCGTTGGGATCGTTCGCCACCGCCTCCTTGGTGCCGGCCACGCGGAACAGCTGGGTCTGCACCTGCTTCATCGCATAGTACAGCGGCTCCACTTCGGCCAGGCTCAGCGGGGTTTCGAACACCAGCTTGCCGTTGTCGAAGCTCCAGCGGTTGGGGAACAAGCTGGCGCGCAGCTCCTGCTCGGCCTGGCAGATGCCGTAGCGCTCGCACGGCACCTTGCCCAGCTTCTTCAGCGCGTACACGGCCTCGGCCCAGGCGGCGCCGAACTTCTCGCCCTTCAGATGCAGGGCGACGGCGGATTCAGCTTGCGGCGCGGTGCGCGGGTATTGCATGAAGCGGCCGGTTTCACGCAGGGTGTTGAGGAACATCTGCTCGTCGGCGAAAGCCGGCTGGCCGGCGCGGGTCAGCCCTGCCAGGCTGGCCACCAGACCATCGAGCTGGCCCTTTTCCACCTTTTGGGCGAACTCGGGCTGGTAATGCATATTGAACAGCAGCGTCTGCATCGGATGCAACGCGAAGCGCGCCCAATTGTCCTTGGCGGCGGCGTTATAGCGGCCGAAGAAGCGGTTCAGCAGCGGCAGCGCGTACTCGGCCTTGCGCACCGAGTCCGCCAGGATCAAGGTTTCCGCCACGCTCTGCCTAGCGTCGCGCTCGCGGAACCAGGCGTCGCGGTCGCCGCGGCTGTCAATGGCCTTGACGTTCCACAGCGCCGGATTGGCGGCCATCGCCTCCACCACCTGCATCACCGGCTGATCCACCGCCGGACCGTAATCGCCCACTTCTTTGGCGTGGCTGTACTGCAGGAAGTAGCCCGCCTTCAGGAACACCGCCAGCGGCCACAGGCCGTTGGCGTTCTGTCCGTCCCAGGCAGTCGCGCGCTGGCGCGCTTCGGCCGCCACCAGCTGCATATTGGCCGGCGACACCACGCGGTAGCTGAAGTTGTCCGCCTGGAACAGGCGGTTCATGCAAGTGCCGTCCACGCTGGCCACGTAGCGCACCAGCGCCTGGCCGGACAGCTGGCCGAGCTTGGCCTCGTCGCAGTCGGCATAGGCCGGCGCGGCCGCATCCGCCCGGGCCGCCTTGCGCGCGATCTGGGCTTGCTGGCCCTGCGGCTTGGCCGGCGGCTGCGCGCCGCCGTTATCCGGCGCCGCCGGCGGCAGGCCGTGCGGGTAGTCCGGCTTTTCCGACAGCGCCGGGGAGTGGGAGGAATAGCGCGCGCTGGGCTGATTGGCCTGCGGCGCGGGTTGTTGCGAGCCGGCCTGGCCGCCGCCTGTCGTCGTCAGGCAGGCGGACAGCGCCAACGGCACCATCACGGAAAGTCCCCACGCCCGATACCGACGCGGTAGTGTTGTTGTATTCATTCAGTCATCCAATGGCTTGTTCAAATGACGCCAGGCTAATCAGCCAAGCGTCGCGAAGCATAATGGATATCACTGATATTGAATATTGTGTTTAAGGCCAGATCGTGATCTTAAACAACAAAACAGGCCAGTTAATTTTCACGCTCAATTGCGGCTTAAGAAAATACAAAAAAAGCCGCATAAGCGGCTTTTTTGAACGGAAGTTGCTGGAATCAATGACGCGCTTCGCGCGCCGCCGCCACCACGTCGTAGTCGAACAACTGGTTGGCATCTTCCTCGTCGAACACATAGCGCTGGTTGCAGTAGTCGCAGACGATTTCCACGCTGCCCTGCTCCAGCAGCACATCGCCCACTTCCTGGCCGCCCAGCATGGTCAGCATATTGCTGACGCGCTCGCGCGAGCAGTTGCAGTTGAAGCTGACGGTTTCCTGCTCGAACACCCGCACCTGCTCCTCATGGAACAGACGATGCAGAATGTCCTCGGCGCCCAGATCCAGCAGCTCTTCCGCCTTCAGCGTGCGGCCCAGCATCTGGACGCGGTCCCAGCCCTCGGCCTCGCCATGGCCCTCCGGCAGACGCTGCAGCAGCATGCCGGCGGCAGCATTGTCGCCGCTGGCCAGAATCAGCGCGGTATCCAGCTGCTCGGAGCGCAGCATGTAGTTTTCCAGCATCCGGGCGACGGAATCGCCCTCCAGCGCCACGATGCCTTGCCAAGTCTGGTTCTTGTCCAGACGCGGCTCCAGCGTCAGCACGAACTTGCCGCCCTGGCCAAGCAGCTCGGCCAGCGGCTTGTCATCCAGCTCGCCATCCCACTTGGCGGTGGCGCGCACGGTGCGGTCGTTGTTGCACTCGACCACAGCCAGCTTCAACGCGCCGGTGCCATGGATCTGCAGAATCAGCGAACCATCGAACTTCAAGTTGGCCGCCATCAGCACCGAGGCCGCCATCATCTCGCCCAGCACGGTTTTCAACGCTTGCGGATAGGCGCGCCGCGCCAGCACCTGCTGCCAGGCGCCATCCAGGCGCACCAGCGCGCCGCGCACCGGCGCGCCATCGAACAGGAATCGTTGCAGTTTGTCGTGGTGGTTCATATTCATGCTTCCTTGGCCGCCGCGGCGGCCGCTTCAACGGTATAGACAGACATCGGCAGCGAGGAGCTGACGTCGAATTCGCAGCCGGCGCGCACGCCGATCTCGGCGATCTCCCGGGCCGACAGATCCTGGTCGTAGACCGCGTGCATCGCGCCCATCGCGAACTTGCGGCCCGAGCCTATCGCCCAGATGCGGGAGAATTCGTAGATCTCGCGCATCGGATACACGCCGAAAATGCCGTGGGCGTTAGCGATCACCACCATCATCTGGCTGGACTCGTACGGATCTTCCTCATCCTCCTCCGGACGCATGTAGAACGCGTCCTTAAGCTTCGGGTGAAGCTTGCGGAAGGTGTCGAAGATGCCCTGGCGGCTGCTCAGATCCTTTTTCTTCAGCTCTTTCAACGCGCCCTGCAGCACCAGGTCGTGCGCGGCGGAGCCGGACACGGCCAGATAGTTGTCGCCGTGGCGGAAAATCTTGTTGTGGAAACAGTCGTACGGCGCGAGAAGCTTCTGATCATCGCCGAAAGTGGTCTGGCTGTCGGCGGCGATGGCGATCTGGTCGCCCTTGCGCACGGCCACGATGGTTGTCATGCGGCTACCTTGTCATATTCTTGAAAACAGTCCTTCAAGATGGGACCGAAGCCGGCATTTTGCAATCCCGGCGCAAAGCGAAACCGGTGATTCTACCATAAGCCGTCCTACAAGCCGTGACGCGCCCTAAAAGCCCGCCCAATGCCTGCTGCGCATTAGAGAAAAATTACATCAATAAAAAACCGCCCCATGCATGCATAGGGCGGCTACTGTTTTTGCAAAGCGACCTCAACCGGCAGGCGTATCTTTTCCAAATGGCGACAGCGCCACCGCTCGGGCAACGGCCTGCTGCAGACTGGTTCCATCCGGCAAAACGGCGCTTTCCATCAATTTCCCATGAATGGCTTGCGCCTGCGCTGGCTGGCCCGCGGCCTGGAGCAGAAGACTCTGCGCATACAGTCCCGGGAAGCTGTTGGGATTCAAACCCAAAGCGCGCTTCACTGACTGCTGCGCCTCTACTGCCTTGCCTTCCATAATCGCGACAATAGCCAAGCCGCCGTGCGTGTCGGCAAAATTCCGATCCAGCCTCAATGCCTCCAGCAATGCTTCTTTGGCGGCTCCCGGTTTTTGCTGCAAAATCCGGCACCAAGCAAGCACATGCCAGCTTCCCACATGCCCAGGCATATGCCGCAGGGCTTCGCCTACCCGGTCCGCGGCCTGCTCCAAATCGCCCTGCAGCATGGACACCAGCCCCTGCCCCATCCAGGCGCGGCCGGAATTCGGCCTGCCGGCGCACGCCTGATCCAACATGGGAATGGCCACGTCGAGATCCTGTTTGCTGATCGCCAGCATGCCCAGCACGGTTGCCGCGTCCGGATCCTTCGGCGCCGCATCCAGCACCTGCCGCGCGACGATCTCCGCGGCAGCCAGGTTTTCCTGATCCAGATACAGGGTTGCCAGCAAGCCATACATCGGCAACAGCTCCGGATGCTCGCGCAAGGCTTGCTCACACGCCGCAACGGCCTCATCCACCTTGCCCAGAAAATGCAGCGCGCGCGCGTACAGCGGTCCAGCCTGCGGCAAAACATCCAGCCGCGACGCTGCTCTGGCCGCGTTAACCTCCGCTTCGGCATAACGGCCCTGCAACATCAACGCATATGCCAAGTTGTAAAACAGCGCAGGCTCTTCCCATCCCTCGCCGCGCAAATCATCAAAGGCCGCGATGGCATCATCCAAACGGTTCTGCCTCATCAGGCAGACCCCTACGAGAGAGCGCCCCCCGAAATGTCCAGGATCCGCCGCGAGCAAGCGGTTCAAAATCTCTTCACATGCCTGCGTCTGCCCAGACTGCAAATAGAGGTCCGCGAGTTCAAACAATAAATGGGTGTTGGCCGGATCGGCCTCCAGATAGGCATGCAGCTGGCGCTGCCGCTGAGTAGGTTCGGTCATGATGATTGTTTATGAGCTTGTTGCAATTGCTGCCGCAGATAGGCGGCCAGCGTTTCAAACCTGGGATGCTGCCGTATGGTTTCCGCCACATCCGCCACCAAACCGCCGAAGGCGGGATCCGATGCGGCGCCGGCGCCCAGTTCCTGCGCGAGCAATGCGCGCACATGCACCTCCAGCGCGCGTTGCTCCGCATCGGGCCAAGCGGGATCGATGGATCTCAACTGGCCGGCGATTTGCTTACGCAGGACAACCGCGGCGTCGGGCGCTTTGCCGCCATCGGGCGCCTTGCGCCCCGCCGCTGATTTACGGCTGCCGGCTGCCGGCTTTCCACCCAGCAGCCTCTGTAAAATGCCAGCCTTGTCTATCGGCTCCATCTATTCCCCTTCGGCACTGCGGACGGGATCAATGCAGCTGCTCATCCCCGGATGCCGCGTATCCACGCAGGAACAGGCTGCTTGCAGAGCCTGAAGACGCCTCGTCCTGGCTGGCCGTCTGGGCGGCTTCCGCTTCATGGGAAGCAATCTGTTGGAGAATACGCTCCATATCGGCATTAAGCACCGGGACTTCCTGATTCGCCGCGATGCCCTCCGTCAGCAGCGCGCGGCATTCGGCGAATTCATCCCGGATCAAGTGCTCCAGCCCCAGACGGAACAACTGCAGCGCCGCATCCTTCGGCAGGATGTCCAGCCCCAGCCATGCTCGCCTAGCATCGTCCGGCCGGCCCTGGGTCAGGTAGAGCAGGCCCAACTGAAACGCCGCCATGACCAGATTGGGCTGCAAGGCCACCGCCTGCTCCATGGAAGCCGCCGCGCGGTCCGGCATGCCGATCTGCGCGTATTCGGCTCCGAGCAGGTAATGCAGGCGGGCATCCTGCCCGTCGTTCGCGACGCCTTGCTTCAGCAGAACGACCGCTTCGGCATGCTGCTGACTTTCCATGGCGTTGACAGCCAATCGAAACAACTCTTCCTGATCCAGCATTGCGTAATCCATTACGACTCCAATTCAACAAATTATCACGTCAAAACGGCAGCACACTCATGAAGAAACGAGTCAGCCAGCCTGGGTTGGTGAACAGGCGCTGATTGCCGGCGGTCTGCTGCTCCAGGCGCACGTCGGTCAGCTTGGTAGACGACACCAGGCTGCCCGGTTGGATATCGCGGGGATTGACCGTTCCCGACAAACGGATCTGCTCGTTGTCATCGTTGATCTGCACCTGTTTTTCGCCGCTGACCCTGAGATAACCATTTGCCAGCACATCCACCACGGTGACCGAGATGGAGCTGGTAAAGCTGCTGTTGTTGCTGCGGCTGCCGCGGCCATCCACCTTTTCGCCGCCGGAAGCGCCCAACTTGCCGGACACGGTTTTCTTGCCCGGCGCCCAACCGAACATGCGGTTGATGACCGGCGCGTCCAGGCCTACATCCAGTCCATTCTCGATATCGGTATTGCGGCTGCCCTTGGACTCTTCCGACAGGCTGGAGCTGGCCCTCTCCTGAATCACCACAGTCAGATTGTCGCCGATCCGGGACGGCACATCGTCGCGAAAATAAGAGCGATACCTTCCTGGCTGGTACAAACTGCCCGGAGTCGGCTGCATTTGCGGAACAACCTGAGGGGAGGCGGAGGTCGGCCCGACCACCAGCGGCTTGGGCGGCACGCTGCCGCACGCGGCCAATGCCAACGCCAGCAATGGCGCCATTCTGGCATAACAAGACATAATCGGTCTTTCTATTGCATGAGGACGCCGCGGCGATACCGCCGGCTCCCCACTCGTTTCAAAATCATCCGCCATCCTGACAACAGTCTTATCCTGCTTTCAGCGGAAAAGTTTAGCCGCACGCCGTCAAAATTATCCTTCTCCGCCTTTGCCTCCGGCCAGATGACAGCGTAAAGCCGTGAGTCCGTCTTTATGCAACTGCGAAACCCGGCCCTTGCTGACATTCAGAACGCCGGCGATCTCCGCGAACGCCACCCCCTGCAGATAATGCAATCGCAGCACTTTCTGCTGCGCGGCCGGCAAAGAGAGCAGATGCGTGAGCAAGCTGCGCCTCATTTGCTTGAGCTCCAGGGACTGATACGCCAGATCCTGACCCTCAGGCTCATCTTCCGCCCGGTACATTCCGCTGTCTTCCAACATGAAGCCGATGGCAAAACCGATGGACAAGGATTTCAGCATCTCAAACGGGTCGGAAGCATCGTCATCGACATCCAGATTCTGAGCCCGCTCCCGCAAGGCTTTCTTGCGGGCCGACATCTGGCTGGCCACTTCCGACGTGCTGGCGAGGTGATCCAATATCTCGCCGCGAATGCGATATTCGGCATAGGTCTTGAATCCCACTCCGCTATCGGGACGGTACCGGTTTATCGCCTCCAGCAGACCTATCATTCCCCACTGAAACAAATCGTGGAACTCAAAGCTTTCCCCAATCCGTTTCGCGAAAATCTGGGCGGCCAGAATGCGCACCAAAGGCAAGTGGCGCTCAATGAGGTCTTCCCGCGCCTCCTCTCCGGCTCCGCCGCCCGGCGTCCGCTCCGTACCCCCGGCCGATGGAGAATCCAGGACAGGCATCGCAGGTCACATGCTGTCCGACAAGACCGCACGGGCCACCAGGGTCCAGCCGTCTATCAACACAAACATCAATATCTTGATCGGCAGGGCGATGGACACCGGCGGCACCATCATCATGCCCATCGCCATCAGCACGCTGGAAACAATGATGTCCACCAACAGGAACGGCAAGAAAATCACGAAGCCTATCTGGAACGCCAACCTCAGCTCGCTCAACAGAAAAGCCGGCACCACATGCACCAGGCTGATGGACTCTGCATCGTCGGGCATGTCCTTGCCGCCTATGCCGAGCACAAAGCCCATATCCTGCTCGCGCGTCCGGCTGACCATGTATTCCTTCATGATGGCGCCGCCCTGCTTGAGGGCTGCCGACGCAGGCATATGCTGCGCGTACAGCGGCGTCACCACTTGCTGATCCAGCTTTTCGAAAGTGGAGCCCATCGACAGCAGCGTCAGGAATGCCGCCAACATGATCAGCACCACATTGGGAGGCGTCTCCTGCATGCCGATGGCGTGCCGAAGCATCGACAACACGATGATGACGCGCGTGAAGGAGGTCATCACCACCAGCATGCCCGGCAATAACGCAACCAAGGTCAGCGCAAGGACGATATTGACCGCCTGGCTCACGCCCGCGCCGTTCAAGGCCACATCCACCATCTGTCCCTTGGCGTCCGCGACCGCAGGCAGGCAAGCCAGCAGCCACATCAGTTTCTGCAATCTCTTCATGGCTTTGAATCATCCCGGATGACCGTGATGCCGCGCTCGCTTTCAGCCAGCATGATTTCCCGCCCTCCATGCTCGATTACATACAGCGACGACTTCGCCGACAGCCTGCGCTTGGCAAGCAAACGGAGCTCCTCCGCGCCCGCTGCCCGCGGCCCTTTCATATAACGCTGCCGCCACCAGCATGCAGCCGCGCCGATCAGGGCTAGGCCGCCGAGAATTTCATAAGGCCCAAGCAAGGCTGCGGCGCCGACAGCGGGCTCCTTGCGGAACCGCAAGGGCGCGTGGACGGGCTCGGAAGCGGAAGCCCCGCACGCCGGCGCAGACGCGCCTTGCACGCAGGGTGCGCCGACGGCAGCGGCGCTCAATACCGCCAAACCAAGCGCCAAGGCCAGCAACGGCTGCATCAGATATCTCATTTCAATCTGCCATTCACGCGGAAAGCTGCGCCACCTGCTCGATGCGGACGCCGAAATGATCTCCCGCCACAACCAGACTGCCGCGCGCCACAACCTGTCCGCCCAGCAAAATCTCCACTGCGTCGCCGGGCGCTTTATCCAGAGCCAACACCTCACCCTCCTTCAATGCATCCAGCTCCGCGATGCTCAAGCGGCAGCGTCCGATTCGGGTTTCCAGCTCCACCTGCACTTCTTTCAACAGCTCCATCCGGCCTTGCAGCAAGCCTGCCGCGCCGGCCTCGGTTTTCCCGTCCAGTTGCGGGGGGCTGAAGATTTCCACTTCCTTGCTCATGCTTTTCCACTCTTGTTGATTGCTTTGTCGGCCCGGCGAACCTTGACCGACGGTTGACCCTGATGCAGCCCGTATTGAGCGCGCCCAAGCAGTTCGCCGCTTTGCAGGCGCAGGTCGAACGGCGTCCCCGCCTTCTGATCCAAACGGATCACATCGCCTGGACGCAGAGAGCCCAGGTCCTCAATGGAGAACTGCGCGGGGGAGGCGCGCACTTCCAATTCGACGAGGCCATCCACCGGCAGCGAGCGCAGCAATATCGGCTCCAGCGCCGCCGCTTGCCGCGGTGCGGAGAGCCAGCACTTCGCCTGGTCCGCAGACAACAGCAAAACCAAGGTCTGATCCGCATGACGCAACTCTGCCCGTAAAGCGCCTGTGGACGAAAACACCGGGTTCAGCTGGCCACCGTCTCTCGGATCGTCATAGGCCTTCTGGGGCGCATCCGCTCCCGCGATCGCGGCGGCCAGCGCGTCCCGCGCCGCGCGAATCGCGGACGCCGCCAGATTCGAGCCTTCGATAGCCGCCCGACTCTTGTCCACGCCCAGGCAGACACGGGCGAAAAAGCCTGCCTGATCCGACATGGCAGGCCAGGCCCCGCCCGCCATCAGCCATTTCCCGGCGGAAGCATCCGCCAACGAAACCGGCCGGACGCAAACCTGAGCCTCGCCGTCCGCCAGCCCCCACTCCCGCAGCCAAGCCGAATAGCGCTTTTCGATGCCGGCTTCGACCGCATCCAGCTCTTTTCGGGCATACAGCCGGAATGGCAACGCGCGGCTCATCGGGAGCCTTTCATCTGCAGCGCCTGCTGCATCATCTCGTTCGCGGCGGAAATGAGTTGCGAGGCCGCTTGATAGCCGCGCTGAGTGATCATCATGTCGCTGAACTCAGACGACAGCTCGACATTGGAAAGCTCCAGCTTGCCGCCGGCCACCTTGCCGAACACGCCGCCTCCGGCCACGCCGTATTCCGGGCTCTGGCCGGCCAGGGCGCGGTAGTATCCGGAGCCGGCCCGCTCCAGTTGGTGGTCGGGCTGGGAGAACCAGGCCAGTGCCAAACGTCCCGCCACCGCGGTCTGGCCGTTGGAGTAGCTGATCTGGCCCTTGCCCTCGCCATCGAAGGTCAGCTTGGTCAGCGCGCCCGCGCCGTAACCATCCTGGCTGGCCACCCGGATAGTCGACGAGGTGCCGCCGGACAGGCTGGTCGTATCGGAAATGGAGCCCGGCTGGCCGAAGAACAGCTTCAGGTCAGACTCGCCGCCGGTAGCGCTTTTCAGCTTCATTGTCAGCTGGTTGTACGCAAACGATGGCGAGCCATCGGGATCGAAGCGGATCTCGCCGCTGCCCACCGCGCTCTGTGACACCTTGTCCTGCACCTCCACTTTCCAGCTGCGCGGTGTCGTGGAGGCATTGCTAGTGAAGCTGATCTTCAGTTGCCGCTGAGCGCCGTCCTTGTCGTAGACGGTGGTTTCCGCGCTGCTGTTGGTCGCGCCGGTGGACAGGTTGTCGGCGAACTTGATCGTGGCCGTCGGCTTGGCCATCTGGCTGCGCAGCGTCCCGACGGAAAAGTCGGACAGACCGTTGGCGGGGTCGAACATCTGGATGCGCGACTTATCCTGACGGCTAATAAGCGCGCCATCGGCGTTCAGCTCGAATTGTCCGACGCGGCTGTAATTGATCTGCTCGCCGTTCTTGGAAACAAAAAAGCCGCCGCCGTCCACCGCCACATCCAGCGGATTGGTCGACGATTGCAGCTCACCCGCGGAAAAGTCTGTCGAGGACACCCCGATTTTCACGCCTTCGCCGTGCTGCCCGCCTTGCCCGCCCTGCGCATCGTACTGATACATCATGTCGGTGAACTGCAGCGAGGTCCGCTTGAAGCCCGGGGTGTTCAGATTGGCCACATTGTTGCCGATGTTGGACAGCCCCTTCTGGAAGGTACGCAAGCCGCTCAGGCCGACGAACATGGTGTCTATCATGTCGCGCTCCCTCTCACCAAAGCCACTTGGGTCAACGCGACATCGGTCATCAGCTCGCCGCTCGCCGCTTTCACCGTCAGCATCGGCTGGCCGCTGGAAAAGGAGATGGTCGTCACCTGCCCCGCGACATTGCCGTTGGCCGTCTGCACTTCCACGGTCTTACCGATCAGGCCGATAGACTGGTTCGCAGCTTGCTGCGCCAGCAGGGTATCCAGTTTCTCGTTGGACATCCGCGTCTGCTCCAGCGACGAGAACTGCGCCATCTGCGCCATGAATTGCTGGTTGTCGATCGGTTTCAGCGGGTCTTGGAAGGTCAGCTGCGTTGAAAGGATGCGCAAGAAGTCCTGCTGGGTGATGCCCCGCGTCTGCGCGATGCTGTCGCTGCCGGAAATGCCCAAACCTGTTGTCGCCATGTTCACCTCTATTTCAAAACGTTCAAGCCGGCGGCGGCGTTGCTATAGACCACCGCGCCATTGACGGCCAGCATCGCCAGCCGCCCACCCTTTTCTCTGATATGTCGCTCCAGCCGCTGGCCGAGGGCCTCAGCTTCGCCCGCGTCCATGCGCGCGTCGCGCACCCACACCCTGAGCTGCCCCTGGTCGGCGAATACCGTGATCTTGCAGGGCTTGAGCCAGGACCGGAGCATGGTTTCAGCGTCGCTCGCCATCGAGATCCGCTCGGCAGCGCCAGTCTCCTCCGCCCGCGCAGACAGCTCGAGCGGCGCGCCAGACAAACCGTAAGACGCGGCGGCCGCGCTTCGCGCCACAGCCGCTTGTCCGCGGAAAGCCAGGGCCTGTCGGGCCAAAGTCCCCCGGTCGATTCCGGCGGCTTGCGCCCGCGGCTCGTCAGGAGATGGCGTCGAACCCACATTATCTTTACCCGCCGCCGCGATGCCGCTCTCCGGCGCCGGGTTGGAAAGCGCCGCGCCGCCAAGCTCGATCGCGCGGCACACGCTGTGGTTTGCCAACTCATCGTCCAGTTGCCTCTGCCACCGCCGTCCGGACCGCTCATCCAATGAGTCCCGCTCCGACCCCGGCGCCGCGCCGCGCCGTTCCATCTCTACCCATCCCACATTCATGCGCGCTCTCCCGCCATGCGGCGCTGCAGCCACGCATCGTCCTGCTCGCGGTATTCGCCGCGCTGAACCTCAGCCATCCACGACGCGCGCTGCCTGTTTTCATGTTTCTCAAACTGGCGCAAGCGGGCTTGAGCCTCCAGCAAAGCAGCCATCGCCTGCTCTCTCAATTGCTCCGAATCCTCGACGATGTGCGCCAGTTGCCGACAACGCAGGCGCAGCTCCCGGATGAAACCCAGCGCGGACAGGTACAGCGCTTGGTTGCCCACCAAGGCCGGCAGCGTTCGCTCGCAACTGGAAACCTCAAACTCCGCGGCGCGCATGGCCGCTCGGTCGGATGCCAATCTGTGCTCGGCCTCTTGCAGAGCCTGTCTCAACGGCTGCAGCGACGATTCCTGAAACCGCATCAAGGCCTCCAGCCGATAGCGGAACTTCCGCATCAGCGCCCTCCCAGCATCGCCGCAAGCTGCGCCAGCGCCGCCTTGCGTTCGCTGCGCTCATGCGTGCCTTGCCGCAGAAAACGCTCCAAGCCCGGCTTGCGCTCCAGCGCGTCATCCAGATCCGGATTGCCGCCCGGCTTGTATACGCCGAGCTCCAGCAAATCCTTGCTGCCCGACAGCAAGCCCATGGTTTTCCGGCACGCACGCATCAATGCCTGCTCCTCCTCGGTCGCCAACGCGGAGGCCAACCGGCTGACACTGCCCAACACGTCGATCGCAGGGAAATGGCCGACATTGGCCAGATCGCGCGACAGCACGATGTGGCCGTCGACGATGCCCCGCACGCTGTCCGCCACCGGATCGTGGATGTCGTCGCCCTCCACCAGCACGGTGAACAGCCCGGTGATGGAGCCGCCTTCCTTGCGGGTGCCGCAACGCTCCAACATGCCGGCCAGCTCGGAGAACACCGACGGGGTGTAGCCGCGCGAGGTGGCGGGCTCGCCGGTGGCTAGGCCGACCTCGCGCCGCGCCATCGCGTAGCGGGTCAGCGAATCCACGATCAGCAATACGGACTTTCCTTGGTCGCGGAAATGCTCGGCGATGGTGACCGCGCTCAGCGCCGCGGCCTCACGCACCAGCGCCGGCTCATCCGCCGTCGCCACCACCACCACGGAACGGGCCAAACCCGCCTCGCCCAGGTTTTCTTCGAGGAACTCCAGCACTTCCCGCCCGCGCTCGCCGATCAAGCCCACCACCACGATGTCCGCGGCGCAGTTGCGCACCAGCATGCCCAGCAGCGTGCTCTTGCCGACGCCGCTGCCCGCCATGATGGAAAGGCGCTGGCCGTAGCCTATCGTCAGCATGGAGTCGATGGCCCTGACGCCGGTTTCCATCACCTGATCGATGCGGCTGCGCTTCAGCGCCGGGATCGGCGCGCTTCGCACCGGCCGACGGCTCTCCTCGGATAACCATCCCTTGTCGTCCAGCGGCCGGCAGAACGCGTCCACCACCCGCCCCAGCAGGGCATCGCCCACCGGGATGGAAAACGCCCGGCCGGCCGAGACCACCCGGCCGCCGAGCAGCAATCCATCCACCGGACCGTACGGCAACAGCAGCAGGCGGTCGCTGTCCAGGCCCGCCACCTCGGCCAGCACATGGGGACGCCCGTCCGACATCTCGATATGGCAAAGATCGCCCAAGCCGACGCCGGCTGGTCCCCTGGACTCAACCAACAGGCCCACCTTGCGGCTCACATAGCCGACCTTTTCCACCAGATCCGCCGACTTGACCGCATCCAGCAGCCGCTCGAGCTTAAGCATCATGCCCGCCCGGCCTCGCGCAATGCCCGGTGCAAACGCTCCAGCTGGGTAGACCAGCGGGCATCGATATCGCCATGAGCGGTTTCGACCATGCAGCCCCCTCTCGCCAGCGTGTCGTCGGCCGCCACGTGGACTTGCCGGCCGAGCTCGCCGGATATTTCGCCGCCGTCGCCCAGCAGCGCCGCGTCGGCCGGATGCAGGAGAACGCGCACCGGTTCCCGGCCAACGACTTCCCGCAACGCCCGCCGCACGCCGGCACGGACCAACTCCGCCGATTGCGGGATGTCGCCGACGACGCGGATCAACGCCTCGAATACCACCGGAGCGACCATGTCTTCCATTTCGCCCAGCATCTGGGCGCGCCCGTCCTCCATCGAGGCGAGCAAAGCCTTGGCATGCTGGGCCGCCTGGCCCAGCTGATCGCGGATTTCCGCTTCAGCCTTCGCCATGCCGGCCCGGTAACCCTCGTCACCGGCGTTGGCGCGCATCGCGTCGCACTCGGCCTTGGCCTTGGCGCGCATAGCCTCTATCTCGGCCATCGCCCGGGCACGCATCGCGCGGATTTCCGCCTCGGCATCTACTGGGCGAACCGCTTCAGGTTGCTGCACCGCCCGCTGCGCGGCGGCTTGAAAACCGCTGCTGGATTGCGCCTCCGGCCGGGAACGGATCAGGGGGCTGCGGATGATATCGCTCATGACATCGCTTTCTTCAGCCAGGCGCCCAGGCCAAGCCACATAGAGCCACCCGCGTCCTCTCGAACAGGGACATCCAGCTCGGCTCCGGACGAAAACGCGCTCGACGCGGCCAAGCCAGCCAACACCGCCGCGCGCAGCGCCGGCGCTTCGCGCTCCGGACTCGCGGCCCAACTACGACGCAGTTCTGCGGTGCGGCCACTCCATGCCTCGCTGCTTTCCATGAAAGCAAGCACGCGGCCGCGCAGTTCCGCGCCCAAGGCATGTCCGATCGCGGCCTGCAGCCATGCGGGCTCCGCCGCGATCGCAGCCGCCAGCGCGCCTATGCGGCCCGCAAGCCGCTGCTCGCTCGTTTGCAACGCCATGCCTGCATGCTCACTCATGGCCTCGGCCTGCTCCGCCAGCGGTCGCTCGTCCAGCTGCGACAATGCCAACCCCAGCCGGCCGCGCTCATCTTCCGACAAGCGGGACTCCAGCCAACGGCGGTCATCGGCGCTCAGCGCGGACACCGCCAGCGCCGCGCGCAGGCTATTCTGCTCCGCCGCCATCACTTGCCGCCCTCCGGCTGCTCCACCAGCCAGCGCCGCACTTGACGCAGCAAGCGCTCGCGCTCCGCTTCGTCCAGCGTCTTCCTGGCCATGCGGCGGCGCAGCGACCAACCTCCAGCAGCCCCTAGGGTCAGCAGCGCGGCCACTGCCGCCCACCAAATGGCCGGGCCGGCGTCCAGCTCGGCTTTAGCGGCCGCGACCTCTGCCGGCTTCTTGGCGTCGCCTTGCGGCGCGGCCACCGCCTGCACATTGTCCATCACCGAGAAAGCGATGCCGTCGCCGCGGCCGCTGTCCAGGCCGATGGCCATCGCGATCACTTCGCGCAAGCGCTCCACCGCGCTGTCGGACAGGCTGGCGTTGGTGATGATGCCGACGCTGATGTGCTTAACCGCGCCGCCCGCCATGCTGGTCTGTTTCAGCTCGCGGCCCACCTGGTATTCGGAATCAAGCGACTTGTTGCCGCCCGCGCCGCCCATAGCCGGCATGGCCTGGGATGCGTGGCCGGCATCCGCGCCATCGCCCTGCCATTGCTCGCGCCTGCGCACCAGCACGCCCTTGTCGCCGCTATCGCCCACCACCGACTCTCGCGTCAGCTTCTGCGAAGACAGATCCAGCGCCACGTCCACGCTGACCGCCGCCTGGTTCGGTCCCAAAGCGGTGTCCAGAATCCGCGTCACCTTGTCCACGAGATAGGTCTCGGTTTCCTTCTTCAGCTGCAAACCGGCGTCTCCGCCGGTCACGCCATCTTCGCCGGCTTCGCGCGCGGATAGCGCCACGCCACGCTGGTCCAGCACGGTGACGGCGGCGGCGTCCATTTCCGGCACGGAGGCGGCCACCAAGCGCTGCACCCCGGCCACCTGCTCCTGCTGCAGGCTCTTGCCGCCCTTCAGGGTGACCCAGACCGAAGCCTTGGCCTTGGCGCCGCGCTTGCGCAGCATGCCGCCCTCAGGCAACACCAGGTGGACGCGGGCGTTCTGCACCTCGTCGAAACCCATGATGGTGCGCGCCAGCTCGCCCTGCAGCGCGCGCTGGTAGTTGATCTTCTGCGCGAACTCGGTCACGCCGAACTCGGCGTTGTTGAACAATTCGAAACCGACAGAGCCCTTCAAATCCAGGCCGCTGCCCAGCAGCTTCATCCGCGTCTTGTACAGCGCGTCCTTTTCCACCTGGATGGTCTTGCCCTCGTCGGACAGGACATAAGGCGTCTTCTGCTTTTCCAGCGCGGCCGCGATGCTAGCCGCATCCCGGGCGTCCAGGTCGGAGAACAGCACCTGGTAATCCGCCTTGCTCATCCACCAATACGCGCCCACCGGCGCCGCTACCGCCGCGATCGCGCCGGCCAACAGAAAAGCCCGGCCCGCCCCAGAAGAGCGCTGCCAGAGCGCCTTGATAAAATCCACCATCGTCTGCCTATCCAATCAAAATTTCCGCCTGGGCGTCACACCTGCATCCGCATGACTTCCTGATAGGCTTCGAGAACCTTGTTCCGCGCCTGCATGAACAGTTCGAACTGCATGCGGGTTTCTTCCATCTTCAACATCACCTGATGCAGGCTGCCCGCCTGCCCGGTCGCGACATCGTTAAGCAAGGTTCCCAGCGAGTTTTCAGACTTCTCCAACTGAGTCAGCACGTTTTCGAAACCGCTGGCCGGCCCCGGCTTGGCGGCTCCGGCCGCCGACAGGGAGTCGGCGAACGCGCTGCCGGCGATGGCCTCTATCATTGCTTGCCTCCTATATCCAATGCCTTCTGCATCATCGAGCGGGCGGCATTGAAAGCCGTCACGTTCGCCTCGTACGAGCGGACGGCCATGGTCATCGCGAACATTTCCTCCAGCGTGTTCACGCCGGCGTACTGCACATAGCCCTGGGCGTCGGCCAGCGGGCTGGATGGATCCAGCACCTTGCGCGCCGGCGCGTCGGACTCCACCACCGCGGCGCGCACGCCGCCCGGCGGCGGCTGATCGGACTCGGCGCGCGACAGCGCTTGGCCGAAACCCGCGCTCACCGGCTGCACCACGACCCGCAGCGGTTTTGCCAGGGCCGCGCCCGGCGCCGCCGCCACATTGGCGTTGGCGATATTGCGCGCGGCCACTTCCGCCCGTAGCTGCTCCACATCCATGCCGCTTTGGCTGATGGCCAGCGATTGCCAGATCCCGGGCATTTAGCGCCTCCCGTCCGACACCACCAGCTGCATGATGGCCAGTTGCTTGTTGATGCCCTTGATCAGGGTCTGATAACGCAACGCGGTGTCAGCCAGCTGCGAAACCTGGCGGCTAAGCTCCGCCGCCGCGCCGGACGGGCTGCCCGTCGGAGTCATCCGCGTATCGGGCAGGATGCGGGGGCCGGCGCCCTCCATGCCTTGCAATGCGGATTCGAAGTCCACGCGCAGCGGGGTGTAGCCCGGCGTATTGAGATTGGCGATGTTCTGGGCGATCACCTGCTGGCGCAGCGTCAGGCCATCCAGCGCCTGGGTCACCACATTGCTTACCGAACCGATTTGCATATCCCGTCCTAACTTATTGAATGACCAGTTCCGCATGCAGCGCGCCGGCGGAGCGAACCGCTTGCAGCACCGCGATCACGTCGCGCGGCGTGGCGCGGATGCGGTTCAATGCCGCCACCAGATCCGCGATGGTCGAGCTGCCCTTCAGGCTGATGCCCGGCAGCGGTTTTTCCTGGGCGGTGATCCGCGTCTGCGGCACCACTGCCGTCCTCACCTCGCGTCCGCCCCCCACCACCAGCGGCGGCTGCGACACCAGATAGTCGGTTTCGACGGAGATCTTCAAATCTCCATGCACCACCGTCACCGCCGACAGCATCACATTGCCGCCTGCCACTACCGTGCCGGTGCGCTCGTTCACCACCACGCGGGCGCGCTCGTCCGGCGTCACCTCGATGGCCTCGATCCGGCTGAGCAGGTCGGTCACCCCGGCGGCGGATTCTCCTCCCACCCTAATGCCCACCTTGCCTGCGCCAAGCGGAATGGCGACGCTGCGGCCCAGCTTGCGGTTGATCGCCTTCGCGACGCGCTCGGCGGTGGTGAAGTCCGGAGACGACAGCAGAAATTCCGCCATATTGTTGCGGACGAAACTGGTGGCCACAGCTTGCTCAACGATGCCTCCCGCCGGAATCTGGCCGACGGTAGGATGATTTTTCTGCACCATATTGCCGTTGCTGTCGTAGCGATAGCCGCCCACCGACAACGCGCCCTGCGCCAGCACATACACCTGGCCGTCGCTGCCTTTCAGAGGCGTTTGCAGCAAGCTGCCGCCCAGCAGGCTGCGGGCGTCGCCGACCGAAGTCACCGTCACGTCCAGCCGCGCGCCCGGCTCCAGCAAGGGCGGCATGTTCGCCGTCACCATCACCGCAGCCACGTTGCGGCTGTTCAGTTGATCCGGCCCGAGATTGACCTCGAACTGCTTCAGCATATTGGCCAGCGACTGCTGGGTCATCTGGCTGCGCGGACTGTCGCCGCTGCCGGCCAAACCCGTCACCAGGCCATAGCCGATCAGCTGGTTGTCGCGCCAGCCGCCGAAACGGCCCAGATCCTTGATGCGCTCGCCGGCCTGGGCCAGCGAGATGGACAGCACCAGCAACGCGCCGCCCTGCAGAATCCGGACCCACCACTTGTTCTTGTTCATGTCCACTCCGGCCCTATCACACAGCCTGTTTTCACAACACATCCACCATGCCAGCCCCGGCTACCCGGGTTTTGAAAACCGCCTGCTCCTTGGGACGCCTGGCGTACACCACCTCGCCCAGCGCGGCGTCTTCCATCGTCACCGCCTCCAGCTCCAGCCGGACCGGGCCGCTGTTCAAGCGGGCCACGACTCTCCCGCCCTTGCGCACCATCGGCGCGGCAGCGGCATCCGCTTCCCGCAACACGCTGCCGGCGGACAGCGCCCGCGCGGCGATCTTGTCCTCGAACCCGGACAACAACCGCCCATCGACGACGTCGGCGATGGTTCGCTCCACATTGCCCGCAGCCAGGGCCTCGCCCTTGGCGATATCCCGCCGCGCCCGCACCACGGTCCGCTCGCACGACACCTCGAACCAGACCGGCCAGCTGCCATACAGCTGCCGCCCCTCAAACACATCCAGCCACACCACCATCCGTCGCGCCAAAGCGGGCTGCGGCGACAGGCGAGCGACGATGCCGGCGCCCTGGCCCGGCAGCATCGCCGCATTCGGCAAGCCCTCCGGACGCAGCGCGGTTTTGGAGCAGAAGCTGTCCAACCGCGCCCGCAATGCCGTTTCACCTTCCTTCGCCAGCCGCTCAGCCGCGGGCTCGCCGGCTTTTCGCGTCACGCTCACCCGCTCGGGAGCCTGCAAGGTCCAGCGCGCGGCGCCGGCGCCCAGCGCCAGCTTCCAGGCGGCCTGCAAACGCGCGCCGGGGATATCCCGCCTTTCGCCCGCCCGCAAATCGCCTATCAGCACCTTGGCGGCGGCCTGAACGCGCCACTCCTCGGCTGCAGGCCCGCTTACCAATTGCGCCAAGCTGACCGACCGCCCCTCCACCTCGACCGAGGCCGGAACGACCAGCGCCTCCGCCGCGGCGGCGCCCGCCCATGCGGCCAGCAGCAGCGGCAGCGCGCGCATCAACCGCGGCGCAGATTGTTGGTGATGGACTGCATTTCGTCGGCGGCCTGGATGATGCGGGAACTCGCCTCAAAGGCCCGTTGGGCCAGCATCATGTTGACCAGCTCGTCCGCCATCTTCACGTTGGAGCCTTCCAGATATTTCTGCGCCAGCTTGCCGCGGCCATCCTCGGCTGCCCGGCCCATCTGCGCCGCGCCGGATTGCTCGGTCGGCAGATACAGGCCCTCGCCCACCGGCTTCAATCCAGCCGGATTGCTGAACATGGCCAGTTCGATCTTGCCGAGCTCCAAGGTCTGCCCATCCGCGGTCACCGCGGAAACCAGGCCGTCTTCGCCGACTTTCAACGTGCGGGTGTCCTTCGGCAAGGTGATGGCCGGGTCTAGCGTCTGGCCGCCGCGCAGCTGCAGCAGGCCATCCTCGCTGACGCGCAGCGAACCCAGCCGGCTATAGGCCAGCGAGCCGTCCGGATTGCTGACGGCGACGAAACCGTCGCCATTGATCGCGACGTCGAAATCCGACTCGGACGGGCGCAGGTCGCCCTGGCTGAAAACCTTTTCCACCGCGCTCAGCCGGGTGCCCAGGCCCTGCCTGACGACGCCGGGCGCTTCGCCCTGGGCCGCCGCCTGCTGCGCCGCCTCGCGGTACATCAGGTCGTCGAACACCGCCTGCGAACGCTTGTATGCCGGCGTGTTCATGTTCGCCAGGTTATTGGCCACCGCCTCCAGACTGCCTTGTTGGGCCGCCATGCCGGTCGCGCCCACGTACAGTGCGTCAATCACGATTCCATCCTTGCTTCAATGCCTTCAAAATTCGCCCAGGGTCTTCAATGCCTTGTCCCAGACAGCGTCCATGCCCTGCACCGCTTTTTGCACCGACTCGAAATGCCGCGTCGCCTCCATCATCTCCACCATTTCCCGAGTAGAGTTGACGTTGGACATCTCCAGGAAACCCTGACGCAGCCGCCCCGCGCCGCCCAGATCCTTGGGATCGGCCATCGCGCCGCGCACCCGGTACAGGCCGTTGCCCGTCGCCTCCAGCAGCGCGTCCTTGGCCGGGTAAACCAGCTTGATGCGGGCGACGTTCTGCTCGCCCTGGAACACCTGGCCGCGGTCATCCACCCGGAACGCGCCGGGTTTCAGAAATATCTCGCCCTGCTCGCCCTCAAGCGGCAAGCCGGACTGCGTCAGCACCAGCCGTCCGCGGCTGTCCAGCCGCAGCGCGCCTCCTCGGCTGACATAGCTGTTGCCGTTTTCCGAGGCGGAGAAGTAACCGGCGCCTTCTATCGCCAGATCCATGTCCGACCCGGTGCGGCTCAGCGCGCCCTGTCGCGTATCGGCCAACGGACCGGACTGCAAATCCCCGCCCAGCGTGAATTGGCGCTTGAAGCCTGCGGTGTTGCTGTTGGCCATGTTGTGCGCCACGGTGTTCACCCGGTTCACATCGGCCTGCATCGACGCCGCCATCACGCTCATCAATTCGCTCATCTCGCCATCCCGTCAAAACGTTACCGCGGCAAAAGATTTCAACCCGACGCCCGGCGGCACCTCGCTCAGCGCCAGCACGTGCAGATGGGGGATCATGCGCTCGGTCAGCTTGCGCAGATTGGCGCGCACCTCCGGCGCGCACAGCACCACCGGCATGCGGTTGGCGCCCGCCATCTTCTCTGATTCGGCCAGCATCTTTTTCAGCAGCTGCTCGGCGAAGCGCGGGTCCAGCGCCAGCGACGACGCGCCGCTTTCGCTGCGACGCAGTCCGTCGTACAAGGTCTGCTCGATGCCGCCGTCCAGCGTGATCACGTGCAGCGCGCCATCGCCGTCCACCAGCGGCGCGCAGATCACATTGCCCAGCCGCTGGCGCACCCGGGAGGTGAGCTCGTCCACATCCTTGCCGGCGCGCCCCGCGTCCACCAATACTTCCAAAATGGTGTCCAGCCGGCGGATGGAAACCTTCTCTTGCAACAGCGCCTGCAGCACCTTCTGGATGTCGCTCAGCGTCATCACGTTCGGCACCAGCTCGTCCACCAGGCTTTCCTGGCTTTGCCGCAGGTGCCGGACCAGCCGCTCCACTTCGTCCCGGGTCAGCAGCGCGGCCGACTGGCGTTTGACGATTTCCGAAAAGTGGGTCATGAACACGGTCGCGGCGTCCACCACCGTGTAGCCGGATTCGCGCGCCCGGCTGCGCTGGGCGTCCTGAATCCATATCGCCGGCAGGTTATAGGCGGGATCGGTAGTGGGCTTGCCTTCCAGCTTGGCGCGCTCGCCGCCTGGATGGATGGCAAGCCAGCATCCCGGCTCCAAGCGTCCCTCGCCCACTTTTCCGCCTTGCAGATGGATCTGGTAGGCGCCGTCGTGCAGCGTCTTGCTTTCTCTTACCTTCATCTTGGGCAGCACCAGGCCAGAATCCAGCATGTACTGCTTGCGGAACAGGGAAATCCGCTCAAGCAGAATGCTGCCGTCCTGCCCCATCAAGGGCGCCAGCTCGGGCGACAGCTCGATAGACAGCAAGTCCACTTTCAATTCGTCATATAGAGACGCATCCCCTGCCGCCTCTTCCGCCTTTTCGGCAGACGCGTCCTCGTCATCGCTTTCCGGCTTGCGGACCTTGCGCAGCAGCAAGCCGCCTGCCAGGAACATCGCCGCCAACAACAAGGCGGGGAAGGCCGGCAGACCAGGCAGGAACGCAATGAGGAAAAACGCGCCCGCCAGCATCAACAGAATATTGGGATAAGCGGTGAACTGGCCGAGCACTTCGCTGCTCAGCCGGCCGTCGGATGCGGAGCGAGTGATGATGATGCCGGTGCCCACCGAGATGACCAGCGCCGGCACCTGAGTGACAATGCCGTCGCCGATGGTCAGCAGGGTGTAGGTCTGCAGCGCCTCCTGCCAGGGCAGGCCGTGCTGCGCCACGCCCACCGCGAAGCCGCCGATCACGTTGATCAGCATGATGATGATGCCGGCAACGGCGTCGCCCTTGACGAACTTGCTGGCGCCGTCCATCGCGCCATAGAAGCCAGCTTCCTTTTCCAGCTCCTTGCGGCGGCGCTGCGCCTCGGCCTGGTCGATGAAACCCATGTTCAGATCGGCGTCGATGCTCATCTGCTGGCCCGGCATGCTGTCCAGCGTGAAGCGGGCGGCCACCTCGGCCACGCGCTGCGCGCCGCTGGTCACCACCACGTACTGGACCACCACCAGGATAAGGAACACGATCACGCCGATCACGTAATTGCCGCCCACCACGTAGGAGCCGATGGCGCCGATCACGCGGCCGGCCTCGCCGTCGGACAGGATCAGGCGCGTGGCGGACACGTTCAGCGACAGGCGGAACAGCGTCGCGATCAACAATACCGAGGGGAAGGTGGAGAAATCCACCGGCTTTCGCACATAGAAGGTAAGCAGCAGCACGAACAGCGCCAGGCTGAAATTGCCCAGCAGCAGCGCGTCCAGCACCCTTGCCGAAACCGGCGTGAAAAGGACGAACAGAATGCCGACCATCAGCAAGATGATCGAAACATTCGCCCCTTCCTTGAACAACTTGACCAGACTACTCATCTAACCGCCATTGCGACGCCGCTCCCAATCGAGCGGCTCAGCCCTTCTTCACCCGAAACGCCCAGACCAGCGCCTTTGCCACTGCGCCGAAATAAGCGTCGGGAATCCACTCGTCCACATCCACATCGCGAAACAGTCCACGCGCCAGCGGCTTGTTTTCCAAGATCGGCACGCCATGCCGCCTGGCTGTTTCTTTCATTTTCAACGCCATCTCGCCCGCGCCTTTCGCCAGCAGCATGGGCGCGGCCATCTCGCCCCGCTTGTACTGGATGGCCAGCGCCAAATGGCGCGGATTCACCACCAGCACGTCCGCCTCTTTCACCCGCGACGCCGAACGCGTCTTTTGCAGGAATTGCTGGCGGATCTCCTTCAGCTTGGACTTGATCCGCGGATCGCCCTCGCGCCGTTTGTATTCTTCTTTCACTTCGCGTTTGGACATCTTCAGCTTCTTGCTCAGCGTCCGCTTCACAAACAGCCAGTCCGCGGCGGCCACCACCAGCATGGCCAACGCCATGTAACGCAACACCTGCAGCAGCGCCGCGCCAGTGGCGTCCGCCACCCGCCCCGCGCCCGCTCCGGTCAGCAGCATCCAGTCCGGCAGCATGCCGCGGATGATCCAGTACAAGGCCAGCGAAAACGCCAGGAACTTGACGCTGGACTTGGCCGCTTCAAACAGCGAGCGCAGCGTGAACAAACGCTTGAAGCCTTCCAGCGGGTTCAGCTTTTCCCAATCCGGCTTCAACGGCGCAGCGGAAAACACCAGGCCTACCTGGGCCGCCCCCGCCAACGCCGCGGTCAATGCCAGCAGAAACCACAAGGGTGCCATGGTCCGGAACAGTTCAACACCCAGATTCCGCATCCAGACCGACAGCGCATCCTGCGAAAACGACCACTCTCCGGCATGAGACAGCAGCGATGCGAAAATACCCAGGCAATGGCGGGCCATGCCCGGCCCCAGGGTCATCAGCGCCAGCAGCAGCGTCAACGCCGACACCGCGCCCAGCACATCCTGGCTGCGCGCCACCGACCCTTTCTTGCGGGCTTCCTCGCGTTTATGCGGCGTCGCTTCTTCCGACCGGTCCTGTTCCTGCTCCGCCACCGCCTAGCCTCCGAAAGCCGCCAGATAATCCAGCATCGAGGCCAGCCAGCGCTCAAAAAAACCGCCCAGCCGCGGCAGCATCACCGCCAATAGGGCCAAGCCCACGCCCACCTTCACCGGCATCGCCATCACAAAGGCGTTGAACTGCGGCATCGAGCGGGACATCAGCGCCACGCCGACATCAATGGCGAACAGCGCGATCAACAATGGCGCCGCCAAAGACAGCGCCAGCAAAAACAACACGCCAAACTGCGCCACCGCCCGCTCGGCTAGCATCAGGCTGACCGGCTGCCCCACCGGCAGGCTTTCCAACAGAAACGCCATCGCCTGCAGCAACATGTGATGGCCGTTCACCGCGTACACATAAGCCACGGCCAGCAACTCAAACGCCAAACCCATCGCCGAACTGGATTGCTTGGTCATGGGATTGATCACGCTGGACAGGCCAAAGCCGATCTGGGTATCCAGCAAGCGCCCCGCGAACGCCAGCGCGCCAAACGCGCACTGCACGCCAAAGCCGAGCAGCGCGCCGATGAACAGCTCCGTCAGAGCCTGCCCGGCCAATACCCACCCGCTCGTCGGCACCGCCAGCCGCAGTTCGAGTCCATAAGCCATCAGCGCCGCCAGGCTCAAGCCCAGCAAGCCGCGCACCACGCCCGGCACGTTGGCGGTGGCGAGCACCGGCGTCAGCAGCAGCACCGGCGCCAATCTCACCGACAATAGGAAAGCCGCGTACAACCAACCGATATCCAGCGGAAAAGACATAGGGAAGGCTTCAGAACAGCGACGGAATGCTGCTGATCACCCCTGAAGCGTAATTGACCAATGATTTCAACATCCACGGGCCAAACAGCAGCAAGGCGGCAAACACAGCCAACAACTTGGGCACAAAAGCCAGCGACGCATCCTGAATCTGGGTCACCACCTGGATCACGCTCACCAGAATCCCCACCACCAGGCTGAACAACAGCACCGGCGCGGCAATGGCCAGCGCCATCCACATCATCTGCGACATCAACTGCAGCGACTGATCGCCCGTCATCCCCATCCATCCTTAACACATCAACCCTGACTGGCCGCGCATCAACAGTCGACCCAGCAGTCAAGCCATATAAATACGAAAGGTATTGATATTAACAATATTCACACTTCTTCACAATATCTTAATGTAATATTTTCTCAATAAATGATATTCAATCTGACATAGCATTGATTCTCAACGTAATTTTGCTACATGTAAATGTGGCAAGCCTGCCACCTCAAAAGACAGCCGTTCCGGCACACGGGCAACGGCCGATGCGGCCCAGCCCCTCGCCAAGATCCTGCTTCGTCACAGCGGCCCCTCCTCCACACGCGCCATCACCGTCGACACGGTTTGCTCCTGGCTTGCCACGAAATTTGTTAAGGAGTTCTTGAGCCAAAAGAAAACGGCGCATCGCCATTAAGGGGATGCGCCGTTTATGTGATAGATCATGCCAGCGCCGGGGCGCCAATGACCTTGTGCCAGTACCGTAGCTTGGGCTGAATTCAATGGAGCACAACGCTTACCGATAAAATACACGACCGCATAAATATTGATCGCCATAAATCGGGGTGAGTGTTGGGCTTCGCAAGCTAAGTTTAACTGACGGCGCTGTATGGAGCATTTTTCGTCTCTAGCTTGCTAAATTACCTCAAATTACAATCTCAAACCGCACCCCCACTACATTCTCTCTACCACGCTCAGAAATAATCTTGCAAAATTTTTCCCAATGAGCTAACGCATTCAGAAACTGCTCAATGGAAAACTTTTGAGGCTCGCCTTCATCGGATGAAAAATCAGGAATATTTTCATTGGAAATGAAGAGAAACCCTATCTCTGCTCGAGGCGGCCCGATCCAGACGAACTTATCATTTACGCTCCAATCTGCCAAATCTGGATCAGATCGTTCATACTTTCCACTCCGTGCAGCGACAAGAATAGCTACCAGCTTCTCAAGTTGATATGGAAGAGACTCTGCAATTAGATCAAGAAGTGTATCAGTCGTACCCCTTTCCACATCTCCTCCCTTACCTACGCAGTAAAGTTGAGGAATCAGAGAGCCACTAGGCAGCTTAAATACTTCTGCGACAATTTTCATGGTGTATAAATCGGATAACCGCGCCATAAAGGCACTTTGTTCGTTGGTGAGAAGAAACGAAAGTCGACTCCATTTGAACTTCCAAACCATTGGCCATTTGGCTGTTGAGACCGCCCCAAAAATGCCTGACTCATCTCCCCCTTTGCCTGAGCCAAGGACCAAGAATCAGGTGTCAAACTTGAGAATCCACCATTGTTAGTCTTCATATAGAAGTTACCATCCGATCCAAGCAACCTCACCTGAGCATTAATAGTTCCATTAGCACCAACATTTTCAGTTCCAGGAACGATATTAACTACAGGTGATGTCGAGAAGTGCCCGCCTTGTGCGGTGTAACGACCGTTAGCTTTCAATACAACATCTGCTTCAATGTGTGCAAAATCGATTTGTCCACGAGCTTGTTGGTAGGCTTGTCGCAAATCAGCCCACGGTGTACCGGCTCGATTATTAACACCCATCCGTTGCAAGACCGCACGCTCTGACTCAACTACAGGACTCACAAAAACCGTGCTTGGAGCACTTTCTGGTGATACGACATATGATCGTCCAAATGGAACATACTTATCATACATCCGATCAAGCACAGGCCCAAACCCATTCCCTACCCGCCCTTCTGCAAACAGCCCCCTGCCTTCCGCGCGCAACCACGTGAACCCTGCACGAGCCGATTCTGTCAACGGCGAGTCCATCCCAAAGGAAATCACAGTCCCCGCCGTCAATGCCGCATTTACGGTCGCGGCGACACCATATCCGATAGCACTGCCATAAGATCCATTCGACCAACTTTGACGAGCGGCTTGCATATCCGTGTAGCCTATCGCACCTAATCCATAGCTTGCGAACGCCTGCCCAGCTCTTGCCGTTAGCTGCCCAGCCGCAGCCCAGTCGGGATACCCATCCATAACGCCCAAATCACGGCCCGCATAGCCAGCCCTGTATGAGCCCAGTGCAGTTTGGGTAGATTGACCAGCATGCTCACCATTGCCAACTATCTGCGCCGCCGCGCCGAACGTCATCAACAGCCCATCGGTGAGATTCTCAGGCGTAAACGACGATTTCAGCGATAGCAAAGGCACGCCTGCGCGGATTTTCTCTGTCAATGCCTGCTGACGCGCCGCATTCTGCGCGGCGATGCGCTGGCGGTTTTGCTTGTCCATGAACGCGCTTGCGGCGGCCAGCTCATCATCGCTATACGCGCCCTTTCCGGGGATGGCCAACGGTCGGCCCGGTCGCAGGTTGAACTGATTAACATCATTGGCCAGCGCGATTTCTGCCGCCGTGCGATCCGTATTGCGCGCAATGCTGGTGAACGTATCGCCTTTCCGCACGATATACCGGGTCGGTCCCTCATCCCCACGCTCCGGCATCAATGCCCAATCGTCTCCCCGGAAGCCCAAGGCCCGGGCCGTGGCATCGTCGGCAACCGGCGGTTTCAGATCATAGGCTTCGTTGTAAGAGAAGAGTCCTCTTGCCGCATCAGCCTTCGAGAAACGATCCCGCTCCGTAGCCTGCAAACTGCCTACCACCTGATCGCCCACCGCGCTGCCAAACGAGTTGGCCGCCAGACTGCTCCAGTTCGGCTGATGATCGTTGCCCAACACCGACTGGATGGCGCCGCCGGCCATGCCCCGCATCGTGCCATAGCCGATGTTGGCAAGCGGATTGGTTTCCACATCTGGCTTGATGCCGCTTGTCGCCCAAGCCGCCACGCCCGAGGCCGCCACCGAGGTCCAGCTGAACGACTTTTGCATCCCCGTCGCCATCGCCACGCCTTGGGTGGCGGCGTTCACCGCCATCGTTCGCGCGACGGTAGCGCCCATCTCCTTACCGGCAAAAGCAGATGGCCCATACCCGCCGGCCAATCCGGCAGTAGCCGCTGTGGAGAAGGCTGACAAACCGACTTGTCCCCATGAGAACTTGTCCTGCATGCCCATCGCCATCGCGACGCCTTGGCTAACGATAGAGCCGACCGCGCCAGCAATGCCCGCAGCAGCCAAGGCACCTAAAGTACTTGCGCTCGTCAGCACCGCCATCCCCGATGCCATGACACCGGCCGTGCTTACCAAGGTTGGGGCCAACAGTGGCGCCAAGGCCCCTGCAGTAAACACCACCGCCACTACCGCCACTACCGCGACCAGAATCATCCCGAAGCCGCCGCAACCACCGCCTCCCGGCGGGGGCGGCGGCGGCGGCGGTTCCGGCAGCGTCGGCGTCACGTCGCCGATCGCTTCGCCCGGGCTGTACACCCGATAGGTGCCGCTGTTGTTGTGGAAGTTGGTGACCTTGTTCGGCACCCGCAGCACTTGGCCCGCCTTCAGCGTTTCCGTGCCTTGCAGGCCGTTGGCGTCGGCCAGCAGATACCACAGCGCGCGGTCGCCCCACAGATTGGCGGCGATCACTTGCAGCGTGTCGCCTTCGCGCGCGGTGACGCTGCCCGGCGCTTGCGCCGGGTAGTTGGGGCCGATCGGTTCGTAGTTCTGGTCGAAGTCGGCGCTGCTCACCGCCACGCCGAAGCGGTATTGGTCTTTCTTATTGCCCAGGCTGGTCTGCGCCAGCGCCTGGGCGAAGTCGACCCGGCTGGGGCCGTCGTTGCCGACCGCGCCCACTTGCTTGCCGTCGACGTAGTAGTAGTCCTGCTTCTTGTAAACGCTTTGCTTGTCGATTTCTTCGCGTCGGATCACCACGCCCTGGGCGTCGTTGACGTAGCGCAAGCTGCGCTGGCCTTTCTCGTCGATGGCCTCTTTCAGGTGGCCGTTGACGTCGTAGGTCAGGTGCGAGATGCCCGGCTGCCAGCCCGGCGCGTCCTTGTTGTACGGCTGGGCGGTGATGGTGGACTGCTTGGCGTCGTCCCACCACTCGTAGCCGTAGTAGGTAGTGGTGGTGGTGCCCTTGCTGACCTGGGTGGTGGTTTTGACCGTGCCGTCGTTCATCAGGTCATAGGTCGTGGTGGCGCCATCCGCCACCTGGCGCGCGATTTTGCCGTCGCCGTCGTAGTCGGTGTGGGTCTGGCTGGCCTTGCTGCCGCCGTCGCCGTTCTTCCAATCGTAGCTGGCGGAGTCGGTGACGCGGCCCAGCAGGTCGTTGTCGCGATGGAAGGCGGTTTTGCCATTGATCTGGGTATCGACCAGATAGCCGTCGGCGGTGTAGCTGTAGGTTTCCACCGTGCCGTCGCTGCCGTTGGTGACTTTGGCGCGCTGGCCGAAGCCGTCGTACTCGACGCTGACGCCGCGGCTGCCGCGCGCCAGATTGCCGGATGCGTCGCGGCTGCCCTGGCTCAGCGTGAAGCGGTTCATCGCGTCGTAGTCGTACCAGTTGTCCTGCACCTGACGGCTGCCGTCCTTGCCGTCCTGGTACACGCTGTAGACGCGCTGGCGGTTGCCGACGGCGTCGTACTGGTAGCGGCTGAGGAAGCGCGGATCTTTGATTTCGATCACCCGGCCGCGCTCGTCGTAGCGCAGCGTCGATTGCTGGTAGAAGGTCAGGCTGTTGCGGTTCGGGCCGTTGGCATAGGCTTCGTAGGTCTTGCGGCCGTCGTCGTCGTAGCCGTACAGCGTGTACTGGTGCGCCGCGCGGTCTTCGATGCCCTGCAGATTGCCGTTGCCGTAGTAGGTGTAGACGATGTTCTGGCCGTTGCTGGACGACTGCGTCGCCAGTTGGCCGGCGTTGTTGTACTGGTATTGCGTCACCCGGCCGCCCAGGTCGCGGTGCTCGGCCTTGAGGCCGAACAGGCTGGTGGCGTCCTGCATCGTCATCTGGTTGGCGTTGGTGGTGGTCATGCGCCAGCCGCCCACCACGATGCCGCCGGCGCCCTTCAGTTGGGTGTCCCAAACATAGCTGTAGCTGGTATGGCGAGTCGCCGCGCTGGCGGTGTCCAACACTCGGCCCAGGCTGTCGTAGCGGGTGGTGTCGGTCAGCACGTCGCTGCCGTTGCTGGTGGTGCGGTGGCCGATGCGCTGGCCGGCGCTGTCGTAGTCGTACTCGTCGTAACCGCGCTTGCCATTCGCGCCCGGCGCGCGGTCCAGCCGCTTCAGGCGGCCCAGCTTGTCGTAGGCGTAGTCCTGCTGGCGCTGGCCGTTGACGGTCTGCGTGCGCAGATTGCCCAGCTGGTCGTAGCCCATCTCCTTGCTGCCGCCATCGGCGTGGCGCTCGCGCAGCACCTTGCCCTGGCCGTCCTGGCTGCCGGCCAGCCAGCGTTGCTTGTTCTCATGGTTGTTGGCGTCGACGGTGGACACCAGATTGCCCATCGCGTCGTAGCCGTAGCGGGTGACGGCCTCGTCGCCCAGCTTGTCGCTGCCATCGGCGTTCTTCAGCGCATTGCCGTCGTCGTCGCGCAGGCGCAGCCGCGCCTCGCGCTTGGCCACCAGCTTGCCGGCGGCGTTGTAGTCGGAAACGGTGGCGTTGCCGACGCCGTCGGTTTCGCTGACCACTTCGCCGAAGGCGTTGTAGGCCTGGCGACGGACGACGGTGGCGTTGTACAGCGATTTATTCACCACCCATTGCAGCGATTGGCCGTTGATCTGGCTGCTGTTGCTGCCGCGGTGGATATAGCCGCTGGTTTCCAGCGCCGAGCCGTCGGCGCCGTTGACCACCGCGCCGGCGGCGTCGCGCAGGATGAAGCGGTATTCGTAGTCGCCTTCTTTCCAGTTATCGACGTTGAGCAGGAAGGTGCCGGCGGCATTGCGCGGGATCTGGGTCTGCAGCCAATCGCCGTTGCCGCCCTTGACGCGGTAGCTCAGGTCCAGCCGCGCGGCGCTGGGCTGCTTGGGATCGAATTCCACGCCCAGCGGCAGGATCAGGCCGGAGTTTCGATCCAGCTTGACGTCTTGGTTAGATCCCAGCGCCATTTGGCCGAGCAGGCGGTTGATCAGCGCGCCGCCGGCGTCGAAGATCTGGTATTCGAATTCGTAGTTGCCGGCCGGCGCGCCGTTCTCGCCGGTGTCCCAGTCGAAGCGGCCCGGGCCGTCGGCGCTCTTGGTCAGCGCCTTGGTGAGGTAATCGCCCTGGCTGCCGGCCAGGCGATAGCGCACCACGCCGCTGGCCGCCAGCGCGGACTGGTTGCTCAGGTGGACGATCTGCGTCTGGCTGCTCCACGGTGTCGGCTGGGTCACCGACTGCGGCTCTCCCAGTTTGAAACTACCGACGATTTTATTCAGCGTCTCTGGGGAAAGCAGTACCCACTTAGGCTTGGGTACCCGCCCCATGATTCCGAAATCTTGCCACCCACCCGATAAGAACTCAACCTGATACTCATACTCAACTCCTGAATCCAAAGCATACTGCTTGGGATCCAAGATAAATCTCCCTCCTTCCAACAACGGCGATGGGCGATCAAATTTGAACACCTGCCCCCACTCGCCACCCTTTCTACGGAATCTAATATTAGCCTGAACAGCAGACGGATCCACCCCATAAAAACTAATCGTTCCATCTTCTAACATGAAAGTCGATTCGGCGCTTCGAAACTGTCCATTCGCGTCCCTTACGGGAGTCACAGACGGCGCGCTGTCATTCAATGTCATCTGTCCCTGACCGCTGTTCTTGACATTGCCGGCGGCGTCCAGCGCCAGATAGCGATACTCGTAATTGCCGCGCGCCATGCCGGACCAGTCGTAGGCGAACCAGCCGGCTACGTTTTGGCCGTTGATCTGCATCGGCGGGATATTGGCAATAGCCCAACCAGCTGAACTACCTACAGGACGAGTGAGCAATAGTAATCTATTAACATCTTGCGACACCCCCCGAAAATTTATTTTCTTTGCATCAAGAACTGCAGCTGGCCATTTGATTGCCTGTATTTCGGCCTTTCCCTGTAGCATTTGTGGAAGCAACATATAGTCTTGCTGAATTGTATACACTGCCGGCTTATCAGCCTGCATAGACGCAACAAGAATTTCCACATTATCTATTTGCTTATAAATCTCCAAAGAAATAAAAACGGAAGTAGGTAAATTTGTTACGCCCAACTCCCTAACTTTCATTGGCTCCCCTGTCACCACATTTGCCATTGGCACTTGTGCCAACACAAATCCGCCATTATGAGTATAATAATTCCCAACATACACATCATCCGGCAGTGGATACCCCGGAATCATAATCCATGGTGGTTGAACTGCTTTGACCTTAATATGAATCGCACCAGAGCCAAGCTCTGGCATTATAGAATCCAAAACCAATCCAAACTGCAAGTCCGCCACTAACCGCCTATCCCAGTACAGCCCATTAGGCCCCTTAACAGAATAATCACGTGCATTGTAAAAATTCGCCCCCACAATAGAGACCCGCCCCCCGCTACCGATAGATACAGTCCCACCTGCCACCGGATTCGCCGTCCCACCTTGCCGCTTCGGCACCGCCCCCACCGTCACCACATCGCCATTACCGGTCAGCGGCTTCGCCACTTCCCACGCCTTGATCTGCACCGACTGCGAGTCGGTCGCGTTGGCGATGCGCGGCTGGTAGGTCGCCACGTGCTGGTTGCGCGCGTCGTAGTCGTCCAGCTTCAAGCGGTAGTCGTTCAGGTATTGCTGGTAGTTGGCGCCCTGGGTGTCGGACAGCCGGTTCAGCACTGTCTGCAAGTCCTGGCTGCGCAGCAGGTCCTGGCTGTCGGCGCCGGACTCCACCGTCATGGTCGCGTTGCCGTTGGCATCGTAGCCGTACAGCTTGGTCACCCCGCCGGCGTTGCCGCGAGTCAGTCGACCGGCGCCGTCGTATTCGCTGAACTCCTGCCAGTCGCCCTGGCGGTTGAGGCTGGTGCGCTTGTTGGTCACCTGGCCCCAGGCGTTGTAGCGGGTTTCGCTGACCAAGCCGCTGCCCACGTCCTGCTTGACGCTTTGCTGCTTGGCGGCGGTGTAGGCGTACAGCGTCACGTCCTGGCCGCCGGCCGCTTCCTTGCGGTCGCGACGGGTGCGGCTGATGTTGCCGACGGCGTCGTAGTCGTACCAAGTGACATTGCCTTCGGCGTCCTTGGTCCAGTCAGCGCGGCCGCCGGCGCCGTAATGGGTCTCGCTGAACACGCCGTCGACGCCGGCCTTGCGCACCTGCGTCGCCTGGCCCAGGCCGTTGTAGACGGTGTCGGTGGTCGGCCGTACCATCTGGCCGGCTTGATTGGCGAAGGCGGCTTCTTCGCGATGAATCTCGCGGCCCAGCTTGTCATAGCCGATGTCGGTGACGCCATTCTTGGCGTCGGTCTTGCGGTCCACCAGGCCCAGCGCGTTGTAGTGGTATTGGGTGCGCACTACGCCGGTCTGCAACGTCTGCTGGATGGCGTCGTCCTTGGCCGCGCCATTGAAGTCGGCCTGGTTGTAATAGGCGACGTTGAGGCGGCGCTCTTCCTTCACCCGGCCCAGCAGGTCGTAATCGAACTCGCTGATCCGGTCCTGGGCGTCGGTTTTCAGCCGGGCCTTGACCGCGTCCAGCGTGTCGCCGTCGGCCGGCGCGCCGATGGCGGCGGCGTAACGGGTTTCGCGCAGCGGTTTGCCGGCGCTGTTGTAGTCCCAGGCCACCGCGTAGCCGGCGGCGTCCACTTCCAGCAGCTTGCGGCCGGCCTTGTCGAAATAGCGGCGCACGCTGCGGCCAGTCTTGTCGCGCGCCTGCGCCAGGTTGCCGTTGGCGTCGGTCTCGCGGATCACGTTGCCGTTGGCGTCATAGTCGCGGCTGGTGACCAGGTCGCTGGTCAGGATGTCGTAGTTGCTCTTGGCGCCGTTATCGTCGCCCGGCTGGCGATGCAGCGCGATCACCTGCTGATTGGGCACGATGGTGCGCTTGAGCCGGTTGTTGTTGTCGTACTCAAACTGGGTGATCCGGCAGTTGCCGTCCGCCGGTTGCGGCGCGCCGCCGTCGGCGGGCAGGCCCACCGCGGTGGCGTACACGCGTTGTTCGATGACGTTGCCGGCGCCGTCGTAGGCCCAGGTCGTCACATAGCCGTCGCCGTTGCGCTCGCGCACCTTGCGGTTCTGGCTGTCGTAGGCGCTGCGGGTGACGTTGCCATTGGCGTCGGTGAACTCGACCAGGTTGCCGGCCGCGTCGTAACGGCGGGTTTCGGTGGGGGCGACATCCGCCTCAAGCGGTTTGAGATCTGCGCCGGTCAGGGTGTAGGTATGCACGACATCGCCGCGCTGGCTGACCAGGCGGTTCAGGCTGTCGTAGCCGTAGCTGGTGCGGCGCTGTTCCGGCTGCCCCTCGGCTTCCACTTGCAGCGTGCGGTTGCCGAAGGCGTCGTATTCGAAGCGCTTGACGCTGAGCACGGTCGCCCCGTCGCGGCCGGTTTCCTTCAGCACGCGGCCGGCGGCGTCGTAGTCGTAGCTGAACACCGCCCCCAGTTGATTGGTGTAGGTCGCCTTGTTGCCGAAGGCGTCGTAGATCATGCTTTCGACGCCGCCTTCGGCGTCGGTGATCTTGGTCTGCCGGCCCAGCGCGTCGTAGTCGATCCGGCTGACGGCGTCGCGCTTGGCGTCGGCGGCCACGGTCGGCAGGATGCCGATCTGCAGCGCGGCCGGATCGACGGCGTTGGCGTAGCGGGTGACGGCTCGGGCGTTGCCCAAGGCGTCATAGTCGGTGCGGGTGGCGCCGCCTTCCGGGTCCACCTGCAGGATGCGGCGGCCCAGCGCGTCGAAGTAGAAGTAGCCGGCGTTGCCGCGCGGGTCGGTGATCTTGACCGCGTTGCCGAAGGCGTCGTAGTCGGTGACGGTGGCGTCGCCTTCGCCGTGGGTTTCCTTATGCACCCGGCCCAGCGCGTCGAACTCGCGGCTGGTGAGGTGGTGGTTGCCGTCCCACTCTTTCACCCGGTTGCCGTAGGCGTCCAGTTCGTAGCGGACGGTCTGGGCTTGACTGATGCCGTCGCCCTTGCTGACCGACAGCAGGCGGCCGGCGGCGTCGTAGGCGTTCACGGTCACCCGGTCGCGCGCCAGGTCAGACAGCGTCGGCAGGAAAGCCGCCAGCTGGCTCGCGTCACCACTCTGCGACAGGTTCACCAGCACCGGTTCGAAGTCCGCCTCCACCACCCAGCTCTTCGCCGCCGGGTCGAACTTCTCGAACGCCTCCGCCAGCACTTCGCCGCGCTGCGCGCTGCTCACGCGCAGATCCGCATAAATCACCCCGGCTTGCGCGTCGCCGCTCTGCACCAGGTTGTACAGCAGAACCTCCATGTCGCGGGTCTGCGTCATCTTCTGCGTCAGGGTGACCGTGTGCCAACCATCGTCGCCCGCCACCGTCTGCGACACCGCGTTGTCGTAGGGATTCGGCCCCGCTGCATTGCCCAGGAACACATCGTTCTTCAGTCCCGCTGGCGCTTTGCAACGCACCGTAGCCGTCACTACATCGCCGGCGCTGAAGCTGCCCATGTATTTGACGATGTCGTGAATCCGGCCATCCGCGTTCTTGATCTTCACCCCGCGCGTCGGCACCCGATTGGCCAGTTCGCGCCTGACCGTGACATTCCCCGCCGCGTCATACTCGTACTGCGTCACCGCGCCGGCGGCGTTCACCGCGTAACTCTGCCGGCCCGCCGCGTCGTAAACGTAACGCGTCACCCGGTCGCGCGCCGGGTCAGACAGCGTCGGCAGGAAGGCCGCCAACTGGCTCGCGTCACCACTCTGCGATAGGTTCACCAGCACCGGTTCGAAGTCCGCCTCCACCACCCAGCTCTTCGCCGCCGGGTCGAACTTCTCGAACGCTTCCGCCAGCACTTCGCCGCGCTGCGCGCTGCTCACGCGCAGATCCGCATAAATCACCCCGGCTTGCGCATCGCCGCTCTGCACCAGGTTGTACAGCAGAACCTCCATGTCGCGGGTCTGCGTCATCTTCTGCGTCAGGGTGACCGTGTGCCAACCATCGTCGCCCGCCACCGTCTGCGACACCGCGTTGTCGTAGGGATTCGGCCCCGCTGCATTGCCCAGGAACACATCGTTCTTCAGTCCCGCCGGCGCTTTGCAACGCACCGTAGCCGTCACTACATCGCCGGCGCTGAAGCTGCCCATGTATTTGACGATGTCGTGAATCCGGCCATCCGCGTTCTTGATCTTCACCCCGCGCGTCGGCACCCGATTGGCCAGTTCGCGCCTGACCGTGACATTGCCCGCCGCGTCGTACTCATACTGCGTCAGCGCGCCGGCGGCGTTCATCACGTAGCTCTGACGGCCCGCCGCGTCGTACACCGTTCGGCTATGCTGATCGGCCGGATCCGCCACCAGCGCCGGCCTCCATTCGCTTGGACCCTTCGCGTCCAAACTCAATTCTTCGAACTGCGCCCTTGTCGCGAACAACCACGAGTCGGTCTCCCCGACATTGGTATTGCGCTTGCGCAGCGACACCATCCCGCGCACCGCCCCCGGCGGCGCCACGCCATCCGCCACGCAGCGCTTGTAGCCGGATAGCTGCGAGCCGCCCAAACCCTCGCCAGCGTTGCAGAACTCCGCCGTCCCTTCCGAGGTCCAGCCCAGGCACTCGCCATTCGCGTCGTACCACACAATGTGCAGCGTCACCGTCGCTCGATCCGCGCCGGTATAGGCGGAAAACGCATAGCGATGCCCCGCCTGCACCGCCATGTTCTGCGACAGCTCCTGATAGGTATCTTGCGGATCGCGTCCCGTTTGGTGCAGATAGACGGTGTTCTCCCCGGGCAAACCCTCCATCACCCGCCGTTCGGCGCTCAGGTTGACTCCGACAACCGCCCCGGCTCGCCACGCTCCGTAGCTCCAGCCTGCCATTTGATTCGCCGTCACGGGCGCAAACAGGCCGTTGCTCAGCCCATTCAAACCGATGCCTTGCGGCACCGGACCGCCGGACGCCCCCATCTCCGCCAAGGTTTTGGCATAGCGGATGGTGTCGATGACATGCCCCGCCGCGTCGTAGCGCTGCTCCGTCACCTGCCCCAGCGGGTCGATGCTGTAGCGCAGCCGGTCGTTGCCGTCGTACACGTAGCGCGTGACCTGGCCCGCCGCGTCGGTCTTGGCGGTGACGTTGCCGTTGTCGTCGTAGCCGTAGCGCGTGGTCTGCTTCAGTCCGGCCGGATCGACGGTCTCGCGAAC
>NZ_JZJL01000011.1 GCF_000971335.1 Chromobacterium vaccinii
GTTAAGGTGTGGCCATGGTGTCCGGTAGAGTGCATGTTGTTATGCGGGCACGATCATGGCTAAGTGTTTGAAAGACATGTCGTTCGGGTATGATAATAGTTATCAGCAATATCAATTGCTATACGGGTACTGACGTCCGAATGTACACAATTATGCAAGAAAAACAAGGGCATGGATAAATCAATAGAGCTTGCTGCTTTGATTAGGTGCTTGGGTGACACTGATGATCCGATGAATCAACTTGTACGCTTTCATTCGCTGACCGAACTATATCTGGACGCCCTAATCTCTCGCAGTCAATCGGCTAGCTCTGATATGCCGAGAAATGGTTTTGTTTCTTATTCAAGAAAGCTTAAGGTGGTTGAAAAAAACGTGTTAATTAGCCCATTTTTGTGCGAGTCCTTGAAAGCGTTGACCGCGATACGAAATGAGCTTTCACATAACCCGTTCGCATATGTGTCTGATGAAACATTAAACAATATTGTGAGACCCTTCCCGGAGCGAGTTCGTAGAGTGAGAAATGCTCTTCCGGATGAAAAGTTAAGCCCTAGGCAGATGGCAATGGTTGTCTTTATTGAACTGACTACGTATTTATGGGGTAAAGACGAGCATGCAGAGATGTTCGCAAACTACAGTGTATAACAATGTGTTCAAATCGTTCACTATCGCTCATTGGGATGCTTCGCCGCGTTGCGGCTCGCCACCCTTAATGGCTACTACGTTCTGCCGAAGAAATTATACTGCTCGACGATTACGAGCTAGGCTGTAAATGAGAATGAGTTAAGATCCAGGAATGTCACGAATGAATCTACTAACCAGAATATTTCGATTTCTTATTGGTGGCAAGCAATTTTCACCTAAAACTTCTGTCAAGGAAAGTGCCGGGCTAAGTCACAAGAAAAGCCATTTCGAGCTTTCAAATGGCTGGCTCACCCTGATAGACCCGGATTTTTTCGGCAAAACATACCTGTCCCCCAACCAGAAATTGTGCGTTGCTTGTAGTGATTACGATGGTGCCGGTACTGGCGGTTTTCGAGAAAAGGGTTATGGCCGGGTTATCTTGTTCGATTGTCTTGCCGACAAGATTATTCACGAATTGTCCCATATTGCTCGTCCAGTAGACTCGGCGGTTGCAGATAATGGGGCATACATCGTTCATGATTCTGGTTTTGGGTCGGAACTTCAGGGTGATTTAATTGCAGTGGGGCGTGATGGATGTGAAATCTATCGCAGGCATTACACTTCCAATATTCACAATATTGGTCTATCGAATTGTGGTCGTTATGCTGCTGTTCAAACATGTAATGCTCCAGGCGAGGATGGTAACCATCTTGAAGTTCTGGATTTAAATAGGCGATGTTCTATTTTTTTCGTACAGCCGGTAACCGGTTGGGCTGATAAATATATATTTGAAGTGGACGCAGATGGGGAGTTGGAGGCTTTCTTTGTCGAGCATGAACAGCTTGGTACATTCAGGTATGCTCGTGACGGAATGTTTCTCGATGTTGAGCAGTTTCTGGATGCTCAACTTCAAAAAGGAAATTTCAGCACAAAGATTTCAGCGGCACGCGAACTACTCAAGAAAGATCCGACACCGGCCAATGCTAAGAAGGCTTTGAACGCCGCTGATGCGGCTCTCGCAGAGGGAGCTGGGGAACGATCCGACTGGGGGGCCATTGCACACCGTGTTCGTGGCGAGGCCTACGACTTGCTTAGTCACTTCCCTGAGGCCCTTAATGCCTATGAAAAAGCTTTGGCTCTAAACAGCAAGGTTGGGGTACAGAAGAGAGCTGCTGCACTTCGGAAAAAATTAGACGCTAGTGGGGCCGTTTAAGGGGGCAGATCATACCGCTGGATGATATGGGCAACCATACATAACGGCTATGCGGGCGCTGAGAGTTCATGAGTTCAACACCGTCACCTTGAAAAGTCTAGACATCCTCAAGCAGAACCAGATGTACGAAAAACATTTCGGCAATGCTGGAAATAATTTCCTCGAAGCATGCCGCAGAATTGTTTCGACCGAAGCATCATCAAGACTTGGATGTCTGCTGGAAGCCCTCTTTGCTGAGAGCAATGTGCCGCTCCTTCTGGCAATCAATGCTACTTAGATATAGGAATTATCGTAATGATATTGGTGACAAATCCATTTTGGCTCAAGCGCAGGGAAAGCCTTCTGGAAATTATCACTAGGTGTTAGGCAAGAATTTCTTGAGTATATTATTCCCTCCCGGAATGGCCACTCAGGGCAGATGCCGTGGAGGACCGCATGGGCCGAGAGGCGAGCGCACTCCAATGTTCAAGTAAGAGGTTACTTCCGATTACTGATACTGCCGATCGCAATATGGAAAGGGCCCTGTAGTGACAGGGCCCTTTCTTCGAGCAAAGCAAGATTCCGTGCTTTGACTATCGGAAGTTGCAAACTTTGGCTACAAAATTTCAACCTTTCCGATTTCTGACACCTGACATCAATCCCAGCTCAACGCCCCGCCAGTCTGATACTCGGTGACGCGAGTCTCGAAGAAGTTCTTCTCCTTCTTCAAGTCGATCATCTCGCTCATCCACGGGAAGGGGTTGTTCACGCCCGGGAACAGCGGGTCCAGGCCAATCTGCTGCATGCGGCGGTTGGCGATGAAGCGCAGGTATTCCTTGAACATGCTGGCGTTCAGGCCCAGCACGCCGCGCGGCATGGTGTCCTCGGCGTAGGCGTATTCCAGCTCCACGGCTTGCTTGAACAGCTCAACGATCTCGGCCTTGAAGCTGTCGGTCCACAGCAGCGGGTTTTCCAGCTTGATGGTGTTGATCAGGTCGATGCCGAAATTGCAGTGCATGGACTCGTCGCGCAGGATGTACTGGTACTGTTCGGCGGCGCCGGTCATCTTGTTCTGGCGGCCCAGGGCCAGGATCTGCACGAAGCCGACGTAGAAGAACAGGCCTTCCATGATGCAGGCGAACACGATCAGGGACTTGAGCAGTTTCTGGTCGTTTTCGATGGTGCCGGTCTTGAATTCCGGGTTGCACAGCACGTCGATGAACGGGATCAGGAATTCGTCCTTGTCGCGGATGGACTTCACTTCGTGATAGGCGTTGAACACTTCGCCTTCGTCCAGGCCCAGGCTTTCCACGATGTACTGGTAGGCGTGGGTGTGGATGGCTTCGTCAAAGGCCTGGCGCAGCAGGAACTGGCGGCATTCCGGGCTGGTGATCTGGCGGTAGGTGCCCAGCACGATGTTGTTGGCGGCCAGGGAGTCTGCGGTGACGAAGAAGCCCAGGTTGCGCTTGACGACGCGCATTTCGTCTTCGGTCAGTTGGCCGGTTTTCCATTGTTCGATGTCGCGCTGCATGTTCACTTCCTGCGGCATCCAGTGGTTGGCGCACTGCGCCAGGTACTTTTCCCAAGCCCATTTGTGCTTGAACGGTACCAGCTGGTTGACGTCGGTTGTGCCGTTGATCACCTTCTTGTCCACCACGTTTACGCGGCCGCTGCCATGGGCGTCCATGGCGGAGGGGGCGGCGGACGGGGCGGGGACGGCGTCTTCGAAATTCAGCATGGGTGCTCCTGATTCTTGGTTTTGCCGCGCGGACGCGGCGGTTGCTTATGCGGATTTTACGGCTTTTTCCGGTTGCGGGGCCTGGGCCTGCATGGCTTGGGCCGGCTGCAGCTGGCTTTGCCGGGTGATTTCAATGCTGCCGGGCGCGGACGGCGCATCGTCCGGCGGGGCGGCCTGCACGCTGAGGGTGTGGGCGCCGGCGTCGGCCACCAGGGGCCTGCGGCCGCTCACGCTCTTGCGCAGCAGGTAATAGGCGGTGGTGCTCATGGCGTCTCCCGCGGCTAAAAGCGCAGTTGCTGGGCCAGTTGGCGGATCAGCCTGCGTTCACAGGCCTCTTCTTGCTCCACTTGCTCCTGCAGCCGCCGACGCTGGATGCGCAGCGTCTGCAGCTGGCGGTATTGCTGATTGGCCACGGCCAGGTCTTCCTTCAATTCTTCGATTTCCTGCTGCAGCTCTTCCGGCTGGCAGTACACCACCAGGGTGTCGCCTTCTATCCAGGCCTTGCGCCACAGCTGGGCGCGGGGCAGGCGGCGGGATTCGCTGAAAAAGTCTTTCCACTCGTTGGGCGGCGCGGCGCTCAGGTGCAGGTACATGTTGAACAGCAGGAACTGCTTGTCCGGGTTGTGCGATTTTTCTTCGCAAAATCCGGTAATGCCGATGTTTTCAAATGTCTGCATCTGACCCTCCCATGGCGCTGCCTGTTGCCGTGCCCGCCGGACCCGGCCGGCACGTTTCGCGTCAGCCGGCTTCGACTGGCGGCTGTGACGATGGCTGGGCCATCGTCTGCTGTTCCGGCGCGGTGTCGTATTGCACCACGCCGTAAATCTTCCATTGGCCGGCCGTCCGTTTCAGGTGGTAGCCGGTGCGGTAGCGCCAGGGCGGCTGGCCGTTGCGCTCCACGGTCCAGATCAGGGTGGCGCAGGCGGCGTCGTTGCCCATCGGCAGCACGCCTTCCACTTGGTGCGCCGCGCCGGCGAAGCCCTGGGCGCGGTACCACTCCAGCAGGGCCGAGGTGGTGGCGCGCAACGAGTACATGTCCTGCCAGCAGGCCAGGTCGCCATGGTGGATGGTGGTGAAGGGCACGGCGAAGTGCGATATCACGGCATCCACATCCAGCTGCGAATAGCCTTCTCGGTACTGCGCGAAAAATGCTTCCAGGCTCATTGCGGGGCTTTCGTCTCGTCATTGCGTCGGGGCATTGCATTTTTCCAGTCCGCCGCTATCCGCGCGGGGCCGGGGCTTGCATCCCGAAACCGCCTGGAGGCCAAGCGGCTTGAGGATGGGGAGGCTTGCGCCTCCCGGTTTGGCTTAACCTCGCGAGAGGTTTCGCCCATTCGGTGGAACGCCCCTTGCGGGGTGTTCCACCCTACGAAATCCGCCTTACTGGCAGGATTCGCAATCGGGGTTGTCGATGCTGCAGAACTTGGCGTCGGTGGCCGGGGTGTTGTCCACCGCGGCTGCCGGCGCGGATTGCGCCTGGCTGGACACGGCGTTCAGCTCGCCGCCGCGGCCGGTGGACTTCTCGGCGCTGGTGGCGGCCAGGGTGCGCAGGTAGTAGGTGGTCTTCAGGCCGCGCAGCCAGGCGTGCTTGTACAGCTCGTCCAGTTTCTTGCCGGAAGCGCCGGCCATGTACAGGTTCAGCGACTGCGCCTGGTCGATCCACTTCTGGCGGCGGGAGGCCGCTTCCACCAGCCATTTCGGGTCCACTTCGAAGGCGGTGGCGTAGATGGCTTTCAGTTCGGCCGGCACGCGGTCGATCTGGCCCAGGCTGCCGTCGAAGTATTTCAGGTCGGCCACCATCACTTCATCCCACAGGCCGGCGGCTTTCAGATCGCGCACCAGGTATTCGTTGGTGACGGTGAATTCGCCGGACAGGTTGGATTTCACGAACAGGTTCTGGTAGGTCGGCTCGATGCTCGCGGACACGCCGATGATGTTGGCGATGGTCGCGGTCGGGGCGATGGCCAGGCAGTTGCTGTTGCGCATGCCGTGCTGCTTGATGCGGTCGCGCAGCTTGTTCCAGTCCATGCGCTCGGTGCGGTCCACTTCCAGGTAGCCGCCGCGCTCGGCCGCCAGCAGGTTGATGCTGTCGTGCGGCAGCACGCCGCGGTCCCACAGGCTGCCGCTGTACGACGGGTAGCGGCCGCGCTCTTCGGCCAGCTCGGTGGAGGCCAGGTAGGCGAAGTAAGCGACCATTTCCATGGATTCGTCGGCGAATTCCACAGCGGCGTTGGAGCCGTACGGCACACGCTTGATGTGCAGGCAGTCCTGGAAGCCCATGATGCCCATGCCCACCGGACGGTGCTTCAGGTTGGAGTTGCGCGCCTTCTTCACCGGGTAGAAGTTGATGTCGATCACGTTGTCCAGCATGCGCAGCGCGGTGCGGATGGTGCGCTGCAGCTTGTCGGCGTCCAGGCTGCCGTCTTCCTTCAGGTGCGCGGACAGATTCACGGAACCCAGGTTGCAGACGGCGATTTCGTCGTCATTGGTGTTCAGCGTGATCTCGGTGCACAGGTTGGAGCTGTGAACCACGCCCATGTGCTGCTGCGGGCTGCGGATGTTGCACGGGTCCTTGAAGGTGACCCACGGGTGGCCGGTTTCGAACAGCATGGTCAGCATCTTGCGCCACAGGCTCAGGGCCGGAATGCGCTTGTGCACCTTCAGCTCGCCGCGCGCGCCCTTGGCTTCGTAGGCGGTGTAGGCCTTTTCGAATGCCTGGCCGTACAGGTCGTGCAGGTCCGGAGTTTCGGACGGGGAGAACAGGCTCCACTCGCCGCCTTCCATCACGCGCTTCATGAACAGGTCCGGAATCCAGTTGGCGGTGTTCATGTCGTGGGTGCGGCGGCGGTCGTCGCCGGTGTTCTTGCGCAGCTCGAGGAATTCCTCGATGTCGGCGTGCCAGGTTTCCAGGTAGGCGCAGACGGCGCCCTTGCGCTTGCCGCCCTGGTTCACGGCGACGGCGGTGTCGTTCACCACTTTCAGGAACGGCACCACGCCTTGCGATTTGCCGTTGGTGCCCTTGATGTGCGAGCCCATGGCGCGCACCGGGGTCCAGTCGTTGCCCAGGCCGCCGGCGAACTTCGACAGCAGCGCGTTTTCCTTGATGCCTTCGTAGATGCCATCCAGATCATCCGCGATGGTGGTCAGGTAGCAGCTGGACAACTGGCTGCGGCGGGTGCCGGAGTTGAACAGCGTCGGGGTGGACGACATGAAGTCGAAGCTGGACAGCACGTTGTAGAACTCGATGGCGCGGTCTTCGCGGTGCACTTCGTTCAGCGCCAGGCCCATGGCGACGCGCATGTAGAAAGCCTGCGGCATTTCGATGCGGGTGCCGTCCACGTGCAGGAAGTAGCGGTCGTACAGGGTTTGCAGGCCCAGGTAGCCGAATTGCAGGTCGCGTTCGGCGTCCAGCGCCGCGCCCAGCTTTTTCAGGTCGTATTCGGCCAGCTTTTCGTCCAGCAGCTCGGCGGCGATGCCCTTCTTGATGTAGTCGGCGAAGTAGGGCGCGTATTGCTTGCCCATTTCGTCCTGGCTCACGGCTTCGCCCAGGATTTCCAGGCGGATGTTGCCCATCAGCAGGCGCGCGGTCACGTAATCGTAGGCCGGATCCAGCTCGATCATCGAGCGGGCGGCCAGGATGGCGGACTTGCCCACTTCTTCTTCCGGCACGCCGTCGTAGATGTTCTTCAGGGTTTCGGCCAGGATGGCGTCCACGTCGATGCCGGCCAGGTTCTTGCTGGCGGCTTCGATGTTGGCGCGCAGGCGGGCCACGTCCAGCGGCAGCTTGCGGCCGTCCTTGCGCAGCACGTTGATTTGCACGCTGGTCAGCGCTTCGCCGCGGGCGGCGCGCTCTTGCGAGCGTTGTTCGCGGTACAGCACGTAGGCGCGGGCCACGTCGTGCTCGCCAAAGCGCATCAGCGACAGTTCAACCTGGTCCTGGATGTCTTCGATGTGGATGGCGCCGCCTTCGGGCTTGCGGCGCATCAGCGCGTTGACCACCTGTTCGGTCAGCTGGGCCACCTTGTCGCGGATGCTGGCGGAGGTGGCGCCTTGATGTCCCATCACCGCCAGGAAGGCCTTGGTCATGGCGATGGAGATCTTGACGGGCTCGAACGGCACCACCGCGCCATTGCGTCGGATGGTTTTGTACAGGCTGAAGTCGGCTTGCGGCGCTGCTGCGCGGCCGAGTTCCGCGGCGGTTTGCCCTTCAAAGGTGGTCAGTTGCATGTATCCCTCGATAAAGAGAAGTTTACGTCCGGCTGCGCTGCGTTCTTGAGGACAGGTCAGCTTGTGGACAATTCTGTTGAAAAGCTGTGTGCGGGCTGTGGGTAAACACAAGATGTACCGTCAGCACCGTCAAATCTGCCCAAATTCTAGTGGTGGGGGGGATGTAGTTCAAGTCTTGACTTTGGCCGGGAATCTGGCCGCGGGGAGGAAAGCCGCGCCGTTATTGGCTTTGCGGGGCGGGAAAATTTTTGGCGGATAAAATGGCGCGCGGATGCGGCTGTCAGAAAATTGCAGGAAACGCTGGATACGCTAGCAGCTGTTGCCCATGATTGGACGGCCACAAGATGTTGTAGACATGCACTGTTGCGTGGCCGCTACGACCATGGCGTGAAAGTTGCGGGCGCGGCGATGCCGGCGCGAGACGGCATGCCGGGCTTGTGGTGGGAGGCTGGCTTTCTTCCGGCGCTGCGCGGAGGAGCTGTTGTCCAAGTTGCTGGATGGCCTGATGAGCTGGCGAATGGCAGGCTCCCGGCGGCGCGCCGGCGCCTTGGGAGGTGTCTGGTCAGCGGCATGGAAGAGGGGAGCATCGTTCTTGATGCCGGCGGTACGGTTGCGCGTGACCCCGCTCGCGGGCCTGCGTTGATGGCGCGGGCCTGGAATGGATCCATTTAACGTGGCAATGAGCGGCGGGGTAGCCGCCGCTCTGGATTGCCAAACATCCTGATAAGGAATGGCTGAGTTTGCGCAAGGGATTGAAATAACTTCGCCGGCCATTGAAATATGCTTGAGGCTGGTTATTGCCAGTCAAGCAACGGGCGGCGTTTTCCGCGGGTAATGCGGTTATGGCGGCGCAGCAACACGCCGAGGCGTTTCCTGTTCGGAAATCATCACTCCCTTGGTATTGCTTGAACACCTTGCCGGCAAAGGCCGCGCGATATTATTTCGCGCCTGCGGCTTCCTCTTCGGCGACAGTCTTGAACAGCGCGACTTCCACCACCTGGAATTCCCAGTGCTGGTTGTTGCCGTTGTGATCGGTATACAGAATGATGGGATTGCCCAGTTCCACCACGGCGCCCTGGTTATCCACCACCATGCCGTTTCCGCTATTGATGATGGTTTGCGGCTTTTTCACCCAATCCCAAGTCTGGCTTTTCTTGCCGAACTGATAATTGGTGACGGTAAGCTGCGCGCCTTGCGTCTGGGGTGTGGCGTCCAGAACCAGTTGTTCCGACGAGGCGAGGCGAATCAAGCCGGTGAAGGGGTCCAGGGTCCAGCGGGTGCGGGTGGTGCCGCCTCTTTCATACTTGGCCAGCACGACTTTGCCGCCATTGGTGTCATCGACGACGCCGATGCAGTAGCGGTTGTCTTGGGTGGAACGGAGAACGTAGCGTTGTTCCATGATGGACTCCTCGAGTAATGAGCATGTGCCCATAGCAAGGATAGTTAATGTTCATGCTTTATCTATATGAGTAATTGCTTAAGTTTAAATGCTTAATTCGGGTGTAATTGGCTTCTTGTTTGTGCGTTTTACTTACGCCCAAGGTTGTGATTTGGTATGTTGAATTAAATATCTCAATTTTATTTTTATTGAGAGGCTTATTTAATACTGATTGGTTGAATGATGCGAGCTGATGAGCAATAGCTCGCTCAGTTGGGTGGTGTATCGGGGCGACCGCACGTCCTGGCGCATTTCCCAATTGGGCGTCAGCGCCTCCGACGCCAGTTTGACGCAACCGTGGCCGTAGGTTTGGTTGATCGAGTCCAGCGTCCGCATCAGCCGCTGCCGGCGCGGATCTGGCGCGGCGGCGAACAAGTCGGCCTGCCGCCGCTCGCGCGGGGACAGCTCCATCAGCACCACGCCGGCTTTCTGATAGCGCAGGCCGCGGCGGTAGACGGCGCGCAGGCCTGCCAGCGCGGCGGCGGCCAGCGCCATGGTGTCGTCGCTGGGGTGGATCAGCGGCACGATGGTGTAGCCGTGGTAGGGATCGTCGCCGAAAGGACTGGTGCGCACGCTGACGCCGACCAGCCGCGCCGCGCTGCCTTGTTCGCGCAGCTTTTCGCCGGCGCGGGCGATGTGATGGCTGACAGCGGCAGTGAGCACGGCGAGGTCGGCGGTTTTTTCGCCGAAAGAGCGGCTGGATATGATCTGCTGGCGCGGCTGCGCCGCGTCTTCCAGGCTGAGGCAGCTGGCGCCGTTCAGCTCCGCCGCCGTGCGTTCCAGCGTCACGCTGAAATTCCGCTGCAGCCAGCGCGGGTCGGCGCGTTTCAGCTTCAGGGCAGTATCTATATGTTTGTCGATCAGCTTGGCCGCCAACCTGCGGCCGACGCCCCAGACCTTGCCGACCGGCAGCCGCGCCATCAGCGCGTCGGTTTCGGCCGGGGAGAGCCAGCTCCAGTCGAATACGCCATTGTCCCAGCCCTCTACGCGCTTGGAAACGTGGTTGGCCAGCTTGGCCAGCGTTTTGCTGGGGCCGATGCCGACGCTGACCGGAATGCCGATGCGGCGCCATACGTCTTCCCGCATCCGCCGGGCCAGCGCATCGGTGTCGGACATGCCGGCCAGATCCAGAAAACACTCGTCAATCGAATAGACCTCCTGGCTGGGGGCATGCTGGGCCAGTATCGCCATCATGCGCCGGCTCATGTCGCCGTACAGCGCGTAATTGCTGGAAAACACCGTGACGCCGTATTTCCGGCACAGGCCGGCGATTTCGAAGTAAGGGCCGAACATCTGGAAGCCCAATGCCTTGGCTTCGGCGCTGGCGGCCACCACGCAGCCGTCGTTATTGCTCAACACCACGATGGGCTTGTCCGCCAGGTCGGGCCGGAACACCCTCTCGCAGCTGGCGTAGAAATTATTGCCGTCCACCAGGGCGAAAACGCTCACTTCAGCTTCCTCACGCAGGCGGTCACCACGCCCCAGATCTGCAACTCCTGGCCATCCGCGGGCTCAATGGCAGGGTAGGCGGGGTTGGCGGCGAGCAGCAGGCACCGGCTTTCCTTGCGGTGCAGCCGCTTGACGGTGAACTCGCCATCCATCACGGCGATCACGATATCGCCATGCCGGGGCGGCAGGCCTTTGTCGACCACCAGTATGTCGTTGTCCAGGATGCCGGCGTCGCGCATCGAGTCGCCCCGAACCCGTACCATGAAGGTGGCCAGCGGGTCGGCCACCAGGTAGTCGTGCAGGTTGATGGCGTTATCCATGTGGTCGCTGGCCGGAGACGGAAACCCGGCGCGCACCGGGTGCCCGGCCATGGGGATGGCGGCTGGCTGGCGATGGATGGTCGGCATGCTGGAAATGTCCATGGCGCTTTTTTGAAATTGTACAAATTCAAATTACTATAGGCGCCGCCCGTTTGCCAAGCGGAATTCGATGAGCGGCGACTTTATGCGCTCGCGGTTTGAGCTTGCATGGCGAGGTGGTCTATCCCGAATGACGGGCGCGCGGCGGCGGCTCGTATCGGATGCCGGGACGTGTCGTAAAATGTAGAAAGCTGGTTCACATGCTTAGGCTGGGAGCGCTGCGCAAGCATTTGATTTTTAATGAATCGATGGAGCGCTGCTTTGCTGAGGCTTAACTCTGGATGATTGTTTCAAGTCATTGATAATCATATGAAAAGCATAACGATATGCACTTACAACATCCACAAGGGCATGTCCCCGCTGAACCGGCATGTGAAGGTGGGCGGCATGGCCGAGGCTTTGGCGGATTTGTCGCCGGACATGCTGTTTCTGCAGGAGGTGCAGGGCAAGAACCTGGAGCGGGCTTTGCGCCACCAGATCTGGCCTGTCCAGCCGCAGCACCACTATTTGGCAGGCAGACTGGCGCATCGCGCGGTGTACGGGCTGAACGCCAGCTATCGGCACGGCCATCATGGCAATGCCTTGCTGACTCGTTTTCATGTCCGCGAGTGGTGCAACCGCGATATCTCGGTCAATCGTTTCGAGAGCCGCGGCGTGCTGCAGTGCCTGTTGCAGCCGGATGGCTGGCCGCAGCCGGTGGTGGCGTTGTGCGGCCATTTCAATCTGCTGGCCTTCGACCGGCGCAGGCAATATCGCGGGCTGGCCGATTACGTGCGGCAGGGGATAGCGGATCATCTGCCGCTGATCCTGGCTGGGGACTTCAATGACTGGCGCGGCGAGGCCAGCGCGCTGCTGCGGCAGGAGCTGGGCCTGGAGGAGGCGTTTTTGACGCTGCATGGCCGCCATGCGCAAAGTTTTCCGGCGCGGATGCCGATGCTGGCGCTGGACCGCATCTATGTGCGCGGTTTGAAGGTGGAGTCGGCCAGGGTGTTGGGCGGCCGGCCGTGGTCCGGCTTGTCTGACCATTTGCCGCTGTGCGCGGAGATCCGGCCGTTGTAGCAACAACTATAACCAAGAGAAATATGGAAATTCCTTGCAATTATATTGCAAAGAATTTTTCGCAATAACGAGACGATTGCTTATATTTTTTCAAAAGGGTGTTGACGCTAAGCGAAAAAAGATGTTCAATCTCAATCAAATTTATCGCCGATTTGAACACAGCTTGCGGGCGTAAAACAGCTAAAGCGTGGGTAGACAGACCCAGCAACACCTAAACCTGTCTACATAAGTCTCCCGGAATATTCCGAAGATTTCCACAGCAAAGCCCGCCGCAGCAATCGGTGGGCTTTATGCTTTGGGAGTGTTTGGAATGATTCATCTGCAAAATGTCCGTAAACGGTTCCGTCGCCCCGAGGGCGGCTGGTTCGATGCCGTCGCGGAAACCTCATTGACCATCAAGGCCGGCGAAGTCTTCGGCCTGATCGGTTTCTCCGGAGCCGGCAAATCCACTTTGCTGCGCCTGATCAATCTGCTGGAGCGCCCTGACGCCGGCGCGGTGATCGTCGACGGCCAGGATTTGACCAGCCTGTCTCCCAAGGAGCTGCGCGCGGCTCGCCAAAACATCGGCATGGTGTTCCAGCAATTCAATCTGCTGGCCAACCGCACCGTGGCCGGCAATGTCGCCTTCCCGCTGGAGATCGCCGGCTGGAGCAAGGCGGATGTCGAGAAGCGCGTCGCCGAGTGTCTGGCCGTGGTCGGCCTGGAAGATCGCGCCAATCATTATCCGGCCCAGCTGTCCGGCGGCCAGAAGCAGCGCGTCGGCATCGCCCGCGCCCTGGCTCCGCGTCCGCATGTGATCCTGGCCGACGAGCCCACCTCGGCGCTGGACCCGAAAACCACTCAATCCATTCTGGACTGCCTGCAGGACATCAACACGCGCTTCGGCGTCACCGTAGTGATCGTCACCCATGAAATGAACGTGGTGCGCAGCATCTGCCATCGCGCCGCCGTGCTGGACCAAGGGCGCGTGGTGGAGGTGGTCGATGTGAACAATCGCGAAGTGGAGGCCGATTCCGATCTGGCCCGTTCGCTGCTGGAGGCCGCGTAAATGGATGCCGCAACTCTGAACGAAGCGCTGCAGAACCTGCAGTCCATGGGGCCGGAAATCTGGCAGGCCATTCTGGAGACCGGCGTGATGCTGGGTGTGGGCCTGGCCGCCGCCATTCTGCTTGGCGGCCCGTTGGGCGTGATCCTGTATCTGTCCCAGCCCGGCCAGATGTTCGCCAACCGCACCGTCAACGGCGTGCTGAGCTGGCTGGTGAACCTGGTGCGCTCCTTCCCCTTCATCATTCTGATGGTGGTGCTGATTCCGCTGACCCGCGCGCTGGTGGGCAGCACCATCGGCCCGGTGGCCGCGTCGGTGCCGCTGTCCTTCGCCGCCATTCCGTACTTCGCCCGCCTGGTGGAGCAGACGCTGCGCGAGATTCCGCGCGGCGTGGTGGAGGCCGCCGAGGCGATGGGCGCCAGCCCGGCCCAGATCATTTTCAAGGTGCTGGTGAACGAGGCCCGCTCCGGCCTGATCTCCAGCCTCACCATCCTGACCATCAGCTTCCTCAGCTACACCGCGGTGGCGGGGGTGGTGGGCGGCGGCGGCATCGGCGACCTCGCTATCCGCTACGGCTACTACCGCTTCCAGACCGACGTGATGGTGGCCATGGTGCTGCTGCTGGTGGTGCTGGTGCAAATCATCCAGCTGCTGGGCAACCGCCTGGCGGCAAAACTCGACAAGCGCTGATTTCAAAATTTAAAGGAGAGAATAATGCGTAGATTCGTGATCAAGGCAGTTGCCGCATCCATCGTGGGCCTGGCGCTGTCCGGCCAGGTTCTGGCTGCCGACCCGGCCAAGAAGCAGATCGTCATCGGCACCACCGTCGGCGACTTCGGCGACATGGTCAAACAGTCGATCAAGCCCCAGCTGGAAAAGCAGGGCTACACCGTGAAGCTGGTGGAGTTCACCGACTATGTCCGCCCGAACCTGGCGCTGCAGGAAGGCTCGCTGGACGTGAACGTGTTCCAGCACAAGCCCTATCTCGACAACTTCGCCAAAGAGCACAAGCTGTCGCTGAAAGAGGCGTTCCAGGTGCCGACCGCGCCGCTGGGCATCTACCCGGGCAAGCTGAAGTCGCTGAAGGATGTGAAGCCGGGCGTGACCATCGCCGCGCCTAACGATCCGTCCAACTTCGCCCGCGCGCTGGTGATGCTGAGCGATCTGGGCTGGGTGAAGCTGAAGCCGGGCATCAATCCGCTGACCGCTTCCGAGCGCGACATCGCCGACAACGTGAAGAAAGTGAAGATCGTGCCGCTGGAAGCCGCCCAGCTGCCGCGCTCCCGCAGCGACGTGGACTTCGCCGTGATCAACGGCAACTACGCCACCAGTTCCGGCATCAAGCTGACCGACGCCGTCTTCCAGGAGAAGAGCTACGCCTACGTGAACTGGGGCGTGGTGCGCGCGGCGGACGCCGGCAAGCCCTGGGCCAAGGACGTGGTCGCCGCCTACAATTCGCCGGCGTTCAAGTCCTACACCAAACAGAAGTTCGCCGGCTACAAGCTGCCGCAGAACTGGAACTGAGTTTTTCTTGTAACACTCCTGGCTACAAGACTTGCGGAGGGCTTCGGCCCTCCTTTTTTATGCCCGTCGCGAAGGCGCGCATCCCGATGCCTCATATATGCCCGACGCCGCGCCGCTTGCGGCCCGCCGCGCTTGCGCCGCAGGCATGGGTCATGCCTTTCGTGGTAGAATGGAAAGATTGTCACATCCGTCGGCCAGCGCCGGTGCGGGCGCGAAATCGCACATGCGAAGCGCGCCGCCGCGGCGCTGGCCGGATCATCCTTACGAATCAAGATACTTATGACCGATAACCTGTTCGCCAAGGAAACGCTTCCCATCAGCCTCGAAGAGGAGATGCGCCGTTCTTACCTGGATTACGCGATGAGCGTGATCGTGGGCCGGGCGCTGCCGGACGTGCGCGATGGCCTGAAGCCGGTGCACCGCCGCGTGCTGTTCGCGATGCACGAGCTGTCCAATGACTGGAACCGCGCCTATAAGAAATCGGCCCGTATCGTTGGCGATGTGATCGGTAAATACCACCCGCACGGCGACACCGCCGTGTACGACACCATCGTGCGCCTGGCGCAGGACTTCTCCCTGCGCTACCCGTTGGTGGACGGCCAGGGCAACTTCGGCTCGGTGGACGGCGACAACGCCGCCGCGATGCGTTACACCGAAATCCGCATGGCGCGCATCGCGCACGAGCTCCTGGCCGACATCGAAAAAGAAACCGTGGATTTCGGCCCCAACTACGACGGCTCCGAACATGAGCCGCTGATCCTGCCGGCCAAAGTCCCCAATCTGCTGGTCAACGGCTCGTCCGGCATCGCCGTGGGCATGGCCACCAACATCCCGCCGCACAACCTGAACGAGGTGGTGGACGCCTGCCTGGCGCTGCTGGCCAACAGCGATCTGACCATCGACGAGCTGATCGACATCATCCCGGCGCCGGACTTCCCGACCGCCGGCATCATTTACGGCACCGCCGGCGTCAAAGAAGGCTACCGCACCGGACGCGGCCGCGTGATCATGCGCGCGCGCACCCATACCGAGCCGATCGGCAAGGGCGACCGCGAAGCGATCATCGTCGACGAGATTCCGTACCAGGTGAACAAGGCCCGTCTGCTGGAGCGCATCAGCGAACTGGTGCGCGACAAGCAGATCGAGGGCATCTCCGACCTGCGCGACGAGTCGGACAAGTCCGGCATGCGCGTGGTGATCGAGCTCAAGCGCGGCGAAATGCCGGAAGTGGTGCTCAACCACCTGTACAAGATGACCCAGCTGCAGGACAGCTTCGGCATGAACATGGTGGCGCTGGTCGACGGCCAGCCGCGCCTGCTGAACCTGAAGCAGATCCTGGAAGAGTTCCTGCGCCACCGCCGCGAGGTGGTCACCCGCCGCACCATCTTCGAACTGAAGAAGGCGCGCGAACGCGGCCACGTGCTGGAAGGCCTGGCCGTCGCGCTGTCCAACGTCGACGAGATCATCGCGCTGATCAAGGCGTCCGAAGCGCCGCCGCAAGCCAAGGCCTCGCTGATGGCGCGCGCCTGGCGCTCCTCGCTGGTGGAGGACATGCTGTCCCGCGTCGAGGGCGACAAGGCGCGTCCGGAGAACATCGACCCGTCCTTCGGCATGAAGGACGACGGCTACCACCTGTCAGACACCCAGGCCCAGGCCATCCTGGACATGCGCCTGCAGCGCCTGACCGGCCTGGAGCAGGACAAGATCGTCGGCGAATACCGCGAGATCATGGACGTGATCCAGGACCTGCTGGACATCCTGGCCCGCCCGGAGCGCATCAGCCAGATCATCAGCGAAGAGCTGAACGCCATTCGCGCCCAGTTCGGCGACGCGCGCCGCTCGGAAATCGAGCCGTACGGCGGCGACATCAATATCGAAGACCTGATCACCCCGCAGGACATGGTGGTGACCATCTCGCATACCGGCTACATCAAGGCGCAGCCGATCGACGACTACAGCTCGCAGCGCCGGGGCGGCCGCGGCAAGCAGGCGGCGGCCACGAAGGACGACGACTTCATCGAGACGCTGTTCGTCGCCAACACCCACGACTACGTGCTGTGCTTCTCCAGCCGCGGCCGCTGCTACTGGCGCAAGGTGTACGACCTGCCGCAGGGCGGCCGCCAGAGCCGCGGCAAGCCCATGGTCAATGTGTTGCCGCTGGAAGACGGCGAGAAGATCAACGCGCTGCTGCCGGTCAAGGAATTCCGCGACGATCAGTACGTGTTCATGGCCACTGCCGACGGCACGGTGAAGAAGACGCCGCTGCGCGCCTTCTCCAAGCCGCGCGCGGCCGGCATCATCGCCATCAATCTGGATGAGGGCAACTACCTGGTGGGCGTGGCGCTGACCTGCGGCAAGAGCGTGGCGGGCCAGGGCGATGACGAAGATGACGTGGTGTCCGAGGACGAAACCATCATCGAAGGCGAGCTGATTGAAGACGCCCAATCTGTCGAGGGCGATCAGGTGATGCTGTTCTCCGACGCCGGCAAGTCGGTGCGCTTCAGCGAAAGCCAGGTGCGTCCGATGGGCCGCACTTCCCGCGGCGTGCGCGGCATGAAGCTGGGCGAAGGCCAGAAGCTGATTTCCCTGCTGGTGACCAACTCCGAAGACCAGATGGTGTTGACCGCCAGCGACGGCGGCTACGGCAAGCGCACCTGCGTCGGCGATTTCCGCCGCACCAGCCGCGGCACCCAGGGCGTGATCGCCATGGACCTGACCGACAAGACCGGCTTCAAGCTGGTGGCGGCCAGCCTGGTGGAGGAAACCGACGACATCATGCTGATCACCACCGGCGGCGTGCTGATCCGCACCAAGGTGGCGGAAGTGCGCGAAACCGGCCGCTCGGCCCAGGGCGTGCGCCTGATCAATCTGGACGAGGGCGAGAAGCTGATCGGTCTGGAGATCGTGGCCGAATCCGAAGCCGAGTGCGTGGAAGGCGAGAGCGAAGTTGACGGCGACGCCGCGCCGGAGCAGGGCGAGGCGTGATGATTCCGACACCGGCCAATCCCCGGGTGTTGGAGATGATGAGCCAGCTCTTCGTCTCCTTCCCGCACTGCGCGACCCTGGGTTTCGAATACGTCGGCACCGATGGGCGCAAGCCCACGCTGAAGCTGGCGTGGCGCGAGGACTTGGTCGGCAATCCGGCCACCGGCATCCTGCACGGAGGGGTGATCACCTCGCTGGTGGACACCTGCAGCGCCATCGCCGTCACCGCGCAGCTGGCGGAGGTGGAAACCATCGCCACGCTGGATCTGCGCATCGACTATCTGAAGTCCGCGACGCCGGGCAAGGCCATCCACTGCACCGCCGAGTGCTACCGGCTGGCCAGCCAGATCGCCTTCACCCGCGCGGTGTGCTATCACGACGATCCGGCCGACCCGATCGCGCACGGCGTGGCCACTTTCATGCGCGAGTCCAGCCGTACGCCGATGGTGCAGGAGGGTGGGCAATGAGCGAATTCATGCAACGCTTCGCCGGGCTGCGCGACCGCAAGGCCTACGCGGAGGTCGTGGACGCGCTGCCCTACGTCAAATTGATGGGCACGTTGATGGCCGAGGACGAGCGGGGCGAGCTGCGATTCGAGCTGCCGTTCCTCCCGCGCAACGTCGGCAACACCACGTTGCCGGCGCTGCACGGCGGCCTGATCGGCGGCTTCATGGAAAGCGCGGCGATGATACATCTGATGTGGAACCGCGAGTCGCTGGAAGCGCCGAAGATCGTGGACTTTTCGTTGGACTATCTGCGTCCCGGCCGGCCGCAGACGCTGTTCGCCCAGTGCGAGATCACCAAGCAGGGCAAGCGGGTGGCCCATGTGCTGATCGAAGCCTGGCAGGACGACCGCTCCAAGCCGGTGGCGGTGGCGCGGGCCCATTTCCTGCTGACCAATTGAACAGTTTGTTTGTACTGTCCGCAGACAAACCGGCGCATCCCTGGCGGGAGACGCCGGTTTTTTTATACACTCGTAGCAACGCAGCCCGGAGCAGGCTGACCCGACACACGCAAAGAAACAGAGGATAGACATGGCCAAGGTGTACAACTTTTCCGCCGGTCCCGCCGTATTGCCGCACCAGGTGCTGGCCGAGGCGCAAAGCGAGTTGCTGGATTGGCACGGCTCCGGCATGAGCGTGATGGAGATGAGCCATCGCGGCAAGGAGTTCATGGAGATCATCCATGACGCCGAACAGGATCTGCGCCAGTTGATGGGCATTCCGGCCGGTTACAAGGTACTGTTCCTGCAGGGCGGCGCGTCGCTGCAGTTCGCGATGGCGCCGTTGAACCTGCTGGGCGACAAGGACAGCATCGACATCGTCAATACCGGCCACTGGTCCAAGCTGGCCATCAAGGAGGCGAAGCGCTACGCCAAGGTGAATGTGGCGGCCAGCAGCGAGGACCGCAACTTCTGTTACATCCCGGAAGAGGCAAGCTGGCAGCGCGACCCGAACGCCGCCTACCTGCATTACACCTCCAACGAGACCATCGGCGGCCTGCAGTTTCCGTACATCCCGGCCGAGCAGCATGGCGTGCCGCTGGTCTGCGACATGTCGTCCGATTTCCTGTCGCGTGAGATCGACGTCAGCCGCTTCGGCATGATCTATGCCGGCGCGCAGAAAAACATCGGGCCGTCAGGCCTGACCGTGCTGGTGATCCGCGAGGACTTGCTGGGCAAGGCGCGCGCCGATATCCCGACCATGCTCAACTATCAGGTCCACGCCGATGCCGACTCGATGTACAACACGCCGGGCACTTACCCGATCTACATCGCCGGCCTGGTGTTCAAGTGGTTGAAGGAGCAGGGCGGGGTCAAGGGAATCGCGACCCGCAACGAGGAAAAAGCCGGCTTGCTGTACCACGTGATCGACAGCAGCGGCGGTTTCTACTCCACCCATATCGAGCAACCGTTCCGCTCCAAGATGAACGTGGTGTTCAAGCTGAAGGACGAGGCGCTGGACGAGATCTTCCTGTTGGAGGCGCGCAAGAATGGCCTGGCGCAGCTGAAGGGCCACCGCGCGGTGGGCGGCATGCGCGCGTCGATCTACAACGCGATGCCGATCGAGGGTGTGAAGTCGCTGGTCAACTTCATGCAGGATTTCGCGCGGCAATACGGCTGATCCGGCGCGGCCGAGGACGGGAGCGCTGGCTTGGCCGGGCTCCCGTTTTTTGCGCCTTAAAGAGGGGAGTCGGCTGGCCCCATTGCGAATCGTCAGGTTTTTCGCTATTTGGCTTAGGCTGCCGCCGGCTTGGGCAATTCATCGCAGTCGGCGTCGGCGCGGACTCTCAGCGCCAGCCGTATGCCTTTGCTGATGTTTCCGCCTCCCAGCTCCATCGCGATATCGATGCTTTCGGCGTCGAGATAGACATTATGGCGCGCGCCGCCCTGCATTTTGGGAGGTGCGCCGGCATTGGTGCCGATGCCCAGCGCCATTTTCACCCGCCGCTGATCCAATGGCCGCAATATGCCTGAATTGGCCATGCTGTAGATGCCGTTGCTGTATTTTCTCACCAATGCGCCGCTTCGGCCGGCGAGGGTGATCACTCCTACCACTTCGTAGCCGTTCAGATCATCGAATTGATACAGCCTGGGTCGGCCTGGCTGTTCGATGTGAAGGCGGTGGCCGTTGTCCTTGTGCATGGGATGTCCCGCTTTTACCGGCAAGCGTTATTAAAGCATTTCAATGCTCGCCATAATCAATTTTGTACACACAGAATCAAAGCGCAAGCTGAAATATGCGCGCAGGGCAGCGGAAGTGCGGAGTGAATGGCATCCCGCCGATTTTCTAGTGTTCTCAGGACGAGGAAAATAGGATGCGAGGAAAAAAGATAGCCAGCCTTTGAGTGAATAGCCGGTTTTCTTGTGGAAAATCATAAAGCCCGGCAGAGCCGGGCTTCAGGAGTTTTTCCTTCTCGCAAGCCAGGCCGGTTAAAACTCGCCGGCCCGGCGCTCGTTGAAATTTACTGCGGTCCGGTTTCCTGGGCGCGCGGTTTCGCATGCTTCACATATTGATCCAGCCAGCGGTCTTCTTCCCACAGCATGTGCAGAATGGATTCCCGGGCCCGGTAGCCGTGGCTTTCCGCGGGCAGCATCGCCAGCCGAACCGTGGCGCCCAGGCCTTGCAGCGCCTGGTACATCCGCTCGCTCTGGATCGGGAAGGTGCCGGGATTGTTGTCCGCCTCGCCGTGGATCAGCAGCAGCGCATCCTTGATCTGTTCGGCGTAATTGAACGGCGACATGGTCTGATAGATGTCTTTGGCCTGCCAGAAGTCGCGCTCCTCGGATTGGAAGCCGAATGGCGTCAGCGTGCGGTTGTAGGCGCCGGAGCGGGCGATGCCGGCGCGGAACAGCCGAGTGTGGGCCAGCAGGTTGGCGGTCATGAAGGCGCCGTACGAGTGCCCGCCGATGGCGATGCGGTCGCGGTCGGCCACGCCCAGCCGCACGACTTCGTCCACCGCCGCCTGCGCGTCCATCTTCAGTTGAGGCAGGTAGCTGTCGTTGGGCTCCTGCTTGCCGGCGCCGACGATGGGCATGGATGGATCGTCCAGCACGGCGTAGCCGCGCGCCAGCAGCGCTTCCGGTCCCCAGTAGCCGACGCGGTTGAAGCGATATGGCGAGTCTGTGACCTGGCTGGCGGCGTCGGCGCTCTTGAATTCGGTGGGATAGGCCCACATCAGCATCGGCAGCGGTCCGTCATGCTTGGCGTCGTGGCCGGGAGGCAAATACAGCGTGGCGGTCAGATCAATGCCATCCGCGCGCTTGTAGCGCAGCTGCCGCTTCTGCACATTCTTGAGCTGGGGCGTCGGATGCGGGAAGAAGGTCAGTTGCCTCAGCCCGCCGTCCTGGTCCAGGGCTTTCAGGTACAGATTGGGCGGCGCATCGGCCTGCTCGCGGCTGAGCAGCGCGCGCTCGCCGCCGTTCAACACCGCCAGCGGGGCTTCGTACCATGGCGCTTGCGAGCGCCATAGCCGGGTGGTCTTGTTGTCGGCGAGACTCAGACGGTCGATGAAGGGGCGGTCGCCCTCGGGGCTTGCGCCGTCTCCCAGCAGGTACAGGCTGCCGCCATCCGGGCTGGTTTGCAGCACCGGCAAGCCGTCGGCGTTGCTGACCATGGCCGGGCTGCCGGGGTCGGCGTAGCGGTCTTCGGAGCTGCGCTGGTTCAGCAGCGCCGGCGGTTGTCCCGGCTCGGCGGGACGCACGCGCCAGACCTTCAGATCGCGTGTTTTCCACCAGTACTCGCTGATCAGGGCCAGATCGTTCCGTCCCCACTGGACGTCGGCGAAGCGGCTGGCCAGCTCCTGCAGCTTGAACGGCGCTTGTTTGAACGGCGCCGGTTGCAGGAACAAGGCATCGCGCACCTTGGCGTCCACCGACGGATCGCCGCCGTCCTGCGCTTCCGCCCAGAACAGCGTGGCCGGCGCGTCGGCGCGCCAGCCGATTTCGCGCGGGCCGGTCGCCACCGCGTCGTTGCCGGACGGCATCCGTTCCAGCAGCGGCCGCCTGGCCACCTGGCGCACGCTGCGGCCCTGCAGGTCGATCACTTCGACCAGCCGCGGGAAGCGGCTGATCGGCACCAGCGTGGAATAGGGGCGCAGCAAGCGCGTCGCCAGCAGGTACTGGCGGTCGGGCGAGGCCTGCACCGACAGGTAGCGGTCGGGCTTGCCGATCAGCTTCGCCTTGCCGCTGATGTCCACCAGCGCCAGCTGGCTGCTGAGCTCGTAGTCCAGCAAGTCGGCGTCGTAAGGCGTTTTCAGCAGGTCGGGATAAGTCCGGGTTTGCGACAGCGCGCCGCCGGCGCTCTGCTGGATATTGGGGCCGGCCGGCGCGGCTGGCTTCTCCGGCGCCGGGCCTTGTTCGGCGGGGGGCCGTTTGACCAGCAGCTGTTGGCCCATCCAGGCGAAGCCGCGGCCGCTGGCGGCGTTCAGATGGAAATCGCCCAGCCGGCGCGCGCGGGCGCTGGCCGCGTCCAGTAGCCATAGCTCCACGCCGCGCTCGCCCCACAGGCTCAGCGCCACCTGCTTGCCGTCCGGCGACCAGGCGCTATCGGCGATGCGGGGCTTGGCCGGCAGGCCGGTCACGGCGCGGCTTTTGCCGCTGGCCACGTCGAGCAGCGACAGCGCGTTGCCGAAATCGAAGCGGCTGGCCGCGCGCATCTTGGGATTGAGCCTCAGCCCCGCCAGCTTCAGCTCAGGCTGGGCGACATCGGCGATGCCGGGCAGGCCGGGGCGATGCGTCTGCAGCACGGTATCGTTGCGGGGATTCAGCGACTGCAGCGGCGTGCGCGGGGCGTCGACCAGCGCGGCCAACTCGGGCGGCGGGGTCTGATAGCCTTCGGCCAGGGCGGTGAGCGGGACAAGCAGGCCGGCCAGCAAAGGGCCGGCCAGGAGATTCTGGCTGCGGATCATGCGATTTCCTGATCATTCGTGCGATGGGCGGGACGCGGACAGCCAAATTGCACCAGCCTGGCTGTCCGGTCAAGCGGATGGCATTTTCAGATGGGGCGCTCGGCCAGCAATGCCGGAATCTGGATAGCGGAGGCGTCCACCGTGGGGGAGTCGAGGAACTGCAGCGTCACGCCGTCGCCTTCGGCCTGGAAGCGAGCCGGGAAGCCCAGTGGCATGGTGGTTTTGGCGGCGATGTGGCCGAAGGGCAGCCCGGTGAACACCGGCACGCCGCTGATGCGCCGCAGCTCGGCCACCACGGCGTCGAAGTTGTAGTGAGGATCGTAGACGTCAACATGCCGCTGCATCGAGAAATCGCCAAGGAAGATGGCTTTCTGCTTGCCAAGCACGCCGGCCAGATGCAGCTGCTGCAGCATCCGCTCGACACGGTACGGCTGTTCGCCCACGTCCTCCAGGAACAGCAGGCCGCCCTTGATGTCGGGCAGGTAGGGGGTGCCGGCCAGGCTGGAGATCACGCTGAGATTGCCGCCCCAGAAAATGCCCTCGCCGCGGGCTTGCGGCTGCGAGCCGGCGATGCGCAGGCTGCGCTGCGGCGTGGAGATGCCGGCGATGAACTCGTTGATCGCGTAAGCGTTGGGCGCGGCGCTGCCGAAATCGCCCAGCATCGGCCCGGCGAAGCTGCCGGCGCCGCTCTTGGCCAGCAGTGCCAGCTGGATCGCGCAGAAGTCGCTGTAGCCTATCAGCAGCGAGCGGGACTCCTTGAGCCGCGCGCCCAGCCGCGCCAGGTCCAGCCGGGGCAGCAGGCGCATCGCGCCGTATCCGCCGCGTCCGGCCATGATCAGCTGCGGCCATTGCGGCTGGTCCAGCAGCGTTTGCAGATCGGACAGCCGTTCGGTATCGGTGCCGGAGAAGCGCTGGTAAACGCGGTTCAGCGCGGCGGCGTTTTCCAGCGAGAAGCCGGCGTGGGCCAGACGCGGCAACGCCAGCTGGCGTTGCTTCTCCGGCACGATGCCGGAGCAGGCGGTCAGATAGAGGCGGAGGCTGGCCTGGGAGGGCTGCGCTGGGGAGGACATGGAGCTGCATCCTTGCAATATGCCGGCGCCGGCGCCGAGGGCGAGCATCTGCAGCAACTGGCGGCGGGATGGATTGATATCGGGAGTCATGGAAATCGGACGGATTGGCGGGATTCAAGTTCCGGATGCCGCCCAAGGCGGTCCGGTTCGCACGAGTATACGCCAAAAGAAAAGGCGGCCTCCAGAAGGGATGCCGCCTGCAAGGCCAGTATGGCCGGCTAGAGTCAGCCGACCAGGATCAACCGATCAGGTTGGCCATACTGGTGGAGGACTGTTCCATTGCGGCCAGCTCGCTATTGAGGTTGGAGTATTCGGTCAGCAAGTTGGTCTGCTCGGTGCTCAGCTGGCTTTGCAGCTGCTGCTGCAACTGCTGTTCCGAGGTCACCTTGCTGTTGAGGTTGTTCTGGTTGCTGGTGATCATGCCGCCTGGTCCAAGCAAGGAGTTGATGGTGCTGTTGAACACGTTGCCGATGCCGGTGTTCTGGGGGTTGCCGAACAGATTGCTTACCGCGGAGGGATTGGCCGCCAGCGCGGCGTTGAAAGCGGTGGAGTTCAGCGACAGCGTGCCGTCGGCGCCCTGGGTAATGCCCACCTGCGCCAGATAGGCGTAGGAGTTGACCGGGTCCACGCCCGCCACCGGCGTGCCGAGCAAGCCGGCCAACCGCTCGTGCAGGCCGGTGAGGTCGGAGCTGATGTCGGTATTGGCCGGCGTGCTGCCCACGGTGGTGGAGCTGGTGGTGGCCGAGTTGGTGGTGCTGACCACCTGGTTGTAGGCGGAAATGAAGCTTTGCAGCGTCGACGCGATGCCCGATGTGTTCTGGCTCATGTTGATGGTGGTCTGGCCCAGTTTTTCCAGCGTGATGCTGGCGCCGTTGACCACGTTGGTCACGGTGTTGCTGCTGGACGAAACATTGACGCCGTTCACCGTCATCAGCGCGTTCTGGGCATTGGTCGACTCGCTGGCAGCGGTGCCGCTCTGCTGCAGGCCGGCAAGCGTATTGCCCGAAGTGTTGTTGCTGTCGGTGCCGCCGGACGTGATGGAAAAGCTGTTGCTGGTGCCGCCCTGGGCCGAGCTGAGCACCAGCGAATAGTTGTTGTTGTATTGCACGATGGAGGCATTGATGCCGATGCCGGCGCCATTGATGCTGCTGGCGATCGACGACAAGGAGGCGTTGCTGCCCAGTTGCACCGTGCTGCTGGTGCCGCCGACATTGAAGGTCAGAGAAGACGGCGCGCCGGCCAAGGTGGCGTTCTGGTCTGTGATGGAGGCGCCGCCGGAGGTCTGGTCGAACACCAGCTGCCGCGATTGCGCCATCTGCGTCACGTTCAGCGCGTAAGTGCCTGCCGCGCCGCCGGATGTGGTGGTGACGGCGGCTACGGTGGTGTCGGACGAGGCGGCGGAGAATTGCTGCAGAAAGGTGCCGGACGATAGCGTCGAGGCCGCGCTCTGCAAGCTGGACAGCGCCGAGCTGACCTGGCCTATCGTGCTGAGTTCGGACTGGAAGTTGCTGACGCGCTGCTGGCTTTGGGTAAGCGGCTGCGAGTCGGCCTGGATCAGCTGGCTGACAATGGATTGCACGTCCAAGGGACCTGCGCTGGCGCTGATGGATGACATGACGTCGTCTCCCGGGCCGCCTGATCTGCTGTCAGGCGGGCATGTTGCTATTTAGGGCGGGTTGCCAAGCTGTCATCACGGTTGCGGTCTTGCGCCGCGGTCTTTTGGGTATGGCAAGGTGTGGTAGTCACCACTTGTTGCTCTTATCGACATTGTCTGGGGAAACTTTAATCGACTGTCTGCATTGATCTTACACTGTCGTTTGATAACGGGCTTGCGCCAAATCCATATTCCAGCTTTGAAGTTTTTAAGATTTGCTAAGCTTATATTGATATATCCAATCGGTTTTGAATGCCTGCGAATATTTCCGGTAGATTGGCTGCAACTATAGAACAGGCTGCAAGCATGGATATCGATCAAGCAAGGCTGACCCACCTCCAGCAACTGGAGGCGGAGTCCATCCACATCATCCGCGAGGTGGCGGCGGAATTCGAGAACCCGGTGATGCTGTATTCCATCGGCAAAGACTCCGCGGTGATGCTGCACCTGGCGAAAAAGGCGTTCTATCCCGGCAAGCCGCCGTTCCCCCTGATGCATGTCGACACCACCTGGAAATTCCGCGAAATGATCGCGCTGCGCGACAAGCAGGCCAGGGAAAACGGCTGGGATCTGATCGTCCATATCAATCAGGATGGCGTGGACGCCGGCATCAACCCCTTCACCGCCGGCAGCGCCAAGCATACCGATGTGATGAAGACCGAGGGCCTGAAGCAGGCGCTGAACAAGCACAAATTCGACGCGGCCTTCGGCGGCGCGCGCCGCGACGAGGAAAAAAGCCGCGCCAAGGAGCGCGTGTACTCGTTCCGCGACAAGAACCATCGCTGGGACCCGAAAAGCCAGCGTCCGGAGCTGTGGAACATTTACAACGGCAAGATAGACAAGGGCGAGAGCATCCGCGTGTTCCCCTTGTCCAACTGGACCGAGCTGGACATCTGGCAATACATCTATCTGGAAGGCATCGAGATCGTGCCGCTGTATTTCGCCGCCGAGCGTTCGGTGGTGGAGCGCGACGGCATGCTGATCATGATCGACGACGACCGCATCCTCGAATACCTGACGCCGGAGGAAAAGGCCAGCATCCAGACGCGCAAGGTGCGCTTCCGCACGCTGGGCTGCTACCCGCTGACCGGCGCGGTTGAGTCCGAGGCCGCCACGCTGCCGGAAATCATTCAGGAAATGCTGCTGACCAAAACCTCCGAGCGGCAGGGCCGGCTGATCGACCATGACAGCGCCGGCTCGATGGAAAAGAAGAAAATGGAAGGGTATTTCTGATGTCTCACCAATCCGAACTGATCGCCGGGGATATCCTGGAATACCTGAGCCAGCATGAGAACAAGGACATGCTGCGCTTCATCACCTGTGGCAGCGTGGACGACGGCAAGTCCACGCTGATCGGCCGGCTGCTGCACGATTCCAAGCTGATCTTCGAAGACCAGCTGGCGGCGATCGAGCGCGACTCGAAAAAGTACAACACCACCGACCAGGAGATCGACCTGGCGTTGCTGGTGGATGGCCTGCAGGCCGAGCGCGAGCAGGGCATCACCATCGATGTCGCCTACCGCTATTTCAGCACGGAGAAGCGCAAGTTCATCATCGCCGACTGCCCGGGCCACGAGCAGTACACCCGCAACATGGCCACCGGCGCGTCCACCAGCAACCTGGCCATCATCCTGATCGACGCGCGGCGCGGCGTGCAGACGCAGACCCGCCGCCACAGCTACATCGTCAGCCTGCTGGGCATCCGCCACGTGATCGTCGCGGTCAACAAGATGGATCTGGTGGATTACAGCGAGGACGTGTACAACCGCATCCGCGACGAATACCTGACCTTCGCCGAGCATCTGGATATCCCGGACATCCATTTCGTGCCGATCTCCGCGCTGCGCGGCGACAATGTGGTCAGCCGCACCGAGGCCGCGCCGTGGTACAAGGGCGCGACGCTGATGCATTTGCTGGAAACGATACAGATCGGCCACGACGCGCCGCTGTCCGCCTTCCGTCTGCCGGTGCAGTACGTGAACCGGCCCAACCTGGATTTCCGCGGCTTCTGCGGCACCATCGCCAGCGGCGCCGTGCATCCGGGCGACGCGGTGGTGGCGCTGCCTTCAGGCAAGGAAAGCCGGGTCAAGGATATCGTCACCTTCGACGGCTGCCTGTCCCGAGCCTGCGCCGGCCAGGCGGTGACGCTGACGCTGGAGGACGAGATCGACATTTCCCGCGGCGACATGCTGGTGCGCGCCGACGAGGCGCGGCCGCAAGTGTCGCGCAGCTTCGACGCCCATCTGGTGGCGATGGGGGAAGAGCCGCTGCGGCCGGGCAAGGAGTATGGTTTCAAGCTGGCCGGCAAGTACGTGACCGGCCGCATCGAAGCCATCCTGCATCGCACTGACGTCAACACGCTGCAGGACAGCCCGGCCGGCGCGCTGGCGTTGAATGAGATCGGCCTGTGCCGGATTTCCCTCAACAGCCCGGCGGCGTTCGATCCGTACCGCGATTGCCGCGGCAGCGGCAGCCTGATCCTGATCGACAGGCTGAGCAACGGCACGGTGGCCGCCGGCATGATCGTCGCCCGCAGCGAGGAATCGTCTCCCGCCGCGCTATCGCCGTGGGAGCTGTTCGAGCAGGAGCTGGACCAGTTGCTGCAGCGCCACTTCCCGCAGATGACGCGCGCCGAGCTGGCGCGGCGCTTGCAAGACGGGCTTTGATCCGTTTTCGCGCCGGATGAAAAACAGCCCCGTATCGGGGCTGTTTTTTTGGGCTGGCTGCTACGGGTGGGCCGGCGTATGGAGCCGCTCGCGCCAGTCTGAGGCGAATGCCTCTTCGTGCAAGGGCCGGGAATAGAGGAAGCCCTGGATCACATGGCAGCCGGCTGCGCGCAGGAACTCGAGCTGATGCGGCTCTTCCACGCCTTCCGCCACGGTTTCCAGGCCCAGATTGGAGGACAGAGCCAGGATGGCGTGCACGATGGCTTCTCCCCCCTTGCCGATGCCGAGTATGAAGCTGCGGTCTATTTTCAGCACTTGCACCGGCAGCTGCCGCAGATAGGAGAGGGAGGAGTAGCCGGTGCCGAAATCGTCGATCGACAGGCGGATGCCCAGCGCGCGCAGCTCGGCCAGGATGTTGACGGCGTTGTCCGTCTCCATGATCACGCTTTCGGTGATTTCCAGCTCCAGATGCCCGGGCTGCAGCTGGTAACGCTGCAGCAGCCTGGCGACATGCTGCGGAAAGTCTTGCCGCTCCAACTGCCGGGTCGACAAGTTGACGGAAATCGATGGCAGTTCGAAGCCGTTCCGGCGCCAGCTCGCCAATTGGCGCAGCGATTTCTCCAGGATTTGATCGCCCAGAGACACGATGAGGCCGCATTCCTCGGCGATCGGAATGAAGCGCGACGGCGGCACCATGCCCAGGGTGGGGTGCCGCCAGCGCGCCAGCGCTTCGGCGCCGACCAGTTTTCCCGTGGCCGCGTCCACCTGGGGCTGGTAGTGGGCCGTGATCTCGTCGTTTTCCAGCGCCTGGCGCAGCTGCCGCTCCAACACCACTCGCTGTTCGGCTTCGGCCGACATTTGCGGGGTGTAATGCTGGCAGCGGTTGCGACCAGCGCTCTTCGCAGCGTACATCGCGATATCGGCATGGCGCAGCAGGGTGTCAACATCGGCGCCGTCGTGGCTGGCGAAGCTGATGCCTATGCTCGCCGACAGATAAAGATCGTTGCCGTTGATGCAAAACGGCTGCCGGAACAGCGCCAGCAGCTTGCCGGCCACATCAGAGGCCATGTCGCGGTCCGCGATGTTTTCCAGCACGCAGATGAATTCATCCCCGCCCAGGCGGGCCAGCATGTCTTCGGCGCGCATGCCGTCGGCCAGACGGGCGGCCACCGCGTTCAGCAACTGGTCGCCGATGTAGTGCCCCAGCGTGTCGTTCACGTCCTTGAAACGGTCCAGATCGATGAACAGCATGGCCAGCTTGTATGCGGGAAGATCAGGAACGCTCAGCGCGCGGCTCAGCCGTTTCTGGAACAGCAGCCGGTTCGGCAGGCCGGTCAGTGGGTCGTGGTGGGCCAGATGGTCCAGTTTCTCCTCGGCGCGGCGGCGTTCCTGGATTTCGCCCTCCAGGTTGGCGTTGGCGTTGGCGAGCTCCCAGGTGCGGGCCGCCACGCGGTTGTCCAGCTCCCGGTTGGTTTCGGACAAGGCCGCCGCCTGGCGGTCTATGATGCGGCCAGCCAGGCGCACCACCAGCATCTGGGCGAGGAATAGCACCGCCATCAGCGCGCAGATGGCTAGCGTCACCCAGCGCAGCTGGCGGTCGCTGTCGACGACGAAGGACGTGGCATCCAGGTAGACCTCCAGAACGCCTTCTATCTTGCCGGCTGGATCGTGCATCGGCACGTAGGTGGAGATGATGTCGCGGTCGGTCAGCGTGCGTTCGAAGGCATCGATGCTGTGGCTGTGCACCAGCTCGCTGGCGGGGGTGCCGGCGGAGGCGTAACGGTAGCCTTCATCATCGTTTTCATCCTCGCCTATCTGCTTGGGATCGGTGGAAAACAGGGTGACGCCATTGAGCGCGTACATCTTGACCCGGATCACGTCCGTGCCGCTCATCAGCCGTATCACGGCTTCGCGCAAACGCGGCTGGCCGGCCACCTGCTTCAGCTTGGCCGGATCGCTGGCCAAGGGCAGCAGCGGGCGAAAGTCGGCCCACAGCGAGTTTTCGAAAATCTGCACCAGCGACGCGGCGCGGCTTTTCTCCAGCTTGAGCAGCTGCTCGCTGGAGTAGTGGCGCAGGTAGCCAGCCATCAGGACGGTCGCTCCCGCCATCAGCAGCAGCGACAACAAGAAGAAGTAGGGCACCAGGCGGAACGGCCGGCCGGATGTGAATAGGTTGCGCATGGCGCGGGCTCTCTTTGGGTGTGGAGCTTATTCAGTTTAGAACCCTGAATCCCGATTCCGAGGCCGGCTTGCATGCCTGCGTGAACGCAGTCTTCGGACAGACGGCCATTGATGTCTGCGATGTCACAAAAATCCAGTCGAGGCTGATCTCGCCACTATATGGGCCAGGCGCGCCTGCTGTAGCCTTTCCCCACACATCAAGAGGAGGAGAGGACATGCAGGCCCGTCTGGAACAATGGAAGCAGTATTTGCTCACCGGGGTATCGCATGTGATCCCCTTCATCGCCAGTGGCGGCATCCTGATCGCGCTGGCCATTTCACTGGCGCCGATGACCGGCAAGGGGCCGGATTTCAGCCACGCGCCCTTGCTCAAGCTGATCCTGGACATAGGCGGCAGCGCTTTCGCGCTGCTGCTGCCGGTGCTGGCCGGCTACATTGCGTATGCCCGCTCAGGCAAGCCCGCGCTGGTGGCCGGCATGGTGGGCGGCCAGATCGCCCATACCGTCAACGCAGGCTTCCTTGGCGCGCTGATCGCCGGTCTGCTGGCCGGCTGGGTGGTGGAGCTGCTGAAGAAGATGCCAGTGGCCAAGGCGTTGAAACCGCTGATGCCCATCCTGATCATTCCCATCCTGTCGTCGTTTGCGATCGGAACGTTGATGTTCGAGGTGCTGGGCTTGCCGATCGCCGACCTGATGGTGACGATGGGCGCCTGGCTCAAATCCATGGGCGGCGCCAACGCGATGGTCTTGGGCGCCTTGCTGGGCGCGATGGTGGCCTTCGACATGGGCGGCCCGGTCAACAAGGTGGCTTTCTTTTTCGGCGCCAGCATGATCGCGGAAGGCCAGTATCAGGTGATGGGAGCGGTGGCCGCCGCAGTCAGCATTCCTCCATTGGGCCTCGGCTTGGCCACCAAGCTGCGCAAGTCGCTGTGGAGCGAGCAGGAGCGGGAGGCCGGTTCCGCCGCGCTGGGCATGGGCATGATAGGCATCACCGAGGGCGCCATTCCGTTTGCCGCCGCCGATCCGCTGCGGGTGATTCCCACCATTGTCGCCGGCTCGGCGCTGGGCGGCATGATCGCGATGCTGGGCGGCGTGGGCGACCACGCGCCGCACGGCGGCCCCATCGTGCTGCCGGTGGTGGACAACCGGCTGATGTTCGGCCTGGCCATCGCCTGCGGCGTGCTGCTGGTCGCCATCGTCATCAACCTGCTCAAGGCCAGGAGCGGCGCATCCGCGCCGACCGCCTGAACCGCCGCATCACTGCCAAAGGAAATCGATCATGAAAGTTGTCGCCATCACCGCTTGCCCGACCGGCATCGCCCACACCTATATGGCCGCGGAAAAACTGGAGAGCATAGGCCGCCAGCTGGGCCACGACGTCAAGGTGGAAACCCAGGGCGCGATAGGCATAGAGAACGAGCTGTCCAACCGGGACATCCTGGCTGCCGACGTGGTGTTGCTGGCGGTGGACATCGCCATCGAGGGCGAGGAGCGCTTCGAGGACAAGCGCGTTGTGCGGGTGCCGATCCAGAAGGTGTTGAAAGACGCCACCGCGGTTTTCGCGCTTCTGTGAACCCGGCCGGGCCGCCAGGCCCGGCGCATCAGGAAAGCAGTCGTATGTCACATAGCCTTACTTTGATCTGTCCGCTGCCCAATGGCATCCATGCCCGCCCCGCCAGCCGGATCGCGGAGTTCTGCGCCGGTTTCGGCGCCGCCATCCGCTGGCGCAACCAGCGCAACGGCCAATGGGCCGACGCCAAGAGCGTGCTCAGCCTGATAGCCGGGGACATCCTGTTCAACGACGTCGTCGATATCGAAATCGACGGCGAGGGCGCTGCGCGGGTCGCGGACGAATTGGGCCGCTTCTTGAGGCAGACGCTGCCGTGCTGCGACGAGCCGGTGGCGGCGGCTCCCGCGGCCAGCCGGGCGTTGCCGCGAAGCCTGGCCGAACTCTCGCCGTCGCCATGTTTCGGCCAGCCGGCGGGCCAGGGCGTGGCGATTGGAGAGCTGTGCGTTCATCGCGGCTTCCGCATGCCGGAGCCGGCCGAGCTGCCCTTGTCCACGGACCGCGATGCCGATCTTGCCGCGCTGGCTGTGGCGCGCCGCACGCTGGCTGAGCAACTGCGGCAGCAGGCAGAGCACCAGGGCGGCGAGGCGGCGGGGGTGTCGCGCGCCCATCTGGCCATTCTGAGCGATCCGGATTTCCGCGCCCGGCTGGATGCCGCCGTGGCCGACGGCGCGGGTCCCGCGCGGGCGGTGGCGGTTGTGGTCGCCCATTACCGCGCGCAGTTGTCCAAGTCGGCCAGCGAATACCTGCGCGAGCGGGAGATGGATATCCGCGATGTCGGACGCCGGTTGCTGGAGGCGCTCGCGCCGGAAATCCAGCGGGCGGGGGAGGCATTGCCGGAAGCCGCGCTGCTATGGGCGGAGGATCTGGCGCCCAGCGAGCTGCTGGCGCTGGATAGGGACAAGGTCAAAGGCCTGCTGCTGGCGCGCGGCGGGTTGACCTCGCACACCATCATTCTGGCGCGGGCGTTTTCACTGCCGGTCTTGACCGGCGTGCAGCGGGCCGCCATCGCCGACGGCATCGGCCGGACCGCGGTGCTGGATGCAGGCTTGGGGGCCCTGTTCCAGAGCCCGGATACGGTCGTGCTCGATTACTATCGAGAAGAAGAGGCGCTGCTGGCTGCGCAGCGGCAACGATTGGCCAAGGCCAGCGGCGGCATCGCCGCCAGCGCCGACGGCCATCGGCTGGAGCTGGCGGTGAACATCGCCTCCGCCGCTGAGGCGCAGCAGGGCTTCGCCCAGGGCGCGGACGGGGTGGGGCTGTTTCGCACGGAAATGCTGTTCATGGATGCCGACGAGCCGCCGGGCGAGGATGAACAATTCCAATGCTACGCCGAGGTGGTGAGGCTGGCGGCCGGCCGGCCGGTGATCATCCGAACCTTCGACATCGGCGGCGACAAGCCCGCGCGTTGCCTCCCCGCGCCGCAGGAGAGCAACCCCTTTCTCGGCTACCGCGCCATCCGCATGTACCCGGACCAGGAGGCGGCGTTCCGCGCCCAGCTCCGGGCGATCTTGCGCGCCAGCGCGCTGGGGCCGGTCAAGGTCATGATCCCCATGGTCGCGACGCTGGGCGAAGCGCGCTGGGCCAGAAGGTTGCTGGAGGAGGAGCGCGCCGCGCTGGGAAGGGCGGAGCCGGTTCCACTCGGCATCATGCTGGAGGTGCCGTCGGTGCTGTTCCAACTGGACGCCTTCTGCCGCGAGGTAGACTTCTTCAGCGTGGGCAGCAACGACCTGACGCAGTATCTGTTCGCCGCCGATCGGGACAACGAACGGGTGGGCAATCTGTACGACAGCCTGCACCCGGCTTTTCTGGCGGCGCTGAATCAGGCCGCGGCCACCATCCATCGACATGGGCGCTGGATAGGGCTGTGCGGCGAGGCCGCCGCCGCGCCGCACGCGTTGCCGTTGTTCCTGGGCATGGGACTGGACGAATTGAGCATGAGCGCGCCCTCGCTGCAGGAATGCCGGCGGCGTCTGCGCGAACTGGACGCCGACCGCTGCCGCGAGCTGCTGGGGCGGGCGCTGGCATGCGCAGACGGCGCGGAGGTGAGGGCGCTGGTGGCCGCAGCTGCGGCCCGGCCGGCGTTGCCGATGCTGACCGCCGACTGCCTGATGCCCGATGCCGCCTGGGGCAGCAAGGCGGCGGCGATCAAAGGCCTGGTGGACAGGCTGTGGCTGCTGGAGCGTTGCGATGACCGCTACGGCATGGAGGAGGACCTGTGGCTGCGCGAGCAGGCTTACTCCACCGGCCTGGGGCATGGTTTCGCCATTCCTCATGCCAAGTCGGGGCATGTGCTGCATCCCACGCTGTGCTTGGCCCGATTGGCGCAACCGGTGGACTGGGGCGCCAGCGACGGGCAGCCGGTGGACATGGTGCTGCTGCTGGCTTTCAACGCGGCCGACGCCGGCGCCGCGCATTTGAAATTCTTCTCGCGGCTGGCCCGGCTGGTGATGCACGAGGATTTCCGCCAGGCGCTGCGCGCAGAGCGCGATCCCGAACGCTTGCTGGCGCTGCTGCGGGACAGACTGGAGGGCGCGGCATGAGCGCGTTTCCCATGCACGGGCTGGCCCAGCACTATGCCTGGGGCGGGCGTCGATTCATTCCCGGCATGCTGGGTCTGGACAACGCCGGACAACAGCATTTCGCCGAGTGGTGGCTGGGCGCGCACGAAGAGGCGCCATCGGTGATCGCGACGCCGCAGGGCCCGCAGCCGCTGCACTATGCCATTGCCCATCAGCCGCTAGCCTTTCTGGGCGAAGCGGTGATCCGCCGCCATGGCCCCCGGCTGCCTTTTCTGATGAAGGTGCTTGATGTGGATGCGCCCTTGTCGATCCAGGCGCATCCGGACGAGGCGCAGGCGAGGGAGGGCTTTGCCCGCGACAACGCCGCCGGACTGGCCCTGGGCGATCCGCGCCGCAATTATCGCGACTCCTACCCCAAACCGGAGATGATGGTGGCGCTGTCTCCGTTCTGGCTGTTGCATGGATTGCGGCCGGATGCGCAGATCGACGCGCTGTTGGCGCGCCAGCCGGAGTGGCAACCATTGCGTGAGCGGTTGGCGCGGGAAGGGGGCGCGGGGCTGCATCGCCATTTGCTTAGATTGCCGCAGGAGGAGATCACCGCGTTGCTGCGCCCGCTGTGGCGCAGGCTGACGGCGGACGGCGATGCCGGGCCGGATGATCCGGATCATTGGGCGCGGCGGCTGGTGGGCATTCGGACCGAGGACCGGGGCGTATTCGGCTGCTATTTGCTCAATCTGGTGGGGTTGAGGCCGGGCGAGGCCATCTTTCAGCCGGCGCGCTTGCCGCACGCCTATCTGCATGGCCGCAATATCGAGCTGATGGCCAATTCCGACAATGTGCTGCGCGCCGGCCTCACCGACAAACCGGTGGATGTGGAAGCGTTGCTGGCGGTGATGGACGACGCGCCGGTCAGCCCCAGGGTGATGGCCGCGCCGGATGGCTGCGGGTTGAGAGCGTATCCGCGTTGCGGCGGGGATTATTTCGCGCTGGACCAGTTGCTGTTGGGCGAGGGTGAGGGCGCAGTGTGGCGCAGCGCAGGTCCGGAAGTGTTGCTGGTGGTGGACGGCAGCCTGAGCCTGCGGCATGCTGCTGGCGAGCTGGCGCTGGAACAGGGGCAGAGCGCCTTGCTGCAGCCCGGACTGACGTGCGAAGCGCGCGCCGGACGACTGGCGTTGGCTTATCGGGCGTTTTGCCCGCTGGCCGGCGGGTGGTAAGGTGGCGGATAGTTCAGATTGAGACCGGATAAGACATGGCGCCGCACCCGTCCTTTCGCCTGAGCTGGCCGTCCACGTTGGCGCGCTTGAGCCATGCGCCGGCTGGAAAACACATGCCGGCAGGCGCTTACCAGGTGCATTTTCCGCGCCTGGATCTGGTGCTGTCCAACCGCTATCACTACAGTCACGAAGGGGGCGAGAATGCTTGCCTGTCGGCGCAGGAAGCGCTTTTCATCCCGGCCGAGCACTGGACCTTGCCTAACTGGTGCGCCAACGGCGAGGTGCTGCACATCCTGTTCGACTACGCGCGGATAGGTTTCAGCCTGGTGCGATCCGGCCCGCAGGGCGTGATCAGCACCCACAAGGAAAGCATGGTGCTGGCTCAGCGCGGCAGCCTGAACGGCATGCTGGATGTGATGGCCGGCCTGTGCCGGGACGGCGCAGCCCCTGAGGCGCTGCGTTTTCAAGGCCAGGCGCTGCTGGCCTTGCTGCAGGCGCTATACGATGAGGCGCGCGACAGCCAGTGGCAGCAGGGCGGCAACCAGTTTCGCGCCATCTGCCTGTACATCAGCGAGCACCTGTACGCGCCGCTGACGCGCGAGGACGTGTCGCTGCGTTTCGGCATCTCCACCACCCACCTGTCCCGGCTGTTTCGCCAGCATCTGGGACACGGTTTCTGCGAATTTTTGGCTCATGCCCGGCTGGACCTGGCCAAGGCCTTGTTGCGCCAGGGCCAGCTGCCGCTGAGCGCAGTCGCCGCCCGCTGCGGCTACGTCGATGTCAATTATTTTCATCGAGTCTTCAAGCAGCGTTTCGCGATAACGCCCTGCGCGTATCGACGGGAATTCGCCTGAGGCCATTGCTTGGGATCGGGCCGCAGCGGGTTGGATATCAGGCATCAGGCGCGATTTCCAGTTGATCCGGCGACAGGATGGGCTGGCCGGGTTCGTCCAGTTTCACGTTGAGGATGCGCAGCGCCTCGCCGGCGACGCGCGCGAAAATCGGGGCCGCCACCGCGCCGCCGTAGTATTTTCCCGCGCTTGGCTCGTCCACGGTCACCGCGACGATGACGCGCGGATGCTGGCCAGGGGCGAAGCCAATGAAGGAAGCGCGGTGCTTGTCGGCCACGTAGCGGCCCTCGATCAGCTTGCGCGCAGTGCCGGGCTTGCCGCCCATGCTGTAGCCGGGCACGCGCGCAGCCAGCGCGCCGCCGCCCTGTCGACTGTTGGCGACCAGCAATTCGCGCATGGTCGCAGCGATGCGTTCATCGATGACTCTCTGTGCCGGCGTGGATGTTTCCCGGGAATGAAGCGATACCGGCAGCAGCAATCCACCGGTAGTGAAGACCGTGTAGGCGCGGGCCAGATGCAGCAGGCTGCCGGAGATGCCGTAGCCGAACGACATCGTCGCCTGGTCTATCGGACGCCATTTCCTCCAGTCGCGCAGCGTGCCCCTGGCCTCTCCCGGGAAGCCCGTCCCGGGCGCCTTGCCGAATCCCAAGTCGTTGTAGAAATGCCAGAACCGCTCTGGTTTGGACATCAGGGCCAGTTTGCTGGTGCCGACATTGGAGGATTTTTGCAGGATGCCCAGCATGTCGAGGCTGGCGCGCGGCGCCACGTCCCGGACCAGGGCGGGCCCTATCTTGTAGCTTTGCGTATCCAGCACCGTTTGCGGCGTGACATGGCCGTCTTGCAGCGCCAGAGCCATCGCGAACGGTTTCATTACCGACCCCGCTTCAAACGCGTCCACCATGCCCCGGTTGCGCATGGCCTCAGGCTGCGCCGATCGGCGATTGTTGGGATTGAACGTAGGGTAGTTGGCGGCGGCCAGCAACTCGCCGTTTTGCGCGTCCAACACGATTACGCTGCCGGATCTGGCCTTGTGCTCCGCCACGGCAAACGCTATCGCCTTGTGCGCCTGATACTGGATGCGGGCGTCGATGGTCAGAGCGACAGTCTGGCCGTCCGTCGGGAGCTGGATGCGGGAGGCGTCCGCTATGATCTGGCCGCGCAGGTCTTTCAGCACCTGCCGCGTCCCATCCTTGCCGGCGAGCTTGCGCTCCAGGCTCAGTTCGATTCCCTCTTGCCCTTTGCCGTCGGCATCGGTCAAGCCCACCAGATGGGCGGCCGCGTCGCCTGCAGGGTAAAAGCGCATGTACTCGGAATCGGAAAAAATGCCTGGAATGCGCAACGCCATGATCTTGCCTGCCGTGTGTGGGTCGAGCCGCCGCTTCAGGTAGACAAAGTCGCGGCCGTCGCCGGTGAGTTTGCGGCGCAGCGACTCCGGGGAAAGGTCCAGCAACTCGGCCAGATCGCGCAACTGCGAGGTAGCCAGAGCGGGAAGCATCTCCGGACTGGCCCAAATATTTTTCACCGGGCTGCTGGAAGCCAGCAGCCGGCCGTGACGGTCGACGATGGCGCCGCGGCCGGCTTCCAGCGTCAGCGTGCGCAAGAAACGGATTTCTCCCTGCTTTTGCAGAAAATCCTGTTGAACGAATTGCAGGTAGGCTGCGCGAAGCAACAGCGTGATGAGGCCAAGGCCAAGCAGGCCGGCGACCATGCGGGCGCGGAAAGTCGACATTTTCGCGCCGACGCGCGTCGAAGAGGGCTGGCGATGACGGACGGGCATGCCGCGGATACCTTTAGCCTTGCTGGGAGTGAATCTCCGGATGCTAGGCGAGGCAGGGGGCGGCGTAAACGCGGCTTTCTGTAACGAATGTAACGGAGGGGCTCGTGATGAAGAGCCTGTATGGACAAGCGACGGGACAGCTCCAGCTTGCCTGGGGCTGGCGTTGAGAGGAGCAATAAAAAAAGCCATTTTGAAAATGGCTTTTTATTGGCGGAAGCGGTGAGATTCGAACTCACGGTGGGCTCGCACCCACGACGGTTTTCAAGACCGTTGCATTAAACCGCTCTGCCACGCTTCCGCATTCGGTATGAGGCGGCAATTCTAGCGAGAATCGCCGCGCTTGGCTAGAGGGCGGCGGCGTTGGAGGCCAACATTTCCGCCGCGTGCTCGCGCGTGGTCTGGGTGAGCTCGACGCCGCCCAGCATGCGGGCGATTTCCAGCACCCGCTGCTCGGCGTCAAGCGGGGCGATGTTGCTGAGCACCTGGCCCTTGCGCTCGCGCTTGCTGACTTGCCAGTGGTGTTTGCCGCAGGACGCCACCTGGGGTAGGTGGGTGATGCACAGCACTTGGTAGCGCTGGCCCAGGTCGCGCAGCATGTGGCCGATCACTTCGGCCACGCGGCCGCCTATGCCCACGTCCACTTCGTCGAAGATCAGCGTGGGCACGCTGGCAACCTGGCTGATCACCACCTGCATCGCCAGGCTGATGCGGGACAGCTCGCCGCCGGAAGCCACTTTGGCCAGCGGGCGCAGGCTGGTGCCGGCATTGGCGGCCACCAGGTATTCGATCGACTCCATGCCGTGCGCGCCGGGTTCGGCCAACGCGGACAGCTCGATGGCGAAGCGGGCGCCGCCCATCGCGAGGCGGCCCATTTCGCCGGAGATGCGTTCGGACAGCTCGCTGGCGGCCTGGCGGCGCTTGCCTGATAGGGCTTCCGCCAGCGCGCGGTAGCGGGCCAGGCTGGCGGCCTCGGCCACGCTCAGCGCTTCCACGTCCACGCTGGCTTCCAGCGCGGACAGCTGCTGCTGCCAGTCGGCCAGCTTGTCGGACAGGTCTGCCGGCTGCACGCGATATTTGCGCGCGGTGCTCATCAAGAGGTCCAGCCGGCGCTCCATTTCCACCAGCTGGTTCGCGTCCTGGTCGATGTCGCTGGCGTAGTCGCGCAGGCTGTACACCACCTCGCGCAGCTCGGCGTCCACCGAGTCCAGCAGCGACAGGGTGTCGGACAGGCGCGGGTCCAGGTTGGACAGCTTGGACAGCCGGGTCTGCACGTGGGCGAGTTGGGACAGGCAGCTGTCGTCGTTCTCGGACAGCACATCCACCGCCTGCTGCGCGCTCTGCACCAGTTCGGCGGAGTTGGCCAGCCGGGTGTGGCTCTGGCTCAGCGTGGTCCATTCGTCGGGCAGCAGATTGAGTTCGGTCAATTCGCCGATCTGCCAGGTGAGCCGTTCGCGCTCCACTTCGGATTCGCGAGACATCCGCTCGGCGTCCTGCCGCGCCTGACGGGCCGCTTGCCATTCCTGCCAGGCCTTGTTGGCGTCGCGCGCCAGCGTGGTGGAGCCGGCATAGGCGTCCAGCAGCTGGCGCTGGGTCTCGCTCTTCATCAGCGACTGGTGCGCGTGCTGGCCATGGATGTCCACCAGAAACTCGCCCAGCGATTTCAACTGGGCCAGCGTGGCGGCTTGGCCGTTGACGAAGCTCTTGGAACGGCCGCCGCGGTCTATCAGCCGGCGCAGCAGCAGCACGCCCTCGTCGCCGGACAGTTCGTTGTCCGCCAGCCAGGCGTCGACTTCGGGACGGTTGGCGGTGGAGAACTCGGCGGTGATCTCGGCGCGCTCGGCGCCTTCGCGCACCTGGGCGCCGTCGGCGCGGTCGCCCAGCAGCAGGCCCAGCGCGTCCAGCATGATGGATTTGCCGGCGCCGGTCTCGCCGGTGAGCACGGTGAAACCGTCGGAAAAGTCCAGCGCGATGCTGTCGACGATGACGAAATCTTTGACGGTCAGCGAGAGAAGCATGGTGTGTGGTCGTTTCCGGTTAGATCAGGCGCTCGCCCCAGTGCAGCTTGTGGCGCAGCATGTCGTAGTAGTTGTAACCCTCGGGATGCAGGATGCGCAGCGGGTTGCGGTAGCGGCGGATCAGCACCCGGTCCATTTCCATCAGGTCGCAGTGCAGTTGGCCGTCGAAGTGCACGCGCGCGTCCAGCCCGCGGGTCAGCATGAATTCCACCTCGCAGGAATCGTTGACGGCGATCGGCCGGTTGGACAGCGACTGCGGGCAGATCGGCACCAGAGCGATGGCCTGCAGCGTGGGGTGCAGGATGGGGCCGCCAGAGGCCAGCGCGTAGGCGGTGGAACCGGTGGGGGTGGATACGATCAGGCCGTCCGAGCGCTGGCTGTAGACGAACTGGTTGTCGATGAAGATTTCGAATTCGATCATCGAACCCACCGCGCCGCGGCTGAACACCACGTCGTTGAAGGCCAGCGCGCCGGCGACTTCGGCGTCTTCGCGGACGACGGAGGCTTGAAGCAGAATGCGGTCTTCCGGCACGAATTTGCCGTGCAGGATGGCGTCCACCGAATCCAGCATCTCGTGCAGGGGGATGTCGGTCATGAAGCCCAGCCGGCCCTGGTTGATGCCGACCAGCGGCACGCGGTACGGCGCCAGCAGGCGGGCGATGGAGAGCATGGTGCCGTCGCCGCCCAGCACGATGCAGAGATCGGCCAGCTTGCCCATGTCGGTGCGGTCTATCAGCGGATAACCGTTGGCTTCGGCCGGCGTGACGCTTTCCTTGTCGATCAGCACCGTGGCGCCGCCGCCGGCCAGGTGATCGGCCAGCTGCATCAGCGCGGGAGTGATGCCGGGCTTGCTGTGGCGCGCCACCAGGCAGATGTGTTTGAACAATCTTTCCATGCGGCGATTCTACTGGTTTGGCGGGAATTCGTTGAGCAAAATCTCTTCGTCTATCCGTTGCTTCTTGCCGGTGGCTTCCAGCGCCTTCAAATAGAAGCGGACCAGGTCGGCCAGCGAGTCCACGCCCAGCTTGCTGAACAGATTGGCGCGGTGCACTTCGATGGTGCGCGGCGACAGGTCCAGTTCGCGCGCGATTTCCTTGCTGGACAGGCCGTCGGCCACCAGTTCCAGCACTTCGCGCTCGCGGCCGCTGATGCGGGCCAGCTGGCTCATCACTTCCTGGGTTTCCTCCTCCTGCTGGTGCTGCTGGATGCTGATGCGTATGCCGCGGCGCAGGCTGGCGATCAGGCGGTTCTGGTCTATCGGTTTGGTCAGGAAATCGATGGCACCGGTCTGGAAGGCGCGGCGGCACTGCTCGATGTCGCCATGGCCGGTGATGAACACGATGGGGATGTTGATGTCGCGCTCCATCAATTGCTGTTGCAACGCGAGGCCGGTGATCTGCGGCATGCGGATATCCAGCACCAGGCAGCAGATCTGGTTGCCCTGATAGCCGTCCAGAAACTCCATCGCATTGGGGAAGGCGACGGTTTTCATGCCCTGGGCGGTGATCAGCATGGCCAGAGAGTCCAGCACGGCAGGGTCGTCGTCGACGATGAATACGGTAGGGGTCGTGTTTTGCATCAGGCTTCCACTCCGGATGTTACGGCCATGTCGCGCGGGGCGCATGGCAGGTCAATGATGAACTCCGCTCCCGAGCCGGGCTTGTTGCCGGCTATCAACTTGCCGCCAAAGGCTTCGACCGCCGTCTGGCAGATGGCCAGCCCCAGCCCCATGCCGTTGGGCTTGGTGCTGAAGAACGGGTCGAAAATCCGGTCCAGCTTGTCTGAGGGGATGCCGCAGCCGTTGTCGCTGATGATGAGCTGCACGCGCTCGCCCTGGCGGCGGGTGGTGATGCTCAGGCGTCCCCAGGGCCGGGTTTGCTCCATGGCTTCAACTGCGTTGCGCGCCAAATTCAGCACCACCTGTTCCAACTGGATAGTGTCAGCGTATACCAACGGCAACTCAGGCGCGAAGTTTTGCTCGATGTGAATGTCGTGATCGTGCAATTCGTAATCCAGCAGCGACAATGCGTTATGCACAGCCTGATTCAACTGTACCGGCGTCAGTTGCTGGTTCTTCTGGGTGACGAATTCCCGCAACCGGCGGATGATGCGGCCGGCGCGGTCGGCCTGGCTGACCGACGAGGTCAGCGCGCGGCGCAGCATGGCGATGTCCAGCTCGTCGTCCTCCAGCAGGCTGAGGCCGGCCTGGCAATAGCTCATGATGGCGGATAGCGGCTGATTGATCTCATGGGCGATGCCGGAGGCCATTTCGCCCATGGTGTTGATGCGGGTGACGCGGGCCAGCTCAAGCTCATGCTGGCGCAGCCGGCTTTCGCTGGCCTCCAGCGCCGCCAGCATGCGGCGGCGGATGGGCGCGGTGTCGCGGAAGGTCAGCACGCTGCCTATCAGCTGGCCGTTGCGCCCGAGCAACGGCGCCACCGCCCCCTCCACCAGCAGTTTTTCGCCGTTGTGCCGCTTCAAGTAGCAGTTTTGCGCCAGATGAACCACTTGCTGCGTCGATACGGCCTGTTCTATCGGGTCCAGCACTGGCTGGCGGGAAAATTCGTAGTGCAGCGGCGCCACCTGTTTCAGCCGCCGCTGCAGCAACTGGGCGGCGGGCAGGCCCAGCAGCGTTTCAGCCGCCGGGTTCAAGTACTGGATCACCTGCTCGTTGTCTATGCTGATCACCGCGTCGCTGATGCCGCGCAGGGCGACGCTGGCGTATTCTCGCTCGCGGAAAATGTCGTCCTGTATCTGTTCCCGCGATTGGCGGTTGTGCTCCAGCAGCGCCAGTACCACCCAGAGCAGATAGGATGGCAGCAACGCGATCAGCAGGCACAGCGCGACCTCCGCCGCCGTGGTGCGCTCCAGGCGCAACTGGCGGCTGAGCCTCATGTCGTAAGGCAGGGCCGACAGGTTGAGGCTGGCGCGGTAGCTGAGCTGGGGCAGCAGCCAGTCCAGCCGGGAGCCCGCCCGGTCTGATTTCTGATTCTGCAATTGAATCATGCCGGGGTCGTTCGCATTGTCGCGGCGCAGCAACTGCAAGGTGTAGCGGCCCTCGAGGGAGGGCGGCAGGGCCAGCAGCGGCCGCAGGCACAGCACCTGCATCACCACACCGGCGGCTTGCTCGATGCGCACCATGGGAACGGGCGAGGGCGGGGCGATGCGGTAGACGGTCTGAAACAGGGCCAACCCCCACTCGCCGTTGCGCAGCAGCAGCGTCGGCGACGACGCCTGCAGGTGCCCCAGCGCGCGGTTGACCGCCGCGGACAGCACGGAGTCGTCCAGCAGATCCAGCCCCATTTCCCGCCAGTCGGGCGAGTCGAGGCCCGGTTCGGCCATGCTGAGCGGCAGATAGCGCGACCGCTGCGGCGCGGTGCGCCAGGCCGCCCGATCGCGCCAGGTATTGAGCTGGTTGTGCAGGTAATCGCGAATCGCGTAAGGCTGGCCCAGCCGTTGGGCCTGCTCGCGCTCGAAGCGGATCCGCTCGGCTTGCTCCACCAGCGGCTGGTAGCCGATGAAGTACAGCTGAGGCTGGGTCTGCGTGGCGATCTGCACCAGCTCCCGTATCCGCGCCCGTCCGCCCGGGGGATCGTTGGAGGCGATGTCGCCCACTTCATCCTGCAGCAGCTCGCTGCTGCGCAAGCGACTGTTGACGTTCTGCAGCAGCAGCTCCACCGTCTGGCGAAATTCATGGCGTTGCTGGCGGATATCCAGCAGCAGCGCGTGAGCCATCAGCAGGCTGAAGGCGAGCAGCAGGCAAAGCGCGCTCAGTCCCTTGCTGCGGGCGGAGGCATGGCGCAACAGATGCAGGTGGGTGCGGAGCGCGTTGAATGGGGAGGGGCGGGGCACTTCGACATCGGACATGCTTCGGACTTTGGTGGATGCAAGGTTTGGAACACGTGCCGCGGGGCGCGTGCCATTATACCGGCCGCGCCCCGGATCCGCCCGTTAGTTTTGCAACAAATGAGAGAATCGACTACGGATTTTTGCCAGTTTGGGAGAAATCACCAGCTGGCAGTAATTCTGCTGCTGGTTTTGCTCGTAGTAGTTCTGGTGGTGGGCCTCGGCCGGGTGAAAACGGGGCGCGGGCTCCAGCCGGGTGACGATGGGGGCATCGAACACCTGTTCGCGGATCAGCTCGCCGATGACGCGCTCCGCGCATTCGCGTTGAGCGTCGCCCTGATAGAAGATCGCCGACGCGTATTGGGTGCCTACGTCGTGGCCCTGGCGGTTCAGCGTGGTGGGGTCGTGCACGGCGAAAAACACCTGCAGCAGCGTGGCGTAGTCGATGCGGGACGGATCGTAATCGATTTCCACCACTTCCACGTGGCCGGAGTCGCCGGAGCAGACCTGGCGGTAGTCCGGATTGTCGGTGTGGCCGCCGCAGTAGCCGGAAACCACCCGCTCCACGCCTTTCAGCCGGGAGAAGGCCGCGTCCAGGCACCAGAAGCAGCCGCCGCCCAGAATTGCTTTTTCCATGATGAACTCCTGTGTCAACTGGGTATGGGAATGCGGCGCGGCTGACGCCGGCCGGCCGCGCGATCCGAAACGGCTCCGGGCTGGCGGCATGATCAGCGGCGCTCAGCGATTGGTCGGACCAGCGCCGAAAATCTCACACGCGAGTCTGACCGTTTCGGCCTGTATTGTCACTGTGTCCGTGATCGGCACCGCATAGCCTCCCGCCATGGTCACGACCAGCGCCGCGTCGCGGCGGCGGCAGGCGTCCATCACCATGCCGTCGCGCTCGGCCAGGCCTTGCGGGCTCAAGGCCAGCCGGCCCAGGCGGTCGCCGCGGTAGGGGTCGGCGCCGGCCAGATAGCACACCAGGTCGGGCCTGGCTCGAGCGAACAAGTCCGGCACCGCGCGCTCCAGCGCGCCAAGATAATCTCCGTCTTCCGTTCCGTCCGGCAGGTCGATGTCCCAGTCGCTGTCTACGCGGCTGAAGGGAAAGTTGCGCGCGCCATGCATGGAAAAGGTGAAGATGCGGGGCTCGCCGGCGGCGATGGCGGCGGTGCCGTCGCCCTGATGGACGTCAAGATCCAGGATCAGGACGCGGCGGACGAGGCCTTCCGCCAGCATCAGCATCGACGCCACCGCGATGTCGTTGAATACGCAAAAGCCGCTGCCGCGATCCGGCCCCGCATGGTGAGTGCCGCCGGCCAGGTTGACGCCGCAGCCTTCCAGCAGAGCCGCGCGGCTGGCCGCCACGGTGGCGCCGACCGAGCGGCGGCTGCGTTCGGCCAGCTCCGGGGACCAGGGCAAGCCGATCTCCCGTTGGCCGGCGGCGTCCAGCGTGCCGTTCAGCACCGCGTCAACATAGTCCGGATGATGAGCGTGCAGCAGCTCGCCGCGGGTCGCCGCCGGCGCCGTTTCCATCCGGTCGGCGGCGAAGGCCGATACCCGCTCGGCCAGCAGCCGGTATTTCTCCGCGGGAAAACGGTGGCCTGCCGGCAGGGGCAGCGCAAACTGGTCGGTCCGGTAGATGCGCATCGCGCCGGCCTACAGCGCTTTCACCAGACTGAAACGGGGCATCTGGCGGCCTTCATGCTCCACCATTTCCTCAAACATCCCGGCGGGGCGGGCCCACAGGCCGTAGTCGCCATACAGCGCGCGGTACATCACCAGCGGCTCCCGGGTTTCCGAGTGTTCGGCGGTGCCGAGAACCTGATAAAGCTGGCGGTTGCGGTAATGCTGATAGATTCCTGGCGCTGTCATGCGGGGCTCCTCCTGTGTATTGACCGGCGGGTGGGCGAGGATGCCGCAGCGTGGCCGGAGCGTCAAGAATCGCCGCTGCTCCAGTTGTAAACTCGAAAGTCGCGGTCCAGCACGAAGCCCAGGTTCTCATACAAGCGCTGCGCGTTCAGGTTGTCATGCGCGGTCAGGAGCATGATCTCGCCGCCGCCCATGTCCCGCGCGTATTGCTGGCAGCGCAGGATCAGCAACTTGCCGACGCCATGCCGGCGCGCGTCGGCGGCGACGTAAAGGTCGTGCAGCATCCAGCAGGGGCGTAGCGACAGCGAGGAAAATCCGGCATACATCAGCGCAAAACCCACGGCTGCCCCATCGCGCTTGGCCAGAAAGGCCACGGCCTGGCGGCGGCGCAGCCGTTCGCTCAGGTATTCCCGGCATTGTCCCGGCGATTGATGGACCCGGTAGAAATCCAGGTAGGCGGCGAACAGCGGCAGCCAGTCTGAGACCGACTCCGGGGTGGCGATGCTCAATTGTATGTCCATCTACAATCTCCGTGATGGCTGGGCGGCGCTGGGGTACAATAACGCCCTTTTTCAGCAGGTTAGACAATGAAGCTGGTGCTTGCCCCGATGGAGGGCCTGGTTGACGATGTGATGCGCGACGTGCTGACCCGCGTGGGCGGCATCGATCTATGCGTGACCGAATTCGTGCGCGTCACCTCCGTGCTGCTACCCGCGCGCACCTTCATGAGGCTGGCGCCGGAGCTCGACAATCAAGGCAATACCCAGGCCGGCGTGCCGGTGCGGGTGCAGTTGCTGGGCTCCGACGCTTCTTGCCTGGCCGAGAACGGCGCCAAAGCGGCAAGCCTGGGGGCACCCGGGGTAGACCTGAATTTCGGCTGCCCTGCTCCCACGGTCAACCGCCACCGCGGCGGGGCGGTTTTGCTCAAGGAGCCGGAACTGCTGCACCAGATTGTAGCCGCGGTTCGCCGCGCTGTGCCGTCGGCGGTGCCGGTGACGGCCAAGATGCGGCTGGGATTCGAGGACAAGAGCCTGGCGCTCGAGTGCGCGCAGGCGATAGCCGGCGCCGGCGCCGACGAGTTGACCGTTCACGGCCGCACCAAGTTGGAAGGATACAAGCCGCCAGCCCACTGGGACTGGATCGCGCGCATCCGCGAAAGCGTGGACATCCCGGTGACGGCAAATGGCGAAGTCTGGACGATGGCGGACTACCGCGCGATACGGGAAGAGAGCGGCTGCGACACGGTGATGATAGGCCGCGGGCTGGTGGCCTGTCCGGATCTGGCGCGGCGCATCGCTGCCGGTGGTTCGGCCGAACCCATGCCCTGGAGCGAGATGATGCCGTGGGTGCTTGAATTCTTCCGGATGTGCCGGCAGAAATCTGGGGAAGAGCGTTATCCGGCGGCCAGACTCAAGCAGTGGCTGGGCTTGCTCAAGCGCACCTGGCCGGAGGCCGAACAGTTGTTTGAAGCGGTAAGGCGCGAGCAAGAGTCTGAAAAGATAGAGAATATTCTGATTGCAAGGCAAGTTAAGTAAATATACTCATACCGCAATGCGGAAACAGTTGCTAACATCAAAACGCGTGCTGCTTTGGTAAAGTAGCGCGCTGTAACATCTGCCGGCCTGCCTGGCTGCAGATCTTACACTTCCCCGATACCTTGCACCCCTCCCTCACGGGAGGGATTTTTTTATCCGCAATCATGAACTAATAATTAGAAAAAATCATGTCGGAACAAGCATGGACACCCCACCCGCTGTCAGTTGGCTGGAAAAGCTGATCCCCGCTGTCTGGTATGGCTCCTTGACAGTCTTTGTCGCGATTGCCGCGGCCCTCTCCATTTTGCTGTACATAACCCATGCCGACAGCCGAAAACGCGTGCTGAGCACATTGCTGATCGCGCTGATCGGCTTGCTGGTGGTCAATGTCAGCCCTCCGACCGAGTCCGGGCAGTGGGTGAGGCAGACTGCCGTGATCGTGCTGGGCCTGGCCATGATCCGGCTATGGGCGATGCTGCTGTTCCGCCTGTTGCTGCCGGTGCTGCGCATCCATCCGCCCCGCATCCTGGAGGAAATCCTGGTGGTGCTGGGCTATATCGCCTGGGGTTTGGTGCTGCTGAGGCTCGCGGGCCTGGATTTGAGCCATATCGTCACGACATCCGCCGTCATCACCGCCGTGCTGGCTTTCGCGATGCAGGATACGCTGGGCAATATTCTGGCGGGCTTGTCCCTGCAAATAGACAATTCTGTGGAGATCGGCGACTGGATCAAGAGCGGAGATCTGGTGGGCAGGGTGGTGGAGATCAACTGGCGCGCCACTTCCGTGGAAACGCGCAATTGGGAGACGGTGGTGGTTCCCAACAGCGTGTTGATGAAGAACCACTTCTCCATCCTGGGCAAGCGGCGCGGCAATCCGCAGCAGTGGCGGCGCTGGGTCTGGTTCAATATCAATTGGGATACGCTGCCGACGCAGATCATCGGCGTGGTGGAGAAATCGCTGCGCGAGGCGCAATTGCCTGGAGTCGCGGCGACGCCCGCGCCCAATTGCATACTAATGGGCTTTGAGAATGGCTATACCCGCTACGCGGTGCGTTACTGGCTGACCGATCTTGCCGCCGACGACTATACCGACTCCATTGTCCGCACCCATATCGACGCCGCGTTGCGGCGCCATAATCTGCGCATGGCCTCGCCTTACTACAATGTGCTGACCATCAAGGAAAACGAGAAATACATCGAGGCGCGGATGAAGCGGCACCTGGAGGAGCGGGTGCTGGCACTGAGAAAAGTGGAGCTGCTGTCTAGCTTGAACGACGAGGAAATGGTGGTGCTGGCCGACCAGCTCAAATTCACCCCCTTCGTCACCGGCGACATCATCATGCACCAGGGGGCGGTGGCGCACTGGCTTTACATCATGCTGTCGGGCGAGGTCGAGGTGTGGGTGGAAATGCCGGACAGCGGCCGCAAACTGGTGGATGTGCTGAAGTCGGGCAGTTTTTTCGGCGAAATGGGATTGATGACCGGCGAGTCGCGTTCCAGCACGGTGATCGCGCGTTCCAATGTCGAATGCCTGAGGCTGGACAAGGATGCGTTCCAATCCATCCTGGTGTCGCGCAAGGAGTTGGCTGAAACCATTTCCGCCATCCTGGCGCAACGGCTGGAAGAGCAGCGCAACCGCGCGCCGGACTCGGCGCTGGATGCGGAAGGCGATGCGCCGAGGCGGGCCGAGCTGGTGGATCGCATCCGCAGCTTTTTTGGATTGAACAAGCATTGAAGCGCGCCGCAGGTAGCAAAGGCCTGGCTCGCGATGTTTCTCGGACCTGTGGCAGATGATTCCGTTGTCGCCGCCCGGCGAGAGGCTTGCCGGTGGCTTGTCAGGCGGCCTCGCGCTGCGCGCCTAGAGATGTGCGCCGCGTAGATCAGGCGCGAGAATGAGTGGGTGTTGCGCAGAGCGGCGCGCCATGGCGCGGCTCGGCGAGGGATGTGATGAGGCCGAAATCAGACAAACTGGACCGGCACGAAAAAGTCCCGTCCGGTGCGGCTGATCAGCACCTGAGGCTGGCCGGCGATCATCGCGCGGTAAGGACGGGGCAGGCGCTTCCAGTCGTTGAACTTCATCTTGATGCTGTCGTTGAGCTTTCCCATTGCAGTCTCCTTCGCGCTAGTCCACTTTGTGGATGACATTGGTCACCACGCCCCAGATATGAAACGACGAGTCTTCCGGCACTTCTATCGGCTGGTAGGCCGGGTTCTCCGGCAGCAGGCGGATGCCTTGCGGGCCGCGCTCCAGCCGCTTGACCGTCAGTTCGCCGTTCAGTACGGCCACCACCACCTTGCCGTTGCGCGGCTCGCGGCCGCGCTCCACCAGCAGCAGGTCGCCGTCGTGTATGCCGGCGCCCTGCATCGAATCGCCCTTGACCTTGACCATGAAGGTGTCGCCGGGGCGGCTGACCAGATGGGTGTTGAGGTCGATGTCGGCTTCTTTCAGGTCGTCCGCCGCCACCGGAGACCCCGCTGGCACGCTGCCGGCGAACAGCGGCAGCGACAACTCGCTCAGCTGCGCGCCCAGCGTGCGGAAGTCGAATGCCTGCGCGCTGTTGGCGGTGCGCCAGCTGCGATAATCGTCCAGCCATTGCTGCAGGATGGGCTTTAGCGGCTCCGGCACGCGCAGGGCGACGGTCTTGTCGCCGCCGAAGACGGACTTGCGGCCGGCGCCTGAGCGTTTGCCGCCGCGCTGTTTGGGCTTGTCGGTTTCCATGATTTGATTTTGTACAATATCAAATGGAATTGCAAGGATTGCGTCCGACATGCTGGTTTGCAGGAAGGGAAAGCCTGGGAAATCAGGCATGCGGCTGTGGGGTTCAGGCCACAGTCCGCATGTTGGGTGACTGGGTTTGGGCTAATGGTAGCTCAGTTCGTCCGTCGTCTTGCCATGGAAGATGCGGTAGACGAAGGCGGTGTAGGCGGCTATCGCCGGCAGCACGACGATGGCGACCACCAGTATCGCCCATAGCGCCTCGGCATCGCTCGCGGCCTGCCAGATCGATAGATGTTCAATCACGATGTCGGGGAAGATGCTGTAGGCCAAGCCCCAGGACGCTAGCAGCACGATGGCCACGCATAACGCAAACGGCGTCCAGCAATAGCGGTCGTCGCCGAGCGCTTGGCGCTTGGCCAGTTTCGGCAGCAGCCACCACAGCAGGGCGGATAACAGGCTGGCCGTCAGCGGCAGCGGAATCAGCAGCAGGAAATGCGGCAGGACAAACCATTTGGCGGCGATGGACGGGCTGGCTAACGGGGTGGCAATCGATACCAGCGCGGCCGCCAGGCTGGTTGCCAGCAGCGCGCGTCCGGCCCAGCCGTAGGCGCGCGCCTGCAATGGGCCGCTTGTTTTCAGTATCAGCCAGCAGGCGCCTAGCAGGGCGTATCCGGCGCATAAGCCGGCGGCGCAGAGCCAGGCAAAGGTCCAGGCGCCCCAGCCGTTGGCGAAGCCGGTCAGGTAGCGGCCCAGCATCAGGCCCTGCATGGCTGATGCCATCAAGGCGCCGGCGAAGAAGGCGGCATCCCACCAGGCCTTGTGCCCATCGGGCGCCTTGGCCCGGAAGTCGAAGGCGACGCCGCGAATGATCAGCCCGCCCAGCATCAGGGCCAGCGGCTGATACAGCTCGTAAGACACCAATGAGTTCGCCGCGGGGAAGGCCGAAAGCAGCAGGCCGATGCCCAGTACCAGCCACGTTTCGTTGGCATCCCAGAAGGGGCCGATGGTGGCGATCATGCGGTTTTTGTCGGCGCGCTCCACGCTGGGCAGGAGCAGGCCTATGCCAAGGTCGTAGCCGTCCAGGATGACGTAAATGATCATCACCAGGACGAGCAGGCCGGCGAAGATGATGGGAAGCCAGTAATCTAGCGGCATGCGAACTTCTCCTGTTTTTCTTGGAGCCGCGGCGAGCCTGTCGGACAGGCCGCCTTCTTGGCCATGTGAAACAAGCCTGCCACGTAGGCGGCGATCAGCGCGGCATACAGCGCCAGATACATGGTCAGGCTGGACATGAGCATGGCTGGCGTGGCGCCGCCAGCGGCTTCTGCTGTGGTGAGCACCCCATTGACCAGCCAGGGTTGGCGGCCGATTTCGGAGACATACCAACCGGCCAGGGTGGCGATCCAGCCGGAGAAGGTCATCAAGGTCAATATGCGAAGCGTTGCACTCGACAGCGTGCCGCGCTTTCTCAACTGCCAGGCGGCCAGCCAGGACGTGAGAAACATCAGGGTGCCGACGCCCACCATGGCGCGAAAGCTCCAGAACACTTTTGCCACCGGCGGATGCTGGGCAAACTCGTTAATCCCCTTGATTTCGCCGGTGGTCTCGTGGGTCAGGATCAAGCTGGCCAGGCCGGGAATGCCCAGCGCATGGTCGTTGCTGTGCGTGTCTTCGTCAGGCAGGGCGAATACCAGCAGCGGGGCGGATCGCTCGGTGCGCCAGACGCCCTCCATCGCCGCCAGTTTGGCCGGTTGCACTTCGCGGGTTTTCAGGCCGTGCAAGTCTCCCGCCACAAACTGCAGCGGAATCAGCAGGGCGGCGGCGTAGACGCCGGTTTTCAGCGCCAGCCGGTTGCCTTCGCTGGCGTCGCCGTTCAGTCGGCGATAGGCCGACAGGCCAGCCAGCAGAAACGCCTCGGTGAGGCCGGACGCGATGAGCATGTGCGCGAAGCGGTATGGCGCAGAGGGGTTGAAGATCACATCGAACCAGCTGGCCACCACGGCATGGCCATTGACCATCTTGAAACCCGCCGGCGTCTGCATCCAGGAGTTCAGCGTCAGAATCCAGAACGTGGACAGCGTATTGCCGAACGCCACCAACAGGGTGGCTAGGGTATGGGCTCGTTCGGACAGCCGCGAGCGCCCGAACAGCATAACGCCGAGAAACGTGGCTTCCAGGAAGAAGGCGGTGAGGATCTCGTAGGACAGCAAGGGTCCGGCAACATTGCCGACCACTCGCATGAAACCAGGCCAGTTGGTGCCAAACTGGAAGCTCATGGTGGCGCCGCTCACCACGCCCAGCGCGAACGATAGCGCGAATACCTTGATCCAGAAGGCGTAGGCGTCCATCCAGCCCTGACGGCCGGTTTGGGTATAGCGCAGCTTGAAGAACAGCAGCAGCCAGCCCAGCGCGACATTGATGCTGGGAAAGAGAATATGGAAGCTGATATTGGCGCCGAATTGCAGGCGCGCCAGTGTCAGCGCATCGAATCCGTTCATGGGTTCTCCCGGGGCGTCGGCGTCATGAGGTGAAGTCCCATGCGCGCGGACGCAAAAATGGCCGGACCCGCCGCAGTGAGCGGTTCCGGCCATCGTGTTGCGATTTATGGTGGAGGCGTCGAGGGCGCTTACTTGGCGAAGTGCCGGCGCAGCCAGTAGTCGGCGCTGATGTAGCGTCCGCCGCCGTAGAAGAACAGCACCAGCAGCATGATGAAGTAGGTGGCGGCGAACTCGATGCCGTTATTCAGGATCACCGGGTCGCCCAGTTCGGTGATGTAGTTGTATCGGCCTGGGAAGTTCTCGGCCAGCCAGGACAGAAATCCGGCCAGGCGCTGGCTGGATTCCATGCTTTTGTCGGCGATGGCCAGCCAGCCGCGCGGCAAGTGCACCATGGCGCTGGCGGCGCTCATCAGCACCATCATCGGGATGGCCATGACGCGGGTGAACAAGCCTAGCGCGATGCATAGCAGCCCCAATACCTCGGTAGCCGCCGCCAGGAAGGCAAACGCCACCGGAAACGGCAGGCCAAGGCCGCCCTCGCTGGCCGGCGCGCCGAACCAGGCGACCGCTGCGCTGAACCCGACAACCTTCGAATGGGCGCCGACATAGATCACCGGCAGCAGGTAGAGGCGGATGCCCAGCAGGGCGATGAAGTCATATTGTTTGCAGGCGGCAACCGCCCGGTCGAATCCGTTCATTATTTTGGCAATCATTTTCATACTCCTTGTGTCGCGGCCGGGCGGCGCGGTCCTCCGTTCATGGATGCCATGCTCGGCTGGCGTGTTTGGACCAGTCCGGTAGCGATGGCGTCAAGCAACCATTGGCGCAGCGGCGCCGCGTCCGCCATCGCGCAGGCGGCTTTCAGCGACGCGTAACCGCGCGGCGTCTCCAGCCCGGCTAACACATGGCGGTCGAAACGGTTCAAAGGTTTTTGGCGCACCTGGTGGCGGGCATCGCGGAAAATGGCGAATGCGCCTGACAGGCCCGCCGCTTTCAGATCCAGCTCGATGCAGGTCAGCGTGGGATTGAGCGACAGGACGGCATCGTCGAGCGGCTCCCCGCTTGGCGGCTCGACCACGGCTGGGTCGATCTCCGCTTTCAGCAGCACCCACTCGTACTCCAGGCATTGCCGCAGCGCGGCGGGCGCAGTGGGTTGCATGAAAACCAGAAACTCGGTGGCGATGTGGTGGAATTCCGGCGCGCTGGCCGAGTGGTGAGCCAGAAAGTCATCTACCTGCCGGCGCAGGGTGGCGGCGTCGACCTGGCTGACGTACAGCGGAAATACGTGCTTCACCACCTCCTCGATATTGCTGCGCAGGAAATCCCGGTACAGCTTGATGGCCGGTGTGATCTCGCCGGCATCGGTTTGGGGCGCGCGCAGCAGTCGGTTGAAGCGCCGGCCCGCCTCCAGCGTTGAATGGGCGTTCATGACATATCCTTTCTGCTCAGGCGGCCTGAGGCGCAGGCTGGCCTATCCATTTGCGCAGCCCGATCGCTTCGTCTCGCAGCTCAGGCCAGCCTGGAATGTGGTTGTCCCGTTCCAGCACCAGTGGCCGCGGGCCGTGCAGGGCTACAGTCTGTCGCGCCAGTTCAAGCACCTCGCCGCATACCGCGGCGCCGTGGGTATCGATCAGCACGCCATCGTCGCCGCGCCAGTGGCCGGCGATATGGAAGTAGCGGATGGCCGGCGACGGCAGGCTGGCGATAAAGCCTTGCGGGTCGTAGCCATGATTGGCGGCGTTGACGTAGACATTGTTGATGTCCAGCAGCATCTGGCAGCCGCTTTGCTCGAGGACGCGGCGGATGAAAACGGCCTCGTCCATTTGGCCGGCATGGCAGTGGTAGTAGCTGATGTTTTCCAGCACCAGCGGCCGCTGCAGAATGTCCTGCGCCTGTTTGATCTTGGCCGCGATCCGCTCCGCCATTTCCTTGCAGCGCGGTATGGGCAGCAGATCGTACAAATAGCCCTGCCGGTCGCGGGAGTAGCTCAGGTGGTCGCTGTAGATGTCTATCCGGTAACGATCGAGAAAGCGCTTCACCCGCGCCAGGAAGTCCGTATCCAGCGGCAGCGTGTCGCCTATCGACAGGCTGAGGCCATGGGCGACCAGCGGGTACTTTTCCGATAGCCGCTCAAGCTGCTCGCGTTTGCGGCCGCCGACGTCCAGCCAGTTTTCCACCGTCAGTTCCAGAAAGTCGATGCCAGGCTGCGGATCTTGATCGGCCAGCCATTGCGCGTGCTCGGCGCGCAGCCCGACGCCGATGGCTGTGGGGCTTATTGACCGCATACCCCCTCCACCATCTTGCAGCGGGGCGGAACAGGTTGTATGCCTTGTCCGGTCTTGCCGCATTTGCCATCGCGGGCGCGTACCAGCTGGTCTTGCGGGTCGTGCTGGATGTCGGCCTTCTCGTACATTTTCACCGTGCCGCATTTGCCGCTGGCGCATTTGCCGCCGTTGCCGCTTTCGCTTTGCACCGTTTTTGCGGGCTGAGAAGGCTCGGCCAGCACAGGTTCGGCGTTCAGGCCGATCAGCGATGTCATGGCAATGGAAAGAATGATCTGGTTTTTCATATTGGCCTCACGGAATTCAGGTTTTTTGGAAGTCAGCGCACTGGGAAGCACGACAGGTCGCGGCTGGCGTATATCGGGCCGGAGTAGAGTTTCCGAATGATCCGGATGGATTGATCCTTCACCCGCAGGCTTTTGCCCATGAAGTGGTTCAGCACCAGCTGTTTGGGTTTTACCGCTGCGGCGATGCGGCCGATGGCGGACGGTTTGGCGTGCAGGAAAGCTGAGGCCGGGTCGGCCTGTTCGTCGATGGCCAGCGGCATCACCAGGATGTCAGCGTTTTTGGCGAATTCGAGGAAGTTGGGATTGTTGCCGTTCTGATCGGCGGAGATCACGATGCGGCCGTCGGGCGTATCGATGCGATACGCGAGCGCCGGCACCTTGCCGTGAGGAATGCCAAGCGCGCTGATGGTAATGCCGTCTTTGTCGTATACCTTGGTGGGCATTGCCTTGTCGTAATCCACATCGGCGAGTTTCACTTTCAGCGGAATGTCCCCGCTGCCGGAATAGATTCCCGACAGGTAGGCGTAGGCGCCGTTTTTGGCATTGAACTGGGCATGCATGAAGCCGCTCAGACTGGGGAAGCCCGCGCCGCCGGTCGGGCCCGCGATATCAATCTGGTGCGGCGCGCGGAAAAAATAGCTGCCCTTCAGCAAGGCAGGCAGGTCGGTGACATGGTCGGTGTGGAAATGGGTCAGGCCGATGAAGCTGACATCCTCAAGCCGGGCGCCGGATTGGCCAAAGCGGAGGTAGGCTCCGCCGCCGGCATCGATCAGCGCCACCGGCTTGTTCTTCCACCAGATCAGCGAGGCGGATGAGGCTCTGCCATCGTCGGAAATGGGGCCGCCAGACCCCAACAGCTGTAGCGTGTAACGCTTGTTTTCACATTGGGTTGGGCTGGCGGCCGCCGCGGCGGCCGCGCAGGCCAGGCTGAGCGACGCAACGAGCATGCGGATTTTCATTTTCGTACTCCTTGGCTGGGCGCGGCGTCAGAATGGGGCATGAGGCAGCAAGTACGCTTCAAAGTACATTTTTCCTTGATTTAAGCTGAATTTTCTGCATTTTTGCTGATGATGCTGACGATTGCGCCTTGATGATGGTCAAAGCTTATCATTGATCATGTATTGATATAATTTATATATTTAATATAAATAAGTAGTATTTCTAATATTTTGACCCATAGCCCATCGGTATCCGCGCTTGTCAGGGCTTCATGCGATTATTAATATACGTTTCATATATTTTTTGCTTACTGGAGGCGAGCCATGGGCATCGTCAAAATTTCCGAGCAGATGCATGACAATCTGCGTACCGCCAGCGAGGCGCTGAGCCGCTCCATCAATTCCCAGGCCGAGCACTGGCTGCGCATCGGCATGCTGGCCGAGCTGAATCCGGATCTGCGCTACCGCGAGATCTGCCAGTTGCTGCTGCAGGCGGGACAAGATGGCTGCGGCCTGGATTTGCGCCGACAGGCGGAGGCGGCGCGATGAGCAAGGTGACGATCAAATCCCCGGCCGAAGTGGCCAAGGCGCGCGAAGCCGGCAAGCTGGTGGCGGAGCTGCTGGCGATGATAGGCGAGCACGTGAAGCCCGGCGTCAGCACCGAGGAGCTGGACGCGCGCTGCCACGAATACATCGTCAAGGTGCAGAAAGCCAAGCCGGCCAATGTCGGCTATTACGGCTATCCCAAGACCATCTGCTCATCGGTCAATCAGGTGGTGTGCCACGGCATTCCGTCGGAGAAGCAGATTCTGCGCGACGGCGACATCGTCAATATCGACGTGGCGGTGATCAAGAATGGTTGGCATGGCGACAGCAGCCGGATGTATTTCGTCGGCGCGCCATCGCCCGAGGCGAAGCGCTTGGTGGACGTCTGCTATGACGCCACTCGCGCCGGCATCCGCGCGGTGCGGCCAGGCGCCACGCTGGGCGACGTCGGCCATGCGATCCAGACTCTCACCGAGGCGGCAGGCTTCAGCGTGGTGCGCGAGTATTGCGGCCACGGCATAGGCAAGGTCTACCACGAAGAGCCCGAGGTGCTGCACTACGGCAGGCCCGGGGCGGGACTGAAACTGAGGCCGGGGATGGTGTTCACCATCGAGCCGATGATCAACGCCGGCAAGGCCGGCACCCGCCAATTGGGCGACGGCTGGACCGTGGTGACGCAGGACGGGTCCTGGTCGGCGCAGTGGGAGCACATGGTGGCGGTGACCGACCACGGCTTCGAAGTGCTGACGCCGTGGCCGGACGGCCTGGGCGATTATCCGGCGATAGCCTGATCCATGGCGCGCTCGGAACGCTTGCTGGAATTGCTGCAGTTGCTGCGCCGCCATCGCCGGCCGGTGACGGCTCAGACGCTGGCCGAAGAGCTGGGCATCAGCGTGCGCACCGTTTACCGGGATATCGCCAGCCTGCAGCTGCAGGGCGCGGATATCGCCGGCGAGCCGGGAATCGGCTATCTGCTGCGCCCGGGCTTCCTGCTGCCGCCTCTGATGTTCGCCGAAGAAGAGATCGAGGCGCTGGTGCTGGGCATGCGCTGGGTGGAGAAGCGGGCCGACTCCCGGCTTGCCCGCGCCGCCGGCAATGCGCTGGCCAAGGTGGCGGCCGTGTTGCCCGACGATCTGAGGTGGCGGCTGGAGGATGAGACGCTGCTGGTGGGCCCGGCCGCGGCGCCGGCCATCGAGGTGGACATGGCCGCGCTGCGCGACGCCATCCGCCGCCAGTGCAAGCTGGAACTACGGTATCGGGACGCTGACGGCGGCGACAGCCGGCGGGTGGTGTGGCCATTCGCGCTAGGCTTTTTCGAGAAGACGCAGGTGCTGGCCGCCTGGTGCGAACTGCGCCAGGACTTCCGCCATTTCCGCTGCGACAGGATACGGCAGTGCGACAGCCTGGACCAACGCTATCCGCGCCGCCGCCAGGTTTTGCTGAAGGAGTGGCGGCTCCAGCTGGGCATCGCCGTCGACGCGTCTTGACCCCAGGCGCTCAGCGTCGGCGGTGCTCGGCCGCGTGCTGAGCCAGATAGGCGTCCAGGTCGGCTCCGCCGATGTCCAGGGCCGCCAGGATCTCCGCCATGAAGCTCACCGGGGCGGTGCCCGGCGCGGTGACGACGCCCTGATCTCCGACGGCATGGGGCACATCCTGGTAGAGGCTGGCGCCGGCATAGCCGGGCAGCGCCAGGTTCGCCGCAGAATTGGAAGTGTGGCGCACGCGGCTCAGCACGCCGGCCTGTGCCAAGACGCGGGTGCCGTCGCAAATCCCCGCGACGACGGCGCCGCCGGCCCAGGCGGCGGCAACCAGGCCGGCGATGTCCGGCGCCTGCGGGGTTTGCCAGATGGTGCCGCCGCAAACGATCAGCAGGTCCAGCCGCTCAAGCTGGATGGTCTCCACCGCCAGATGGGGCGTGACCATCAGGCCGCTGGAGGAAATGACGGGCTTGCCGCCGGGCGCGGCGAAGCTGATGTCGAAGCCGTAATAGCCGCGGGCTGAGGAGTTGATCAGCGCGGTTTCCCAGTCGGAAAAATTTTCTGTGATGATGGTGATGGCGCGTTTCATCGGATTGCCTTGGTAGGTTTGGAAACGAATCCCGGACCCGGCGGGTCTTGCGGGTTGCCCAAAGATAATCGATGCCGCTGCCAGTTCCTGTCAGTAGTCTTTTCCACCCGAGTGGCAGCCCTGGAATGGCGGCTGCGCGGGCATTCCCAGGCTACGCGCCAGGCTGCCAGCCGGTCTGTTCCGCCCATTGCTCGGCCGCGAGATAGATCAGGTCCACCGCGGGGTCCTTCACGTCCGGGTAGCTGTCCGGGTCGGCCAAGCTTGCAGCCAAGCGCCGTTTCAGCTCGCCGTAAGCCGCGGCGCTTGCCGGATAGGCGCGCAGATAGTCGCGGAACAGCAGGGCGTAGCGCTGATTGGCCGCGCCCACCCGCCGCACATGGATGTGGGCGCGGCGTTCGCCCTCCTGCTCGCGGAAGAAGAACTTGCGCCATTGCTCGCCGACATCGTCGAATCCGGGCGGCAAGTGGTCGCGGTTGAATGGCTTAAGGGCGAAGCCGGCGTCGCTCAGGCTTTGGGGAACGTTCTCGTCCAGTTCCGCCACCGTGATCTGAACGTCGATCACATCCTTGGCTGCCAGACCGGGCACCGAGGTGGAGCCGATATGGTCGATTCTCAGGGCCAGGCTCCCCAGCGCGGCGCGCAATCTCTCCGCGATGGCTTCGAACTCGTCCGCCCAGCGCATTTGATGCGGGATGATGGTGACCGTTTCAGTCATGTTTGAGCAATTCAGAGAAGTGATGGGCGACGATGTCCATATTGCGGTTCAGGTAGAAACGGTGGGCGCGGTGGCGCTGCACGCCGGAGTCCAGGTGGATTTCGCCGCAGCCTTCGGCCACGGCCAGCTGGCGCAGCCAAGCCATCATTGCCGCGCCGTGGCCGCGTGAACGTATGGTTTCATCGGTGGCGAGGTCGTCGATATACAAGCTCTTGCCGGCGACCAGCGTGCGCTGGATGCGGAAACCGGCCACGCAGGCGATGGCGTCGCCGTTCCGCAGATAGGCCAGTTGATAGCCTTCGGCCATCTGGGCGCGCACCGTTGCGACGAAGGCGTCTGCCTGCAGATGCGGCCGCAGTTGCCGCATCACGGCGAAGCAATGCTCTATTTCCTGGTCTTGCCGGGCGAGTTGGATCATCGTTTCTTCCTATCCGATGTGGCTGTACATCCAGAAGTCCCGCGAGGGGCCGCGCACCTTGCGGTAACTGCGCAGCAGGCCTTCGCGTTGAAAGCCCGCACGCTCCAGCACGCGGATGGAGCGTGCATTTTCCGGCAGCGCTGTGGCTTGGATGCGGGCCAGGCCGATATGGCCGTGTCCCCATTCCAGCAGGCTGGCGCAAGCGGCCGTGGCGATGCCGCGGCCCCAAGCCGCGGGGGACAGATCATACGCCATTTCCTCGCTGGCATTGACCGAGGAGGCGGTATGGAAGCCGATGGTCCCGAGCAGGCGGTCGCCAGCGCGGCCGGCGATGGCGAAGCGCAGCGCGCTGGCCTCGGTGAACTGCTCCGGCTGCCAGGCGTAGTGTTCCAGCTCGGACTGGGCCCGCACGTTCCAGCTGATGTGCTCGAACACCTGCGGCAGTGTCAGGTAGTCGTACCAGGCCAGGACATTGTCAGGATACAGCGGGCGCAGGATGGCATCAGGGTGGTCCAGTACGGGCATTTCGGTGAACAACATGGTTTTGCCTTTGAGATGCGAATCAATGGCGGCAATGCTCGGCGATGAAGCCGGCGATTGAATCCCGCGTGGCTTGCGGCGCTTCCTGGTGCGGGCTGTGGCCGCAGTTCGGCAGCATCAGCTGGCGGCCGTTCTGCGTTTTGCCGGCAATGGCGTCGAGCTGCGCCGCGCTGCCATATTGGTCATGCTCGCCTTGCAAGGCCAGCGTCGGGCAGGATATCGAGGGCAACGCGTATTCGATGTTCCAGGAGGCGAATCCGGGACTGAGCCAAGTGTCGGCCCAAGCGTGGAACAGCGGTTCCGTTTTGTCGCCGTGAAATCGGGCCAAGCCGGTCAGCTTGCCGGCATCCCAGGCTTCCCTAGCCCGCCGGATGCCGGCAAGCGTGATGCCTTCGACAAAGACATGGGCGGCCAGGGTGACGACGGCCTTGAGCCTTGGACTCTGCTCGGCCGCATGCAGCAGCGCGATGCTGCCGCCATCCGAGTGTCCGATCAAAATGTAGTCGCGCTCAGGCAGCAGCGCCTCCAATACGGATGGCAGTTCGTTCAACGCATACTCATGGAGGTAGTGGATGGTGCGCGTGCGATCCAATGGCGCGGACCGGCCATAGCCTTGGCGGTCATACACCAGGCCGGCGAGACCGGTCGCCTCGCACAACTGGCTGGGGAAGGCTCCCCACATCGCGTCGCAGCCCAGCCCTTCATGCAGGAAGACCAGGCAGGGTTGCGCCGTATCGCCTGCTATTTGGCGGTGATGATGCCGCATGCCAGCTCTCCTTCACCAAATGCTCAACCTTGCCGGCGCTTCCAGTCATCGGTCAGCTGGCCGGCGTAGCCACAGTCTTCCTCAGCGATTTCCTGGATCACGATGTGGGTGTGCCCGGGCTTCTTGCCCAGATGGCGGACCAGCGAGTCGGTGATGTCTTTCACCAGCGCGGCTTTCTGTTCGCGCGTGGCGCCGGCGGTGATCTGCACGTTGACGTAGGGCATGGGTTGGCTCCTTCAGTTTGGGGAAAGGTCGATGGCGTAGAAATACTCGGTCGAGCCATCCTTGTTTACGCCGGCCAGTTCGCCTGCTCCCTGTGGCTTTGCAGCCAGGCCAGACAAGCCAGGATTGGCGCGAGGGGGCCACTATCTGGGAGGTAGTCCTGTGAATTGACTGTTGTTTGCAGCCGGGATGATCATATTGTCATAATCGCAAAACATTCACTACTGACAAAAACTGACAGCAGCTTGGCTTAGCATGACTGCATGCCGAAACGAGTTCGGCGTTCACTCAAGGAGAGCAGTCATGCAACACCCCGATTTTGTGATTCTGTACGTGGACCAGCCGGCGCGCAGCGCGGATTTCTATTCACGCTTGTTCGATTTGCAGCCTATCGAGTTGTCGCCGACCTTTGCGATGTTCAAGTTCGCGTCCGGCATGCGGCTGGGCTTGTGGTCTCGGCACACGGCGGAGCCTGCCGCCGAGATGATGGGCGGAGGCGGGGAGTTGATCGTGCAGATGGAGGACTTCGCCGCGCTGGATGCTTGCCTCGCCGACTGGCGGGCGCAGGGGCTGCGCATTCTGCAACCCATCACGGATATGGATTTTGGCCGTACCTTCACGGCGCTGGATCCGGATGGCCACCGCTTGCGGGCCTATGTGCGGATGGAATGAAAACAGGCCGGTCTTGGCCGGCCCAAGGATTACGGCTGCTGCGCGGGCTTAATCGTTGTGGAAGCAGCGGCCGCACACGGCGCGATAGCGCGCCTCGCCGCCGATTTCCACTTGCGGGCCTTCCTTCACCCGTTGGCCCGCGCCGTCGATGCGGATATGCATCGTCGCCTTGCGGCCGCAATGGCAGATGGTCTTGATCTCTTCCACGTCGTCGGCCAGCGACAGCAGCCAGGCCGAGCCGGGGAAGGGATGGCCCTGGAAGTCGGTGCGCAAGCCGAAGCAGATCACCGGTATATTGCGGTTGTGCGCCAGTCGGTGCACTTGCTGCGCCTGCTCAGGCGTCATGAACTGGGCTTCGTCCACCAGAACGCAGGCGGTGTCGCCGTAATCGTGAGCCAGGAAATCGAAACCGGCGTCGAAGGTGTTGGATTCCCGCTGGATGTTCAACCGCGAGGTGATCAGGCCCACGCCGTAGCGGTCGTCGATGGCGCTGGTGTACAGCGCCACCTTCTTGTCCATCGATTCGTAGTTGTTGGCGATCTGCAGCAGCTGGGTGCTTTTGCCGCTGTTCATCGCGGCGTATCGGAAAAACAGTTTGGCCATGCTAGAGGTATGGATACGGGTGCCGGGGCGCGCAGCATACCATGACGCGCCCGGCTTGTGAGGGCCGCTGAATGCCGAAACTGTTCCGTTCCGCGTAGGGCTTTATTTCAACGCTGCTCGTTTGCAACGGAAAGGCCGCAATATGATTCGGCAAAACTTGACGACTGCCGCGCCCGGCGTGGTCAACGGCGGTTTCCCATCGCCGCGTTTTCCGCACAAGGGGGGTTATCGACAGTGCCAGCCATCTTGAGTCGTGTTTTCTTCATTGGATTGATCGCCTGCTTCGCCGGGGGCGGCGACGCCAGCGCCTCCGCAATCACGGTAAGCGCCGCGCCGGTTGCTAGCCTGGCCGATGGCCGCGTCGGCGCCTTCGCGTTCGAATCCGTCACGCCGTGGCAGATCATGGATTTCGTGAAACGCGCGCCCGCGGACAAGGCGATGGTGACGGGCATGCTGTCATTGCCGCAGCAGGCGCAAGGCCCGGTTCCCGCCATCGTGATCCTGCATGGCAGCAGCGGCATCAATCCGGGGGAGTGGATGTGGGCCAAGCGGATGAACGAGTTGGGGTACGCCAGCTTCGTCGTCGACAGTTTCTCGGGGCGGAATATCGTGGAGACCGAGAAAGACCAGACGCGGCTGTCGATGGCGGTGGATATCGCGGACGCCTACTCGGCCTTGCGGCTGCTGGCGTCGCATCCGGCGATCGACCCCAGGCGGATCGCGGTGATGGGGTTTTCGCGCGGCGGCGTCGCCGCGCTCTATTCGTCGTTGGAGCCATTCCGAAAGGGCGTCATCGATGACGATCTGCGCTTCGCCGCGCATGTCGCGTTCTACCCCAGCTGCGGCATCCACTATGCGTCGGATCATCTGGATGGAGCGCCCGTCCTGATGCTGCTTGGCGGCAAGGACGACTACACGCCTGCCGCGCCTTGCCTTGACTATGCCGATGCTTTGAAGGCCAAGGGCGCGCGGGTGACGGTGAAGGTCTATTCCGACGCCTACCATGCCTTCGACCGGTTCACGCCGCTGCGCGCCATCCCGAGCGCGACCAGCGCCAGGCTGTGCCATGGCGAGTACGATCTGGACTCGGGCCGATTCACCATGGCTGCCGGCAATGGCGTCGTGTCCGGAGGCGAGGCGAAGATCGCGGCGCAGGCATGCCTGAGCAGGGGCGTCACCATAGGCGGGGACCCTGTCGGGCGCGAGCAATCGCCGGCGCTGGTCGCCGGCTTCCTGCAATCGGCGTTTGCTGCGGAGCGATAGAAACCGGTACCCAAACCCGCATTTTGGTCGGCTGGAGGCCCTGCGAGCGGCCTCCAGCCCGATGTGTGCCCATCTGCCTTCAAAAGAAACTGGCGATCTCGTCCAAAGGCTTCTTGCCGATATTGGGCACCATGCAATCGTCCGCCGGATAGCCGACCACCAGCAGGATGTAGGGCTTCTCGTGGGAGGGGCGGTCCAGCAACTGATTGAGGAAGTTCATCGGGCTGGGCGTATGGGTGAGGGTGGCGAGGCCGGCGTGGTGCAGCGCGGCGATCAGGAAGCCGGCGGCGATCGATACCGACTCCGGCACGTAGTAGTTCTTGATCTCGCCGCCGTCGTCCAGCACGGTCTTTTTCTGGCCGAAGATGGCGATCAGGTAAGGCGCGGTTTCCAGAAAAGGCTTGTCGGCGTCGGTGCCCAGCGGCGCCAGCGCGTCCTTCCATTCCTGCGGCGCGCGGTGTGTATAGAATTCGCGCTCCTCGGTTTCCGCGCCTTCCCGTATCTTCCGTTTCAGTTCCGGATCTTCGACGACGGCGAAATGCCAGGGCTGGTGGTTGGCGCCGGATGGCGCGGTGCCGGCGGCGCGCAGCGCGTTCTCTATCACTTCGCGCGGGATCGGCTGGCTGGTGAATTCGCGCACGGTTTTGCGGCGGCGGATGTCGGCGTAGAAGGCGCGGGAGCGCTCCACCATCTCCGCTTCCGGATAGCGCTGGAAACTGCTTAGCGGGATGAAGGCCGGCTGGCCCTGGTTGAATGGCAATCTGCTCATGACGGCTCCTGTTGGTGGGAGTAGCGTTGCCGGGGCTCGAACCGGCAGCTTGGGCGGCGGCGGGGTTTTCCATGCCGAGGTGCAATCGGCAAACAAACGATTCCGTCGCTTTCGAAGGACATCATGGCAGCGGCTCCCATTGAAATGCAATCAGCATTATGCATTTGAGAAGCTGAATGTCATGTAGTTTTATTTCAAATAAAGATACTTTATGTGGAGCGATGTCTGCTGCTGAGATATCGGAGAGGCATGCGCCGGCGATGGACGTAAAAAAGCGCCCGGGGAGGGCGCTTGTCGCGGCACGGCGGAAAGCTTTACAGATCGCCGCCGGTTTCCAGAATGAAGCTGGCCTTGGCGTCCAAGCCCAGGTGCTGGACCAGGTAGGGCAGCGTTTCGTTCAGGGTTTGGGGCAGTGTCCATGGCGCGTTGAGGATGAACATGCCGCTGCCGTGCATGCCGAAACCGTCGGTCGACGGGCCTTGCACATGCAGTTCCGCCCGCAGCCAGCTCTTGGCCGGCAGCTTCTTCAGCTCGGGAATCATCTCTTTCATTTCCGCGCGCTGCAGGCAGGGATACCACACCGCGTAAACGCCGGTGGCGAAGCGTTTCAGGCCTTCTTTCAAGCCGGTGACCACGTTGTGGTAGTCGCGCTTGTCCTCGTAAGGAGGATCGATCAGCACCAGCGCGCGGCGCGGCGGCGGCGGCAGCACGGCCTTGATGCCGTCGAAGCCGTTGGCCTGCTGGATCTGCACCCGGCGGCCGCTGCCGGAAAAGTTCTCCTGCAGGATCTGGGCGTCGCTGGGATGCAATTCGAACAGGCGCAGCTTGTCGCTTTCCGGCATCACATCGGCCGCGCACCACGGCGAGCCGGGGTAGAACTTCAGCTCGCCGTCCGGATTCATCCGCTTGACCACGTCCACGTAGTTGCGCACGGCTTCGGGCAGATCGTCGCGCTGCCACAGGCGGGCGATGCCGGTTTCGAACTCGGCGTTCTTGGTGGCGTAACCCTCAGTCAGCGAATAGGCGCCGGCGCCGGCGTGGGTGTCGATATACCAGTAGGGTTTGTCCTTTTGACCCAGGTAATTCAGCAGCTCGATCTCGATCAGATGCTTGAGCACGTCGGCGTGGTTGCCGGCATGGAAGGCGTGGCGGTAGCTGAGCATTATTGTTGTCTTTCAGATGGTTAATTCGATGCCGGCGGCGCGCGCGGCGTCGGCCCAATCCAGGCGCGTCAGCAGCGCGGAGAAGTTCTCTTCCAGCGGGCAGTCCAGCCGCAGCGGCTGGCCGGTGACGGGGTGGGTCAGCCGCATCTCCACGCAGGCCAGCAGCATGCGCGCGCAGTCCAGTTGTTCGGCGAACATCCGGTTGTGGCGGCCCTTGCCATGGGTGGAGTCGCCGATGATGGGGTGGGCGATGTGCTTCAGATGGCGGCGCAGTTGATGGCGGCGGCCAGTCAGCGGCGCTAGCTCCACCAGGCTGTAGCGGCTGGTGGGGTAGCGTTCCACCGCTATCGGCAGCTCGATCCGGGCCAGCGTGCGATAATCGGTCTGGGCCGGCTGCGGCGCGGTTTCCACCTTTTCGCCTATCCATTCCAGATCATCCGGGCGGCGGCTGAGCGGGTGGTCGATATGGCCGGCGTCGTCGGCGTGGCCGCGCACCACGGCCAGGTAGCGCTTGGCTACTTGCTGGCGTTCGAACTGCCAGTTCATCTCGCGGCTGGCGTCTTTGTCCAGCGCGAACAGCAGCACGCCCGAGGTGCCTTTGTCCAGCCGGTGCACCGGGTAGACGCGTTGGCCTATCTGGTCGCGCAGCAGCTGGATGGCGAAGCGGGTTTCGTTGCGGTCAAGCACGGTGCGGTGCACCAGCAGGCCGGCGGGCTTCTGGATGGCGATCAGTTGATCGTCCCGATACAGTATTTGCAGCATGGATACAAAGGTTTTGAGCAGGGCGGAATTGTAGGGCTTGCACGCTGCTTTGGATATAGCCGTTAAGTTTTGTGTTGGGTCAATTCAATTAAAGACAGTCATGACAAGTGCGGCATGCCGTTTGCGTAACCCAGGCCTGGCGCGGTTTGTGGCGAGTCAATATTTTTAGGTGAAGAAATGTTTGCGACATGGTATTTCAAAGTCGAGAGGAAATTGTTTACAGCCAGGTTAACGCTCATTACAATTCGCCGCGCTCAGAAGAACGACAAAGTGGTGTCTGCAACTGGTTTTTGCATTGCGCAGGAGGCGGTCCAGGCCGCTTCGGCACAACTGGAGCTGTAGTCCGCAGGTTACATGCCAACTGCAACTTTCGTTGTCACCATTCATAGTCCGCGCTGTTGCAATCGCCGCGCCAGCATGGAGCCTGGCGCGTTGACCAACTCAATCCAAGAGTTATAGAGATGACCATCCAACTGAAACGTATCAGCTTCGCTGTCGCCGCCGCAGTTCTGTCCGCTGCCGCGTGCGCCAAAGACTTCACTCCCGCCGTGATCTACGATTCGGCCGGCAAGTTCGACAAGAGCTTCAGCGAAGCCGCCTACAACGGCGCGGAACGTTTCAAGAAGGACTTCAAGGTCAACTACCGCGAAGGCCAGATTTCCTCCGACGCGCAGAAGGAACAGCTGCTGCGCAAGATGGCCAGCCGCGACACCGACATCGTGGTCGCCGTCGGCTTCAACTTCTCCCAGGCCGTGGAAACCGTGGCCAAGGAATTCCCCAAGGTCAAGTTCGCGCTGATCGACGCCGTGGCCAAGGGCCCGAACGTGCAGAGCATCGTGTTCAAGGAGCAGGAAGGCTCCTTCCTGGTGGGCATGGCCGCCGCGCTGAAATCCAAGACCGGCAAGGTGGGCTACATCGGCGGCATGGACATCCCGATGATCCGCGCCTTCGGCTGCGGCTATGCGCAGGGCGCCAAGTACGCCAACAAGAACATCACCGTGCTGCAGAACATGACCGGCACCACCCCTCAGGCTTTCAATGACCCGGCGCGCGGCACCGAGCTGGCCAAGAGCCAATTCGACCGCGGCGCTGACGTGATCTTTGTCGCCGCAGGCGGCACGGGCATGGGCGTGCTGCAGGCCGCCAAGAACGCCGGCAAGTTCTCCATCGGCGTCGATAGCAACCAGAACTATCTGTTCCCGGGCTCGGTGCTGACTTCCATGGTTAAAAAAGTGGACGTTGCCGTCTACAACACCTTCAAGGAAGCCAAGGACGGCTCCTGGAAGTCCGGCGTGAAAGTGCTGGGCCTGAAGGAGCAAGCCGTGGATTGGGCGTTGGACAAGAACAACCGTCCGCAGATCACGCCGGACATGGAAAAGAAGATCGCCGCCGCCAAGGCCGAGATCATCAGCGGCAAGATCAAGGTTGTCGATTACCGCGCCAACAACAGCTGCCCGGCGCAATAACGAAGGCAGCGACTTCCCCGAAAGCGGGGCGCAGCCGCGGTGATTCATCATCGCGGCTGTTTGTTCGTGCCGCCGGGGAAACAAGAATCGAAGAATCGGGAACATATCAAGCATGACCGAGTTTGCCATTGAACTGACAGGCATCAACAAGAGCTTTGGTGCCGTCAAGGCCAATCGCGACGTGACGATGAGCGTGCCGAAGGGAAGCATCCACGGCATCATCGGCGAGAACGGCGCCGGCAAGTCCACGCTGATGAGCATTCTGTACGGCTATTACCACGCCGACAGCGGCACCATCCGCGTGAACGGCAAGGATGTCCGCATCCGCAACAGCCAGGAAGCCATCCGATTGGGAATCGGCATGGTCCACCAGCATTTCATGCTGGTGGAAACCTTCACTGTGCTGGAAAACATCGTGCTGGGCGCCGAAGGCGGCCGGCTGCTCAAGGGCGGCATGGACGAGGCCCGCGAGCATCTGAAGGAACTGAACAAGAACTACTCGCTGGAAGTGGATCCTGACGCGCTGGTCGGCGACCTGGGCGTCGGCCTGCAGCAGCGGGTGGAAATCCTGAAGGCGCTGTACCGCGGCGCCGACGTGCTGATCCTGGACGAGCCGACCGCGGTGCTGACCCCGCAAGAGGCCGACCACCTGTTCCACATCCTGCGCTCGCTGAAGGCGCAGGGCAAGACGGTAATCCTGATCACCCACAAGCTGCGCGAAGTGATGGACATCACCGACAACGTCAGCGTGATGCGCGCCGGCACCGTGGTGGACAACGTGCGCACCTGCGACGTGGACAAGGAAAAGCTGGCCGACCTGATGGTGGGCCGCAAAGTGTCGCTGAAGGTGGACAAGTCCGACTGCCAGGCCGGCGCGGCCGTGCTGGACGTCAAGGATTTGACCCTGATTGACGAGCGCCAGGTCAAGCTGCTGGACAACTTGAACTTCCAGGTCAAGGCCGGCGAGATCGTCGGCGTGGCCGGCGTGTCCGGCAACGGCCAGTCCGAACTGCTGGAAGTGCTGGCCGGCATGCGCGATCCGAGCGCCGGCGCCGTCGTCTACAAGGGCGAGGATCTGCTGAAGCTGCCGTGCCGCCGCAAGCCGCGCGCCGCCGTCTACCGCCAGCGCGGCATCGGCCATATTCCGGAAGACCGCTCGCGCGAGGGGCTGGTCAAGGCGTTCTCCACCTACGAGAACGCCATCCTCGGCTACCACGACGACAAGACGCTGAGCAGCGGCCCGCTGTATTCCCGCAAGAAGCTGGTGGAGCGCACCCGCGACTTCATCGCCCAGTTCGACATCCGTCCGGGCAATCCGCTGCTGCGCGTGGGCCTGCTCTCCGGCGGCAATCAGCAAAAAGTGGTGTTGGCGCGGGAAATCCACGCCAATCCGGACCTGCTGTTGATCGGCCAGCCGACGCGCGGCGTCGACATCGGCGCGATCGAATTCATCCACAAGCGGCTGATCGAGCTGCGCGACGAAGGCAAGGCCATCTTGCTGGTCTCGGTGGAACTTGAAGAAATCCTGGCCTTGTCCGACCGCATCCTGGTGATGGCCGGCGGCCAGATCACCGGCGAAGTGGCGGCCAAGGACGCCGACACCATTTCCCTCGGCTTGCTCATGGGGGGGCACAAGCATTGAAATTCGGACAACCATCCACCTTGCCGCGTTGGGCGCAGCTGACCATCCTGCCGGCGCTCAATCTGCTGGCCGCCTTGCTGGTGACGGGCCTCGTCACCTGGATGATTGGCGAAAACCCCTGGGAATGCCTGCAACTGCTGATCCACGGCGCCTTCGGCTACGGTGAGGGCATAGGCTACACGCTGTTCTACACCACCAGCTTCATCTTCGCCGGCCTGTCGGTGGCTACCGCCTTCCACGCCGGCCTGTTCAACATCGGCGGCGAAGGCCAGGCCTATCTGGCCGGCCTGGGTGTGACGCTGGTGATGCTGGGCTTCGACCACACGCTGCCGCCCTATGTGCTGATTCCGCTGGCCATGCTGGCGGCGATGGGCTTTGGCGCGGCCTGGGCCTACATCCCTGCCTATCTGCAGGCCAAGCGCGGCAGCCACATCGTGGTGACCACGATCATGTTCAACTTCATCGCCTACTCGCTGATGTTGTACCTGATCAGCCACCAGCTGATCGAAGCCGGCTCGCAGAACCCCACCACTCGTTTGTTCGCCGAAAACGGCTGGATTCCGCAGGTGCACGAGCTGTTCTCCTTCCTGCCGAATTCGCCGCTGAACCTGTCCTTCGTGTTCGCGCTGCTGGCCGCCGGCCTGTTCTACCTGATCGTCTGGCACAGCCGCTGGGGCTTCACGCTGCGCACCGTCGGCACCAACGAGCACGCCGCCGGCTACGCCGGCATGAGCGTCAGCCGCACCATCATCGTGGCGATGTGCGTGTCCGGCGCGCTGGTGGGCCTGGCCTCGGTCAACGACCTGCTGGGCTCCTCGCACCGGATGAACGTGCTGTTCACCAACGGCGTCGGCTTCGTCGGCATCGCCGTGGCGCTGATGGGCCGCAACCATCCGGTGGGCATCGTCCTGTCCGCGCTGCTGTTCGGCGCGCTGACCCAGGGCGGTTCCGACCTGTCGTTCGAAAAACCGATGATCACCCGCGAGATGATCCTGTTCATCCAGGGCCTGATCATCCTGTTCTGCGGCGCGCTGGAAAACCTGTTCGAGCCGTTCATCGCCGGCCTGTTCAAGCGCAAGGACAAGTGATATGGAAATGTTCTTCAGTCTCCTCGACTCCACCGTGCGCGTGGCCACGCCGCTGGTGCTGGCCGCGCTGGCCGGCATGTTCTCCGAACGCTCCGGCGTGGTGGACATCAGCCTGGAAGGCAAGATGCTGGCGGCGGCCTTCGCCTCCGCCGCCGCGGCCTACGTCACCCACAACCCGTGGATCGGCCTGTTGGCCGGCATGATGGCCGCCGTGTCGCTGGCCATGGTGCACGCCTTCGTCTCCGTCACCTACAACGGCAACCAGCTGATCTCCGGCATGGCGATCAACACCATCGCCTCCGGCATCACGCCGGTGCTCGCGCTGGCCTGGTTCCAGCAGGGCGGCAACTCGCCGCAGCTGCCTGACGACGGCCGCTTCCATGAGATCGCGCTGCCGTTCGCCGACGCCTTGCGCGACGTGCCGGTAGTGGGCCTGGTGTACAGCAAGCTGATATCCGGCCACAGCATCCTGGTGTATCTGACGGTGTTCATTGTCATTCCGCTGGTGACCTGGGTGCTGTACAAGACCCGCTTCGGCCTGCGCCTGCGCGCGGTGGGCGAGAACCCGCACGCCGCAGACACCGCCGGCATCTCGGTGGCCAAGGTGCGCTACACCGCGCTGTTCTGGGGCGGCATGCTGTGCGGCATGGCCGGCACCTATCTGTCCGTCTACCAGACCGGCAGCTTCATCAAGGAGATGACCGCGGGCAAGGGCTTCCTGGCGCTGGCCGCGCTGATCTTCGGCAAGTGGCGTCCGGTGCCGGCGGTGATCGGCTGCCTGCTGTTCGCCTTCGCCGACGCGATCCAGATCCGCCTGGAAGGCGTGGCGCTGCCGGTGGTGGGCCAGATCCCGTCGCAGGCGATCGCCGTGATTCCCTACGTGCTGACCGTGCTGTTGCTGGCCGGCTTCGTCGGCCGCGCCCTGGCGCCGAAGGCGATCGGCGTACCTTTCGTCAAGTCGCGCTGATACGTTTTCCGCTTCGCTCCAAGCCCGCCCGCTCAACGCCGGCGGGCTTTTTGCATGGGCGCGCGTGCTATGATGGGGGCTTGTGACGGATGGGCCCGGCCCATCGCAAAACAGGACTGAAATCGCATGCTGAGCTATCAACAGGCGCGGGATTGGCTGCTGGAGCGCGCCAAGCCGCTGAACACCCATCAAGAACTGCCGCTGATGCAAGCGCTGTGCCGCGTGCTGGCCGAGCCGGTGGTGGCCGGCGTGGACGTGCCGCCGCACGACAACAGCGCGATGGACGGCTACGCGCTGCGCTGCGCCGATCTGGCGCCGGCGATGGCGGTGTCGCAGCGGGTGCCCGCCGGCAGCGTGCCGGAGCCTCTTGCGGCAGGCACCGCGGCGCGCATCTTCACCGGCGCGCCGATTCCGCCGGGAGCGGACGCGGTGATCATGCAGGAACAGGCGGAGGTGGATGGGGAAGGACGCGTGAGCTTCAGCGCCGAGCCCAACCTGGGGCAGAACATCCGCCGCCGCGGCGAGGACATCGCCTGCGGCCAGCGCATCCTGGAGGCCGGCCGCGTGCTGTCCGCCGCCGATCTGGGGCTGGCTGCCTCCATCGGCCTGGCGCGGTTGCCGGTGCTGCCGCGGCTGCGGGTGGCGGCCTTCTTCACCGGCGACGAGCTGGTGGAGCCGGGCCAGCCGCTGGGCGAGGGGCAGATCTACAACTCCAACCGCTACTGGCTGCTGCCGGCCTTGCAGCAGCTGGGTTGCGAAGTGATAGACCTGGGCCATGTCGGCGATGCGCTGGAGCCCACCCGGCAGTTGCTGCGCGACGCGGCGGCGGTGGCCGACGTGGTGATCACCTGCGGCGGCGTGTCGGTCGGCGAGGAGGATCACGTGAAAGCAGCGGTCGAAGCCGAGGGCGAACTGACGCTGTGGAAGGTGGCGATCAAGCCGGGCAAGCCGTTGGCCTACGGCAAACTGGGAGAGGCCGACTTCATCGGCCTGCCGGGCAACCCGGTGTCCGGCTACGTGACGCTGCAAACGCTGATCAAGCCTTTCCTGCAGAAACGCATGGGCCTGGAGGTGCCGCCGCCGGAGGCGCAGCGGCTGCCTGCCGCCTTCGCCTGGGATCAGCCGGACATGCGGCGCAGCGAGTTCCTGCGAGTGCGAAAAGTCGGCGGGGAGCTGCAGCTGTATCCGCAGCAGGGCTCCGGCGTGCTGATGTCCTGCGCCTGGGCGGACGGCTTGGTCTGGCTGCAGCCGGGCCAGCAGGTGAAGCCGGGCGACGAACTGGCCTACCTGGAACTGACGTGAGCCGGATACGCTTCGTCAGCGAGAGCGGGGTCTTGCTGAACGAGTCGGAAGCGATGCCGGGAGACAATCTGCTGGACGTCGCCCGCCTGGCCGACGTGCCGCTGCATTGGCGCTGCGGCCAGGGCACCTGCGGCACTTGCAAGGTCAGGATAGGCGGCATGGCCGCGCCGCAGCGGCTGGGCCGCAAGGAGCGCAATGTATTGCTGCGCGCCGGCGCGATCGGCGCCGAGCTGGCGGCCAGCGAGGAATGGGACGAAGCGGAACCGTGGCGTCTGGCCTGCCATCTGACGGTGGAGGACTGCGACTGGGTGGTGAGCTGTCCGGATTATTGAGCGGCGGTTGGCGGAAACGAAAACGGCGCGGCATCCTGTTTTGGATATCGCGCCGCTTTTCATCGGAGGCGAGGCTCAGCCTTGCTCGCCCTCGCAGGCCAGCTCTTCGTTGTCCTCGCGCTGCAGCCAGTGCCGCAGCATGGTCAAGCCCACGGCCAGCAGGGTGGGGCCGATGAACAGGCCGATCACCCCCCAGGCGATCAGGCCGCCGATCACGCCGAGGAAGATCACAGACAACGGCATCTGCGCGCCCTGGCTGATCAAGAGCGGCTTCAGAATGTTGTCTATGGTGTTGATCAGCAGAAAGCCCCAGATCAGCAGGAACACGCCCAGGCCGGTGTGGCCGGTGTAGAACACCCAGCCGGCAGCAGGCAGCCAGACGACCAGCGTCGGCATCTGCGCCACCGCGACGATGAAGCACAAGAAGCCCAGCACCAGCGCGCCGGGCACGCCGGCGATCAACAAGCCGATCACGCACAGGATGGTTTGCGCCAACGCGGTGCCCACCACGCCGGTGGTGACGCTGCGTATGGTGCGGGCGATCACCTCAGGCAGGTCGCTGGCGGTTTCGCCGCCCAGCTTGATCACGATGCGCTCCACCAGGTCCCACAGTTTGTCGCCGTTGACCAGCAACAGGCCGGCGACGGCGATCGCCAGCACGATTTCCAGCAGGCTCAGGCCCAGATTGGCGCCGCCGGACAGCAGCCACAGCGCCGTTTGGTTGATGGCGGGGCGGATTTTCTCGAAAAAGCCGGGCAGGTCCGCCTGGGTGCTGAGCCACAGCTTCTGCAGGCTGTCGCCGACCACGGGCAGGTTGACCAGCCACGCCGGCGCGTCAGGCAGGCGGAAACTGGTCAGATCGTGCGCCAGATTGGCCAGATGCGGCAGCGTATCGGCCAGCGTCAACGCCATCAGCCCGATGGGGATGGCCAGCGCAGCGGACAGCGCCAGCACGATCAGCAGCGCCGCCAGTTTATGGCGGCCGCGCAGCCGCAGCTTGAGCCGGCTGTATAGCGGCCAGGCGGAGATGGCGATGATGGCGGCCCAGGTCAGCGCACCGAGGAAGGGTTGCAGCACTTTCAGGCAGGCGACCACCAGCAACGCCAGTATGGCGACGCGGAACGCGCCGAGGATGCTGACATTGGGAAAGGCGTTGGGGAGGGGAGGCATGTAGGCATCCGTTCTAGGTGGCGGAAATGGCGGCCGGCGCGATGGCGCCGGCCGGATACGGCGCTAGTTTGCCACCTTGCCCAGCTCGCCGGCAAATGCGTCGGCGGGGGTGTAGCCGACTACCCGGTTGCTCTCGCGGGATTGGCTGTCGAACAGGATGATGCCCGGCGGGCCGAACAGGCCGAAGCGCTTGAGCAGCGCCTGGTGCTCGGGGTTGTTGGAGGTGACGTCGGCGCGCAGCAAGACAAAACGCTGCATCTGCGTCGCTACCTGCGGTTGCGGGAAGACATCCGCCTCCATTTCCTTGCAGGCCACGCACCAGTCAGCGTAAAAATCCAGCAACAGCGGCTTGCCGGCGGCCTTGGCCTCGGCCAGCTTGGCGTCGAGCTCCGCGATGGATCCCACCGGCAGGAAGTGTTGCTGCGCGGCGCCCTCGGCGCTGCTGGCGGCGATCAGCTTCAGCGGGTAGCGCGGATTGTCTGCGCCGGACAGCAGGCCGACCAGCTGAGCGCCGCCCAGCAGGAACAGCAGCAGCCCAAGCGCCTTGCCCAGACGCGCGCTGGCCTTGGTAGTGGTGGACAGGCTGTCGAAAGCGCCGAGGAACACCGCCGCGCCGATCAGCAGCGCCGCCCATAGCAGCATCACCAGCGCGGCGGGCAGGAACGGGGACGCCAGCCAGATGGCCAGACCCAGCATCACCACGCCGAACGCGGACTTGACCGCTTTCATCCAATTGCCGGCGCGCGGCAGCACTTGGCCGCCAAAGGTGCCGATGGCGATCAGCGGCAGGCCCAGGCCCATGGCCATCGCGTATAGCGCCGCGCCGCCGAGCAGCGCGTCGCCGGTGCTGCCTATATAGCCCAGCGCCAGCGCCAGCGGGGGGGCCACGCAAGGACCGATGATCAAGGCCGACAGCGCGCCCATCAGAAACACGGTGATGGCCTTGCCGCCGCTAAGACGGTTGGAGGTGTCGGCCAGCCGGGATTGCAGCGCGTTCGGCAACTGAATGGTGAACAGATCGAACATCGACAGCGCGAACACCACCATCAGCGCGCTGGCGGACAGCACCACCGCCGGCTGCTGCAGCCATACCGTCAGCAGCGAGCCGGTCAGTCCGGCGACGACGCCGACCGCGGTATAGGTGAGCGCCAGGCCTTGCACGTAAAGCAGGGACAGCAGGAAGCCGCGGCCACGGCTGAGGGTTGCGCCTTGGCCGGCAATCAGCGATGAAACGATGGGCAGCAGCGGGTACATGCAGGCGGTGAACGCCATGCCCAAACCCGCCAGCAGAAAGGTGCCCAGTGTGGCCGGCCAACCCTGGGCGGCCAACTCGCTGTTACCGGCCGACGCTTTTCCCGACGGGTCGACCTCTGTCCAGGCGCTGAGCTTGTTGCTCGAGCCGCCCGCCTGGCCCACCTTCAGCTTGTGGGTGTACGGCGGGTAGCAGACGCCGGCCTCCGCGCAGCCTTGCAGCTTCACGTTCAGCTGGAAATCGGCCGGCGCGCCGGCGGCCAGCGGGATGGTGATCAGCTGCTTGCCGTGGTAAATCTGCTGCTTGCCGAAGTAAGGATCGTTCTTTTCCTGGGCTACGGGCAGCGTGGGCTTGCCGGCCAGATCGGCCGGCGTGGTGCTGATGCTGATGCGGTCGCGGTACAGGTAGTAGCCGGGGGCGACGTCCAGCGTCAGTTGCAGCTGGTCTCCGCTGCGGCTGACCTGGGCGGCGAAGGCCTGTTCCGGCGGGAGCAGGTCTTCCTGGTTGACCGCGTGGGCGGGCAGGGCGAGACCAAGACAGGCGATCACGGACGCCAGCCATAGCCAGGCCGATCGATAAAAGGAATGGAGGTATGCTTGCACGTGCAGACTCTTTTTGCGGTTGGCGATGGAACTGTGACGATGTAAACGGTTTGCGGTTCCGTTTTTACGATGCGTGATGCAATATGCATCAAATCGCATCGCCCGGCAAACGGAGGCCGCCGCGTCCCGGATGTTCGGGAAGCGGCTAGTATAGCCGGGCAGACGGGGCGCAGACAGCGTTCCGCTTATGAAAAATAAGAACGAGGATATCAAGAGGGGTTATGCGAGAAGCCATTCATTTCGCTCATGCAAACAGCTTTCCCGCGTCGGTGTACGGCAAGATGCTGGGCAAGCTGGCCGGAAGCCGCGACGTCGGCTATCTGGATACGATAGGCCACGATCCGGATTTCCCCATCACCGATTGCTGGCCTCATCTGGTGGACGAGAGCATCCGTTTCATCGAAGCGCGCTACCGCGGCCCAGTGGTGGGCGTCGGCCATTCGCTCGGCGGTTTCCTGATGTTCTACGCTGCGCTGAAGCGGCCGGATCTGTTCCGCGCCATCATCATCCTGGACTCGCCGCTGATGGGGCCGTCGCGCTCCTTCGGCATCTGGCTGGCCAAGCGGCTGGGCTTCATCCAGCGCGTGACGCCGGGCGGCAATACGCTGGCGCGCCGCGACAACTGGGCCACGGTGGAGATGGCGCATGACTATTTCGCGCGCAAGCCAAAGTTCGCCCGCTTCGATCCCGACTGCCTGGCCGATTACGCCCTGCATGGCACGCAGGACGACGGCAAGGGCGGCCGCCGGCTCAAATTCCGCCCGCAGGTGGAGCACGATATCTACGCGACGCTGCCGCACGACTTCCCCCGGCATCGCGGGCGGCTGAAGGTGCCGGCGGCCTTGCTGGCCGGCTCGGCGTCGGATGTGCTGCGCGACAGCGACCTGGCTTTCATGCGCAAGCATTTCGCGGTCATGGTGGACAAGCAGCCGGGCAGCCACCTGTTTCCTCTCGAGAAACCGCTGGAAACGGCGGAGCGCATCGAGCAATTGCTGGCCAGGCTGGAGGAGGGCGGCTGGAGTTGAGGGCATCTGGCGCGCCGGGCCGGCTCGGCATTTGGCCCGTATCCGGCGCATGGCGCTTGCGAGCGGCGGCTATCTCGCGGAAACTGTAAGATATCGAAAAAGCCAGTTCGCCATCGTCAGAGAGTCCGAAACCAGTGTCTGAAGAACGTCTCAAGCAACACCGCAACGCCATCGACGCCATCGACGTCGAAGTCCTCAAGCTGCTGAACCAGCGCGCCAGCCATGCCCGCGAGATCGGAGAGATCAAGGGCGGCGGCGTCATCTACCGCCCGGAGCGGGAAGCCCAGGTGCTGCGCCGTTTGAAGGACCTGAATCCCGGCCCGCTGCCCAGCGAGTCCGTCGCCCGCCTGTTCCGCGAAGTGATGTCGGAATGCCTGGCGCTGGAAAAGCCGCTGTCCATCGCGTACCTGGGGCCGGAAGGCACCTTCAGCCAGCTGGCCACGATCAAGCACTTCGGCCACGCGGCCCGCACCATCGCCTGTAGCTCGATAGACGAGGCGTTCCGGCTGGTGGAGTCGCGCGCGCTCGACTACGTGGTGGCGCCGGTGGAGAACTCCACCGAAGGCGCGGTGGGACGCACCCTGGACCTGATGGTCACCTCGCCGTTGAAGATCTGCGGCGAAGTGGTGCTGCGCATTCACCACCACCTGCTGCGCAAGGGTGAGGGGCTGGACGGCATTCGCCGGGTCTACGCCCACGCCCAGGCGCTGGCGCAATGCCACGAGTGGCTGAACAAGAATCTGCCGGCCGACGTGGAACGCGTGTCGGTGGCCAGCAACGCTGAAGCCGCCCGCCTGGCGGCCGAGGATGAAACCGCGGCCGCCATCGCCGGGCAGGCTGCGGCCGAGCGCTACGCCTTGTTCAAACTGGCGGAAAACGTGGAGGACGAACCCAACAACACCACACGCTTCCTGGTGCTGGGCCTGCAGGATGTCGGCCCGAGCGGGCAGGACAAGACCTCCATCGTGGTCTCAGCGCCCAACCGGCCGGGCGCGGTGCACCAGCTGTTGGAACCGGTGGCGTCCAACGGCGTCTCGATGAGCAAGTTCGAGTCGCGGCCGTCGCGCGCGGGCCTGTGGGACTACGTGTTCTTCATCGATCTGGAAGGCCATCGCCAGGACGAGCGCGTGTTGAAGGCGCTGGCCGGCCTGGGCGAGCGCACATCCTTCGTCAAGGTGCTGGGCTCCTACCCGATGGCGGTATTGTGAGCCGCCAGGAATGACCCGGGGCCGGAATCTTCCGGCCCTTGTTTTTTTGCAAGAAATGGATGAAGAAAATGAAATCGATCTGCCTGTTCTGCGGCTCCAATAAAGGCGGCAACCCTGAATACGAGGACGCGGCCCGCGCATTCGGCCGCGCGCTGGCCGAGCAGAACATCACTCTGGTGTACGGCGCCGGCAATGTGGGGTTGATGGGCATCGCCGCCGATGCGGCCCTTGAGGCCGGCGGCAAGGTGATCGGCGTGATCCCGGAATTCCTGAAGGCCAAGGAAGTGGCGCACATGGGCCTGACCGAGCTGCACGTCACCGAGACCATGCATCAGCGCAAGGCCCTGATGGCGAAGCTGTCCGACGGCTTCATCGCGCTGCCGGGCGGATTCGGCACCTTCGACGAATTGTTCGAGATCCTGACCTGGGCGCAGCTGTCGGTGCACAACAAGCCGGTGGGCGTGCTGGACGCCGGCGGCTTCTACCAGCCGTTGCAGGCCTTGGTGGAGCATGCGGTGAGCGAAGGCTTCGTCCCCAAGGGCAATCTGGACCTGTTCCGCATCGAGCGCGACCTGCCGGCTCTACTTGACTGGATGCGGCAATACCAGCCCCGCCACGTCGCCAAGTGGCTGGATCTGGCCCGCACCTGAGCGGTCCGCATGGGAAAGCGGGATACGCAAGCGTCGCCATGGCTGCGCGCGCGGCGAGCGATGGCCTGGCCGCTGGCGTTGCTGCTGGCGGCGATCATCGTTTTCGAAGAGTTCGCCTGGGACGAGCTGGCCGCGGCGCTTGCCCGGCTTGGCCGCTGGCCGCCGTTCGCGGCGTTGGAGCGCTGGGTGGCGGGGCGCTCCCCCAGAGTGGCCTTGGCCCTGTTTCTGGCTCCGGCGCTGGCCTTGCTGCCGGTCAAGCTGGCGGCGCTGTTCCTGATTGAGCAAGGCCATGCGCTGCTGGGTGTGGCGGTGATCCTGCTGGCCAAGCTCGGGGGCACCGCATTGGTGGCCTGGCTGTTCACGCTGACGCGGCCGGCGCTGATGTCGGTGCCGTGGTTCGTGCGCTGGCACCAGCGCTTCGAGCGGCTTCGCGCATGGGTGTTCGAACGGCTGCGCGCCTCCTTGCCGTGGCGCTGGGCCAGGCTGGCGAAGATGCGGGCGCGGCGGTTCTGGTCGCGGCCGTCGCCGCTGGCGCGCCTCGCTCGGCGGCTGGCTGGTCGTTGGCGCCGCGAGGTGCCTCCGGCGAAAGAAGACAAGGGGATGGACGGATGATTATCGTGATGAGCGCCCGCGCGAGCGAGGCCGAAGTACGGAACGTGGTGGCCAGGATTGAAAGCGCCGGCTTGGCCGCGCATGTATCCCGGGGCATGGAGCGCACAGTGATCGGCGCGGTGGGCGAGGAGCGCGGGCTGGAAGCCGGCGCGTTCGAGGCGATGGCCGGCGTCGAGCGCGCGCTCAGAGTCGTCGGCGACTACCGCATCGTGTCGCGGGAGGCCCAGCCGGAGGATTCGCGGGTGAGAGTGGGGAGAGCGGCATTCGGCGCGAGCGGCGCGGCCTGGCTGGGCGGCAGCGCGCAGGACTGGAGCGAAGGCGCGCTGCGCGCAGTAGCGAACAAGGTGGCGCTCGCCGGTGGAAGCCTGCTGTATGCGGGTGGCGGGCGCAGCCATGCCAGCCCTTACCATTATCAGGCCTTGGGCGTGGCCGATCTGGAGCGGCTCTGCGACGTGGCGGGCGAGTCTGGACTGGGCGCCGTGGCCGAGCTGCGCGATGTGCGCCTGCTGGACGCGCATCTGGAGCTGCAAACCGCAGCCTTGCTGCTGCCGCCGCAATCGCTGAGCAATATCGAGTTGTTGCGGGAAGTCGGCCGCATCAATAAAGCTGTCATCTTGCAGCGGGACAATCGCCAGACGCTGGATGAGTGGCTGACCGCGGCCGAGCATGTCGCGCTCGGCGGCAATCACCAGATCGTGCTGTGCGAATGCGGCGGCGACGGCCAATCGGTCAGCCTGGATGTCGGTGTGTTGGCCAGTCTGTACCGGCGGACCCATCTGCCGCTGATCGTCTCAGCTCGGCAGACTGGCGGCCTGCCTCCTGCCTTGTCGTTGGCTCGCGCGGCGCTGATTGCCGGCGCTTGCGGCTTGATGCTGGACTGCGCGGCGTGGACGGAGGAGGATGCGCGGGGCTGGCGCGAACTGCTGGCCGGCTCGGCGGCATGAGCGCGCTGGAGGGCTTGCTGGCGGATATCGCGGCTTGCCGGGCGTGCGAAGCGTCGCTGCCTTGCGGGCCCAGGCCGGTGTTGAGGGCCGCGGAAGGCTCCCGCATCCTGCTGGCCGGCCAAGCGCCGGGCCGCAAGGTGCACGAGAGCGGCATCCCCTGGGATGACGCCAGCGGCAAGCGCTTGAGGGAGTGGCTGGGGGTGGAGGCGGATGTGTTTTACGATCAGGAGCGCTTCGCCATAGTGCCCATGGGGTTCTGTTATCCCGGCACGGGGCGTAATGGCGACTTGCCTCCGCGCCCGGAGTGCAGCCGACTCTGGCATCCGCGCCTGCTGCCGCTGCTTGAACGAGTGGAGTTGGTGCTGGCGGTGGGCAGCTACGCGCAGGCTTATCATCTGCCTTCGCGCAAGCGCACGCTGACCGAGACGGTTGCGGCCTGGCGCGAGTATTATCCAGGCGTGATTCCATTGCCGCACCCCAGTCCGCGCAATCGGATGTGGCTGGCGCGCAATCGATGGTTCGAGACCGAGTTGCTGCCGGCGTTGCGGCGGCGAGTGGCGGAAGTGCTGGGGCGATAGATGGGAGTGCCTTGCTTGTGAATGAGCAAAAACTCTAAAAATGTGGATTTCCATCGTTTCACGGGTGATAATTTGCCCAGTTCTATGGAGAGACCCGTCACGATGAAGTGTGTTGATGATTTCCGCCTGCAGTTGGGCAAACACGAATTGGTGCCAATCGTCATTGGAGGCATGGGCGTCGACATTTCCACCGCCCAGCTGGCGCTGGAGGCCGCCCGGCTAGGCGGCGTCGGCCATATTTCCGACGCGATGGTGCCCACCGTGACGGACCGCCGTTTCAATACCAAGTTCGTCAAGAACAAGCTGGCCCAGTATAAATTCAACGTCGAGAATCCGGACAAGTCGGTCGTCCGTTTCGATCTGGGCATGCTGGAAGAGGCCACCCGTCTGCATGTGGGCAATACCATGCAGCAAAAGCAGGGCAGCGGCCTGGTGTTCATCAACTGCATGGAAAAGCTGACGATGAACGCGCCCAAGGAAACGCTGCGGGTGCGGATGCGCGCGGCGCTGGACGCCGGCATCGACGGCATCACGCTGGCCGCGGGCCTGCATCTGGGTTCTTTCTCCCTGATTGAAGACCACCCGCGCTTCCGCGACGTCAAGCTCGGCATCATCGTTTCCTCGCTGCGCGCGCTGCAGCTGTTCCTGAAGAAAAACAGCCGCTGCGGACGCATGCCGGATTACGTCGTGGTGGAAGGGCCGCTCGCTGGCGGCCATCTGGGCTTCGGCATGGATTGGGCCGAATACGACCTGGCCAGCATTTTCACCGAGATTCGCGATTGGCTGCGGGCCGAACAATTGGACATCCCGCTGATTCCGGCCGGCGGCATCTTCACCGGCAGCGATGCGGCCGGCTTTCTGGAGGCAGGCGCCAGCGCAGTGCAGGTGGCTACCCGCTTCACCGTGGCGCGCGAGTGCGGACTGCCGGAGAAGGTGCAGCAGGAGTACTTCAAGTCCAGCGAAGAGGATATCGAGGTCAACCAGCTATCGCCGACCGGCTATCCGATGCGGATGATCAAGCATTGCCCGGCGATCGGCGACAGCATCCGCCCGAATTGCGAAGCCTATGGCTATCTGCTGGATGCCAAGGGCGGCTGCTCCTACATCGACGCCTATCACAAAGCGCATGCGGAAAATCCGGGCCAGCGCCGCGTCCCTGTTTGGGAAAAAACCTGTCTGTGCACCCATATGCGCAATTTCGATTGCTGGACCTGCGGACACTACGCGTATCGCCTGAAGGACACGACCCATCTTCGCAGCGATGGCAGCTATCAGCTATTGAGCGCCGAGCATGTGTTCCTCGATTATCAGCACAGCAAGGATAACAAGATCGCCCTGCCGCGGCGGGAGGAGTGTCTGATGGCGGGATGACGCGCGTCCCCGCTTTGAGCTTTGCAAATGGGCAGTCGAGCTTTCCAGTTCGGCTGCCTTTTGTCATTTGGCGCTTCTCGTGGAAAAGGGTTGGGTTCGGGTGTTGATGTCGGGCGGCCATTTATATAGCATTGATATCTTTTTCTCTCAATGCCATTCCCTTTCTGGGCGATCATTGCGCGAGGGCCGGCTTGGCCCACGCGGGGCTGGTTTATTTCCGGCTCGTCCGGCCAGGGATTGGGCAAGTTGCTGTATATTTCGGAATGATTTCCATTTTCTTGCGAACAAGTAATCAACAATGAGCAAAACCGACAAGCAGGGCCAGTGGGAAGCCGTGTCGCAGCGTATCCGCTATCGTCTGCAAAAGGCGGGAGCGCGCTTCCACGCCAACGACAATATTTCGGCCTTCATCGAGGAGGGCGAGCTGGACGAGTTGCAGGAAGAGGTGCAGGCCAAGTTGAGAGGCGTGCTGGAAAGCCTGGTGATCGATACCGCGAATGATCACAATACCCAGGACACCGCCAAGCGAGTGGCGAAGATGTTCGTGCGCGAGGTGTTCCGCGGACGTTACGTTTCCATGCCGGCCAGCACCGAGTTTCCGAATGTCGAGCATCTGAACGAATTGATGATCATCGGCCCGATCACGGTGCGCAGCGCCTGCTCGCACCATCTATGCCCCATCATTGGCAGAGTCTGGGTGGGCGTGCTGCCCAATGAGCATTCGAATCTGATCGGCTTGTCCAAATACGTTCGCCTGATCGATTGGATCATGACCAGGCCGCAGATACAGGAAGAGGCGGTTTCGCAGATCGCCGAACTGTTGATGAAGAAACTGCACCCCGATGGCTTGGCCATCGTGATGGAGGCCGATCACTTCTGCATGCATTGGCGCGGCGTGAAGGACAGCAACAGCAAGATGACCAATAGCGTGATGCGCGGCGCCTTCCTGACCAACCCGGATCTGCGCAAGGAATTCCTTTCCCTGATGCACAAGTGAGGACTCGGCGCTGCCGGTATCCCGCGTATTTACGATGAAAGAGCCTATGTTTCCTTATCGAATGATTCCTGCCCTGGTTTTGTCCATATGCGCGGCGGCGGCGATGGCCGAGCCGGCTTCGCAAACCTTGCCTTCCGGCGTGAAGGTCGAAGTATTGGTGCCCGGAAAGGGCGCCAAGCCTTCGACCAGCGACACCGTCAAGGTGAACTATCGCGGCACATTCAAGGACGGCAAGGAGTTTGACAGCTCCTACAAGAACGGCGGCCCGATCAGCTTCCCGCTGAACCGCGTGATTCCCTGCTGGACCCAGGGCGTCAGCGCGCTGACGGTGGGCAGCAAGGCCAAGCTGTCTTGCCCGGCCAATACCGCCTACGGCAGCCGCGGCGTGCCGGGCGTGATTCCGCCGAATACGCCGCTGTATTTTGAAGTGGAGCTGCTCTCCATTCAGAAGTGACCAGCCGAACATGAAAACAGGCCCGAAACTCCGGGCCTGTTTTTTTTGAGTTCGGCCAAGCTTTCAACCGGCTTGGTCGAACAGCTTGGCAAGCGGCTCGACGATGCGTTCCAGATAGCGCGCATCGGTTTGGTCGAAGCTGCCCAGCTGATCGGAATCGACATCCAGCACAGCCACGACCACGTCTGCGGCGTTGCGGATGGGCACCACCACTTCGGAGCGGGCGCTCGAGGAGCAGGCGATGTGCCCGGGAAAAGCGTCGACATCATCCACCAGCAGCGTGCGATTCTGCGCCCAGGCGCTGCCGCAGACGCCGCGACCATGCGGTATGCGAGTGCAGGCGATCGGCCCCTGGAACGGCCCCAGAACCAGCTGCTCGCCCTTGACCAGATAAAAGCCGGTCCACAACCAGCCGAAGGTCGAAGCCAGCGCGGCGGACAGATTGGCCAGCGCGGCGACAACGTCGGTTTCGCCCATGATCAGCGCATGAGCTTGCGGCAGCAGGGCCTGGTATTTCTCTTCCTTGCTGTCGCCTTCGATGATGAGGTTTTCTGCCATGGAGGGTGTTCATTACTTGGGAGTAAGTGCGGGCTGGACAGCATACACCATGCCGGGCACGAAAAGAAAACGCCGCCCGGGCGGCGGCGCGAACAGTATTGCGGAGCCATGGCGGGCTTACATCATGTGCTGGCCGCCATTCATTGCGATATTGCTGCCGGTAATGAAGCCGGCGTTGTCAGAGCAGAGGAAGGTGACCAGAGCGGCGATTTCTTCCGGACGGCCAAGGCGGCCCACCGGAATCTGGGCCACGATCTTGTTGCGCACATCCTCGGGCACAGCCATCACCATCTCGGTGGCGATATATCCGGGAGAGATGGTGTTGACGGTCACGCCTTTTTTGGCCACTTCCTGGGCCAGCGCCATCGTGAAGCCGTGCATGCCGGCCTTGGCCGCGGAGTAGTTGGTCTGGCCGAACTGCCCCTTCTGGCCATTGATGGACGAGATATTGATGATGCGGCCGAAACCTGCCTCCAGCATATTGTCCAGCACCGGCTTGGTCATGTTGAACACCGAATCCAGATTGGTGCGGATCACGGCATCCCAATCATCCTTGCTCTGCTTTTTGAAACTGGCGTCGCGGGTGATGCCGGCGTTGTTGACCAGAATGCCCACCTGGCCAACATCTTTGGATATGCGCGCGATCACTTCCTGGCAGGCGGCGAAGTCGGTAACGTCGCATTGGTAGCTGTGGATGTCGCTGAAACCCAGCCCCTTCATGTCGGCATGCCAGGCGGACTCCCGGCCCGGCTTGCTGTAGGTGGTCACCACGGTATATCCCGCTTCAGCCAAGGCCTTGCAGATGGAGGTTCCAATGCCCCCCATGCCTCCGGTGACTAGTGCAATCCTTTTCGTCATGATGCTGGCTCCTCTGTCGGGTTTGGAATCTATGCTTGAATTATCTTTACTTCCTTTTGTTACAGAATATGCAGGGTGCCATAAAAAGTAAATAAATAGCATGTGCTACTTTATTTACAATGCTTTAGCTTAGTTCCCGGCTGAGCCTTTGCAGCAGATCCAGTCTATGCTTGGAGATTGCGCCCTGTTCTGCAGCCGTAATGATTGCACAATTGGGCTCGACGCAATGCGAACAGTTATGGAAGCGACACTGGCCAATATACCTGCGCATTTCGGGAAAATAGTGAATTAAATCCGGGGATTTCAGATGTTTCAAGCCAAATTCCTGCAATCCCGGAGAGTCGATCAGATGACTGTTTTCGTCGAGATGGTACAGGGCCGCGTGGGTGGTGGTGTGCCGGCCGGAATCCAGCGCTTCCGAGATGTCGCCGATGCGGGCGTTGGCCTCGGGCAGCAGCGCGTTGGTCAGCGTGGATTTGCCCATGCCGGACTGGCCTACCAACACGCTGGTATGCCCGCTGAGCAAGGGTTTCAGCGGTGAGAAGTCCTGTTTGGCCGACAATGTGACCAGCTTGTAACCCAGGTTCACATAGAGTTGCAATTTTCCCAGCAGCGCCGCGGTTTCCGGCAGGTCGCTCTTGTTGACCACGATGATGGGGTCGATGTCTCCGGCCTCCGCCGCGATCAGGCAGCGCCCCAGCAGTTCCTCATTGGGCGTGGGCACGGCGGCGATCACGAACAGGATGCGCGTGACGTTGGCCGCGATCTTCTTGGCTTTCCAGTCGTCCTGGCGATAGAGCAGGCTGCGGCGCTCATGCGCGCGCTCGATCACCGCCTGCTCGCGATTCTGGATCAGGATGTCGACGATGTCGCCGCAGGCATAATCGACGCGCTTGCCGCGGGTGGTGCAATCGAAAGTCTGGCCATCCGCTTCCACGATGAAGCGCCGGCCGTGGCTGCGTATGATTTGTCCGGTGCTGGCTGTCATGGGCGGCGGAACAGGGCTTCGGTCTTGGCCGCGCAGATGAAGTCGTTGAGGGTCAGGCCGCCGGCGTCGTGGGTGCTGAAATTCACCACCGCGCGATTGTAGTGGACCGACATGTCCGGATGATGATCTTCCTGGTTGGCGATCCAGGCCAGGGCGTTCACGAAGGCCATGGTTTCATGGTAGTTGGCGAAGCGGTAGGTCTTGCGCAGCTCGATGCCGTCGATTTCCCAGTCCGGCAGCGTGGACAGCAACTGCTTGACGGTATTGTCGGCCAGCGGGCTTTGGCCGTGTTGCGGGGTGCAGGAGAGCTCCAGCAGGTTCATGCCTGATTTCCTTTCAGATGTTGAATGCGCAGCGCCGCGGGCGGGTGCGAATCGTAGAAGGCGGAATGGACGGGGTCCGGCGTCAGCGTGGACGCGTTGTCGCGGTACAGTTTGACCAGCGCGCTGACCAGATCCTCCGCCCGGGTCTGTTCCGACGCGAAATCGTCGGCCTCGTATTCGTGCACGCGCGACATCCGGCTGGACAGCGGCGTCAGCGGGAAGGTGAAGGCCGGCGTGGCGGTGAAGAACAGGATCAGGGCCATCGCGGTGCTGGGCGCGGCGACGCCGAGGCCGGCATAGAACCAGGGAGCGTGCAGCAGCTGGCCCAGCAGCCACAGCAAGGCCAGCGACAGCGCGAACGCCATGGCGATGCGCTTGACGATGTGGCGGCGTTTGAAATGGCCCAGCTCATGCGCCAGCACGGCTTCGATTTCGGCGTGGCTGAGCTGGGACAGCAAAGTATCGAAGAATACGATGCGTTTGGCTGCGCCGAAGCCGGTGAAATAGGCGTTGCCGTGGCTGGAGCGGCGCGATCCATCCATCACGAACACGCCCTGGCTCTTGAAGCCGGCGCGCTGCAGCAGCGCCTCGATCCGCGCCTTGAGCGCCTCGTCTTCAAGCGGCTTGAATTTGTTGAACAGCGGCGCGATCAGCGTCGGATACAGCGCCACCATCAGGAGCTGGAAGCCGGACCAGACCAGCCATACCCACAGCCACCACAAGGGGCCTGATATCTCCATCAGCCACAGCACCAGCGCCAGCAGCGGCAGACCGATCGCGGCGCCGATCAGGGTGCCTTTGACCATATCGGCCATGAACAGCGCGAATGTGGTCTTGTTGAAGCCATACCGGCTTTCGATCCCAAAGGTGCCGTACAGGGTGAACGGCAGCGAGACCAGGCTGCTGATCACCGCGACGGCCACGATCAACGCCATGCCCGACGAAAGCGGACTGGCGAACCATTCCATGCTGTGGACGGCCAGCCATTGCAGTCCGCCGCCGAAAGTGAACGCCGCGATCAGCGCAGTGTCCACCCAGGCGGACAACAGGCCGAGCCGGGTCTTGGCGACGGTATAGTCGGCGGCATGGCGGTGCTGCTCCAGGGTGATGCTGTCGCGGAAGGCTGCCGGGACCTGGACGCGGTGGCGCGATACATGGCGGATGTGGCGCCAGCCCAGCCACAATTTCAGGCACAGCGTCAGCGTCAGCGCGGCGGCGAACAGCAAGGAAAAGGCGTCGATCATGGATGTCCGTATGGAGTTTGCCGACGGCGCGGCAATGAAGGAAAATGGCAGGGTTTTCTAAAGATTGGCTAGTATGGCACAAGATACCAATAACCTCATCTGGCTCGACATGGAGATGACGGGCCTGAATCCGGATCAGGACCGCATCATCGAAGTGGCGATGATCGTAACCGACAGCAATCTGAACGTCCTGGCGGAATCCCCGGTACTGGTGATTCACCAGCCGGACGCCATCCTGGACGGCATGGATGACTGGAACAAGAATACCCACGGCAAGAGCGGCCTGATCGAGAAAGTGAAGAATTCCACGGTCAGCGAGACGGAAGCCGAGCAGCGGCTGCTGGATTTCATGGCGCAGTACATCCCGGAACGCGTGACGCCGATGTGCGGCAACACCATCCATCAGGATCGCCGCTTCATGGCGCGCTGGATGCCGCGGCTGGAGGCTTACTTCCATTACCGCAATCTGGACGTATCCACCCTGAAGGAGTTGTGCAAGCGCTGGCGCCCGGAACTCGCCAAGGGAGTGGTCAAGCGCGGCAAGCACGAAGCGCTGGCCGACATCCTGGAGTCGATCGAGGAAATGCGCTACTACCGCGAGCACTTCCTCAAGGTATAAGCCCCGCCGCGACGAGCCGGCTCCAATGGGCCGGCTTTTTCACATTCACCTTGTATTCCATTGGCAGGAAACATGGCCGCACATCGCCACATCGACATCAACTCCACCCAGGTCTGGGCCAGGCTGCATCAGCATCAGCGCGCGACGCGCCACATGCACATGCGCGAGCTGTTCGAACTGGACCCGCAGCGGTTCCAGCGGTTTTCGCTGGAGCTGGACGGTTTGTTGCTGGATTATTCGAAAAACCGCATCACGGAACGCACGCTGGAGTTGTTGTTCGAGCTGGCGAACAAGGCGGATCTGCGGAGCTGGATGGACCGGATGCGCCGCGGCGAGCGCATCAACGTCAGCGAAGACCGGTCGGTATTGCATACCGCCTTGCGTCTGCCCGTCGGCGCGCAGCTGAGCCTGGATGGGCGCGACGTGGCGGCCGATGTGCATCAGGTATTGGCGAGGCTCAAGGATTTCAGCGAGCAGGTGAGGGATGGCCGCTGGCAGGGGTTCGCCGGCCAGCGGATTCGCGACGTGGTCAATCTCGGCATCGGCGGTTCGGATCTGGGACCGCTGGTGGCGGCTGACGCGCTGGCCGCGTATGGCCATCCAGAGCTTAAGGTGCACTTCGTGTCCAACGTCGACGGCCAGCATCTGGCGCGAACGTTGCGGGAGCTGGACCCGGCCACCACGCTGTTCATCATCGCGTCCAAGTCCTTCACCACACCGGAAACCCTGTTGAACGCCCAGGCCGCCCGCGCCTGGTTTCTGCAGGCGGGCGCCGAAGAGGATATCGCCAGGCATTTCGTCGCGGTTTCCACCAACGAGCCGGCGGTGCGGGCCTTCGGCATCGATCCGCAGCACATGTTCGGTTTCTGGGACTGGGTTGGCGGCCGCTACTCGGTCTGGTCGGCGATCGGCCTGCCGGTGATGCTATCCATCGGCTATGACAATTTCCGCGCCTTTCTGGACGGCGGCCACGCGATGGACAAGCATTTCTTCGAGTCGCCGTTCGAGGCCAATATGCCGGTGCTGCTGGCGCTGATCGGCATCTGGTACAACACCTTCTACCGGGCGCATACTCATGCCATCATGCCCTATGATCATGGCCTGCGCCGCCTGCCGGCCCATATCCAGCAGTTGGACATGGAATCCAACGGCAAGCGGGTGGGTCGCCTGGGCGAGGCTTTGGATTTCGACACCGGCCCGGTGATCTGGGGCGAGGAGGGCGCCAACAGCCAGCATGCGTTCTTCCAGCTGCTGCATCAGGGCACCCGGCTGGTGCCCTGTGATTTCATTCTTCCTCTGAACAGCCATTATCCGCTGGGCAATCAGCATGACGTGCTGGTCGCCAACTGCCTGGCTCAGACCGAGGCGCTGATGCGCGGCAAGAACGAAGCCGAGGCGATGCAGGAGCTGGGCCATTTGTCCGGCGAGCAATTGGACATGCTGCTGCCGCAAAAACTGTTTCCGGGCAACCAGCCATCCAATACGCTGGCGCTGGACAGGGTCACGCCGTACAGCATGGGCATGCTGATGGCGCTTTACGAGCACAAGGTGTTCGTGCAAGGAGTGATCTGGGGCATCAATTCCTTCGATCAATGGGGCGTCGAGTACGGCAAACAGCTGGCGCGGCGCATGCTGCCGGAGCTGTCCGGCGATACCGGCGCGCTGGGGCACGACAGTTCCACCAACGGCCTGATCCGACATTACAGGGAACGCCATGGCAAATAGCAGACAATTGGCCGCCGAGCTCGGCGCCGCCTTGCTGGCGCGGGGCGAGAGCGTCTCCACCGCGGAATCCTGCACCGGCGGCATGATTGCGGCCGCCATCACCGATGTTCCAGGCAGTTCCGGCTGGTTCAGCCATGGCGTGGTCAGCTATGGCAACCAGGCCAAGCAGCAGTTGTTGAAAGTGCAGGCTTCGTCGCTGATGGATCATGGCGCGGTCAGCGAGCGGGTGGTCAGGGAGATGGCCGCCGGCGCGCAGGCGCTGGCCAACGCCGACTGGGCGGTGGCGGTATCCGGCATCGCCGGGCCAGGCGGCGGCTCGCCAGACAAGCCGGTTGGCTTGGTATGGCTGGCCATCGCGCACCCGGGCGGGCAAACCGAAGCCTGGAGCCGGCACTTCACCGGCGACCGCCAGGCGGTGCGCCAGCAAACGATGGAGGAGGCGCTGGCTCAGCTGCTGGATCGCGTCCACGCGGGCGCGTCCCAGGCCTGAGTCCGAATACCCGGCAGCTGGAGACATATGGAGTTATACGCTTTTCCCGCGCTGGCGATTTTGTTCGTCGGCATCTTTACCCGCGAAGTTATCGCGCCTGCGTCGAAAAACCGCTGCGACCGGCGCTGGCTGCTGATGGCCGGCGCGCTGGGCGCCTGCACGGCGGCGGTCACGCTCGCGCTGGGCTATTTGTTTTCCGCCCAGATTGGCAGAGCGGCTTTGATTCCGGCCGCGCGCGACTGGCCGGACATCTTAGTGGGAGCAGCCAGCTTCCTGCTGACCAGCTTCGTCTTTTATTGGTGGCATCGCGCGACGCATGCTTCGGATTGGCTTTGGCGCGTGTTCCACCAGCTTCACCACAGCCCGGGGCGGGTGGAGGCGCTGACTGCGTTTTACGCCCACCCGCTGGACTCGGCCGCGGCGGTGCTGATCAGCGCCTTTTCCAGCTATCTGGCGTTGGGGGCTTCGCCCGTCGCCGCCGCATGGGCGCTGTTCTTCACCAGCGCTTTCGATCTGTTTCTGCACGGCGACATGAATACCCCGCGCTGGCTCGGTTATTTTTGCCAGCGTCCGGAGATGCATACCGTTCACCACGCTCACGGCCATCATGCGCAGAATTACGGCCTGCCGCTATGGGACTTGATATTCGGCACCTGGAGCAATCCAGAGAGAAGAGTGGAGCGGCTCGGCTTTGATGAGGACAAGGCCGACGACATCCAGGCTATGTTGCTGTGCCGGGATGTGCATAAGGGAGGTTAGTCCGAGGACCATTCGAGCAACGGCTAGGACGGTTCGCTGCCGTCCGGCTTGCCGCGCTTGCGCGCGCGCGGATGCGCGCCGTCGTACACCTTGGCCAGATGCTGGAAATCCAGCGCCGTATAAATCTGGGTGCTGGACAGATTGGCATGGCCCAGCAATTCTTGCACCGCGCGCAGATCGCCGGATGATTGCAGCAGGTGGGAGGCGAACGAGTGCCGCAGCATGTGCGGGTGGACATGCTGGCTGGCGCCGGTCTTGATCGCCCAGTCGCGCAGGCGCTTCTCAATCTGGCGGCCGCCCAGCCGCCGGCCGTGCCGCCCCAGGAACAGCGCGCTCTCGTCCGGATCGGCGGGGCGTTCAGCAAGCCAGATCCGCAGCCGACTCATAGCCTCGGCGCCGATCGGAGCCAACCTTTCCTTCCCGCCCTTGCCGCGTATCCGCAGCAGCTGGTCGGAAAAGTCCACATCATCCAGATTCAGCGCCACCGTTTCCGACAACCGCAGGCCACAGCTGTAGACCAGCTCGAAAATCGCGCGATCGCGGGCATCCAGGCCATCGTCGCCTTCTATCCTGTCCAGCAGCGCCGCGGCGCTGTCCACCGGCAAGGCCTTGGGCAGCAGCTTTTCCCGCTTGGGCGCGCGCAGTCCGGCGGCGGGGTTGTCTTCCCGTCCGCCATTCAACTGCAACCAGTGGTAGAACTGCCGCCACGAGGATAACCGCCTGGCCAGGCTGCGGCCGCTCAGCCCCTCCGCATGCAGTTTGGCCAGCGCCTTGCGCAGGTCCGTTGGGGATGCCTCGCGCGCCTGCTTCGCCTGCAGCGTTTTTTGCAGCAGCTCGATATCCGCCTGGTAGGCGGCGAGCGTGTGCGGGCTGCGGCCGGCCACGGCCAGGTGGTCGATGAATCGGCGGATCAGCTCATCCATATCAATTTCGACGCAAGCGCGCCATCTGCATCAGCCGCTCGAACAGCTGCAAGTCCTGCTCGTTCTTCAGCAGCGCGCCAGCCAGAGGCGGCGGCGCATTGCGTTCGTGCAGCCCTGCAAGTTCTTCGGCGCCGATGTTTTCGCCGGACAGCAATTTCAGCCAATCCAGCAATTCGGATGTGGTGGGTTTTTTCTTCAACCCGGGCAATTCCCGGATCGAGAAGAACACTTCCAAAGCCTGGCTCACCAACTGTTGCCGGATGTCCGGGAAGTGGACGTCGATGATGCTCTGCATCGTCTCCGCGTCGGGAAAGCGGATGTAGTGGAAGAAGCAGCGACGCAGGAAAGCGTCCGGCAATTCCTTCTCATTGTTGGACGTGATGATGATGATGGGCCGCTGGCGGGCACGCACGAACTGCTGGGTTTCGTGGACGAAGAATTCCATCTGGTCCAGTTCGCGCAACAGGTCGTTGGGAAACTCGATGTCGGCTTTATCTATCTCGTCGATCAGCAGCACAGGGGCCTGATCGGCCTCGAATGCCTGCCACAGCTTGCCCTTGACGATGTAGTTGGCGATGTCGTGCACCTTGTCGCCGCCAAGCTGTGAGTCGCGCAGCCGCGACACGGCGTCGTATTCGTACAGGCCGTGCTGGGCCTTGGTGGTGGACTTGATCGGCCAAATAATCAGCTCCCGGCCCAGACTGGCCGCGACTTCTTCGGCCAGCATGGTTTTGCCGGTGCCGGGCTCGCCCTTGATTAGCAGAGGACGCTGGAGCGTAATGGAGGCATTGACGGCCATCATCAGGTCGTCGGTGGCGATATAGCGTTCTGTTCCAGTAAAGCGAGTGTTCATTATTTATTGCAAGGGTGGTTGTTTGAGAGGCGTAGAGCCGCCGGGGCGGCGGCTGGAACCGGTCATCGGGCGAATTCTCTTTCCAGGTCTTCCAGCGAAATGCCCCAGCTCTTCATCATATGGCTGAGCAGGGCCATTTCGCTGTCGCTGATGGTGCCGTCCGACTTGCTGATATCCATGGCCAGTACGCAAGTCAGGATGCGTTTGCGGCGATCGGTGATGTCGGCGAGCAGACTGTCGATGCGCTCGCGCTCCAGCAATTTGATCGAGCCGTCGTCGGATGCTTCGTCGGAAATGTCATCGCATACGTCGCGCAGAACCTGGGCGAACTGTTTTCTCGGCAGGTTGATCAGGTGGTAAACATGCAGCTTTTCAAGCAGTTCCAGCTCGCGGGGATCCATATTGCCGTCCGCGATCATGAATATGGCGAGGAGTCTGGCAATCGCCTCCGGACTGTTTTGCGAGTAGTTTCTCATGGCGCGATTCCTTCTTGCTTATTGGCCGAGCTTGGCCGAAAACGATTCCGGCATGGGGGCGACTTGGCGCGCTTGGTAATCAAAGAACACGATGCCCGTTTTCAATCTTGCCACTTCTCTGCCGCTGTTGTCATCGATCACTTGATAAATGAAATCCAGCCCCTTGCCGTGGATGTCGGCGATGCCGACGAGAAAGCGCAGGACATCCCCATGAAAGGCTTCGGAGAGATAGGAAATGGCCGCATCCGCCACTACGATCCCCACATCGCCGACATGCAGCTCATCGGCATGGCCCCAGTGCCGGAGCAGGCGAAGCCGAACCTCCTGGGCCATTCGCAGCAGGGCATCATTGGATAGATGATTGGCGTAGTTGATATCGCCTATCCTGACATCCAGAAGGGTGTCATAGACGATTTGCTGGGGCGCTTCGATTCGAATCCTGGCCATGGCGTATACTGGCAGAGGAGAGTGACGATATGGCCTTTATGTCAAAACTGCCTAAGCTGTGTCAAATGCGGGCGAGGAGATTTTGATAGACTGTCGGCGCAAGCCAAGATCATAGAGGAGCTGAACGTCATGTATCAAAGGATATTCGTACCGGTGGACGACAGCGACACGTCCAATATGGCGCTGGACGAGGCCTGCAAGCTGGCCAAGGCCTTCGGCTCAACCCTGCGGCTGGTGCATGTGGTGGATCTGGCCCAGTTTGGCTGGGGCGGCACCGAATTTCTGGATGCCACCGAGCTGCAAAAATCGATCAAGCAGGCGGGCGAGCAGGTGCTGGGGCTGGCGGGAGACCGCGCCCGAGCGCTGGGCATGGCGCCGGAATGCAAGATACTGGAGAGCTGGGGCGACAAGATCGCCGCCGTCTTGTCCGACGAGGCCAGCGCTTGGGGCGCGGACTTGATCGTGATGGGCACCCATGGCCTGGGCGGGCTGATGCACCTGCTGATGGGCAGCGTGGCCGAAGGCGTGCTGAAAGTGGCGGATATGCCGGTGCTGTTGGTGCGCAACCCCGGCGACTGAGCCGCGCGATGATGGCTTCGTCATTCCGTCCGGGAAGCCCAGGGCGCGCCCTGGCGCCTGAATGAAAAAAGCCAGCCGGGCATGCCGCGGCTGGCTTTTTCGAAGAGCTGGCAATCAGCTGGCAGCGGCTTCTGCGCCGCCTTCCTGTGCCTCGATCTTGGTGCGTACGGCCTTGCGCAGGCTCTTGTACAGATCGGGGTGGGTTTCCTTCAAATATTCGACGATCTCGAAATCTTCGCGGCGCACTTTGGACAAGTCGATCTGCTCGACATGAACCAGGCGCAGCAATTCGCGAACGGGTTTCGGCATGTTGCGGCCGCTTTCGTAGCGGGAGCCGCCGGATTGAGTAACGCCGATGCGGCTCCAGAACTCTTGCTGGTTCAGGCCAAGCTTGCGACGGATTTCCCGGGGATTCGGGATCTTTTCAAACAGTTTCATGAGTGTTCCTCTCGTATCTGAAACAAATGGTTCTAGTATTTTTTTAGGACTTCGCCCTGCCTACTAAAAATAGCAAAAAAAATTCAACAGGAATATTTTTGATGCAGGGAATTTAGTGAAGTTCCATGAATTTGAAAATTCAACTTTGCTAATGTTAGCGGATTCTTATCGTGCAGGACAATGTTAACAGCATGCGGAACTGTGCATAGACGCAAAAGTGTCGCAAATTTGCAATTGTCCTAGCGGAATGCATAGAAGGGGAGGGGTGGCGAGCCAAACCCCCGGCACTTGCACTAAATAACTGTGGCTGCTTCCTTCCGGACCTGACCAGGTTCGCTATCGTGCAATGCGGGGAGGCCCGCCATAGAGAGAACGGATTGTATCCAATGCCCATCTATTTGACAAGCATTTTTATAAGTTTTTGTCGGGCAGTTGCAAGGATCGTCATCTGCATGGCCAGTGACTATTGATTGCGAATGGGAGGCGGTGCAGACTCGACAACCAGCTTCCTACTTATGCCAAGCGCCATGAATACCACACCCGCTGCCTTGCTGGCCGAGCTGATCGTCTTCGATACCACCAGCCGAAACTCCAACCTGCAATTGATAGAGTGGGTTCGTCATTACCTGGCCGGACATGGCTTGGCCAGCAGGCTGACGCACAATGACGATGGCGGCAAGGCCAATCTGTTTTGCCGCATCGGCGGCGACGATTTGCCGTTGATCGTATTGTCCGGCCACACCGACGTGGTGCCGGTGGATGGGCAGGACTGGTCCTACCCCCCGTTCGAGCTGACCGAGAGCGGCGGCGGGCGATTGTACGGTAGGGGCAGCGCCGATATGAAAGGCTTCATCGCCTGCGTGTTGGCCAGGGTTCCGGACTTTATCGAGCTGGCCAAGGCCGGCGCGCTGAAACAGGGCATAGGCATTGCGCTGTCCTACGATGAAGAGGTGGGCTGCCTCGGCGTGGGCAGGCTGATTGACGATCTGGCCGCGCAGGGCGTGACGGTGGCGGGATGTCTGGTCGGCGAGCCGACCTCGATGCGTCCGGTGGTGGCGCACAAGGGAATCGCCCATTACCGCTGCCGGCTCAAGGGCAGGGCGGCCCATTCCTCGCTGACGCCTCATGGCGTCAACGCCATTGAATACGCAGCCCGGCTGATTACCCATATTCGCAAACTGGCGGACGCCGAGGCTTCGTTCGGCCATCGCCAGCCCCTATATGATGTGCCGTTCACCACCATGCAAACCGGGCTGATTCGCGGCGGAGTGGCATGCAATATCGTGCCGGCAGACTGCGAGTTCATGTTCGAGTGCCGCTGGCTGCCTGGAGATGATCCGCAGCGCCTGGTCGCCTCGGTGGCAGATTATGCGGCGACTTTACTGCAGGAGATGCGAGCGGTGGCCGAAGAAGCGGAGATAGAGATCGAGCGCGTGGTGTACAGCCCCGCGTTCGAGGCGGAGTCCGATTCGGACATCAGTCGCTACGTTCACAGCCTTTGCCGTTGCGCTGGGGAAGGGGTCGCCTACACTACGGAGGCGGGCTTGTTCAGCGAGGCCGGGATACCCTGCGTGGTGCTGGGACCGGGATCGATAGAGCAGGCGCACAGACCGGACGAATTCATCGAGGCCAGCCAGTTGCAGGCTTGCTACGATTGGCTGGGCCTGCTGACTAACAACTTAATCAAATAACTGTCAGAAATGCTTTGCATCCATAAGCATTAGGCTTCAAAATCCTGGCCCTTAAGCAATGAAGGTCAATTGAGCCCGCCCGGACCTCCGCGCGGGCTCGTTTTATTGGGATTCAAAAAAACAATGAGTCAGAACAAGTCGGAAACGGGTGGAGAACTCAAGGCGCGGGATGGTTTTACCTCCAGCTTTGGCGTATTGGCGGCGACGTTGGGATCGGCGGTTGGTCTGGGCAATATCTGGAAATTTCCCTATCTGACCGGCACCAACGGCGGCGCGGGTTTTCTGGTGATTTACGTGCTGGCTACCCTGATGGTGGGGCTGCCGGTGATGATTTCGGAAATCATGCTGGGCCGGAAAGCCAAGCGCGACGCGGTAAGCTCTCTGGTCAAACTGGCTCCGGCCGGGCAGCCCTGGTGGCTGGTGGGCGCCTTCGGCGTGCTCGCCGCCTTCCTGATCATGGCTTTCTATTCCGAGGTGGCCGCCTGGGTATTCGCCTACATTTTCAAGGCTATCGGCGGCGAGATTCTGTCGCGCGACCCCAAAGTGACATCCGACGCCTTTGCCGCGCTGATTTCCGATCCGGTGCAGTCCTTGCTGTGGCAGTGGCTGGTGCTGGCGCTGATCGGCGGCATCCTGTTGCTGGGCGTATCCAAGGGCATTGAGGCGGTGACCAAGAAATTGATGCCGCTGCTGTTCGTGCTGCTGGTGGTGATCGGCGCGCGCAGCCTGATGCTGCCGGGCGCCAGCCAAGGCCTCGCCTTCCTGTTCGCGCCTGATTTTTCCAAGATCAGCGCCGCCGTGGTGCTGACCGCGATGGGCTTGGCTTTCTTCAAGCTATCCATCGGCATGGGCACCATGATCACCTATGGCAGTTATTTTCGCGATGATCAGAACATTCCGCTGACCACCTTTCGAGTCATGTGCGCCGACCTGTTCGTGTCGCTGCTGGCGGGCATCGCCATCTTCCCGGCAGTATTCGCCTTCGGCTTCCAGCCGGCTGCCGGTCCGTCGCTGCTGTTCATCACTATTCCCGCCGTTTTCGCCAGCATGCCGCTGGGGCACTTCTTCATGGTGGTGTTCTTCGTTCTGACCGCCATCGCCGCCACCGGCGCCATGCTGTCCATCCTGGAGGTGCCGGTATCGGTGCTGAGCGAGCGTTTTGGCATTAGCCGCGTCAAGTCCACGGTGATCAACCTGCTGCTGCTGGCGCTGGTGGGTTCCGCCTGCGGGCTGTCCAATAGCCTGACGGCTGACTTCAAGATCTTCGGCATGACAATGTTCGACCTGTTCGACTTCGTCACCTCCAACGTGCTGATGCCGCTGGGAGGCATCTGCCTATGTCTATTCACCGCCTGGGTGTGGGGCTACGACCGCTTCCGCGCGGCATTGAGCAATGAGGGCGCGCTGAATAACGAGCGGGTGTTGAAGCCGCTGTTCTTCGTGTTGCGCTACGTGTCGCCGCTGCTGATCCTGTATGTGATGCTGAAGGGTTTGAAAATTATCTGAGGCGAAAAAAGCCGGACGCGCAGTCCGGCTTTTTTTTTGCGTTCGGCGGATCAGGGAAGCGGCGTATCTTCATCGGGCGCGACCACCGGCGGCGGGGTAAAGCCGTTGATATCCCTGGCGCTCTTCTCCAGCAGCAGTACGATGGAAGTATTGAGCGCTCCGAACGCCCAACTGACCAGGAAGAACACCGAATAGGCGCTTAACTTGTCGGCGAACAGCGGGTTGCCGTGAAGCTTGAGCTCGGCGGGTTCAAAGATTGAGAAAAACACGGCAGTCGCAATCATGGCGATCATGAAAGACGGCCAAAGCAGCAGGATTCCCTTTTTCATGGATGCCTCCGTTTTAGAATAAAAGCACGGGCAGAAAATCGCCTGGCGGGCCTTGCAGGTTTCTGATTACGCCATCAGGGCCGATTTGTCGATGGCTGGCGGCAATATCCTGCCTGTGAGGCCAGTGGATACATGTTAAACTATGTTCGACAGCGAACGGCCTTCCTTCGGAAGGCAACAAGTAGCATCAGGATTTTTTGATCGGCCGCCCGGCCGGTTCGTTTGTAAAGCTAATGGAGCCTGGTATGACCTCTTCGATCTTCGCCGGCGTGGAACTGGCGCCGCGCGACCCCATCCTCGGACTCAATGAAGCGTTCAACGCTGACGCCCGCAGCACCAAGGTCAATCTTGGCGTGGGCGTTTATTCCGACGACAACGGCAAGATTCCGCTGCTGGCCGCGGTGCAGGCCGCCGAGAAGGCGCGTCTGGAGGCGCTGCCGGCTCGAGGCTACCAGCCCATCGAAGGCCCGGCGGCATACGACTCCGCAGTGCAGAAGCTGCTGTTCGGCGAAGGCAGCGAGCTGCTGGCCGCCGGCCGCGTGGTGACCGCCCAGGCGCTGGGCGGCACCGGCGCGCTGAAGATCGGCGCGGATTTCCTGAAGCGGCTGAATCCGGCGTCCAAGGTCTATATCAGCGATCCGTCCTGGGAAAACCATCGCGCGTTGTTCGAGTCCGCCGGCTTCGAGGTGGAGAACTACCCGTACTACCATGCAGCCAGCCGCGGCGTGGATTTCTCCGCGATGAAGGCGCACCTCGCGTCTCTGAGCGCAGGTTCCATCATCGTGCTGCATGCCTGCTGCCATAACCCCACCGGCGCGGACCTGTCCTCAGCGCAATGGGAAGAGGTGGTATCGGTTTGCCGCGAGCGCGGCCTGGTGCCGTTCCTGGATATGGCTTACCAGGGCTTCGCCGACGGCATCGACGCTGATGCGCTGGCTGTGCGCCTGTTCGCGGCTTCGGGCTTGCAGTTCTTTGTCGCCAGCTCCTTCTCCAAGAGCTTTTCCCTATATGGCGAGCGCGTCGGCGCGCTGTCCATCGTCACTGCCGCCAAAGATGAATCGGTTCGCGTGCTGTCCCAGCTGAAGCGCGTGATTCGCACCAACTACTCCAATCCGCCTATCCACGGCGCGGCCATCGTCGCCGCGGTGCTGTCCAGCCCGGCGCTGCGCCAGCAGTGGGAGGACGAACTGGCCGGCATGCGCGAACGCATCCGCGGCATGCGGCTGGCGCTGTTGGATGCCATCAAGGCGAACGGCGTCGCCGCGGACTTCTCCTTCATCACGGCCCAGCGCGGCATGTTCTCCTACACCGGCCTGAGCGCCGCGCAAGTGGACCGGCTGCGCGAGGAGTTCGGCATTTACGCGGTCTCCACCGGCCGCATCTGCCTGGCCGCGTTGAACAGCAAGAATGTCGATTATGTCGCCGCTGCCATCGCCAAGGTGATTTAAGCCAGACTCCAACCTGATTTGGACGCTAGAGAGCCCCGGTATGACCGGGGCTTTTCTATTTGATGAGAAAAAGTCATGTCATGACTTTGGTCAGATAAAGCATTCAACAGAATTCTAAATTTATTCATCATTTTTTCCTTGCACTTGTGATGGCCCCGCCACCGGTTGAGTGTCCAAAAGTACAGGTTTCTTCACCGCTCCACGCTTTTTCCCATTTCAGCATTGTCCGGTCCGGCAAACATCCCCATGATGGAACCAGACATCAATGAATGTCTGATCGCAAACCATCTCGATGGCGCGCGATGACAATAATCCAATAATTCGTTTTTTGAGGGGAGACCCTCGGGGTAGATGCCATGACTGCGACTTTTCCTGAAGTGTTGGTTCCGCAGGCCATTTCTGCGGGCGCTTTCGACGCGGACGACGCCGATGTCCGCAACAACCTGGGCTTGCTTGGCCTGCTGGATGTGTATTCGCGCGACGGCCGGTATCATCTGACCGTATCGCTGGAGCCGGTCGGCTCCGATCCGCAGCCCACGCAGTGGACGCTGGAAGCTGAGATGGAAGTATGCGCCGAAGCCAAGGTTGCGCATTGCAAGCTTGGCCAGGTGCAGTACGTAGGAAATGCTCCGGGCAACCATTTGCGCAAGATGCTCGCCAACGGCGAATTGCACGGTTATCTGACGCAAAACCTTGCCGAGGCGGCATAAGCCAGCCTCAGGGTGAAATGAAAAGGCCACTGCATCGCAGTGGCCTTTCTGTTTTGGGCGGCGAAAAGCTCGATCAGCCGCCGTGACGCTCGTACAGCGAGTGGAAGGCATGGCGGTATTCCGGCTGCACATAGGGCTTGAGCAGGGCCAGCACCTGCAGCACGCCGCGATGGCCGGACTCTTCGGTGATCGGCGCTTTCGGACGCGAGGTCTGCTCGAAGGCGAACCAGAACTTCACCACCAGCCAGATATTGATGCTGACCGCCTCGATGTCCTCTTCGTCCATTTGCAGCAGCCCCAGGCGGATGAACTCGCGAAAGTGCTCGCCCAGGATGTTTTTCAGCTCGGTATTCACGAACTGATGGTACTCGGACTGCATCTGCGGATTTCGCGCCAGCAGACCCGGTAGGTCATAGAACATGAAACGGAACTGCCACATGGCCAGGAAGGCGGTGTCCAGATAGTTGACCAGATCGTCCACCGTCATCTTGCGGTCTTCCGGCACCGACAGGCGCTGATTGATGAACTCGCGGTACATCAGGAAGATCTGGTAGACGATCTCTTCCTTGTTGCGGAAGTGGTAGTAGAGATTGCCCGGGCTGATGCCCAGATGCGCGGCGATGTGGTTGGTGGTGATGCTGCGCTCGCCTTGTTCGTTGAACAGCTTAAGGCTTTCTTGAATGATGCGGTCGTAGGTCTTGATTCTGGTTTTACTCATGTAGCACCGGCTGATAGTGACTTCGCATAGCGCAATTGTATACGATGTTTGGAGTTCTTGCTCTATTTATTGCTGTTCAATGATGGGATAGCAGTCCGACATGAATTTATGCAAGATGGCTTGCTCGATACGTTGCCTTTCCCTGGCCGGTATCGCGATGCGCAGGATCAACTGATAGCGTTTTTCATCGATCGGCTGAATGGAAATCCGCGGCTCCACCGATGGGATGTCCACCAAGTAGCGCTTGGCCATGTCTTCCATGTGGCGCCGGGCCACATCCACATGGCAGTCGCAGGCCTCCTCGGCCGCCCCCATCAGCAGGCGCTCGGCCTGGACTGGCGGGACGGTGTAGGCGAGCGGCACGTTGATGATGTGCATCACGTACTCGCCCATGTAATTTTCCCGGATCACCGGAGTGGACAGCAGCAGGCTGTTGGGAAAGGTGAGGGCGCGGCCTGTCATCTGGTGCGAGCTGTGGTTGGGACCGATCTCCATCACGGTGGTGGACAAGAGGCCGATGTCCACCACCCGGCCGCGCACCGCGCCCAACTCGATATGATCGCCCAGGCCGTAGCTGTTGGACATCTGCCGCACCACGCCGCCGGACAGGCACATGATCAACTCCTTGGTGGCCAGGATCAGCGCGGCGGCGAAGGCCAGCATCGAGACGGCCAGCGTCTGCAGCTCGTTGGCCCAGATCAGGCCTATGCCTGCCAGGCCTGCGAGAAACAGGCCGTTGCGGGTGTTGACCGACCAGCGGCGCCGCTCCTCGACTGGCACGCCGCTATTGGCCGCCAGCAACCGGTCCACGGCGACGCGGATGATCAGCAGCGTCAGCACCAGCAACAGCGATCGGGTGATCTCGTGGGCGTAGTTCTCCCGCAAAAAGGCGATCAGGTCGAGCAGGGTGTGCATGGACTCCTCAGTCGTTCAGCTTCACCGCGTGTTCGCGGGTTTCGTGGAAGACGATGTCTGGCCAGCGCTCCTGGGTCAGCTGCAGATTGACGCGGTTCGGCGCCAGATAGGCGAGGTTGCCGCCGGCGTCCGTCGCGATATTCATCTGCAGCGCCTTGATGAATTCATCTAGCTTCTTGCGGTCGTCGCAGCTGAACCAGCGGGCGGACCAGATGCTGGCGGATTCGAAGATGGCGTCGACACCGTATTCGGCGGCCAGGCGGCTGGCCACCACCTCGAACTGCAGCACGCCCACGGCTCCCAGGATCAGATCGCCGCCGCTGTGCGGCTTGAACACTTGCACCGCGCCTTCTTCGCCCAGTTGCTGCAGGCCTTTTTGCAGCTGCTTCAGCTTCAGCGGGTTTTTGATGCGCACCGAGCGGAACAGTTCCGGCGCGAAGAAGGGAATGCCGGTGAAGGACAGGTCCTCGCCTTCGGAGAAGCTGTCGCCGATCTGGATGTTGCCGTGATTGGGCACGCCGATGATGTCGCCGGCGAACGCCTCCTCGACGATCTCGCGGTCGTGCGACATGAAGGTCACCACGCTGGAGGCGGAAATGTCGCGGTTCAAGCGCAGGTGCTTCATTTTCATGCCGCGTTCGAACTTGCCGGAGCACACGCGCAAGAAGGCGATGCGGTCGCGGTGCTTGGGATCCATATTGGCCTGGATCTTGAACACGAAACCGGAGAACTTGCCTTCAGTCGGCGCCACGCTGCGCACGGTAGCGTCGCGCTCCTGCGGCGCCGGAGCCCAGTCGATCAGCGCGTTCAGGATTTCGCGCACGCCGAAGTTGTTGATGGCGGAGCCGAAGAACACCGGGGTCAGCTCGCCGGCCAGAAATTCTTCCAGGTTCCACTCGTTGGACGCGCCCTTGACCAGCTCGATCTCCATCCGCAGTTGTTCCATTTCCAGCGGGAACAGCTCGTCCAGGCGCGGGTTGTCTATGCCCTGGATCACTTCGATGTCGGAAACCAGCTTTTCCGTGCCGGCCTCGAACAGGATCACCGCGTCGTTCAGCAGGCTGTACACGCCGCGGAAGGTCTTGCCCATGCCGATCGGCCAGGTGATCGGCGAGCAGCGGATCTTCAGCACGTTTTCCACCTCGTCCAGCAGCTCCAGGCTGTCGCGGACTTCGCGGTCGCACTTGTTCATGAAGGTGACGATGGGCGTGCTGCGCAGGCGGCAGACATTGAGCAGCTTGATGGTCTGCTCTTCCACGCCCTTGGCGGCGTCGATCACCATCAGCGCGCTGTCGACCGCGGTCAGCACGCGGTAGGTGTCCTCGGAGAAGTCCTGGTGGCCCGGGGTGTCCAGCAGGTTGACGGTGTGGTCGCGATAGTCGAACTGCATCACCGACGAGGCGACGGAAATGCCGCGCTGCTTTTCGATTTCCATCCAGTCCGAAGTGGCGAACTTGCCGCCTTTCTTGCCCTTCACCGTGCCCGCCATCTGGATGGCACCGGAGAACAGCAGCAATTTTTCCGTCAGCGTGGTTTTGCCCGCGTCGGGGTGGGAGATGATGGCGAAGGTGCGGCGGTGCGAAACTTCTTCTGCGATGCGGGCGAGGTCGGCGGACATGGATGGCTTGCTTGAAATTCAATAAAGCCGAGCATTTTACCGGAGTTACGGGTTTCAGGAAATTCCATGTTACAGTTGATAATGATTATCAATAATAAATAGTTCCGTGATGCAACAACAACCAAAAAACGGCCGCGCGCAAGCAGCGGCCTTTCCGTTTTGCCTTTCCGTTCTCGCCTTGAGCCTGGTCCATTTTTCGGCGAAGGCCGAGGATCAGCAGCTGCAAACCATCAAGGTTCAATCCACCGCCATACAGAAGCAACCGGGCGTAGACAGGCTTGGCGCGGAGGAGATCGCAAGGCCCCAGGCGCGCTCCCTGGCCGAAGTGCTGGACGTCTTGCCCGGCGTGAACGCCGGCGGCTCGCCGCGTCCCGGCGGGCAGGTGATCAATGTCTGGGGCTACCGCTCGGTGGAGCAGGTGCAGGTCCAGCTGGACGGCGCCAACCAGGTGTTCTCGAAATACCAGCAAGGCACCAGTTTCATAGAGCCGGAATTGCTGGGCAAGGTGGAGGTGATCAAGGGCGCGCAGTCCGCCCTGTACGGCAATGGCGGCTTCGGCGCCGTGATCCGGGCGGAAACCAAGTCGGTGGATGACTTGCTGATGCCGGGTCAGTCTGTCGGCGGCTTCGCCAAGATCGGCCGCCAGAGCAATGGCGGCCAGATCAGCAAGAGCGTAGCCGCTTACGCTGGCGGCGGCGAACACTCGGCGGACATTCTCGCCTACATATCCCAGTCCCGCTCGGGCGACGGCAAGACCGGCGATGACCTCACTTATCTGTTTTCGGGCGGGGAGCAGAAAGCCGGCATGTTGAAGCTGGCGTTCCGCCCCTGGGCCGGCCATCAGTTCCGGCTAGGCATGGTCAGGCAGGAGTCGGAGATGCGCACGCCTTGGGCGGCGCGCAGCGGGCAGGTCGAGGCGCCCTCCAGTTCTGACATCAAGCGCTATGGCGAGACGGAGGCCTGGCTGAGAAAAACCGTGATGCGGGATCAGAAAATTGATTCGCTCAATGGCGAATGGCGCTACGCCAGTCCCGACAACGCCTGGCTGGATTTCAGCGTCAACTATGCGCAATCCCGTCGCTATCAGCACGACAAGCGGCCTGAGTCCGCCTGGAAGGTGGACTACCGCTCATCCTATGGCCATGAGAGCTGGGTGACCCAGAACAGCCGCTCGCTGGATATCCGCAACGTCGCCAAGCTGGGCGATGCCAATAGCTTCACAACGGGCCTGTCCTGGAGCAAGCAGGACTGGGACCCGCGGTCATTCCTGGCCACCAAGGCCAAAGATCCGGATTACAACTACGGCTGGATAAACGCCTATGGCGGCAACCGCGGCGAGGAAACCATGCGTTCGGCTTACCTGATCCATGAGTGGAAGCCTTTGCCTGACTGGAAAATCACGCCCTCGCTGCGTTACGACCAGGTGGCTTTGTACGGCAAGCCCAATCTCGCGCCCATCTACAATGTCGCCAGCGCCGGCCACGATTATCGCCCGGTGAGCTTCACAGGCTGGTCGCCGCGCCTGGCCATCGCCTGGGGCTTCTCGCCGGGCTGGAATGCCAGCTTCAGCTATGTCGATACCTGGCGCGCGCCGACAGTGGACGAAGTGTATGCCGCTCAAACCCCGCTATCCAATTTGTCCGGCACCAGCCGGTATCTGAAGCCGGAGAAGTTGCGCGGCTTTTACTATGGCCTGGATTTCGAACGTAGCGGCGTATTGTCGGCCGGCGACAGGCTGAGCATGTCTCTGCTCGCGTACCGGCAGCTGGTGCGCGACAACATCTACATGCGGCTCGGAAATGGCAATACCGGCGACGCGCCGGGCCAGACTCCGCCCGCCGGCACCGGCTTCTACCGTAACTTGAGCGGCTACGAGATCCATGGCTATGACCTGACGCTGGATTACCAGTTGCGCGGCTGGTTCGCGTCGGCGGCGCTCTCCGCAACCAGCGGCGATCATCGCAACAGCCTTCGCGATCCATGGGGCAACTCGGAGCCGGTGGTGGACATTCCGCCGCGCAAAGCCGTCCTGACCACCGGGTATCGCGTCGCTCGGCTGGGGCTGACATTCGGCGGGCAGGGCAAGTTCGTCCGCACCCAGGACCGGATACCGTATTTCGAGGGAACGCGCACCGCCTATTCCATGCCGCCCAGCAAAGGATATGTCTTGATCAATCTATTCACCGTGTGGCAGCCGCAGAGCGGCGCTTTCAAGCACCTGGAGGCGCGCGTGTCGATAGATAATCTGTTCAATAGAAGCTACAGCCCTTATCTGACAGAGGGCATTCAAGGCATGGGTCGCTCAGTCCGCACCAGCCTGTCGTGGCGCTTCTGACTCCTCGCTCCAAATATCCTGAAACCGGCTTATGGCCGGTTTTTTTATGACGCCAGCGGATTGGAAAACGATCATTCGGCTACAATATCGTCCAAACGACAATTCAAACCAAGGAGGCTTGCCGTGTTCACCGGTATCGTCCAGGGCGTGGCCGAAGTGGTCGCCATCGAAGAAAAGCAGGATTTTCGCACCCATATCGTCCGCCTGCCCCAGGAAATGTTGCCCGGCCTGCAGCTTGGCGCCTCTGTCGCCCACAACGGCTGTTGCCTGACTGTCACCCGGGTCGACGGCGACTTGGTTCATTTCGACCTGATGCAGGAAACGCTGCGCGTCACCAATCTGGGCGCGCTCAAGGCCGGCGACAGCGTGAACGTGGAGCGCGCGGCCAAGTTCGGCGACGACATCGGTGGCCACGCGATGTCCGGCCACGTGATGGGCCTCGCCGCGGTCTCCGAAGTCATCGAATCCCCGAACAACCACACCGTCTGGTTCGAGCTGCCTGCTGGTTTGGAAAAATACGTGTTCACCAAGGGCTATATCGGCATAGACGGCATCAGCCTCACCGTCGGCGCGATGGAAGGCCGCCGCTTCTGCGTGCACCTGATTCCGGAAACGCTGAGCCGGACCAATATCGCCGGCCGCAAATCCGGCGACCAAATCAATATCGAGATAGATCCGCAGACCCAGGCCATCGTCGACACGGTCGAGCGCGTGCTGGCGCAGCGCGGCCAGGCGTGATCTTGCGCGATCTGCCGGTGCTGGCGTCGTGGAGCGGCGGCAAGGACAGCTGCCTCGCGCTGTGGCGCGCCGTTCAGGCCGGCGCCAAGCCGCAGGCGCTGCTGACCATGCTGGACGAGGAGGGGGACCGCTCCCGCTCGCACGGCGTGCGGCCCGAGGTTCTGGCCCTGCAGGCGCAGGCGCTGGGTTTGCCCCAGCGTTTGGGAAAGGCAAGCTGGAATGATTACCGCGAAGTCTTCATTGAGCAGTTGCGCGCGGCGGCGGCGGACGGCATCCGGGCGGCGGTGTTCGGCGATATCGATCTGGACGCGCACCGCGAATGGGAAGAAGGCGTCTGCGCCGAGGCGGGCCTTGGAGCGATCCTGCCCTTGTGGCGGCAAGCCCGCGCCGATCTGGTGCGTGAATTCGTCGATGCCGGATTCGTCGCCCGCATCGTGATGGTCAATACTGCGCTGGTGGACGAGAAGTGGCTGGGCCGGGCTTTCAACCGGCAGCTGATAGAAGACATGCTGGCCGAGGGGGTGGATCCCTGCGGCGAGGCGGGCGAGTTCCACACGCTGGTGGTGGACGGCCCCTTGTTCAACAAGCCGCTGGCGCTGCGCGACGGCGAAACGGCGGGGCTCGGCGAATACCGGGCGCTGGACCTGCTGCCCGCGTAGAACGGGCGTACCGACAAAGGAATAGAGCAATGAGCATATCCCCGATTCAAGACATCATCGCCGACATCAAGGCCGGCAAGATGGTGGTGCTGATGGACGCCGAAGACCGCGAAAACGAAGGCGATCTGGTGATGGCGGCGGAATTCGTCACGCCGGAAGCGATCAACTTCATGGCCAAGCACGGCCGCGGCCTGATCTGCCTGACCTTGTCCGAAGAGCGCTGCAAGCTGTTGAATCTGCCGATGATGGCGACCAACAACGGCACCAGCTTCGGCACCAACTTCACCGTATCGGTGGAGGCCGCCCAGGGCGTGACCACCGGCATTTCCGCCGCCGACCGCGCCCACACCATCAAGACCGCCGTGGCGCGGCTGGCCAAGGCCAGCGATCTGGTGCAGCCCGGCCACGTGTTTCCGCTCAAGGCCCAGAACGGCGGCGTGCTGATCCGCGCCGGCCACACCGAGGCCGGCTGCGATCTGGCCATGCTGGCCGGCGTGGAGCCTGCCGGGGTGATATGCGAGATCATGAACGACGATGGCACCATGGCGCGTCTGCCGGAGCTGCTGGAGTTCGCCAAGACGCATGGCCTGAAGATCGGCACCATCTCCGACCTGATCCAGTACCGCAGCCGCACCGAATCCCTGGTGGAAAAAGTAGGCGAGCGCCCGGTGGAGACGCCGTTCGGCAGCTTTGACCTCCACGTGTTCCGCGACATCACCACCTCCGCCACCCACCTGGCGCTGAGCAAGGGCAAAATCCGCCCGGACAAGGAAATTCTGGTGCGGGTGCATGAACCGCTGTCGGTGATCGACGTGTTGGCGCCGCTGTGCAGCCATCATTCCTGGACGCTGCCCAACGCGCTGGAAACCATGGAAGAGGAAGGCAGCGGCGTGATGGTGCTCTTGTACCGCGACGAAACCGGCGTCGATCTGGCGCAGCGGGCGCTGGACCTGGAGCCGCCGCGGCAGAAGTGGGACAGCAAGACCTTCGGCGTCGGCGCGCAAATGCTGAAGGCGCTGGGCGTCGGCAAGATGAAGCTGATGTCCAGCCCGGTCAGCCTGCCGTCGATGGCCGGCTTCGAGCTGGAAGTCACCGGATTCTGCCAGCCGGGCCACTTCCACGTGGATGCCGGGAACGGCCCGGGCGTGGCCTAATCGCGGCGATTGCGTTACAATTGCCGGCTTTCCTTAGTGTTTTCGCCGCGAGGACCCAACATGCTTGACGCCATCCAGTGTATTGAACCCAATTTTTCCGGCAAGGGCCTGAAAATCGGCATCGTCATGGCGCGTTTCAACACGCCGGTATGCCACGGCCTGCGCGACGCTTGCGTCGCCGAGCTGGAAAAACTGGGCGTCGCCGCCGGCGACATCGTCCTGGCCACTGTGCCTGGCGCGCTGGAAGTTCCGCTGGTGCTGCAAACCATGGCCAAGAGCGGTCGTTTCGACGCGCTGGTGGCTCTGGGCGCGGTGATCCGCGGCGAAACCTATCATTTCGAGCTGGTATCCAACGAATCCGGCGCCGGCGTCACCCGCGTCGGCCTGGACTTCGACATTCCGGTAGCCAACGCCATCCTGACCACCGAAAACGACGAGCAGGCGGAAGTCCGCATGCAGGAAAAGGGCGGCGACGCCGCCCGCGTCGCGGTCGAGATGGCCAATCTGCACAAGACGCTGCGCGGCTGAGCCATCCGCCGCCAAGCCGTCCAACGGGAAGCGGGCCATCGCGCCGCTTCCCTTGCTCTTTCAAGGAATCGCCACCATGAAAACCGCCCGCCGCCGCGCCCGCGAATTCGCCGTGCAAGGCATTTACGAATGGGAACTGAACCCGGACCGTCCGGCTTCGCTGATTGAAAAACACCTGCGCGAGAATGAATACTTCGCCAAGGCCGACGAGGCCCTGTTCCGCAGCATCCTGTACGGCGTGCTGAAAGATGTGGAACTGCTGTCCGCTCAGGTAGGCCGTTACTACGAGCGCGCCGAGGACGAAGTCAGCCCGGTGGAGCGCGCCGTGCTGCTGATGGCCGCGCTGGAACTGACGCAAAGCCCGGAAACCCCGTATCCGGTGATCATCAACGAAGCCATCGAAATCACCAAGACTTTCGGCGGCACCGATGGCCACAAATTCGTCAACGGCGTGCTGGACAAGCTGGCCGCCGAAGTGCGCGGCGACGAAGTGCTGGCGCAGAAACAGCGCCGCAAGCAGGACTGAGCCGGTCACGCCTTTGGCGTGCCGCTGTCGACGACACCCGCCGCCGGCGGGTGTTTTTGCGTGAGGTGCCATGAACGAATTCGAACTGATCGGCCGTTATTTCAAGCGGCCCACGCCATCCGCGGTGCTGGGCGTCGGCGACGACGCCGCCATCGTCCGGCCGACGCCGGGCCATGAACTGCACCTGTCGGCGGACATGCTGGTGGAAGGGCGCCACTTCTTCGCCGACGTGTCGCCGCGCGCGCTGGGCCACAAGACGCTGGCGGTCAACCTGTCCGACATGGCGGCGATGGGCGCGCGCCCGCGCTGGGCGCTGCTTTCCATCGCGTTGCCGCGCGCCGACGAGGCCTGGGTGGCCGAATTCGCCGCCGGCTTCTTCGCGCTGGCGGACGCCCACGGCGTGGAACTGATAGGCGGCGACACCACCGGCGGCCCGCTGACGCTGTCGGTGACGATCATGGGCGAGACGCCGGCCGGGCAGTCCTTGCGCCGCGACGGCGCCAAGCCGGGCGACGACATCTGGGTGTCCGGCGAATTGGGCCTGGGCGCGCTGGCGGTGCGCCATCGGCTGGGCTGGCTGAATGTAAACGATATGGAACTGCTGGCCGCGGCGACGCACAAACTGGAATGCCCGGAGCCGAGGCTGGCGCTGGGCGCCGCGCTGTTGCCGCTGGCGCATGCCGCCGCCGACGTGTCCGACGGACTGATGGCCGACCTTGGCCACATTCTGGCCGCATCCGGCGTGGCGGGAGAAGTGTGGGCCGACGCCTTGCCGTCCCATCCCGCGCTGGAAGCGCGCCGCGAAGAATACCTCGCCTGCCTGGCGGCCGGCGGGGACGATTACGAACTGGTTTTCACGGCGCCGCCGGCGCGCCGAGCCGCCATCGGGGCCGCGGCGGCGGGCGTCTGCCGCGTCACCCGCATCGGCCGCGTGCTGGAAGGGCGGGACGGCAGGCTGCTGAACGCCGCCGGCCAGGCCGTAGCGCTGGACAAGAAAGGTTATGACCATTTTGGCTGACACTCCCAAAATCACGCCCAACTGGCGTTTTTTGCTGAGCAATCCGATTCACCTGCTGTCTTTCGGCTTCGGCAGCGGCCTGATGAAAAAGGCCCCCGGCACCTGGGGCACGCTGGTTGCCTATCCCATCTTCTTTCCCTTGTTGGCGCTGGGCGTCAACGGCTGGATGCTGATGGCGCTGTGCCTGCCGCTGTTCCTGTTCGGCGTTTACGCCTGCGGCATCACCGGCAAGGCGCTTGGCGTGCACGATTACGGCGGCATCGTCTGGGACGAAGTAGTGGGCATGCTGATGGTGCTGGCCTTCGCGCCGGCGAGCTGGGCCGGCTGGATTCTGGCCTTCGCGCTGTTCCGCCTGTTCGACATCGTCAAACCCTGGCCGATACGCTGGTTCGACCAGCGCGTCGGCGGCGGCTTCGGCGTGATGGTGGACGATGTGATCGCCGCGCTGTTCGCGCTGGCCGCGCAAGCCTTGATCTGGCATTGGTTGTGATGCGGGCGCACAAAACAGTTACAATCAGATCTTAAAGTGACAGACAGTTTGACGCTTGACTGAGTCCAGCGCGCTGCCATGAAAAACACGCCCGCGCATGCCGCGGGCAGCTAAATTTCGGGGTTCTCGACCGTGTGGGTTGTCGTCGTACTATTGCTGTCCGCGCTGGCCGCGGCCGGCTGGCTGGTAAAAAGCGGCAAGATGCCGCAGTTGATGCGCAAGCTGGATGGCCTGCTTGGCGTGGAGGGGCGCAGCGAACGCTACGAACCCGACTACTTCGCCGAGCAGCCGCTGCGGCCGGAAGAGCTCGAGCAGGAGGCGCCGCCCGCAGTCCAGGCTGATGATCGGCCAGACTCGGAGCCTGAGCCTTTGCCGACTGTCCATCGGGAAGAAGTCCCGCGCCGGGAGGAGCAGGCTCCGCTCGTTCGCATCTCGCCCCAGGGCCGGCAGGGCAGGCAGGCTGCGCCTGTAGCCGAAGACCAGCCTCCGCGCGAAACCATCGTGCTGCCCAAACGCGTCCCGACGGCTGGCCAGGAGCCGCCTGCCGAGCTGCCGGTGCTGGAGTTGTCGCGCGAGTACCGCCGCAAAAACCGCCAGCCGCAGCAGCCGTCGGAAGCGGGCGACTTGCCGGTGATCGGCCTGTCCGAGATGCAGAGCAATATGCAGCAGGACTACCTCCGCCGCCAGCGCGTCCGCGGAGTCGAACCGGGCGAGCGCGGCGAAGACGCGCTGCCGCTGATTGGCAGCGGAGAAGTGCGCGCCGCGGTGGCCAGTCTTCATGCGCATCGCCGCAATTCGCCGCCCGCAAGCGCGCCGCTGCCCCGCGTCGAGCTGGTTCCGATCCCCCGGACGAAGCCTGAAGCCGCGCCGGAGCCGGAGAAGCCGCTGGTGATTTTGGAGCCGCTGCGCAAGCCTGAATCAACTCCGGCCAGCAAGCCTGTCGTGGCGGAACCTGTTCCCGCCCCGATGGCGGACGTTCAGGTCCAAAAGCCGCCGATTCAGCCCGTGACGGCGCCAGAGCCGACCGCGACTGAATTTCCCCCTGTAGACGCCGAAGCATTGGAGCCGCAGTCCTGGCCGGAAATCGGCGAAGCGGAAGCCCCGGCGCAGGAAGCCAATCATTCGCCGCCGCAGCTGGCGGCAAGCCCTGAGCCGGCCGCGCCTGCATCCATTCCGTTCGAGCCAGTCGAGCCAGTGGTTGCCGAGCTCGCGCTCGAGCCCGCGGCGGCAGACGCGCAAGGTGCGGCCGAAGGACCCGCGGAAGAGGCTATCGCCGCCAGCGACGCTTCTCCCGCCTCGCGCGCGCCGTGGCGCTGGCCGCAGACGCGCGAAGTGCTGGTGCAGCAAGAGGATGAGGCGCCCGCCATCGTGCAGCAGACCGTGTTGCCTGAGCCTGCAGCGCCATCCCTGGCCGCCACCGCGGCCCAGTTGGCAAGCAATCCCATGCCTTGGATATTGGTGGAGGAAAAACCGGCGGCGCAAGCTGCCTCAGCCGTTGTTGAAACAGCGTCTGTCGCCTTGCCTGAATCCGAGTCCGCGCCAGCGGAGGCGGAAGATGCCCCGGCGCGCCACAGCTATGACGACTCCATGCTGCCCGGCCTGGGCCTGTTGAGCCCGGCTGATGCGGCTCAGGAAGCCTGCAATCAGGACGAGTTGATCGAGCGCGGCATCGTGATCGAGGAGAAGTGCGCCGAGTTCAAGGTCAAGGTCAGCGTGGTGGATGCTTACGCCGGTCCGGTGATCACCCGTTACGAGGTGGAGCCTGCGGTGGGCGTGCGCGGCAACCAGGTGGTGAACCTGATGAAGGATCTGTCGCGCGCGCTGGGCCTGGCCTCCATCCGCGTGGTGGAGACCATTCCCGGCAAAACCTGCATGGGTCTGGAGCTGCCCAATCCCAAGCGGCAGATGATACGGTTGTCGGAGATATTCTCCGCCGACGTGTTCCAGCATTCCGCGTCGCGGCTGACGATGGCGCTGGGCAAGGACATCACCGGCGAGCCAGTGGTGACCGACCTGGCCAAGGCGCCGCACCTGCTGGTGGCCGGCACCACCGGCTCCGGCAAGTCGGTGGGCGTCAACGCGATGATCCTGTCGCTGCTGTACAAGGCGACGCCGGAAGAAGTCCGCTTCATCATGATCGACCCCAAGATGCTGGAACTGTCGGTCTACAACGATATCCCGCACCTGTTGGCGCCGGTGGTCACCGACATGAAGCTGGCCGCCAACGCGCTCAACTGGTGCGTGGGCGAGATGGAGCGCCGCTATCGGCTGATGAGCGCGCTGGGCGTGCGCAACCTGGCCGGCTACAACCAGAAGGTGCGCGAGGCGGCCGAGCGCGGCCAGCGCATCGCCAATCCGTTCAGCCTGACGCCGGAAACGCCGGAGCCTTTGGACAAGCTGCCGTTCATCGTGGTGGTGGTGGACGAGTTCGCCGACCTGATGATGGTGGCCGGCAAGAAGATCGAGGAATTGATCGCCCGCCTGGCGCAAAAGGCCCGCGCCGCCGGCATCCACCTGATCCTGGCTACGCAGCGGCCATCGGTGGACGTGATCACCGGCCTGATCAAGGCCAACATTCCGACCCGGATCGCCTTCCAGGTGTCCAGCAAGATCGACAGCCGCACCATTCTGGACCAGATGGGCGCGGAAAGCCTGCTGGGCCAGGGCGACATGCTGTACCTGCCGCCGGGCACCGGCTACCCGCAACGGGTGCACGGCGCCTTCGTCACCGACGACGAGGTGCACGCGGTGGTCGAGCATCTGAAGCAGTTCGGCGAACCGGATTACGTGGAAGGCCTGCTGACCGGCGAGAGCGAGGCCGACGACGCTTCGGCGGACGCCACCGCCAAGGCTCAGGCGGCGACGGAAACCGACCCCTTGTACGATGAAGCGGTGGAGATCGTGCTGCGCACCCGCAAGCCATCCATCTCCGGCGTGCAGCGCCATCTGCGCATCGGCTACAACCGCGCCGCGCGGCTGATCGAGGAGATGGAGGCCGCGGGCATCGTCAGCGCGATGGAGAGCAACGGCAATCGCACGGTGCTGGTGCCGCAGCGGGATTTCTGACGCCTTGTCCCAATAAAAAAC
>NZ_JZJL01000012.1 GCF_000971335.1 Chromobacterium vaccinii
AAGGACGCCAAGGCGCGCACCGACGCGCTGGGCCAGTTGCAGAAGGCCCTTCAGGATTACAAGACCAGCCTGACCACGCTGACCGGCAAGAAGAGTCTGGTGGCGATGAACGCCTCCGCCACGCCGGACGGCATGGCAACCGTCACCGCCAAGGGCAATGCCCAGGCCGGCAACTACAGCGTGTTCGTCGAGCAATTGGCCAGCTCCCAGCAATTGCTGATGGGCGATCTGGCCGGCGCCACCGCCCAGGCCGGCGACAAGTTCACCGTCAAGCTGGCGGGCGGCGAAAGCTTCGAAGTGGCGCTGGACGGCGCCGACCGCGACAAGGACGGCAAGCTGTCGCCCAGCGAACTGGCGCTGGCGATCAACCGCGCCAGCGGCAACGCCGGCAAGGTCAACGCCATGGTGCTGAACAACAACGGTGCCAGCCAATTGGTGCTGTCCGCCGGCAAGAGCGGCGAAAAGAACACCATCTCCCTGGATTTGGCCGGAGTGAGCGACAGCGCCCTGAAAAACGGCCTGTCCGCGCCCAAGGAGCTGAGCAAGGCGCAAGACGCCGTCGTCTGGCTGGGCGGCAAGGCCGGCGGCGTCAAGCTGCAGCAAGGCTCCAACACCTTCGACAACATCGAGGGCGTCAGCTTCACCGTCAACAAGGTGAGCAAGGACACCGATCCGCCGTTGCAGATTTCCATCAGCCGCGGCGACAGCGACACCACGGCCAACGTCCAGTCCTTCGTCGATTCGTACAACAAGATCTACAAGGCGATTTCCGATCTGTCCCAGCCAGGCAGCAACGGCAAACCGGGCGCGGCCTTCGCCGACGACTCCAGCATCCGCGTATTGAAAAGCCAGCTCAACGCCATCCTGCGGCAGTCCTTCGACGGCGTCACGCTGGGCCAGATGGGCATCAAGGCCAGCCGCGACGGCACCCTGGCGCTGGACAGCAAGAAGCTGGGCGACACGCTGAAGGCCAGCCCGGACGCGCTGGACCGCTTCTTCAACGGCGCCGGCCAGAACGGCGCGCTGAAGCAGAGCGCCGACTATCTGGACAAGTGGCTGAACGGCAGCAACGGCCTGCTCAAGCAGCGCCGCGACAGCGAAGACCGCGGCCAGAAGGATCTGACCCGGCGGCAAGACGCGCTGCAAAAGACCTTCGAGCAGACCTACAACCGCTACCTGGCGCAGTTCACCAAGTTGCAGAGCATGCAGGATCAGATGACCCAGACCATGGGCATGTTCAACAACTCCAACTTCTTCTGAATTTAAAGAAAGCAGGATCGAGATCGTGGATTACGACGCCTATCGCAGCTACCACGCGGTCAATCTGGAAGCCCAGACCGGCGCCGCCAGCCAGGTGGAACTGGTGCTGGTGCTGTTCGACGGTCTCCTGGAAGAGATCGCCCGCGCCCGCGGCCATTTGCAGCAGCAGCGCTTCGAGCAGAAGGGCGAGAGCATCAGCAAGTGCATCAACATCCTCAACGGCTTGTCCAGCGCGCTGGATTTCGAAACCGGCGGCGAGGTGGTGACCAATCTGGCGCGGCTGTACGACTACTGTGCCCATCGCCTTTACCAGGCCAGCGTCGAGCTCGACGCCGTGGCGCTGGACGAGGCGGAGAAGCTGCTGGTCACGCTCAAGGGCGGCTGGACAGGCGTGCGGGACCAGCATGCCGCGGCCTGAGGTCGAGCGCTGGTGCCTGGCCATCGCCGACGCGGCGGAGCGGCGGGACTGGGACGCGCTGACGGCCATGGACGCGCGTCTGCGCCGGCTGTTGGCCGAGTCCGGGCTGAGCCTGGACGCGGATGACAGGGCGGCCTTGTCGGCCGCCTACCGCGCCGCGCTGGCCGCGAGCGGCGCCGAGCTGGACGCGTTGAGCGCGAAGATGGCAGAGGCGGGACAACAGCGCGAAGGCCGTCTGGCCTACGCGCAATTCAGTGAATGGGAACAAGCATGAGCAGAGTGGCGCCGCCGCAATCCGCGCCCGTTTCCCCCGTCCAGGCGGGGAGCGGTGACGGAGTAGTCAGTCAGGCGATGGACGACCTGTCGTGGATGGACGCCGATCCGGCGGCAGGCTTCGCCGACGCGATGTCTGACGCCGGCGCGCGGCAGTCGCCGGCCATGGAGGAATCGGCGCAAGAGCCGGTTTCCTTGGCGGATGCTGTTCGCCAAGGCCTGCCGGCCATGCCGGCGGCTGTCGATCAGAATGCCGCGGTTGGCGACGGCGAGGATGAGAAGACGCGCAAGCCGGTGGATCTGGCCGCGCTGAGTCCGGCGTTGCAGCCGCAAATCTGGCAGGCGTTGATGCCGCGCCAGGTGGCGCCTACAGCGGATGCCGAAGCGCCAGCGGACGCCGGCAAGGTTGCCGCGCCCGTTCTGGATGCCGCGCCGGCGTCTCCAAAGCCGGCCGACAAGGCGCCGCAGATTCAAGCGGCGGATCTGGCCATGCCGCGGGAAGCCGCGCCGCGTATGGACAATATCGTAGCGGCCTTGCCGCCGGCTCACCCGGCCGATGCCGCCAAAGCAGCGGAAAGCTTCAGCCTGGCCTTGCCGCCGGCGCAGCCGGAGAGTTGGAGCGGCAAGCTGCAGGCGGCGCTGGGCGAGCGCTTGCAGGTGTTGTCCAGTCAGAACATGGACCGCGCGACGCTGCGGCTGGATCCGCCGTCGCTGGGCACGCTGGAAATCTCGCTGCGCCACCAGGCCGGCGCGCTGGTCGTAGAGCTGACCGCCTCGCACGGCGAAGTGGTGCGCCAGCTGCAAGGCATAGGCGACGCGCTGCGCCAGGATCTGGGCAGCCGCCAGTACACGCAGGTGGCGGTGGAGGTGCGCGAAGGCATGCCGTCCGGGCAGGGGCAGGGCGGCCGCCAGGGCCGGGAGCAGCAGGCCCAGCAGCAGCCGGGCCGGGCGCTGAGCGAACAGGGCTGGCAGACGGCAGGCTCGTTTCAATTGGATCAGGGCTGAGACAGCGAAGGATATCGATAGATGAATAGCAGGACCCTGATCGTGGCCGCCTTGGTGGCCGCCGGCGTGGCCGGCATCGGCGGCGGCGGCTGGTGGTATTACCAGCAGGCGGCGCATGCCGAACCCGCCAAGCCGCAACCGGTGGATTACCGCTTCGTCACCTTGGACAAGATCATCGTGATGCTGAAGAGCGAGTCGGGCGGCGACGCCCGCTACATGGCGGTCGACTTGGTGTTCCGCAGCACCGCGGAAAACGAGGGCAAGGTGAAGGAGCAGCTGCCGCTGCTCAAGAGCGTGGCGGTGCGCGCGCTGTCGCAACTGACGCGCGAGCGCGCCAACGCCTTTAACATCGACGACTTCCAGAAGCTGCTGGACCGCTCCTACCGCGCCACCTTCGCGCGGGAGGCGCGCGGACAGCCGTTCACCGAGGTGATGGTCAGCAAGCTGATCATCGAGTAAGCGCGATGTACGCCGAGAGCTACGAGCAGCCGTCCCAAGCCGTCGACGAGGCCAGGCACCTGGCGACCTACGCGCCGCTGGTCAAGCGCGCCGCGCGCCAGCTCTCCAGCCAGGCCGGCGGCGTGTTCGACCGCGAGGACATGGAGCAGATCGGCCTGATGGCGCTGCTGGACTGCCTGCGCCGCTATGGCGGCGAGCCGGACGAACGCTTCGCCGGCTTCGCCATGCTGCGCATCCGCGGCGCCATCCTGGATGAATTGCGGCGGCTGGACTGGCGTCCGCGCGGGGTGCGGCAGGAAGCGCACCGGGTTCGCGACGGGCTGCGCGAATTGAGGCGCAAGCTTCGGCGCGAGCCGACCGAAGCGGAGGCGATGACCTTGCTGGGGCTGGACGCCGACGCCTACCGCGACGCGCTGCTGGCCGAAAACGCCGAGGCGATGGCGAGCTTCGACGAACTGGTGGCCGGCGGAATGGAGCTGGCGGCGGAAGGCTCGCCGGAAGCCAGGCTGGAGCGGCAAAGCGAGCTGGCGCGCGCGCTGACCGCGCTCAACGAGCGCGAGCAGCAGGTGATCCAGCTGTATTACGAGTTCGAACTGAGTCTCAAGGAGATCGCGGCGGTGCTGGAGCTGACCGAGGCCCGCATCTGCCAGATCAACAAGAGCGCCCTGAAAAAGATGCAGGCCTGCCTGATGGCGGCCTGAAGCAAGGAAACACCCCATGCAGCAATTGTTTGGCATTCTGATCGTGCTGGTTTGCGTATTCGGCGGCTTCATGCTGCACGGCGGCGTGCTGTCCATCATCTGGCAGCCGACCGAGCTGTTGATCATCTGCGGCGCGGCGCTGGGCGCGGTGGTGCTGGGCAACCCGCCGCACGTGCTGAAGGAGATGGGCGGCCAGATCAAGCGCGTGGTGGTGCGCAAGAAGCAGGGCGCGGAATTCCAGCGCCAGCAGCTGTTGCTGATGTACGAATTGCTGATCACCGCCAGCCGCGGCCTGAAGGCGCTGGACCAGCACGTGGAAGCGCCGCGCCAGAGCCCGCTGTTCAACCGCTACCCCATGGTGCTGGAAAACCGCAAGCTGCTGGCCTTCATCGTCGACAACTTCCGGCTGATGGCGATGGGCAAGATCAACGCCCACGAGCTGGAGGGCGTGCTGGACCAGGAGCTGGACGCCATCCATGAACAACTGATCCAGCCGTCCAAATCGCTGCACAAGATCGCCGAAGCGATGCCGGGCTTCGGCATCCTGGCGGCGGTGCTGGGCATCGTGATGGCGATGAACACCGTCGCTCAGGGCGCCAGCGCCGGCGAGATCGCCGCCAGCGTGGCCGCCGCCATGGTCGGCACCTTCATCGGCATTTTCTTCTGCTACGGCGTGCTGGACCCGCTGTCCAACGTGATGCACCAGCTGGTCAAGGAAGAATTGTCCAATTTCGAATCGGTGAAAGTGGTGCTGACCACTCACGTATCCGGCAAGCCGCCGCTGCTGGCGATCGACGCCGGCCGCCGCCTGGTGCAGCTGAACACCAAGCCCAGCTTCTCGCAGCTGGAGTCGTGGATCAACGCGATGGAAGGGCTGGGTTAAGAGATGGCCGGCCAGAAGAACAAGGGCGATCACGAAGGCGCGGTGATCAAGAAAGTGTCCCGCCGCAATGCGGAAGAGGGGCACGGCGGCGCCTGGAAAGTGGCGTTTGCCGACTTCGTGCTGGCGCTGATGTGCCTGTTTCTGGTGCTGTGGGTGCTGGCCGCGCGCGATCAGGAAAACCTGCAGCAATTGCTGACCACTTCCGGCGGCAGTCCGCTGCTGCAGGGCAACGGCCGGCAGATAGACCACATGGGCAACCCGCCCGGCACGCTGATTCCGCGCGATCCCATCCCGGGCCAGACCGGCAGCCAGGTGGCCAGCAAGTCGGCGGTGAGGGACAGCGACAAGCGCGCCAGCGAGCAGCCTGAGCTGCCGCGCCGCAGCTACGACAGCGAGGCCGATCTGCGCAAGCTGGCCGCCCAGCTGTCCGAAATGAGCCAGAAGGCCGGCCTGTCCAGCAATCTTCAGACGGTGATCACGCCCTACGGCCTGCGCGTGACGCTGCACGACACGGATCAGCAAGGCATGTTCGAGCGCGGCAGCGCCATCGTCGACCCCCGCTTCCGCGGCTTGTTGCAGCAGATCGGCGCCATGCTGGGCGAGATCGACAACCGCCTGCTGGTGGTCGGCCACACCGATGCCGCGCAATACCACCGGGCCGGCGCCTTCGGCGCGATGTCCAACTGGTCGCTGTCCAGCAACCGCGCGATGGCCGCGCGCCTGCACATGATGCAGGGCGGCCTGGCTGGCGATTCGGTGCTGCAGGTGGTGGGCATGGCGGAGCGGGCGCCGCTGGACAAGCAGCATCCGCTGGCGGCGTTGAATCGCCGGATCGAGCTCTTGGTGTTGACCTCGGGGCAGGCTCAGGCGGTGGTGTCGATGTTCGGCGCGGCGGCGACGGAGGCGGTAAATGCGCCGGGTGTTGCGTTAGCGCTACCAAATGCAGAGGACTTGAAAACCCTGCGGGAAAATACCATAAACATACGATAAGTTGCTGATAGTATGCTTTGTTCTCATAAAAGCCTTGCCTTTGCAAGGCTTTTTTATTGTGTGTTTTTCACATAAATTTTAATCAAATTATTTACAATTAACACAGTGTTGATAACAATGTCAGGCATATGAGCCACTTCTCATATCGCAAACAATAAATAATGACTAAGGCATGTCCGTGCCTTCGAGGTCCGGGTGCTGGTAGTCGGGGACGTGTTACCGAGATGAATCAAGAGCAAGTTAGGCAGATGTTGCGGCAGACGCCGCTGTTTGGCCATTTGGAAGACGGGGCGTTGGATCATGTCGTGGAATGTTCCGAAGCGGTGCGTCTGGCGAAGGGCGAGTCCCTTTACGAGGAGGGAGATGAATCCGATTCCGTAGGGCTGCTGTTGGATGGATGCATGCAGGTTTATGTGTCTGAGCCCAGCGGCAAGAAGTATGTGCTGCAGATGGTCATGCCGGGCCAGTTGCTGGGCATGGAGTCGTTTGTCGACTGCGGCGAGCGCGGCAATAATGTGGTGGCGGACGAGGACAGCGTGTTGCTGCGGTTTACGCGGGAAACGCTCAGGCAGGTGTTCGACAGCGAGGATGGCTTGCCCGGTTGCGACAGGGTTCGCTGCAGCATCATGCGCTACCTGGTTTCTCTGGTGCGCCACATGACCACGTTGGCGCGCAACCTAGCCTTGCTGGATGTTTACGGTCGGGTGCGCATCCTGATCAATCAGATGTTGATCGAACAGGACGGCGTGCTGATATTGCGCAAGCAACTGACCCAGCAGGAAATCGCCGACCAGATCGGCTCCTCCCGCGAGATGGTGGCGCGTATCCTTAAAGAATTGGTCTACGGCCATTACATTCGCCTGGAGAACAGGCGCATCGTGGTGCTGAAGATGTTGCCGGAGAATTTCTAATCCGGCGGAGAGGCCGCGCGACACCGAGTCGCGCGGTTTTTGGTTTTCAAGGTTTAAGTTTGGCGGCCGCGGGTCGCCCTGTATTGGTATCACATCCATACAGTTGCTAGGCAGACAGATGCAGATCTCCTCTCTTTCCACCTGGCGCGGCGAAAAAGCCGCGGCGGGCAAGTTCGAAACCGCGTCGGCGGCCGACGCGGCTCCTCGCGCGATTTCGTCGGTTGCAAGCGCCGAGGCGCCGCTGGCGGCCTCCCTGCAAGCGATGCCCGAGATCGACCAGTCCAAGGTGGAGGCGGTGCGCGCCGCGCTGGCCAGGGGCGAAGTTCGTTTCGATGCCCGGCGCCTGGCAGGCTTGATCGAGCAGTACCACGGCGGCCGCTGATGGATAGAAAACAGCGCTATCGTCGATTATTCGCCACCGTGGGCGAGGACCTCGCCGACTATCCGCGTCTGAATGCCTTGCTGGAGCGGCAGTTCCGCGCCGCGCTGGCGCATGACGCGGCTGAGCTGGATCGGTGCGCCGGCGAAATCGCCGCATTGTGCGACAAGCTGGAACGCAGCCGCCGCGAGCGTCTGGAATTGGTTGCGTCGTTGCTGCCGCCGGGGACGGAGCGATCGATGGCTGAAGTGCTGAAGGTTTTGCCGCAGGCCATGCGAGAGCAGGGCGACGCGCATTGGCGGCGTTTGCGCGCGCTGATCGCGGATTGCCGCGAACGCAATCTGCGCAATGGCCAGCTGCTGCAGGAGCGCAGGCAGCTGTTGCAGCGCGTGCTGGAGGGCGAGAGCGATGTTTACGCAGCGCAGTGAGTCCTGGCAGTCCGCCGGCGGGGCCGTTTCGTCGGACGCGGTGGCTCTGTCGTTGAGCCTGCCGTCGGAGGGCGCGGGTTTTTCCGAGCAGTTCGCCGGCGTTCGCGCCGAAGTGGAGCGTTTCATCGCCGGCGGCGAGTCGGGCTCGGCTCAGCAGTTGTCGCCGGAAGCGTGGCGCGTTCAGCAGCAACTGCGCGCCGGCGCGGCCGATTTTTCCGCGGTGCCGCGGGATCGGCAGGGTTTCGTCGAGGAAATGCTGCCGCACGCGCAGGCAGCTGCGGCGCGTCTGGGCGTGACGCCGGATCTGGTGCTCGCTCACGCGGCGCTGGAGTCGGGCTGGGGGCGCAAGCCGCTGACGCGCAGCGACGGCGGCAACAGCCATAACCTGTTCGGCATCAAGGCCGACGCGCGTTGGGGCGGGGAGGTGGCGACGGCGCTGACCACGGAGTTCATTCACGGCCAGAAGCAGAGCAGGGTGGAGCCGTTCCGCGCCTATCCCGATTATCGCGCGGCGTTCAACGATTACGCCGATCTCTTGGCGTCGAATCCGCGCTATCGCGCGGCGCTGGGCGTCGGCGGCGACGCGAAGGCTTTCGCCGAGGCTTTGGCGCGCGGCGGCTATGCGACCGATCCTGATTATGCCGGCAAGCTGGCGGGTCTGGCGGGGCAGTTCCGCAAGAGCATCCGTTGAGTCCTAGGGAAAAGAGATTGGCGCCAAGGGCGCCAATTTTCATTTATGCAGATTTTTGGAAAATAAAAAGGAAAAAGCCGAAATCGTAAGATTTCGGCTTTTTGATTGGTGGAGATAAGCGGGATCGAACCGCTGACCTCTTGCATGCCATGCAAGCGCTCTCCCAGCTGAGCTATACCCCCAGATGATGCTTTGGCGTCCCCACGGGGATTCGAACCCCGGTCGCCGCCGTGAAAGGGCAGTGTCCTAGGCCTCTAGACGATAGGGACGTAATGCCTAATTGTAGTTTGGTGGAGATAAGCGGGATCGAACCGCTGACCTCTTGCATGCCATGCAAGCGCTCTCCCAGCTGAGCTATACCCCCAGATGATGCTTGGCGTCCCCACGGGGATTCGAACCCCGGTCGCCGCCGTGAAAGGGCAGTGTCCTAGGCCTCTAGACGATAGGGACTAAATTTTTGGTGGAGGTAAGCGGGATCGAACCGCTGACCTCTTGCATGCCATGCAAGCGCTCTCCCAACTGAGCTATACCCCCACATATCCGCCGATTTCGCTATTCGCGGGACCGTTCGGTCTCGACAGGAGGCGAACTATACATGCAGCAAATTCCCCATGCAAGCGCTTTGTGAAAATATTTCAAAAAACGCATAATTTATCTATTTTGATTAACATGGCTGTTACTGGGTACGCTAAGGCGAGGCTGATGGCGCATTGATATGTATTTTAAGAATAACAAAGTAAAATAATATTACTTAGCGTTCTAATTTTCGACTGCTATGGTGTCGCCATGCCCGGCCGAATCCAGGCTGGAGGAACGATATTCTGGAGAATGGACAATGAAGAAACTGAACGCAGCTTTCGCTCTGATCCTCGCCGCGGCAGGCTCCGCGGCCCATGCCGACGATCTGGCCGACATCCGCAAGACCGGCGTGCTGAAGATCGGCACCGAAGGCACTTACGCGCCCTTCACCTATCATGACGCCGCGGGCGGCCTGACCGGCTTTGACGTGGAGATCGCCCAGGCGATCGCCGCCAAGCTGGGCGTCAAGCCGCAATTCGTCGAAGGCAAGTGGGACGGCCTGATCGCCGGTCTGGACGTCAAGCGTTACGATGTGGTGATCAACGAAGTGGCGATCACCGACGCGCGCAAGGTCAAGTACGATTTCTCCGCGCCCTATATCGTGTCCAAGGCGGTGCTGATCGTCCGCGACGACAACCGCGACATCAAGCGTTTCGAAGATTTGAAGGGCCGCAAGTCGGCCAACACCCTGACCAGCAACTTCGGCAAGCTGGCGCAACGCTACGGCGCCGAGATCGTGCCGACCCAGGGCTTCAACGAATCGGTCGCGCTGCTGGAGTCCGGCCGGGTGGAAACCACCATCAACGACAGCCTGTCCTTCCTCGACTTCAAGAAGAAGCAGCCCAAGTCCCGCCTGAAGGTGGCCGCCACCGAGGCGAACGGCGACGCGTCCGGCGTGCTGCTGCGCAAGGGCAACCCGGAGTTGAAGGCCGCCATCGACAAGGCGCTGGCCTCGATCAAGGCCGACGGCACCTATCAGAAGATTTCGCACAAGTATTTCGGCGCCGACGTGTCGCGCTGAGTTGAGGAGCGGCAATGCCCCCGTGGTTGCAGTTGATGGCAGATTCGCTGCCGTCCCTTTTGTATGCAGGCCTGGTATTCACCGTGCCGCTGACGCTGTTGTCCTTCGCCGGCGGCCTGGCGCTGGGCCTGGCGGTGGCCTTGATCCGGCTGTTCGGGCCGCGCCCGCTGGTTTTGCTGGTGCGCGGCTATTCCTGGCTGGTGCGCGGCACGCCGCTGCTGGTGCAGCTGTTCGTGATCTTTTACGGCTTGCCGCGGGTCGGCATCGTGTTCGATCCGTTCCCGGCGGCGCTGCTCGGCTTCGTTCTCAGCGTAGGCGCCTACACCTCGGAAGTGATACGCGCCGCGATTTCGTCGGTGCCGAAGGCTCAATGGGAGGCGGCGTATTCGCTGGGCATGAGCTGGTCGCAGGCGATGCGCCGCACCATCCTGCCGCAGGCGGGCAGGGTGGCGGTGCCGCCGCTGGCCAACTCCTTCATCTCGCTGGTGAAGGACACTTCGCTGGCGGCGGTGCTGACGGTGCCGGAAATGTTCCAGGCGGCGCAGCGCATCGCGGCCACCACTTACGAGCCGCTGCTGCTGTATCTGGAGACCGCGCTGATCTATCTGTTGTTGAGCACCGTATTGACCTGGCTGCAGGAACGGTTGGAAAAACGTTTTGACCGGCACGTGGCGCCGGTAGGGGCCGCGTCATGATCAAGCTGAGCCGTATCGTCAAATCCTTCGGCGGGCAGATCGTGCTGCACGATGTCGGCCTGGAGCTGGCCGAGGGCGGCGTCACCGCGCTGATCGGTCCGTCCGGCAGCGGCAAGAGCACGCTGCTGCGCTGCGCCAATCTGCTGGAGACGCCGGATGCCGGCGAACTGCAGCTGGCCGGCGAGACCTTGCGTTTCGAGCCCGGCAGGAAGTTGCCCCGCGACGCCATCCTGCGCGTGCGCCGCGTCACCGGCATGGTGTTCCAGAGCTTCCAGCTGTTTCCGCACCAGACTGTGCTGCAGAACGTGATGGAAGGACTATTGACCGTTCAGCGCTGGCCGCGCGACAAGGCGGAGGCGCGGGCGCGGGAGCTGCTGGACAAGGTGGGCATGGCGCACAAGGCCGACGCCTGGCCGTCCACGCTGTCCGGCGGCCAGCAGCAGCGCGTGGCGATCGCCCGCGCGCTGGCGCCATCGCCGCAGCTCTTGCTGTGCGACGAGCCGACGTCGGCGCTGGACCCGGAACTGGCCGCGGAAGTGGTGGCGGTGTTGCGCCAGCTGGCCGCCGACGGCGTCACCATGCTGATGGCCACGCATGATCTGCGTCTGGCCTCCAGCGTCGCCCGGGACGTGGTGTTTCTGGAAAACGGCCGCGTGGTCGAGACGGGCTCCGCCGCGCAGATATTCGGCGCGCCGCGCGAGGCGCGCACGGCGGAGTATGTGTCCACGCTGACGGCCGGCGCCAGGGATCTGGTGCAGATCTGATCCGCCGGCCGACGATTCAGCCTGCGCTGACGCGCGCGCGGCCGGCGCGCTTGGCCTGGTACAGCTGTCGATCGGCGGCCTCGATAAGCGTTTGCGGCGGTGCTCTTCTCAGTCGGTCGGAGCGGCGATGCCGCGGTAGATCGGCAACAGCAGCAGAAAGCCCTGGCCGCGCAGCGGCGTCGCCTGCAGCAGCGTGATGGGTTCCGACAGCCGGGCTCCGCCGCTGTCCACGGCCTCCTGGGTCGCGGCCCGCCGGGCTGGGTCTGAGTTGATGTCGAGGCCGATGGCCGCGCCATTGCCGGATGCCGGCTCGATGAACTGGATGATGGCGTGTTCGCCGTGGTAGCGGCTGAACTGGCGCAGCTTGAAGCCGGGGCTGCCGCCGGTTTTCATGGCGGACAGGAAGCGCGGCAGTTCGGCGTCGGCCACGCGGCGGATGATGCCGAAACCGCGAGCGCCGGGGAATTCCCGGTCCGGTTCGCGGCTTTGGGCATAGCGGTGGAAGATTTCCCGGTTGAGTCCGGCGGGGCCGGCGGCGATGAACGCGCCGCGGGCGCCGCGCAGGCCGTATTCGTAGCGCTGCAAGCGTTCGACGATTGCGTCGAGCGCGCTTTGGGCCTGGCGATTAGCGGCCTGTTGCAGCGTTTCGGCATTGCGCCGATCGATGTATAGGCAGGCGAGCGCCGTCAGCGACAGGCCCAGCAGCAGCGTAACTGCCGCCCAGCGGATGGCGGAGGAAGTGTAGGGCTTTCTCGTCATGGTGGCTGTCGTCGCAACGATGGAATGATATCGGCAGGCGGGGCCGGACCATTTTATGATAGTTGCGTCGAGGGGGTTTGCAGCGGAGGGGAATGAAAAAAGCCCGCATGCGCGGGCTGATTTCGTTGTGAAGCAGAAGGTTGGTGGAGATAAGCGGGATCGAACCGCTGACCTCTTGCATGCCATGCAAGCGCTCTCCCAGCTGAGCTATACCCCCGGTGGTCCATCGCTGCGTTCACAGTGCTGAGCATTCTATGCGTGTCTTTTGGGCTTGTAAATACCTTGCCGTGCAAAAAGTGAAAATTGCCGCGATGGCGCTGTCGGCATGGCTCAGGACATGCGGGCATGGCATTGTCAGCGGGCAGGACGCTGCGAGGAGGCGTCGGGTATAATCGGCGGCCCGGATACGCAGGAGGGCGCGATGTCGGTCGGCCACTACGAGAATTTCCCGGTGGGTTCGCTGTTGCTGCCGCGCAAGATGCGGCGCGCGGTCCACGCCATCTACCATTTCGCCCGCTATGCGGACGACGTGGCCGACGAGGGCGAAGCCAGCCCGGCCGAGCGCTTGGCAGAACTGGACCGCCTGGAGGCCGACCTGGACCGTATCGCGGCGGGCGAGCCGACGAGAATCGAACTGATGGCGCCGCTGGCGGCGGCCATCGCCGCGCACGACTTGCCATTGCAGCCGTTGCGCGATCTGTTGTCCGCCTTCCGCCAGGACGTGGCCAAGACTCGTTACCAGAATTTCGCCGAGCTGGTCGACTACTGCCGCCGCTCCGCCAACCCGGTCGGCCGGCTGATGCTGGCGCTGTCCGGCGAGTCCGACGCGCGCAGCCTGGCGCAGTCCGACGGCATCTGCACCGCCTTGCAACTGATCAATTTCTGGCAGGATGCGGCGGTGGACTGGGGCAAGGGCAGGGTTTACCTGCCGCAGGAGGATCTGGCCCGCTTCGGCGTGGACGAGGCGCAGATCGCCGCCGGCCGTTTCGACGCCCAGTGGCGGGCATTGATGCTGTACCAGGTGGAGCGGACTCGCAAGATGCTGCAGGCCGGCGCGCCGCTGGGCAGAACGCTGCGCGGCAGGCTGGGGCTGGAGTTGAGGCTGATCGTGATGGGCGGCGACCGCATTCTGCACAAGCTGCACGCGTCCGGCGGCGACGTGTTCGGGCAGCGTCCCAAGCTGGGCGCTGGCGATTGGATATATATGATGTGGCGGGCGTGCCGGGCAAAATGAGCCGACGCCGCGCCATGGATGGAATGCATCCGGTCCCAAGACGGGCCGGCGACAGTAGGGGAGAGGCGCGTGACGCCCGATCAGTATTGCGAAGACAAGGCCGCGGCCAGCGGTTCCAGTTTCTACTACAGCTTCCGCTTCTTGCCGGAAGCGCGGCGGCGGGCGATCACCGCGCTGTACGCGTTTTGCCGCGAGGTGGACGACGCGGTGGACGAATGCCACGACCTGAGCGTGGCCCAGGCCAAGCTGGCCTGGTGGCGCGGCCAGGTGCAGCGGGCCTACCGCGGCGAGGTGGATCACCCCGTGATGCGCGCGCTGCTGCCGCATCTAGAAGCTTTCCACCTGCCGCAGTCGGAGCTGGAAGAAATCGTCGACGGCATGGAGATGGACCTGAGCATGGTGCGCTACCAGCGCTTCCAGGACCTGCTGCTGTATTGCCACCGGGTGGCAGGCGTGGTGGGCAAGCTTGCGGCGCGCATCTTCGGCTACACCGACGAGCGCACGCTGGAGTACGCGCATGAGCTGGGCGTCGCCTTCCAGCTGACCAACATCATCCGCGACGTCGGCGAGGACGCGCGGCGCGACCGCATCTATCTGCCGATGGAGGAGCTGCAGCGCTTCAACTGCCCGGCGATGGATATTCTGCATTTCGAGGAAAGCGACGCCTTCAAGTCGCTGATGGCATTCCAGATCGAACGCGCGCACGAGCATTACCGCAAGGCCTGGGAACTGCTGCCGGCGGCGGATCGCAAATCGCAGCGTCCGGGCCTCCTGATGGCGGCCATCTACCGCGCCACGCTGCGGGAAATCCAGCAGGATGGCCCAGCCAAGGTGTTGAACCAGCGCCTGTCGCTGGGAACCGGCCGCAAGCTGTGGCTGGCCTGGAAAACCTGGACCTTCGGCTACAAGCCGTGAAACCCAGGGTGGCGGTGGTGGGCGCCGGCTGGGCCGGGCTCGCCGCGGCGGTGGAGCTGGCCGGCCATGCCGATGTCACCGTCTACGAGGCCGGGCGGGAGCCCGGCGGCCGCGCGCGCTGCATCGGGCGCGCGGAAGACAGGTTTGACAATGGTCAGCACATTCTGCTCGGCGCTTATGCAGAATGCCTGCGCCTGATGCGGACAGTCGGCGCCGATCCCGACCGCTTGCTGCTGCGCCAGCCGCTGCAGTGGCGGCGGGAAGGGGGCCTGAGCCTGGACTGCCCGCGCCTGCCGGCGCCGCTGCATCTGGCCGCGGGATTGCTGGCGGCGCGCGGCCTGGGCTGGCGCGACAAATGGCTGCTGGCGCGCGCGCTGGACGGCTTGCGGCGCGGCGGCTACCGGCTGGCGCGCGATTGCAGCGTGGCCGAATGGCTGGCGGAGCAAGGCCAGAGCCGCAGGCTGCGCGACGATTTCTGGCGGCCGATGGTGTTGTCGGCGCTGAACACGCCGCCGGAGCGGGCGTCGATGCGCGTGCTGGCCGCGACGCTGCGCGACAGTCTGGGCGCGCGGCGCGCGGACAGCGACCTGCTGCTGCCGGCCGCCGGGCTGTCGGCGCTGTTTCCCGATCCGGCCTGGCGCTGGCTGGCGGAGAAGGGCGCGGATCTGCGCGCCGGATGCCGGGCGCGGCGGATCGCCCCGCTTCAGGATGGTCCGCAAGTGGACGATGAGAGGTATGATGCGGTGATAAGCGCCGTCGCGCCCTACCATGCGGCGGAACTGCTGGATGATCCGAAATTGCGCGTGGCGCTGGAGGCCTACCGCTACTGGCCGATCGCCACCGTCTACCTGCGTTTCGACGTTTCGCCGCGACTGCCGGCGCCGATGATGGGCGTCAGCGGCGGCGGCATGGACTGGCTGTTCGATCGCGAGGCGCTGGCAGGGGAGGCCGGCCTGGTGGCGGCGGTGCTCAGCGCGCCGACGGCGCTGCCGGACGCCGAGGAACTGGTCGCCAGGGCGCTGGCCGACGCGCGCCGGCTGGCGCCGCATCTGCCCGAACCGGCGCGCAGCCGCGTGATCGTGGAAAAGCGGGCGACGTTCGCCAGCGAAGTCGGCCTGGAGCGGCCGACGGCGCGGACGGCGCAAAGAGGAATCTATCTGGCCGGGGATTGGGCGCATCCCGATTATCCGGCGACGCTCGAGGGGGCGGCGCGCAGCGGCGTGGCCGCGGCGGCAGCCGCATTGCAGGACTTAGGAATAGAACCATGACGATGAAGACCGAGTTTGCCCAAGACGCGCTGGCAGGGCGCGTGATCCTGATCACCGGCGCCTCCCAGGGCGTGGGGCGCGAAGCCGCGCTGGCCTTCGCCCGCCACGGCGCCACCGTGGTGCTGCTCTCGCGCAGCGTCAAGGGGCTGGAGAAGGTCTACGATGAAATCGTGGCGGCCGGCGGGCCGGAGCCGGCGGCGGTGCCGCTGGACTTGCTGAACGCGGGCGAGAACGAATTCAACCAGCTGGCGCTGACCATCAAGCGCGAATTCGATCGTCTGGACGGCATCGTGCATTGCGCCTCGCATTTCTACGCATTGTCGCCGCTGAGCAACCAGACCATAGAAGAATGGATGAACCAGTACCGGATCAACACCGTGGCGCCGTTCGCGCTGACCCGCGCCTGCCTGCCGCTGCTGAAGGACGCGCCGGACGCGTCGGTACTGTTCGTCGGCGAACATCACGCGCTGCATCCGGCGGCCTACTGGGGTGGTTTCGGCGCGTCCAACGCCGGTTTGCCGTACCTGACCAAGGTGGCGGCCGACGAGTGGGAGATGCTGCCCAATCTACGCGTCAATCTGTTGCTGCCGGGGCCGGTCAATTCGCCGCAGCGCAACCGCACCCATCCGGGCGAGGACAAGAGCGAGCGCGCCGATCTGGCCGATCTGATGCCGCATTTCCTGTACTGGCTGGGCGGCGACAGCCGCGGCCGCAGCGGGGAAGTGGTGGAGCTGGACCTGCGCAAGCCGCGCGGCTGAAACGGGGAGAGGGCATGAAGAGACTGCTGTTGTTGGCCTGCGCGCTGCTGCTGGGCGGCTGCAACTATGTGAACAGCGTGACCGGGCTGAGCAAGGATTCGGACAAGGCGATAGGCGCGGCCTGCCGCCAGACCGGCCGCTCGCTGGAAGAGTGCTACCAGCGCAATCCGAGCGCGGACAAGGCCTTCATCTACGCCGGCTGGCGCGAGATGAACGAGTATATGGCCAAGAACAAGCTGGAAACGATGGAGCCGTTGCCCGAAGCCGCGGCGCAGCCGGCTTCCGGCCCGACGCCGGCGGTGGCCGGCAAGCGCGCGGCCAGCGGCTCCACCTCTTCGGCCGGGCAGACCGGTCTGCCCGATCTGATGAGCAGCGAAGAGGCCGACCGCGCCGCCAAGAACGATCCCCAGGTGGCGGCGGTGATGCGCGCGATACGCAACGGCCAGCCGGCCAAGCATTCATCGTCGGCGCCGCCCGAGGATCAGAAGCGCCTGCTCAACATCATCCAGCAACTGAACAAGTCCGACCCGGGCCGCAGCCCGGGCTGAAGCGTTTTTGACTGCCGGTTTCGCGCCGTCCTGCTATCCTTCCGCCTTTGATTCACCCTGAATCCTTCCCTGATGGCCAAGAACAAAACCGTATTCAGCTGCACCGAGTGCGGCGGACAATCGCCCAAGTGGCAGGGCCAGTGCCCGCATTGCAATGCCTGGAACACGCTGACAGAGGCGGTGGCCGCGCCGGCCGCGGCCGGTCCGCGCTTCCAGTCGTGGGCGGCCAACGTCACCAAGGTGCAGAAGCTGTCCGAGGTGCAAACCGAGGAAACCCCGCGCGATCCGTCCGGCATCGACGAACTGGACCGGGTGCTGGGCGGCGGCATCGTCCGCGGCGCGGTGGTGCTGATCGGCGGCGACCCCGGCATCGGCAAGTCCACGCTGCTGTTGCAGGCGCTGTCGCAGATCGGCCAGAACCGCAAGGTGCTGTACGTGTCCGGCGAGGAATCGGCGCAGCAGATCGCGCTGCGCGCCTCAAGACTGGCGCTGGATACCAGCAGCGTCGACCTGCTGGCCGAGATCTGCATCGAAAACATCCTGGCCACGCTGAAGCGCGAACAGCCCGAGGTGGTGGTGATCGACTCGATCCAGACGCTGTACACCGAGCAGGTGACTTCGGCGCCGGGCTCGGTGTCGCAGGTGCGCGAATGCGCGGCGCAGCTGACGCGGATGGCCAAGCAGAGCGGCATCACCGTGCTGCTGGTCGGCCACGTCACCAAAGAGGGCTCGCTGGCCGGCCCGCGCGTGCTGGAGCACATGGTGGATACCGTGCTGTATTTCGAGGGCGATTCCCATTCCAGCTACCGGATGATACGCGCCATCAAGAACCGCTTCGGCGCGGTCAACGAGCTGGGCGTGTTCGCGATGACCGATCGCGGCTTGAAGGGCGTGTCCAACCCGTCGGCCATCTTCCTCTCATCGTACCGGGATGACGTCGCCGGATCCTGCGTGCTGGTGACGCAGGAAGGCACGCGTCCGCTGCTGGTGGAGATCCAGGCGCTGGTGGACGATTGCCACGGCTTCCAGCCCAAGCGCCTCACCGTAGGCCTGGAGCAGAACCGGCTGGCGATGCTGCTGGCGGTGCTGCACCGCCACGGCGGCGTGGCCTGCTTCGACCAGGATGTGTTTCTCAACGCGGTGGGCGGCGTCAAGATCAACGAGCCGGCGGCCGACCTGGCCATCATCCTGGCCATGGTTTCGTCCTTGCGCAACAAGGCGCTGCCGGAGAAGCTGGTGGTGTTCGGCGAGGTGGGCCTGGCCGGCGAGGTGCGGCCGGTGACGCGCGGGCAGGAACGGCTGAAGGAAGCCGCCAAGCTGGGCTTCACCCGCGCCATCGTGCCCAGCGCCAACAAGCCGCGCCAGGAAATAGAAGGCCTGAAGGTATTGGCCGTGGACCGCCTGGACCAGGCGGTGGAATACTGCAGGGAGTAGAGGCATGGTGGATCCGCAAGCGATAGAGCAGGAACGTCCTTATCTGCTGCGTTACGCGCTGGCGCAGCTGCGCGAGCGCGACGCCGCAGAGGAGGCGGTGCAGGAGACGCTGCTGGCGGCGCTGGAGTCGCGGGATAATTTTTCGGGCAAGTCGACCCTGCGCACCTGGCTCACCTCCATTTTGCGTTTCAAACTGATCGACGCCTTGCGCCGCAAGGGCAAGGAAAAGCTGTTCGAATCGCTGGAGGATGAGTGCGACGATAGCGATTTCGACGGCTTGTTTACCCAGGATGGGCATTGGCGCGAGCCGATGCGCGCCTGGAGCGGGCCGGAGTCGCAGTTGGTTTCCAAGCAGTTCTGGCAGGTGTTCGAGGAGTGCTCCAAGGTGATGCCGCGCCGCACCGCGATGGTGTTCGCGATGCGCGAGGTGATGGGGATGGAGATCGCCGACATTTGTAACAATCTAGAGATCACCGCGACTAACTGTTCAGTGCTGCTGTACCGCGCGCGGATGAGCCTGCGCGAATGTTTTTCAATACGCTGGAGCCGGGAGGACGAGCGATGAAGTTGAGTTGCCGCGCGGCCAGCCGGCTGATATCCATTGGGATGGACCGCCCGCTGGGCATGGGGGAGTTGCTCAAGCTGAGAATGCATTTGGCGCTGTGCGGCAACTGCCGGCAGTTTTCGCGGCAGTTGGATGCGCTGCGGGACGCCGCGCGCCGGGCGGGCAGGGGAGATGACACGCCCGGCGATTAATGCTTTTGACATTTTTGCGCGCGCTGGAGACACTGGGCCTTTCTTTTTTGGAAAGGCTTTTTTCATGTCTGCGATTGCTGTTCTCGATGCATTGATGCGAACCCATGACGACCGCCCGGACGAGGCGATCGCGCAATTGCCCGCCTTGCTCGCCTCTCCGGGCCTCCCCGCCGCTTCGCTCTCGAGAGCGGCTTGGCTGGCCAACCACTTGCTGGGCGAAAAAAGGGGCGACTGGCGGGGCGCCTGGGCCCTGTTGAAGGCGATGCCGCTGGCCGATGCCGGTCCGGCGCTGCTGCGCCATTGCGTGGTGGCCGCCACGCTGGCCGGCGACGCTTTGGCGGCCTGGCGCCTGGAGCGGCAATGCCTGGCGGGAGGCGCGAGCGCCGACGGCGCCCGCCTCGCGATCCGGCTTGGGGTGCTGCTCGGCGCGTTGGGCGGCGCCCCGTTGCGGGAATCGCTGACCGAGTTCGCTGTCCTGCAAGCGGCTTTGGAGCTGGGCGAGGCTGGCGAGACCGATGCCGCGCTGGCGGCGCTGGTCAACAATATCGTGTCGGCCTTCCTGGACAGAAACGAGCTTGATGTTCGAGATCCGTTCTGCGAGGAGACGCTGTTCAGCGGCGCGCGGATCGCCAGGCTGCTATGGGGCAGGGCGGGAAACTGGGTCAACCACGAGCGGGCGGAATACCTGCTGGCGCTGACGGCTAACCGTTTCGAGCGCTGGCCGGATGGCTTGCTGGCCGCCGACGCGGGGCTGGCCTTGATCGCGGCCAATGGCGAGGAGGAGGTGGACCGCGCTTTCCTGTTGCTGGAGAGGGCGCGGGCGCTGGGCGGATCGGGCCGCCAGGCTGAGGCGGAAGCGGCTTGTGCCGAGGCGCAGGCGTTGGCGGCCTCGTTCGATTCAGATCTGCGTCCGTGGTTCGACGACTGCGCGCGGCGGGCAAAAAGAGAGCCGGCTGTGGCCGGCTCGTGAAGCTACAAAGGTAAGAGCTTAGAGAAAAATCTTGCTGAAACAGACGCTTCAACGCTTGCGTTTGATCGGCTTGTCGCCGCCGCCGCGTTGCGGGCAAGCGGCGCAAGGCTGCTCGCACATGCCGGCGCCGGTCAGCGATTGCTTGAGGGCGCAGACCGAACGCCGACAGGCGATGAAGCGGATCTGTTGTTCGGCCGCCAGTTCGCGGAAATGGCGCATCACGTTGTGGCCGAGAAAATCGGTGAACAGGATCAGCAGGTCGGTGCCGGCGGGCAGGCGGTCCACCTTGCGTTGATGCGAGCTGTTGCGGCCGCTCAGGTGGCGGTGAATGGTGATGCCGTAGTTCTGCAGCACGTCGGGGATGTTGCCCAGGGTGTCGGCTCCAACCAGCATGGCGTTCATCGTGACGTTCTCCTGTGTGAGTTTTGAAAATGATAATAATTATCATTCGTAGAGTCAATCCTGTTTTTCAAGGTCTTTTTTCCACCGCTACCGAATGATCCGATTCCGTCTGGCCATGCCTGGAGTGGAAGCCATGGCGCAAAGCATTGCGTGGAAAGGATTTTTTACGGATTTGGCCTGGCCGCCGGACGGCCATCGCCTATGGTGTAAGGAATGGTTTTTGCCCTTAGTGCCAGTGCGGCGGCGGAGCGGGAGGCGATATGACTTTGGCCGGTTGGAAAGGATGGGCGCTTTGCGCGCTGTTGCTATTGCCGCAGATTCCGGCGCTAGCGGGCGGCGAAGAGTGGGCGCGCATTCGGCGCGACGGCGCGTTGCAGATCGGTCTGGAAGGTACCTTTCCGCCCTATAGCCAATTGGCGAGCGGCCAGTTGCAGGGCTTCGAGGTGGACTTCGGCCGGGCGCTGGCCGCGCAGATGGGCGTGGCGGCGCGTTTTCAGACCATGGTTTGGGATCATATGCTGGACAATCTGGCGGCTGGCCGGATGGATGTGGTGATCAACCAGGTGGTGGCGACGCCGGAACGCAGGAAGCGCTTCGAATTTTCCATTCCCTACACTTACTCCGGGTTGCAGCTGGTGGTGCGCAAGCCGGATTTGCCGCGCTTCCATGGCGCCGGGGATCTGGCCGGCGCCCATGTCGGCGTCAGCGCGGGCACCAATTACGAGCAATGGCTGCGCGACAACGCGCCGCAGGCCCACATCCATCGTTACCCGGACGATCCGACGAAATACGACGGCCTGCGCCGCGGCGAGGTGGACGCCATCGTGATCAACCGGCTGGCGGCTTTCAACCTGGCGCAGAAAACGCAGGGCGAGCTGGCGCCCGCCGGCCGCATGCTGGCGCGCGAAGACGCCTGCGTGGTGCTGCGCAAAGGCAGTCCGCAGTTGCTGGCGGCGGTGAACCGGGCGATAGGCCACCTGCAGCGCGATGGCACCTTGCAGACGCTGTCGCGCAAGTGGTTCAAGGCCGACATCGTCAGCCGGCCGCAGTAGGCGGCCGGCCTGGGGACGCCGTCTTCTGGCCGAGTTCAGCCGTAGATGTCCAACTGGCTGATCATGCCGGCCTGGCCATCCTCCTTGACGAATACGCCGGCGCGCCGCATCTGCGCCTGCGGGTCGGCGTCGCTTGAATTGGCGCGCATCGTCAGCGGCGCGTCCACGCTGGGCAGCAGGATGGCGCCGATGCCGGCATCTTTCAGCGAACTCAGCTGATCCTTGCCGTCGCTGCCGCGGCCGGCCCAGATCTTGAGCTGGGCGAAGGCGGGATCGCTTTCGTCGATCACGCCGTCGTGGTTGCTGTCCAGCTTGGCCAGGTCGGCGAAGCCATTGCCGGACTGAGGCCCGAACAGCTCGCTGCCGTCATTGATCTTGCCGTCGCCGTTCTTGTCCAGAGCCAGCCAGCCGCCTTGGCTGGAGAAGGGCAGATTCACCATCTGGCCGTTGTTCTGCAGATCGAAGCTGACGCTGGCGCCATCCAGGCTGCCGGCGGCGCCGCCCAGATTGACCATCAGCGGATCGCAGCTTTTCTTGCCGCCGGACTGGTAGCTCTGGCTGCTGTGGTATTGGTAGCTGCTCTGCATCTGCATGTTCAGCGAGAATTGCAGCTGCCTGCCGTCCTGGGTGGTGATCTGGCCGTTGGCGGTGAAGCTCAGCTGCTGCTGTTGCTGGTAGTCGATGTCCTGCTGCGCGCTGACGGCGGGGTCGGGGATGGTGGAGAGCTGCGAATTCTCCGGCCGGAGCGGGAACAGGCGCAGCAGCTTGAAATGGACGCCGAAAGCCTTTTCCAGTATCGCCTCGATCAGGCTGTAGACCGCGTCCTTGTCGGAGCTCAGCTGGTCCAGCAGGCTGGCCTGCGTCGCCTGGCTGCTCAGCTGCACGTTGTCGGCGGAGCTCGGCTGCGGGGAAGTCACGGAGAGGGTCTGGGTGACGCTGAGGGATTGGCTCTGGCTGACGCTGCTGCCAAGGCTGACGGTGGCGGAGGCGATTTTCATGGCGGCGTCCCTTAAGGTGTACCCCCTCGCTATCGACCCGCCTCCGCCCGACTTGATGCCGCAGTTCCCCGTATTGCCAATGGTTCCGATGCTCGTACCAGTGGTTATAAGTCCTTGCCCGAGCGCCAGATCGACCAGACCAGCCACACGCTGTTGAACAGCGCCAGCATGAAGCCGAAGAAGCCGAAGAAGGGCAGGCCGAACAGCTTGGGACCGGCGTTGACGGTCATCACGATCGACGAGCCTATGATCAGGCAGCCGGTGACGATGCCCATGGTCAGCCGGTTGCTGCTGCGGTCCAGCTGCTTGCCGAAGCTGTCCAGCCGCTGCAGGTCCAGGTTGACGCGGAACTTGCCGTGGCGCATGTCGCGGCCGATGCGGACCAGGTCGCGCGGCAGGCCGGCTATCATCTCCAGCCCTTCGGACAGCGACTGGCGGCCGCGTTTGAGCAGCGCCGCCGGGTGGTAGCGGGCGACGATCAGCTCCTTGACGAAGGGGGTGATGTGGGCGACCAGCTGGAATTCCGGGTTCAGCTGCCGGCCCAGGCCCTCCAGCGTCACCAGCGCCTTGAACAGCATCGCCATGTCCGGCGGCAGCACGATGCCGTGATTGCGGATCAGCGCCATGATGTCGCCGATCAATTGGCTGATGTTCAGCCCCTTCAGCGGCACGTGTTCGTACTGGAACATGAATTCGCCGACCTCGTCGGCGAATTTCGGCATGTCCACCGGGGTGTTGCCGGTCCACTCGACCAGCACGTCGATGATGCCGTGCTCGTTGTGCTCGGCCACCGCCGACAGCAGGTCGACGATTTCGTCGCGCCGCACGTGGCTGATGCGGCCGACCATGCCGAAATCGATGAAGGCGATGCGATGCTCGGCCAGGAAGAACACGTTGCCGGGGTGGGGGTCGGCGTGGAAGAAGCCGTTGACCAGGATCATCTTCAATACCGCGTCGGCGCCGCGCTGGGCCAGCAGCACCGGGTCCAGGCCGCTGCCGCGCAGTCGGGCGAGATCGCTGGCCGGCACGCCGTCGACGTAGCTCTGCACGTTGACCGCGGCATTGGTGTATTCCCAATGCACCCTCGGCACTTCGACGAAGGGGTCGTCGATGAAGTCCCGGGCGAAGCGCTCCATATTGCGCGCCTCGATCGCCAGGTCCAGCTCGCGGCGCAGCGAGCGCGAGAACTGGGCGACGATGCCGGACGGCTGGTAGCGGCGCAGCTCGGGAAACTCCAGCTCCAGAAGGTGGGCCAGATGGGCGAGGATGCGCAGGTCGGCCTCCACCTTGTCGGCGATGCCGGGCCGGCGCAGCTTCACCGCCACCTCGCTGCCGTCCTGCAGGCGCGCCCGGTGGACTTGGGCGATGGACGCGGCCCCTATCGGTTGCATGTCGAATTCGGCGAATAGCTGGTCGGCCTCGGCGCCCAGCGCGTCGACTATCAGCTTGCGCACCATGGCCGGCGGCAGCGGCGGCACCCGGTTCTGCAGCTTCTCGAATTCGTCTATCCAGTCAGGGGGGAACACGTCCACGCGGGTGGACAGGATCTGGCCCAGCTTGATGAAAGTGGGGCCCAGCTCCTCGAACGCCAGCCTCACCCTAACCGCCGTCGGCTGGCCGGATTCGTTCTCCGGCAGCGACAGGTTCAGCCATTCTCCGGCCTTTTCCATCGCGCGCGGCAACTTCAGCCGCTGAGCGAACTCTCCCAGTCCATGACGGATCAAAATTCCGCTGATTTCTCTTAACCGCGGTAAGTCCCGCATTGCAATCAAGGTTTCCCGAATCATGTGCTTTTCGCCGTCCCGCTTGGCTTTACACTACCGGTCCCGTCCGATAGAGTGCGGCCTATGAAATTGCAACTCCGCTTATCAGCGCTGGCGCTGGCGGGCTTCATGGTTTTTGCCCAGGCCGCGCCAGACAAGGCCCCGACCGAGGGGAAGGCCGCCGCCGACAGTTCGGCGACGGACAAATCGGACGATCCCATCTCCAAGTACGCCGCTCCGCAAGAGGATGCGGTGGGCGACTTGCTTTTGCAAGCGATGAGCCTCTTGGGCGTCGCCTATCGCTTCGGTGGCAACACGCCGGACGACGGCCTGGACTGCAGCGGCTTCATTCGTTACGTGTTCCAGAAATCGCTGCGGGTGAACCTGCCGCGCACCGCGGCCGAAATGGCCCGGGTGGGCAAGTCGGTCGGTCGCGGCGAACTGATGCCGGGCGACCTGGTGTTCTTCAACACCCTGGGCCGCAATTACTCCCATGTCGGCATCTACATGGGCAACAACAAATTCATCCACGCGCCGCGAACCGGCAAGAACATCGAGGTGTCGAACCTGTCGCAGAGCTACTGGACCGCGCGTTACAATGGCGCGCGCAGGGTCAATCGTAGCACCGCCTTGCAGGCCGCCGATACTTCCGATGACGTCAGCGTGAAAAGCGCGGCGAAATCGTCCGCGGCGCCGGAAGCGTCGAAGTGCCGCAAAGGCAGGAAATGCAAGGCGGCGGCCGAGCCCAAAGGCAAGAAGGGCGCCAAGGCGCAAAAGGCGGCGAAATCGGTCGGCAAGAAGAAAAAGGGCCGGCACTGAGCGGTCCGGCCGAGCGACGATGCCCGCTTTTCGCGGGCATCGTGTTTTCAGGAACAGGAATATGGCATTGAAAATCGAAATACCGGTATGGCGCGACCCGGAGGGCAACGTCGTCGCCTGCGTCGAGAAGCTGAAAGTGATGCGCGAGAACCTGGAGGAAATCGCCCAGATGGCCCAGGACGCGTTCGAGGACGCGGTGCTGATGGGCTGCGAGGAGCGGCAGGTGCGCGACTTCCTGGTGGCGATGATGCAGAGCCTGGACAATCCCTACCGTTCCGAGTGAGAAAACCCGAGATGCCATTTGAAGCCTTTATCGGGCTGCGCTACCTGCGCGCCAAGCGCCGCAACGGATTCATCTCCTTCATTTCCCTGATTTCCATCGTCGGCATCGCCCTCGGCGTGGCGGCGCTGATCATCGTGCTGTCGGTGATGAACGGGTTCCAGAAGGAAATCCGCGGCCGCATCCTCAGCGTGGCCTCCCACCTGGAAGTCAGCGGCTACGACGGCCGCCTCGCCGGCTGGCGCGACGCGCAGGCGATGCTGGTCAAGCAGCCGCATGTGCAGGCGGCGGCGCCCTTCGTCAGCAGCCAGGGCCTGTTCGTCGCCTACGGCAATGTGCGCGGCGGCCTGGTGCGCGGCATCGAGCCCGCGCTGGAAAACAAGGTGGTGGACGTGGGCCGCCACATGGTGTCCGGCAAGCTGGAAGACCTGAAGCCTGGCAGCTTCGGCATGACGCTGGGCGTGGAGCTGGCGCGCCAGCTGGGCGTGGGCGTCGGTGACAAGGTGACGCTGATGACGCCGCAGGGCAATATCACACCGGCCGGGATGGTGCCGCGCTCCAAGCAGTTCACCGTGGTGGGCATCTTCAAGGTGGACATGTTCGAATTCGACGCCTCGCTGGCGATGGTCAATCTGCGCGACGCCCAGGTGCTGGAGCGGATGGGCGATTCCGTCAGCGGCGTGCGGCTGCGGCTGGACGATCCGATGCTGGCACCGCAGCTGAAGGCCGAGCTGCGGCCGCAACTGCCGCAACTGCTGGTCACCGACTGGACCGACACCAACGCCAATTACTTCCGCGCGGTGCAGATCGAGAAGCGGATGATGACCATCATCCTGACGCTGATCGTCGCGGTGGCGGCGTTCAACCTGGTGTCCACGCTGGTGATGGTGGTGACCGACAAGCAGGCCGACATCGCCATTCTGCGCACGCTGGGCGCGTCGCCCGGCAGCATCATGAAGATCTTCGTGATCCAGGGCGCGGTGGCCGGCGTGCTGGGCACGCTGGCCGGGGTGGCCAGCGGAGTGGTGATCGCGCTGAACCTGGACGTGATCGTGCCGGTGATCGAACGCATTATCGGCACCAAGATCCTGTCCAGCGACGTCTACATGATCGACTACCTGCCTTCCGACGTGCAGTGGGGCGACGTGTCCACCATCACCATCATTTCACTGCTGCTGGCCTTGTTCGCCACCCTGTATCCCAGCTGGCGCGCCTCGCGCACCCAACCGGCGGAGGCCCTGCGCTATGAATAAGGTATTGAGCTGCCGCTCGCTCGGCAAACGCTACCAGGAAGGCAAGCTGGCGCTGGACGTGCTGGCCGACGTCAATCTGGAAGTGGGCAAGGGCGAGCACCTGGCCATCGTCGGCGCGTCCGGCTCCGGCAAAAGCACGTTGCTGCATCTGCTGGGCGGGCTGGACACGCCGACCTCCGGCGCGGTGGAGGTGCTGGGCCGCGACCTGTCCACGCTGTCCGAGACCGAGCGCGGCAGGCTGCGCAACGAGTCGATGGGCTTCGTCTACCAGTTCCACCACCTGCTGCCGGAATTCACCGCGCTGGAAAACGTGATGATGCCGTTGCTGATCCGCCGGATGGACAAGGGCGAGGCGGCCCGCCGCGCCGGAGAAATGCTGGAGAAGGTAGGGCTGGGCAAGCGCCTGGAGCACAAGCCGGGCGAGTTGTCCGGCGGCGAGCGCCAACGCGCCGCCATCGCCCGCGCGCTGGTGACGCAGCCTGCCTGCCTGCTGGCCGACGAGCCCACCGGCAATCTGGACGTCCATACCGCCGGCCAGGTGTTCGAGCTGATGCTGGAATTGAACCGCACGCTGGGCACCAGCCTGATCATCGTCACCCATGACCTGGAACTGGCCGGCCGCACCCAGCGGGTGCTGCGGCTGAACGAAGGCCGGCTGGCGGCGTCGGATGCCGTTTCTGCCTGACGGCGGCTTGCCCGCCGCGTTTTGACCAAGGAGTCGGACATTGCTGTTCATCCGCAAGGAAATGAATTTTTTCGCGCTGCTTGACGCGCTGCAGACCAAGAACGGCCTGATCGAGCTGGCGCTGGGCCTGATGTGCGTGATCGCCGCCTATGCGCTGGCCCGCCGGCTGTATCGCTACTGGTTTGCCCACAACCCGGAGCGCTACGACCAGTTCCTGCCTTATACCGGCTTCCGGCTGGTGTTGCCGGTGTCGGCCCAGGTGCTGGTGGTGCTGGCCAGCTTCACCTGGGGCCGGCTGGAGCATGCGCCGATGCTGGTGCTGCACATCCTGAGCGCGCTGCTGTTCTGGCTGGCGGTGATCCGGCTGTGCACGGCGGTGGTGCGCCAAGCCTTCCCGCATAGCCGCTTCGAGCGGCATTCCGAGCACTTTCTGGCCTCGGCCTTGTGGCTGGGCTTCGTCAGCTGGACCATAGGCTTCGACGTGGCGGTGATGGATTGGCTGGAGTCGATCTCCTTCCACGTCGGCAAGACCCGGCTGGATCTGCTGACCATCCTCAACGGCCTGCTGTGGGTGACGGTGATCGTGGTGGTGGCGCTGTGGGCCAGCCGCCTGCTCGAAGCCCGCATCATGAAGCTCAAGCACCTCGATTCCAACTTGCGCATCGTGTTCGCCAAGCTGACCCGCACCGGTCTGGTGGTGGCCGCGGTGCTGATCGCGCTGCCGGTGGTGGGCATCGATCTGACCGTGTTGTCGGTGTTCGGCGGCGCGGTGGGTATCGGTCTGGGTTTCGGTTTGCAGAAGATCGCCAGCAATTTCGTGTCCGGCTTCATCATCCTGCTCGACCATTCGATCCGCATCGGCGACCGGCTGATGGTGGAAAACCGCGTCGGCTACGTGACCAAGATGACCTCGCGCTACGTGGTGTTGAAGGGCGCCGACGGCACCGAGGCGCTGATCCCGAACGACGCGCTGATCTCAAACACCGTGATCAACCAGTCGTACTCCGACCGCAATATGTGGACCAGCCTGCCGGTGCAGGTGGCCTACGGCACGGATCTGGACCTGGCGCTCAGCCTGCTCAAGCAGGCGTCGGACCATCCGCGCGTGCTGAAGAATCCGGGCGCCAACGCCTTCGTCACCCTGTTCGCCGACAGCGGCATCAATCTGGAGCTGGGTTTCTGGGTGGCGGATCCGGAAAACGGCTTCATGGGCCTGAAATCGGACATCAACCTGGCCATCTGGCGGCTGTTCAAGCAGCACAATATCGAAATCCCCTTCCCGCAGCGGGAAGTGCGCATCGTTGGCGACCAGCCGGCGCAGCAGGGCTGAGGAGGCATCATGAGCGCGAAACGACTGGCCATCATCGACGACGACGAGGCGGTGCGGCAGTCGCTGCTGTGGCTGCTGGACGGCCAGGGCTACCGCGCCGACGGCTTCGACAGCGGCGAGGCCTTCCTGGCCGCCGGCAACGGCCATGACTACAACGGCATCGTGCTGGACCTGCGCCTGTCCGGCATCAGCGGCATCGTGCTGCTGGAGAAGCTGGCGTTGTGGCCGTACTGCCCGCCGGTGATCATGCTGACCGCGCACGGCGACGTGCCGCACGCGGTGGCGGCGCTGAAGCTGGGCGCGCTCGATTTCATCGAGAAGCCGTTCGACGACGTGCGCCTGCTTGAGCGCGCGGCGGCGGCGGTGGAGCTGGACGAGCAGAACCGCCAGCGCCACGGCTTGCAGCGCAAGGTGTCGGCGGCGCTGGCGCTGCTGACCGAGCGCGAGCGCGAGGTGATGCAGCTGATCCTGGCCGGCAAGCTGAACAAGCAGATCGCCGAGGAGCTCAGCATCAGCATGAAGACAGTGGAGGTCCACCGTTCGCGGGTGTTCGAGAAGATGGGCGTGAAATCGGCAGTGGAGCTGGCCGGCATGCTGGCCGCGCCCGGGGCCCAGGGAGGCAAGCTTTAAATGGGCAGCAAGCAGCCGGTGTCGGTGCTGGTGGTGATACACAGCCGCGATGGACGGGCCTTGCTGATGGAGCGGGCCGACAAGCCGGGCTACTGGCAGTCGGTGACCGGCAGCCGCGAGGGCGGCGAAGACCTGATCGACACCGCCCGCCGCGAAGTGGCGGAGGAAACCGGCCTGGACGCGTCCCGTTTCGAACTGAGCGACTGGCATCTGGTCAATCGCTACGAAATCTACCAGCACTGGCGCCATCGCTACCCGGAAGGCGTCACCCACAACGACGAGCATGTATTCGGCCTGCTGCTGCCCGAGCCCTGCGAGGTGGCGCTGGCGCCGCGCGAGCATCTGGGCTACCGCTGGCTGCCGTGGGATGAGGCCGCCGAGCTGGCGTTCTCGCCATCCAACGCCGAGGCGCTGCGCATGCTGCCGAAGAAGCTGGGGCTGGAGAGCTGAGCCGATTGCCCCTCCGTCCATCTCCTTCCACCCGCTTCGGCGGGTTTTCTTTTTTATGCCTTGTGAATATGGCTTTTCTTGATGCTTTTGGCATGAAAGAATGATTTCAAAATTAAATGCATATTCTGGAATGATCCAAATGATGGAGGCTGGCGATGCAGGAACGCGAAGAGGAAAGAAGTTCAAAGCGCGAATTGGAGCTTTCCGAGAGACTGGCAGTTCTCGAGGCGCAGTTTAAGGTAGGACGGGAGCGCGCTGCTGAAGTGGAAAACGCGAGAACGATGCGCTTGGACATCGTGCAGGATTTGATTCGGTCGATGTGGAGGGCCCTGCTGCTGATAGTTTTGCTATGCGCCGCTGCTCATTATGGATTGGCGTTTTTCCAGTTGCGAATTGAGCGCGAGGCGAAAGCGGAGTCGAGAGCTGCGTCAGAGCAGGCTGCCAACAACGCTCGGGACGCGAAGACTGCTGGCGTGGCGGGAAGCATGGAGCCGCAGATTGCGGGAAAGGACGGTTTGATCTTGCTGCGTCTGGCAGTGGAGTCTTATCCGGAGGGAGGCGGGGCACCGAAGAAGGGCGCGATTCCGCTTTCCGGGTTGGTTTCCTTGATCGATAAATTCGCCGCGGCAGGCGCGATCATGGCGAAGGATGCCTCGGCATTGAAGTCGGAGTTATTGACGCATGCTGTGGAAGGGGGGAAGGAAATCATGGTCGAAGCGGCGAAAAAGCTGATCGACAAGTTTTTGGATGATAAGAAGGACGAGCCCCTTGTCAAAGGCGCCGCTGGCCAGCTCATGGTGCAAGTCAACCAATTTTGCGGCGGCGCATCGACTAAATCGCATCCCAAGCCTGCGCCGCCGACTCCCAAACCGCGCGATTTGTGCGGCAAGTGAGGAGACGGCAAGCGCAGAGCCTGCTAAACGTGCCCTAGTCTGCAACTGCGCCGGGCTCGGGCAGTTGTTCGATGCGGCCCAGCAGGAAGACGAAGGCCAGGATGCCGATCACCAGCATGAAGCCGGCCACCATGAAGGCGTTGGCGAAGGAGTGGGTGGCGCCGACAATGAAGCCGGTGACGATGGGAGCGACCGCGCCCATCATGTTGTTGGCGAAATTCATGATGCCGCCGACGGTGCCGGTGCCGCCGCGCGGCGCGATCAAGGACGGCAGCGACCAGCCCACCGGGGCGGCGGCGGCCAGGCCGCTGAGCGCGATGGTGATCCAGATGATGGCGATGTAGGGATCGGTGGTCGTGGTGGCGCCGAACACCGCCATGCCCATGGCCATCCCGCACAGCAGGACCGTCTTGCGCACGCGGGTTTCATCGTGGCCGCGGGCGATCAGCTTGTCGATCAGCCAGCCGCCGACAAACAGGTCGGACAGAGTGGCGAACATCCACGGAATGGCGGAAAACCACGCAGATTTCAGGATGTCCATGTGCATCGCCTGCACCAGGTAGCCGGGCAGCCAGGTCAAAAACAGGTAGAACACGTAGCCGTAGGCGGCGAAGCCGATGGACAGGCCCCACACCTTGCGCTGGCGCAGCAGGTAGCCCAGCATCGCCATCGAGCTTTGCTGGCTGACGCCTTCCTCGGCCGCGCCGCCCTGGACGATGTATTGGCGCTCGGCTTCGCTCAGGTTTTTGTCGGCGCTGGGGTCGCGGTAGATCAGATAGAAGGCGATGAAGTACAGCACGCTCAGGATGGCGGACACGCCGAAGCCCCAGCGCCAGCCCAGGTGCACCACTGCCAAGGCGACCATCGGCACGCCGATCACATTGGAGAACTTGGCGGCGGCGTCGAAGATGGCGGTGGCCATCGCCCGCTCGCGGCGGGGAAACCAGTAGCCGGTGGCCTTGGAGCTGACCGGGAAGCCCGGCGCTTCGGCGACGCCCAGCAGCATGCGGGCGGCGAAGATGCCGGCGAAGCCGCCGGCGCAGGCGGTGAGAGTGGCGGCCACGCCCCATAGCAGCGCGCCCAGGCGGCCGATGCGGGTGGTGCCGAAGCGGTCCAGAATCACGCCGGTGGGAATCTGCAGCAGCGCGTAGCTCCAGAAGAAGGCGCTGAACAACAGGCCCAGCTCGCCGTTGCTGAGGCCGAACTCCTGCTGCAACTGCGGCGCGGCCACCGACAGGCTGATGCGGTCGAAGTAATTGACCAGGATGCCGATGCCCAGCAGCCAGCCTATGCGCCAGCGGCGGGCGGGAACCTTGAATTGTTGCGGGGACGGGGCGTTCATTGTTGTTCTCCTCTTTGATACTGCCTTTGCGTTGAAACGGTTGGGTTCAGTCCAGCTCCGCCAGGATGCGCCGCAGCAGCGCGTCTGGCGGCAGGGCGACGTCGCAGGGAATCGCGGCTTCGTCGGCGCCGGGGGCCTCCAGATCGCGGAACTGGCTGTCCAGCAAGCTTTCCGGCATGAAGTGGCCGCTGCGCTCGCGCATGCGCTCGGCGATCAGCGCCTTGTCGCCGAACAAATGGACGAAGCGCAGGCCAGGATCGCCGCCGCGCAGCACGTCGCGGTAGCGGCGCTTGAGCGCCGAGCAGGCCAGCACCATGGGTTCGCCGCTCTCGCGGCCCTGGCGCAGCTTGCCTGCCAAATTGGCCAGCCAGCCGGCGCGGTCGTCGTCGTTCAGCGGAATGCCTTCTCGCATCCGCGCGATGTTCTCGGGAGGGTGGAAGCTGTCGCCTTCGATGAAGCTGGCGCCGATCGCCTCGGCCAGCAGGCGGCCCACGCTGCTTTTGCCGCAGCCGGCCACGCCCATCACCACGATATTGCCGTTTTTCATGTTAGCGCTAACATTTCATGTGGAAGGATAGCCGGAACAGGGCCGGCTGAATGACACTGATGTTAGCGCTAACAAAAAGTTCACAACAAGCAGTTGGATCAAGTTTTGCGTTTTGTCCGCGCGGCGCTGTAGTGGGATAGCAACATCGAGGCCTGAGGCTGAAAGCCGCGCGGGCGGGGGATTTCAGCTGCTGCGGCGCAGCATCAGCTGGAAGCCCAGGTCGGCGCGGCGCGATTCCGGCTCCTCGCCGTCGATCAGCTTCAGCAAGGCCTGGGCGGCATGGACGCCGATGTCGCGGCGCGGCGTAGCCACCGTGGTCAGCGTGGGCGTGCACCAGGCCGACGGCTGCAGGTCGTTGAAGCCTGCGATGGCCAGCCTCTCCGGCACATCCAGCCCCAGCTGCTGGCTGCGCGACAGCGCGCCGATCGCCAGGTCGTCGTTGCAGCAGAACAGCGCGTCGCAGTCCGGACGCTGCGCCAGCGCCGCGTCCAGCATGTCGGCGCCCATCTGCATGCTGGAGGGCTGAGGGTCCAGCCATTCCAGTCCGGCGTCGCGGCAACCGGCCGCGTCCAGCGCCGCGCGGTAGCCTTCCAGGCGTTTCATCACCCGTTCGTCCAGCTGGGCGCCGAGAAAGCCGATGCGGCGCTTGCCGCGCGACAGCAGGTGGCGGGTGATGGCGGCACCGGCCTCCTCCTGCGAAAAGCCGACGCAACAGCGGCCGTCGTCGGCGAGATCCATCATGTAGACCGCCGGCAGCGCGTGTTGGCAAAGAATGCGCTCGAATGGCTCGGCGTGGCTGAGGCCGGTGATCAGCACGCCGTCGGGCCGGTGCTGCAGATAGGCGCGCAGCAGCTGCAGTTCCTGGCCGGCGTCGTAATGGCTGTTGCCGATCAGCATCTGGTAGCCGGCGGCGTCCAGCACCGTTTCGATGCCGGCCAGCGTCTCCAGGAACACGGTGTTGGCCAGCGAGGGGATCAGCACCAGCACCGTCCTCGATCTCGCCGAGGCCAGCGTGCTGGCGGAGCGGCTGGGCACATAGGCTAGCGCGTCGACCGCCTGCATCACTTTTTCGCGCAGCGCTTCGGAAACCTGCTGCGGTTGATTCAGCACCCGGGACACGGTGATGGCGCTGACGCCGGCCGCCTTGGCCACGTCGTGCATGGTGACGCCGCTGCCGGAGCGGACGCGCGGTTTTCTGGGCATGGGTTTCTCGAAATGGATTGGCAATACTGTTGTCATTGTATCGCGGCGGGAGCGCTTGCCGAGCGATGAGGCCTGCTTGTAATGTGGTGATTTTTCCCGGGAGCCCATCATGTACCAGCCCAGCCATTTCGTCGAGGCCGATCCAGCCGTTTTGTTGAGCCTGATTCGCGCCCGGCCGCTGGCCACCGTGGCGATCAACGGCGAGGACGGCCCGCTGGCCAACCACCTGCCGCTGCTGGCGGTGGAGGAGGGCGGCGCGTTGAGGCTGAGAGGCCACGTGGCGCGGGCCAATCCCTTGTGGCGGCTGCTGGAGGCGGAGCCGCAAGCGCTGGCTGTGTTCCAGGGCGACGACGCCTACATCACCCCGTCGTGGTACCCGGCCAAGGCCGAGCACGGCAAGGTGGTGCCCACCTGGAACTATATGGTGGCGCACGCCAGGGGGCGGCTGCGGGCGGTGGACGATCCACAATGGCTGCGGCGACTGCTGGAAGAATTGACCGTCCGGCGCGAGGCGGCTTTCCCCTTGCCCTGGCAAGTGACCGACGCGCCAGCCGACTATCTGGACAAGATGCTGCGCGCCATCGTCGGCATAGAGTTGACGGTGAGCCGGCTGGACGGCAAGTACAAGCTCAGCCAGAACCAGGACGAAGCGACCCGGCTGAGCGTGCGCGCGGGCCTGGCGGGCAGCGGCGATGAGCGCGCCAGGGCGCTGGCCGGCGAGATGCCCAGCTAAGCGGAGTCTCGATCGCGCGCGGCCTGCGCCGGCGCGCTGCGAGATGGCGCCTGCGGCCTTAGTGGCGGAAGCGGGCGAGCAGTTCGGCCAGTTCCGGCGGCGCGGCCTCGCCGTCCTGCCTAAGCCGCAGCAGGAAGCTATCCAAGAAGCCGGATAGCAGCGCGGACGAGGTGACGGTGGCGCCGATGCGGGCATGGTCCCATTCCACCACCACGCCTTGCAGGTAGGCGGTCAGACGATTGCTGTCCTGCTGGAACGAGTGGTACAGGCTGATGGCCGGCGCGCCGCCCAACTGGTAAAAGGCCTGCAGCGTCGACTTGTCCAGCCGGCAGCGGCTGAGGATGTCGCGGCTGTCGAATTCCACGAACAAGGGCTGAACCACCTGGTTGCGGCGGGTATTGCTGCTGTATGGCCGGGATACCACGCCTATCGCCGAATTGAGCTGGCCGGCGGGGCGGCCGTTGCTGACCGGATAGCCCAGCAACAGGGTGAAGGCGCTGGCCATCGGATCGGGCAGGGTGCCGTAATCCAGCTCGAAACAGTTCTCCACCGGGTGGCGCGCCAGCCAGTCGGCCGGCAGGTGTATCGCAGCCAGGTCCAGGTGCTGCGGACTGGCGCAACGCAGCTGCAGCAGCGGCCATTGCCGCGAGCCATTGCTGGCCACCACGTTCTGGCCGTGATTGACGCAGGCGGCGGACAGCACGGCTTCGGATGTGACGATGAACTTTTCGCCCCGGTAGCTCAGCAGCAGGCCGCTGCCGAAGCAGGGGCCGGTGCGGCCGGCGCTTTTTTTCGGATGAAAGGCCACTACCATCGGACTCAGAAACTGGTAGATATGCTCCAGACACTGCAGGGGATCATCCAGATCGAACAGAAACTCCATCCCCGGTTCCTCTCGCGACAACGGTTCTTCGCTCAGCATAGTTCAGACTAGGATGATTTGAATGCCTGTTTGTCTTCCCGCCGCGGCAGGGGGCAAGGCGAATGCTATACCTGTAAGGAACGAATCCAAACGAAACGGATGGCATGCCGTCCGTTTCGGCGTAAGTTCGACAAGACTCCGCCGGCAACGCGGCGCGGAGGACGACAGACCCGGCCGGCGCCGGGCTCAGGGGGCTCTCTATGGCAAGCAACGCGCGGACCAGATTCATTCTGCTGGCGGTGCCCTGTTACGCGCTGTTCGCGCTGGCCTGGATCTTTTTCTCCGACCAATTGCTGGCCGGACTGGATATTTCCCGAGTGGTTTCCCTTTCCATAGCCAAGGGCATTTTCTTCGTTCTGGTGACCTCGGTTCTGCTGTTGATGGCATTGCGGGCGGTGCCGTCCGGCGATAACGGCATGCAACTGTTTTGGCTGGGTAGTCTGGCCAATGGCGTGCGGTCGGAGCGTTGGACCAACTGGCTTGCCTACCCGGTGGTGCTGGCGTTGCTGGGCGGCGCGCTGGCGTTGCGGCAGTTCCTGATGGGGCCGGATCTGAGCGAACATCCGATGTTGATCCTGTTCATGCTTCCCATCATCCTGGGGGCTTGCATGGGGGGACTTGGCCCCGGCTTGCTGGCCACCGTGCTGGCGGTGCTGGCCGTCGACCTAGTGGCCGAGCCCCATCTGCATGCCGCGCAAACACCATGGCACAGCAAGCTGCAGCTGTTGTTTCTGACCTTGAATGGCTTGGCGGTGAGCCTGCTCAGCGAACTGCTGCGCTTGGCGCTGGAGCGCGGCGTCATGCACCGGGCGCTGCTGGACGCCGTGGTGACCAGCACCTCCGACGCGGTGTTCGTCAAGGACGTGCAGGGGCGCTACCTGCTGGTCAATCACGCGGCGCTGGCCTTCGTCGGCAAGTCCAACCGCGAGGTGATAGGCAAGGACGATTGGGAGCTGTTCGACGAGGAAACCGCGAAGGAGTTGATCGTTCAGGATCGGCTGATCATGCAAAGCGGCCGGGTGCAGACCCACGAGGAGTGCCTGGTGCTGCAAAATGGCGAGCGGATGGTGTTTCTGGTGACCAAGGGGCCGGTCTACAACAGCGCGGGGCAACTGGGTGGATTATTCGGCATCTCGCGCGATGTCACCCGGCAAAAGCAGGCCGAACAGCTATTGCGCGACAGCGAATCCATGTTGCAGCAGGCGCAGCAGCTGGCCGGCATAGGCAGCTGGAGCTGGGATTTGGCTGAAGACCGGCATTACTGGTCGCCTGAGGCCTATCGCCTGTTCGGCCTGGCCGAACGTTTCGGGCCGCCCGGCTATCCGGCGATGCGGCGATTTTTCAGCGACGAGGGCTGGGAGCAGCTGTCGGAGGCGATAGAACGCTGCAAGCTGGTGGGCATGGGCTACGAGTGCGATGTGGAATTGCTGCGCGCGGATGGCGAAAGCCGCTGGCTGACGATGCGGGGAGAGGCGCGGCGCGGCGAGGAGGGCGTCATCACCGGGCTTTACGGCACCATGCAGGACATCACCGAGCGCAAGCAGATGGCCATGCAGGTCAAGGCCAGCGAATCCCGGCTGCAATTGGTGGCCGAGGCTACCAGCGATGGATTCTGGGATTGGGATTTGCGCAGCGGCAAGGTGTACCGCTCGCCCCGTTACTACGAGGTGACCGGCGCCCAGCCGGAGGAGGACAGCGGAGACTTCCGTTTCTTTCGCCGGATGGTGCATCCGGCCGACCTGCCTTATGTGTTGCAGGCGATAGAGGCGCATCGCCGAGGCAAGAGCCCGAAGATAGAAATCGATTTCCGGCTGGCCAAGCAGGACGAGGGCGTGCGCTGGCTTCAGGTGCGGGGCCGCGCGGTGGAGTGGGACGAGCGCGGCGGCGCGGTGAGATTGGTCGGCAATCTGTCCGACATCACCGAGCGCAAGCGCGCCGACGAAGATCTCCGGCTGGTGCTGAACGAAGCCGGCGACGCGATCTGGGTCACCGACGTGGATGGCTACTTCATCTTCGCCAACCCCGCCGCCTGCCGCCTGACCGGGCATAGCCTGGACGAGTTGCGCGAAATGCACATCCACGACTTGGTGGCCCCGGAGTTCCTGGGTCTTTTGGCCGAGCATCTGGCCAAGATCAATAACGGCCCCTTCCTGCGCTCCGAATGGAAGCTGAGGCTGAAGAAGGGCGGCGGGGTCAACGTGGATCTGACCTCAGGCAGGATGAAAGACGGCCGTTACATCGCCTTCGGCCGCGACCTGACCGAGCAGCATCGCGCCGAGCAGGAACTGCGCGACCGCGAGCGCCAGCTGGCGCGGGTGATCGCCGGCTCCGACCAGGGCTTCTGGGACTGGAACCTGAAAACCAACCGCTTCCAGATCAGTCCGCGTTGGGAAAGCATGCTGGGCTATGGCCCCGGCGAGATGCACATCACCGCGGACAACTGGTACGAGCATCTGCACCCGGACGACGTGGCCCAAACCCGGGATTCCATCCAGCGCAATCTGCGCGGCGAATTGAGCAGCCATGAGGTGGAAGTGCGTTGCCGGACCCGCGGCGGAGATTGGCGCTGGATACTGTCGCGCGGCCGGGTGGTGGAGCGGGATGACAATGGCGAGCCGCTGATGATGTCCGGCACCCACACCGACATCACCGAGCGCAAGGTGTTCGAGCAGGCGCAGAAGGAAGCCGCCGCGGTGTTCGACAGCAGTTATGAAGGCATCCTGATGGTGAACCCGGACGGCGTGATCACCAAGGTCAACAACGCCTTCTCCCGCATCACCGGCTACAACGCCGAGGAGGCGATCGGGCAGAGGCCCAGCCTGCTGTCTTCCGGCAAGCAGCCTACCAGTTTCTACGAGGAGTTGTGGAGCTCGGTCAAGGGGCACGATTTCTGGCGCGGCGAACTGTGGAACCGCCGCAAGAACGGCGAGCTCTACGCCGAACTGCTGTCGATTTCCGTGGTGCGCGACGAACAAGGGCAGGTGCAGCACTATATCGGCATTTTCTCCGACATCACCCAGCTCAAGCAGCATGAGGCCGAACTGGATCGCGTCGCGCACTATGATCCCTTGACCGGCGTGCCCAACCGCCGTTTGCTGTCCGACCGGCTGCGGCAGGCCATCGTACGGGCCAACCGCAGCGGCAAGTCCTGCGCGGTTTGCTTTCTGGATTTGGACGGCTTCAAGGCGGTCAACGACAAGTACGGCCATGCGGCGGGGGACCAACTGCTGATGACGGTGAGCAACAATCTCAAGGCCATCTTGCGCGGCGACGACACGCTGGCGCGGCTGGGCGGCGACGAGTTCGTGGTGCTGCTGTCGGAAGTGGCATCGCCCGAGGAATGCATGCTGGTGCTGGACCGGGTGCTGGTGACGGTGTCGAGGCCAATGCTGTTGGGCGACGCGGATGTCGGCGTCACCGCCAGCATAGGCGTCAGCCTGTACCCGCAGGACAATGTCGATCCGGATACGCTGCTGCGCCATGCAGATCAGGCGATGTATCTGGCCAAGAATGCCGGCAAGAACCGTTACCAGCTGTTCGATCCGGAAAACGACCGCAAGGCGCAGGAGCACCGCCAGTTCCTGGAGCTGCTGCGCCAGGCGCTGGTCCGCGAGGAGTTCACGCTGTTCTACCAGCCGGTGGTGGATTTGCAGAGCGGCGAGATCATCGGCGTGGAGGCGCTGATCCGTTGGCGCCACCCCAGGCGCGGGCTGTTGGCGCCGGCGGAATTCCTGCCCCACCTGTCCGGCAATGAACTGGAGGCCGCCTTCGGCCTGTGGGTGCTGGATGCCGCTCTCAGCCAGGTTTCACGGTGGGCGGAGGCCGGCTTCCACGTCAAGATCAGCACCAATGTCAGCACCAATTACCTGCTGCGCGCCGATTTCAGCCAGCAATTGTCCACCGTGCTGGGGCGCTATCCCAACGTCCCGCCCTGGCATCTGGAGCTGGAAATCGTGGAGAGCGGGGCCGGCGACGTCGAGCAAACCATACGGGTGTTGCAGCGCTGCCGCGAACTGGGCGTGCATTTCGCGCTGGACGATTTCGGCACCGGCCACGCGTCGCTGACCCACCTGCGCCGCCTGCCGGTGGATGCGCTGAAGATAGACAATAGTTTCGTGCACGACATGATAGACAGTCTGGACGACAGGCGAATCGTCGAGGGCGTGATCGAGCTGGCTTCCATTTTCGCCCGCAAGGCGATCGCCGAAGGCGTGGAGACGATGGAGCACGCCGCGCTGCTGCGCCGGCTTGGCTGCCGCTACGCCCAGGGTTTCGGCATCGCCCGGCCGATGGAGGCCGACAAGGTGATGGACTGGTGCCGCCGGTGGGAGCAGGACGAGACTTGGCAGCAATTGGCGGACGAAGCCTCCTGATCCTGTTTACCATCGTCATCTGTTTGGCTGTCGCTGCCGCCGTTTTCTGCTAGATTGCCGTTTTCAGACACATCGGGCCCGCCGCGAGGCGGGCCTTGTCATGGGAGGCTTCTGGCATGCATGAGCGCGCCAGCGCAGGGCATCCGGTTGAAATAAGGCTCGCCGCCGGCGCGGATGCCGACGCGCTGGCGGCCCTGTATCGCCAGTTGACCGGTGACGCGCGAACGCGAGTGTTGCGGGAGCGGCTGGATGCCTTGGCGGGCGGCGAACGGGCGCAGGTGCTGGTGTGCGAGTGCGGCGGCGAGCTGGCCGGCACCGCCTGGCTCGGTTTTTGCGATGACATCATGTACGGGGAGCAGCCATTCGCCGTGCTGGAGAACCTGGTGGTCGACGCGCGCTGGCGCGGCCGCGGCTTGGGCGCGATGCTGCTGCGGGAGGCCGAGCGGCGCAGTCTGGCGCGCGATTGCTCCAAGATCATGCTGCTCAGCTCGCTTGGCCGGGAGGACGCGCACCGCTTCTTTCTGCGCGCCGGCTTCGGCGGCGACGCCAAGAGGGGATTCGTCAAGTACCGCGGCCAGATGGCGGAATGGATCCGGCCGAGTTGAGAACAATAGCCAAGGAAACAGGATGCGTTTGCAAGAAAGAACAAGACCAGACATCGATGGAGCGGCGAACAGGGTGTCGATCAGACTGGAGCGTCCGGACCAACCTGAGGTGATAGCTTTGATTGATGAGCTGGACGCCTACCAGAAACCCCTGTATCCGCCAGAATGCCATTACGGGGTGGATGTGTCGGCGCTGTTGAAGCCGGATGTGGCCTTCGCCGTGATTCGAGGAGAGGAAGGCGCGGCGCTGGGATGCGGCGCGGTATGGTGCGGAGCGGAGTTCGGCGAGCTCAAGCGGGTATTCGTCAAGCCGGAATGCCGGGGCAAGGGAGCGGCGCGGGCCGTGCTGTCATTCCTGGAGGAGCAGGCGCGCGCCAGGGGCTGCGCGGTGGTGATGCTGGAGACGGGCATCCATCAGCATGAGGCGATCGCTTTGTATCGGCGCGCCGGCTACGATTTCTGCCCGCCTTTCGGCGATTACCGGGAAGACCCGCACAGCCTGTTCATGCGCAAGCCGCTGTGAGTCACGGGGCCTTGCTCAGATGGGCGGCCAGTTGGCGAGCGCTCTGGCGGCACCATTCGTCTATCAGCGGCTTGATCAGGTCCAGTGTCATCGGCTGTTCCTTGGTCTTGTTCTTTTCGTTCTGGCGCAGGTTGACGGTGCCGGCCAGCAGGCCGCCGTCCTGGGCATCCTCCAGTTGCGCCATGCTCGCGATCTTCAGCAAGTAGGGCTCTTTGCCCGTGGCCAGGCGGGCCAGATTGAACACCGCCTTCACCGGCAGCAGATCAATGGCGTTGACGCCCGGCCTGTCCTGGCTCACGCCGGTGACGGCCACCCGCAACCGGGCGACGCCCGTCGCCGGCTGCAGCGCTTCCTCAACGCCGGCGGCTTTCAGTTCCGCCTGCATCCGGTCGTGGAAATAGCCGGCGATCGCGTTTTCGTCTCCCGCCTGCAGCAATTCCCAGCTGCCGTCATCCGCCTGGCGCAGGAACAGCAAGGGTTCCAGCAACACCGAATGATAAGCCTTCAGATCTGCGCCGGGTTTCTGGTACACGCGCTGGCCGGGCACCATCTTGCCGGGCTGGAAGGCGTCAAGCGGCACGGTGAACAGATTGTCGGCGCTGTCGGCCAAGGCCGGCAGGCTGAATCCCAGGATACAGCATAGTGTCAGTGCGGATAGTCTCATTATCGTTTCCTCTGTTTTGGCTTCAGTACGGTGACATGACGCAGACAGGATAGTTCGAAGCGGGGAGCTTGTCGCGCGGGAACAGCCAGGGCCGCTTAGAGCCGCTAACAAAACCTCGCAGAGAACCTGAGCCAAGGCGCGCCGAACGCAGGATCAGGGGTTTTGTTAGCGGGTCTTAACGGGCGAAGTAGGCGTACAGCGCCAACATCAGGATGCAGGCCGCCACCATCAGATTGAGCAGGATTTCCTCCTGCAGCGGTTCGAAATGCAGTTTGTCATGTGCGCTCAGACGGGAGCCGTTGAGCTTGCGCAGCCAGTATTGCAGCAGATTGCGGGGACTGAGGCCGTCCGCGTCGGCATTACCGGGTTTCATGATCGAACGCCTTTTTGTTTGAGAGTGAACGCCGTTGCATTTTACGCCGCTTTTATATGCAGGCAACATCTTTTGATGAATATTTTTCTTTCGTAAATGAATATCCAAATGAAAATTATGCTTTTGTCATTGATTGGTTGGAGGAGGCGGCGCTGTGGAGGGCGGCGGCTGGGCTACACTGACGAAAGTGGCCCGAGCGGAGGCCCGGAGCGCGCGGATGCGTTGCCGGATCGCCGCCGCGCAGGCCGGGAGAGGCGATGAAACCGCGGCTTGTTTGGCTGGTTCTGGCCGCTGCTGCCGCAACTGCGGCCGCGGGGCCTGTGTTGTTCCATTCCTACACGCTCGCAGTGGAGCCGTGGGGCGTGGCCGACAGCGACCGGGGCGTCGGTCCGGATTTCGTCCGTTTCCTGGCGGCGCAGACCGGCGTGCCGATCAAGGCCGAGGTCAGACCCTATCTGCGGGTGATAGACGGCATGCGCAGCGGAGCCAACGCGATCAATCTGGGCATCCCCACCGAAGAGAGGGAGCGTTACGGCATCCCCATCTGCGAAGTGGCGACGCTCAAGGTATCGCTGGTCTATCTGAAGGAGCCGGGGCGCGCGCATCCATCGGCGCGCAGCTTCGCCGGCCTCGCTGTCGGGGAGCTTAGAGGCAGCCACACGCTGGATGCGTTCGACCGCGCGGTGCCGCATGCCAGAGTGCTGCTCGGCGATATGGATCAAGGCGCGAAGATGCTGGCGGCTGGCAGGCTGGACGCCACCGTTTGCGTGCGGCCCGGCTGCGGCAATGTGCTGGATGAGGCGGGCCTGGCCGGAAAGGCTTTGGGAGAATGGCAGCTGGACGTCCAGCCGCTGAGGATTTACGTCTCGAAGTCCAGCGCGCTGGCGCGCGACGCGGACGCGATGGGCAGGTTGAAGCAGGCTTGCGAATCATTGGAAGGCCAGCAGGAGATGCGCCGCCTGCTGGCCCCCTATCATTAGACGCGGCGGGGGCGGGCAAGCCGTCCCCGCCGGGCGTCCATTTCAGACCGACATCGACATCAACAGGCTGCTGATGTCGTTGCTGCCGGCATTCGCCTGATACAGGCTCAATGCGGCCTGCAATTGCTGGGCGCTGGTCGAGTTGGCGGAGCCTGTGGTCCCGGAGGATTGGGCTTGGCTGCCGTTGGCGGCATTCAGCAGGCTTTGCAGGCCGCTGTCGTTTTGTTGCTCGCCGCCGCCATGATGGTGGTGATGGCGGTGCTGTCCGCTGGCTTGCTGGGTGCCGTCGGCCTGCAGGCCTTGCTGCAGCTGCTGGAAATCCTGCTGCGCCTGGCTGAGATTGCCGGACTGCAGGTCCTGGCCCAGCGTGTTCAGCAAGGAGGAGATGGAGCTCCCGGCGCTGCTTGCGCCGCTACTGGTTTGGCTGCCGTTCGCCGCGGCGAACGGATCGCTCGAGCTGGAAGGCGAGGTGGAGGATGCCGCGCTGATGGCGTTGTTCAGCGCGGAACTGAAGTCGCCGCCGCTGTTGCCGCTATTGCCGTTGTTCGAGCCGTTCAACTGCTGCAGCGCGGCTAGCGCCTGCTGCGCGCCGGCGATGTCGCCCTGCTGGACCGACTGGGTCAGATTGCTGAAGTCTTGCCGGCGTTGCTGGTGCAGCGACTGCAGCTGTTGCCAATAGGCGTTCGAGGTATTGGTACTGCTGACGGACATGATGCTTCTCCTTGAGAACGATGTTGCCGGGCAGCGCTTCACGGATCCGCTGCTGTCCTTGGCGGCAGCCGGTCGGAGCGTGGACTCCCGTCCGGCCGGCAATTGTTGCCGCCTTGCCGTTCAATGTTTGCCGTTGTCGCCGCGGAAATCGCTGTTTTTCTGATTTTCCAATCGAAAACAATGGCTTGGCGTGGATTGGCTCAGCAATAGGCGTGCCAGATTGCCGTCGTCGAGCGGGGGAGATGTTTACAGATGTTGCGCCATGGGCGGCGCTGGAAAAACTCGCGGAGGATCCGAGCGCCGTCGTACTGATTTGGTTCTGGCTTGGTCGGCGGTTCTCAGCCGAAGCCGCGCTTGCGCAGGGCCTGGTACAGCATCGCGGCGCTCAGCGCGTCGTTGAGCGCGTCGTGGCGCGGCAAGGCCGGCACGCCCAGCTCACGGTGCAGCGCGTCCAGGCTGAGGTCGATGTGGGAATCCGGACGCTGGCGGAAGCGGTAGTCGTAATAGCGGGCGGAGAGTTCGATCTGCCGCTGCGGCAGGCCGATGCCCAGCCAGGGCTTCACGTATTTGTTGAGCACGGCGACGTCGTACTCCAGGTAGTAACCCAGCAGCGGCCGCCCGCCGATGAAGGCCAGCAGCCTGAGAATCGCCTCGCGCGGAGGCAAGGCGTCGGCCAGGTCGCGGCGGCGCAGGCCGTGCACGGCGATGTTGCCGGCGCTGGGTATGCCCTCCGGCCTGACCAGCAGGTACAGCGCCTCGCTGTGCAGAATGCGGTTGCCGCGCAGCTTGACCGCGCCTATCGACAGCAGCTCGGCCTCGGCCGCGTTCAAGCTGGTGGTCTCGCAGTCCAGGCTGACCATTTCGCCCGCAGGCTCGTCGAAAAGTCCGCTCCAGGCCGGATCGCGCAGCCGCGCGCGTTGCCAGCGCCGCCGCAGCCGCTCCAGCATCAGAAGCTCCCCAGCCGGTAATGGTGGCGCAGCTGGGTCTTGAATCGCTTCGCCACCGCCAGCGCGTCCTTGAGCAGATCGCGCTCCAGCGTGGACAGGGCTTCCGGCTCGATCAGATTGTCGGGGCTCTCGCCGGCGTCCAGCCGCCGCAGGCCGCGTTCAAGCCGCAGCTGGGACAGGAAGGCCAGCGCCTCGAGGATGTCGTCGGCGAGCCCGGCTTCCAGCTTGCCCGCCGCCGCCAGCAAGCTGGCGCGCTCCGCGCTGGAGGCGGCGTCGATGCCGTTTTCCAGCGCCAGCGCGCGCAGGCCGTGGACCAGGGGAAAGATGCCGCCCTTTTTCAGGTCCAGCAGCTCGCGGCCGCCGCTTTCCCGCGTGCGCAGCCGCGAGAAAGGGCCGAGCGGGGTGTCGAATTGGTCGATGGCGCGGGCGAAGCGGGAAAAGAAGCCGGCGTCGTCCTGCAGCCGCGCGCGCAGGTAGCCGCGGCAATCCGCCAGCAAAGCCTCGTCGCCGCATACGGATTCGGCGTCGCAGAAAATAGCCAGTTGCAGCATGCTGTCGCCGTCGGGGCGGGTCAGCCAATGGTGGATGCGGTCGCGCATGTCGCTGAGGGACAGGCGCCAATGCGGATTGCTGACCATCACGCCGCCGGGACAGGGCGGGTAGCCGAAGCGGGCGAGCGCGGCGGAGAACGCCTCGCAGCAGGCGGCGGCTTCCGGAAAGTCTTCTCCATTCGGCAGCAGCAGCGCGTTGTCCTGATCGGTCTTCAGTATCTGCTCGCCGCGGCCTTCCGATCCCATCACCAGCAAACAGCTGCTTTCCGCCAGCCTCGCCGGCGCGATCATGCGCCAGGCGCGAGCGAACAGCCGGGCGTTCAGCGCCTGCACCAGCCGGCCCAATTGGGGAGGGCGCACGCCATGGCCGGACAGGATGCGGATCAGCCGGTCGATCTGTCCGGCTATGTCGGCCAGCTCATCCAGATCGGCGGCGCGGTCCAGCCGCTGGGCGATCAGGTGGGAATGATTGGAGAAATAGGACAGCACGTCCACCTGGGCCAGGATGCCGACCGCCTGGCCGTTTTCGGTCACCACCAGCCGGCGCAGATTACGTTGCGTCATCAGCAGCAGGGCGTTGAACAGGAAGTCGTCCCTGTCTATGCACAACAGCTGGTAACTGCTGTGGCGGCCCACCGGCTCTCCGCTGTCCACGCCTTCCAAAATGACGTCGCGGCAGTCGGTGGTGGTGAAGATGCCCAGCCTTTCGCCGTCGCGGACCAGCACCGATTTGCTGCGCTGCTCCTTCATCGCGCGCGCGGCGTCGCGGATGCTGGCGGCGGCGTCGACGAAAACCGGCTGGCGGCAGCCGGCGTCGCGCACGGTGGCGGATAACAGGGTCTGGAGTTCGCGGCTGCCGGCGCGCTGGGCGAGCAGGCCCATTTTTTCCGCGACGCTGGCGTAGAAATAGGCGCCGAAGCGCGGGTTGCTGTCGGTCAGCGCCAGCACCGCGTCGCGAGGCAGGGCCAGCAGCAGCGTTTCCTCCTCGGCGACGAAGCGGTTGGCCGCGCGGCCGGCCACCAGCGAGCGGGCGTCGAATACATCGTGGATGCGGTAGCGGCCCAGCGTTTCGTCGCCGGCAAGCTCGGCCGCCACGCCCTTGATCACCATGTACAGCGCGTCCATCGGCTGGTCCGGGCCGACGATCTGGGCGTCGTCGGGAAAATAGACGATGTCGGAGCGGGCTTCCAGCGCGTCGCGTTCCGCGGGCGCGAGGGTGTCGAACGGCGGGTGATTGAGATCGAAGCGGCTCATGGCGTGTCCGTGCTGCGGGTGGTTCCCTTCAGCATAACGCCTATCGCCGCTCCGGTGTCAGCCGGCCGGTTTGTGGATCAGGCGCGGCGCCCCGTCGCGGAACAGGATCAGCTCGCCGGGCGACAGCGGGGTCCAGCGCTCGTTGTCGGTCAGCGGCTGGGTGGCGATCATCGCCACCTGGTCGCGCGGGGTGGTGACGGTGGCGAAGTCCACGCTGACGTCGTCGTCCACCAGATGGGCGGTGTTGAACGGCGCGCGGCGGATGATGTAATGCAGATGGGTGGAGCAGTGGACGAACAGCGACTGGCCGTTGCTCAGCATGAAGTTGAACACGCCGCTGGCGCTGATCTCCGCGGCCAGCCTCGCCACTTCCTCGAACAGCGCGCCCTCCTCCGGAGGCTCGGCCCATTTGACGCGCAGCTTTTCCATCAAATGGCAGAACGCGCGCTCGGAATCGGTGGTGCCCACCGGACGGTAGTGCTCGCCGGGGCCGGGGTTGAAGCTTTCCAGGTTGCCGTTATGGGCGAAGATCCAGTACTGGCCCCACATCTCGCGCATGAAGGGATGGGTGTTGGCCAGGTTGATCTCGCCCTGGGTGGCTTTGCGGATGTGGGCGATGACGTTTTCGGATTTGATCGGGTAGCGGCGCACCAGATCGGCCACCGGCGACTCCACCGACGGTTTGTCGTCGAGGAAGACGCGGCAGCCCTTGTTTTCGAAGAAAGCGATGCCCCAGCCGTCGGCATGGTGGTCGGTGAGGCCTCCGCGGCGGTGGAAGCCTTCGAAGGAAAACAGGATATCGGTCGGGGTATTGCAATTCATGCCCAGCAGCTGGCACATCGGCTTGATTCCACTTCTTGAAACGGTTTGCGCGGCTCCGGCCTGGCTGCCGGGATGGTCTTGTAGCTGAGCTTAGGCGATCTTGCGGCCGCAGGCAATCGCCCTGCGATAGCCGATAGCAAAAGTTATGCAGGCATGACTGATCGATATAAGCGTCGAAGTCGAGGGTAGCTGCGGAATTCTGCGTCAGTAACGCAGGGCGTGGCTTGCAATGCCTGGCCGCGGATCGTCTTTCAAGCGGTGCGCCCGGCCAGCGCCGACGGAATGTCCCATGGCGGCAGCGGCCCTCCCAGGCGGTCCACCAGGAAGTCCAGCAGGCTGCGCAGCGCCAGCGGCAGCAGCCGCCGCGATGGATAGAGCGCGTGTATGCCTAGGACGGTCGGCTGCCATTCCGGCAACAGCGCCACCAGCTCGCCGCGGCTGACGTGGTGCGCGGCCAGGTAGCTGGGCTGCATCGCGACGCCGGCGCCGGCCACCGCCGCGCTCAATAGCGCGCTGGCCTCGTTGCCGCTGATATTGCCGGAGACCCTCACTTTTCGTTCTTCGCCGCCGCGGTTCAGTTTCCACTCGCTGCGGCCGAAGTTGCTGTAGCTGAGGCAGCGGTGCCGCTCCAGGTCTTCCGGACTCTGCGGCGCGCCGTGCCGCGCCAGGTAGGACGGCGCGGCCACCAGCAAGGAGCGGCAGTCGCACAGCCGCCTTCCCACCAGGCCGGGATCCGGCTCGTTGGTAATGCGGATGGCGAGGTCTATTCTTTCTTCAATCAGGTTCACGGCGCGATCGCCCAGCTGCAGGTCCACCCGCAGCTGGGGATGGCGCTCGCCGAACTCCGCCACCGCGCCGCCCAGCACCGCCAGTCCGAACGAGGTGCTGGCCGCCACGCGGAGCAGGCCGCGCACCTGGCCGTCGCGCTGGCCGGCATCCGCCCGAACTTCGTCGGCCAGCTCCAGCATCTGCCGGCAGCGGGCGAGGCAGGCGAGGCCGGCGTCGGTGAGGGTGACCTTGCGGGTGGAGCGCTGCAGCAGGCGGACGCCCAGCCATTGCTCCAGCTCCTCGACATAGCGGGTGACCATCGGACGGGACATGTCCAGCTTGTCGCCGGCGGCGGTGAAGCTGCCCAGTTGGGCGACTTCGGCGAAGACTTGCATGGCGGTGAGTCGGTCCATTTATTTGCACGATTTAAGAAACAATAATGTGCAGTTTAGCTGATTTATTGGATCGATTCTTGCGCTTATAGTGTGCGCATCATCACTGAAACGCAGTGCAACCCGCCGGCGGGCGCCGGCATTAGACCAAGGAGTCACCTTATGATCCGCCAAACCCTGATCGCCGCCGCTCTCGCCGCCGCCGGTTTCGCCCATGCGGGCGACCTGAAATTGTCGGTGTACAACGCCGACGGCAACAGCTTCAATGTTTCTTCCGTGCTGGTCACCGGCGACAAGGACGCCGTGCTGATCGACACCGGCTTCACCCGCGCCGACGCCTACCGCATCGCCGCCAAGGTGCTGGACAGCGGCAAGACCCTGAAGACCATCTACGTGAGCCAGGCCGATCCGGACTACTACTTCGGCGCTTCGGTGCTGAAGCAGATATTCCCCAAGGCCGAGCTGGTGGCCGCGCCGGAAGTGCTGGCCCACATCAAGGGCAATGTGAAGGGCAAGGTAGCGTTCTGGGGTCCGAAGATGGGCGCCAACGCGCCGCAGGCCAAGCCGCTGCTGCCGACCGCGCTGAAAACTGACAAGATCATGCTGGAAGGCAAGGCGCTGGAGCTGCGCGACACCAAGGGCGTGATGGCGCACCGCGGCTATATGTGGATTCCGTCCATCCGCGCCATCGTCGGCAACGTGGGCATCTACTCCGGCATGCATGTCTGGACCGCCGACACCCAGAACGACGCCGAACGCAAGGGCTGGTACAAGCAGCTGGACGACATGGAAGCGCTGAAGCCGGAAGTGGTGGTGCCGGGCCACATGATCGCCGGCGACAAGATGGACGTGTCCGCCATCCGCTACACCCGCGACTATCTGAAGACCTTCGAAGCCAAGAACGCCGAAACCCGCAACAGCGGCGAGCTGATCGAGGCGATGAAGCAGGCCTATCCGAAGGCGGCCGAAGTCTCCACGCTGGAGCTGGGCGCCAAGGTGCGCAAGGGCGAGATGAAGTGGTGATCAGCATGAAACTGCATTACTTCTACGACCCGCTGTGCGGCTGGTGCTACGGCGCCTCCCCGCTGCTGCAGGCGGCGGCCGCGCTGCCCGGCGTCAGCGTGGAAATGCACGCCGGCGGCATGATAGACGAGGAAGAGGGCCGCGCGATCACGCCGGAATGGCGCGCCTACGTGATGCCGCACGACAAGCGCATCGCCCAGATGAGCGGCCAGCCCTTCGGCGACGCCTACTACGATGGCCTGCTGAACGACATCGGCGCGCCGCTGGCGTCCAACCCGCCGATCGCCGCGGTGCTGGCAGCCCCCAGGCTGGGCATCGCGCCGCTGGCGATGCTGGCCCGCATCCAGCGCGCCCATTATCTGGAAGGCCGGCGCATCGCCGAGTTCGCGGTGTTGAGCGAATTGGCGGTCGAGCTGGGCACGGACGCGGCATCCTTCCAGGCGGCCTGGCAGTCCGCTCGAGAAGAAGCCGAAACGCACATCGACGACACTCGCCGCCAGATGGGCCGTTTGGGCTTGCGAGGCTTCCCGTCCGTGGTGCTGGAGCAGGACGGCAAGCTGGAGCGGCTGGAGCTGTCCGGCTGGCTGGGCAAGCCGGCCGAACTGGCCGCCGCGTTGGCGGAGAAGCTGCCCAAGCCGGCAGAGGCCGGCGACGACGCGCTGTTCTGCACGCCGGACAGCTGCCGCTGATTTTCCATCGCAGGTTAAACCGCCGTTCCATCGGGAGCGGCGGTTTTTTCATGGGCGCGCCAATGCCGGCAGTATTGCTCAAGCGGACATCAAGTCCGGCTAGGGGAGAGGCGCGAGATCGGCGGCGATGGCCAGCAGCGTCTTTTGCGCCATCGCGCGCCTGCTTTCTCCCGGCGCGGCATCCACTGGCAGATCCGGCGCGATGCCGGCGACTTCGTCGCTGCCGTCGGCGCGCAGCCTGACGCAATCGGGAATGCGGAAGCTCAGGCCGGAGTGCGGCAGAACCAGGGGCTGCATTTTGCTCATGAAGCCGCAGCCGTCGCCGCCGGTCCGCTGCCCCACTGTTTTAGCCAATCGGTTGTCCCGGCTGACGGCGGCGAACATCTCGGCGGCGGAATAGGTCTGGCCATTGGTCAGCAGATAGACCGGCCCTTGCCAGGCGCCCTGGCTGCCGAAGGACTGCGCGGGCCAGAACAGCGCTTCGGACACGATTTTCGAATAGCGGCCCGGCTCCAGGTGATCCACCGCGCCGGATGCGTAAGCGACCTGGACCAAGCGGCTGCGCGCCGCGCCGGGATCGAAGGCGCGCTGCTCGCGCCAGACCCAGCTCATGTCTACGGGCGGCGCTTGCCGCAGTTGCGACGCCTGGGCGCGGAACGCATCAAGGAATGGTTGCAGGACGGCTTTATCTTCCGCCGTGGCTTCCGGCGGCAGACCTGCGCTCAAGTTCTCTATCCATTCCCGCAGATAAGCCTCTCCCTGCGGCGAGCGCGCCAGCCATAACGGCGCGGAGCGGACCGGGCCGCTGCCCAGCAGGCGGGACATCGCGTCACCGCTGTCGTTGCCTCCGGGGTTGTCGCCGATGTCGACGATCAGCGCGCGGGCGCCGGCCGAACGTAGCTCGCGCAGCCGCTGGGCGGTTTCGCGGTACCACGCGCGCATGATATCGGTGAAAAGCTTGTCGGGATCGAGGCGGTCGCCGCGTTCAAGCATCGCTTGCCACGCTTGCTGGCACAACTGGGGATAGTTGCGGGGATTGAAGGATGGAATGCGCAGCAGCGCGAGTTTGCCGGCCGCTCCCAGATCGGCGATGCCGCTTCTCATCGGCAGGGCAAGGCCATCAGCGGTCAGCCGCACGCCGGGCAGGGTTTCGAAAGGGAGCGAGAAGGCGCCGCCATTGCCGTTGACATAGCCCAACGATGCGCAGCCATCGAGCGCATTGTCGCGCGACAAGTCCCGTTTCGGGGGTTCCGCGGCGGCTGAGGATGGCTCGGTGACCGGCTTGATCGAAGAGAAATGGCCATCGCGAAAGCCGTTTTGAAAATACAGGATGGCCTGCCTGGCTTCCGCGTTGTCGCGAGCCCGTGCCAGCATGGCTTGCGCCTGCCGGTCCAGAGCAGGGAGGTTGACGCCGCTGCCGGGCGAGGCCATCCAGGCCAGGTGGGAGTAGCGTTTTTCCAGTTCCAGCTTCAGCAGCCGGTAATCCTGCAACCAGGCCTGTCGGTCGAACGCCGCGTCCGAGGCTGCTGTGGATGCGAAGCAGGATGGAACGGTTAGAAGCAGGGCTGCGGCGAGTTTGGCGACTGAGTAAGGTGGCATGGAGAGGTGGCGGGCAGAGCAAAACGGCTATCGTACGCGGATCGCCTTGCGATGCCAATGTCGTTTATTTGTTTTTATAGTTCGCCCTAATGGATGGCCTGACTGCCATTGATATTTATTTGGAATTCATGACTTGAAAGATATTGTCGCCGACATATCATGAAATACCAATCTGATACCAATTAATCGCAATGAGGAGAGGGTCGATGCGCAGAACGACAGGCGGGGCAATTGCAATGGCGTTGTCGCTGGTTCTTGGCCAGCAGGTGTGGGCTGCCTGCCCTGATTGGGCCGAGGGCGCCAGCTATAAGGCTGGCGATGTGGTCGCCTACCAAAACGCCAATTACACCGCGCTGACCGCGCATACCGCCTATCCGGGCGCCAACTGGAATCCCGCCGCGACGCCGACGTTGTGGAAGGCGGGGGGCAGCTGCTCCGGCGGCGACCCCGCCCCGCCCAATCCTCCGACGCCGCCCAGTCCGCCGCCGGGCACGCCAGCGCCGTTCGCCAAGCACGCGCTGGTTGGTTACTGGCACAATTTCGCCAATCCCAGCGGCGCGGCTTTCCCCTTGGCGCAGGTTTCCGATGATTGGGACGTGATCGTGGTGGCTTTCGCCGACGATGCCGGCAACGGCAATGTCAGTTTCACGCTGGACCCGGCCGCAGGCAGCGCCGTCCAGTTCATCCAGGATGTCCGCGCCAAGCAGGCCAAGGGCAAGAAGGTGGTGTTGTCGCTGGGCGGCCAGAACGGCTCGGTGACGCTGAACAATGCCGCGCAGGCGCAGAACTTCGTCAATAGCCTGGCCGCCATCATCGGCCAATACGGTTTTGACGGCATCGACCTGGATCTGGAAAGCGGCGTGTCGGTGGGCGCGCCGATCATCAGCAATCTGGTCAGCGCGGTGAAGCAGTTGAAGGCCAAGATCGGACCAAGTTTCTATCTGTCGATGGCGCCCGAGCATCCGTATGTGCAGGGCGGCTATGTCGCCTACGGCGGCAACTGGGGCGCTTACTTGCCCATCATCGACGGGCTGCGCGACGACCTCTCGGTGATCCACGTCCAGTATTACAACAACGGCGGGCTGTACACGCCGTACTCCACCGGCGCGTTGCCGGAGGGTTCGGTGGACATGCTGGTCGGCGGCAGCAAGATGCTGATCGAGGGTTTCCCGCTCGGCAACGGCGCATCCGGCAGCTTCAAGGGCCTGCGGCCCGACCAGGTGGCCTTCGGCGTGCCGTCCGGACGCAGCTCGGCCAATTCCGGTTTCGTCACGCCGGACACCGTGGCCAAGGCATTGAGCTGCCTGACCGCGCTGCAGGGCTGCGGCGGCGTGCTGCCGGCGCAGGCTTATCCAACCTTCCGCGGCGCGATGACCTGGTCGATCAACTGGGACCGCCATGACGGCTACAACTTCTCCAAGCCGGTGGCGGCCAGCTTGCGCCAGTTGCCTGTCGCGGCGGCGAGCAAGAAAAAAGCCGTCCGCGCGACGCGGACGGCCTGGTGAGCCTGAGCCGGGTGGCCGTCGCTTAGGCGGCGGTCATCTGGTAGCCGCTGATCTGCGCGCCGGATACCAGCATGTTCAGATACTCGTGCATCGCCTGGTTGAGAGCCATGTCGGTCAGGTAGTGCTGCAGGCGTTCCTTGACTTCGTCGAAGCCGATCTTGCCGCCGTCGGCGCGCTCGTTCACCTGGATGATGTGATAGCCGAACTGGGTTTCCACCAAGTGCGGGGTGATCTGGCCGGCTTCGGTGCTGAACACGGCTTGTTCGAATTCCGGCACCATCTGGCCGCGGCCGAATTGGCCGAGGCTGCCGCCTTGCTTGCCGGACGGGCAGGTGGAGTGCTCTTGCGCCAGCGCGGCGAAGCGCGACGGGCTGGCTTGCACTTCCGCCAGGATGCCTTCAGCCTTGGCCTTGATCAGGCTGGCTTCCAGGCCTTCGCCCTTGGGCAGCAGGATGTGGCTGGCGACGGCGCTTTCGCCGGCGGAGAAGCGCTCCGGATAGCGCTCGTAGAATTCGCGGCAGCTCGCTTCGTCGATCGGCTGCACTTCCAGTTTCTGGTCCAGCAGCGCCTGGATGGCTTGCTGCTCGTCGGCGACGTCCAGGCCTTCGCTCTTGGCCTGTTGCACCAGCAGGGTGTGCAGGACAAGTTGCTGGATCGCGGTATCGCGCGGGCTAGGGGTATCCGCGTAGTGTTCCAGTTGCGAGGCGATCATGTCTTCGCTGATTTCGACGCCGTTGACGATGATGGTCATGTGATTTTCCTGTGAGGGAGCGGCCATGTCATGGCGTTTCCGATGGGGCTGCCGGCGGCAGCGGTGACAAGGGCAGGGCGGGCCTGCTTCGGTTGAGCGCGAAGTTAAGCGCGGCGGGGGACGCTGTCAAGCAAAACGGGGACGGCATGCCGTCCCCGTAACGCGCGTTGCGCGGGCTTACTGCTGGATCTGGGCCTTGGCCTTCAGATCGGCGACGTACTTCTCGATGCGGCCGCCCATCACGCGCTGGGTCAGCTGCGGACGGATTTCTTCGAGCTGCGGCACGTTGCGCTGGGTGCGCACGTCGTCCAGCTTGATCACGTGCCAGCCGTACTCGGTCTTCACCGGCTTGGCGGTCACTTCGCCCTTGGCGAGCTTGCTCATCGCCTCGGAGAACGGCGCGACGAAGGTGCCGGCTTCCTGCCAGCCCAGATCGCCGCCATTGGCCTTGCTGCCCGGATCCTGCGATTTTTCCTTGGCCAGCTTGTCGAAGGACTTGCCTTTCTTCAGCGCGTCGATGACGGACTTGGCTTCCGCCTCGCTCTTCACCAGGATGTGGCGGGCGTGGAACTGCTTGGTTTCCGGAACCGAGGCCACCAGTTTGTCGTATTCGGCCTTCAGGTCGGCGTCGCTGATCGGGTTGGCTTTCTCGTAGTCCTTGATCAGGCGGTTGGCCAGCGCCATCGACTGCATGTTCTGCAGTTCGGCGGTGAATTCCGGAGACTTGTCCAGACCCTTCTTCACGGCTTCCTGGCGCAGCACTTCGGCGGTCACCAGCTGGTCCTTGATCTGGTCGCGGGCCTGCGGGTTCACGCTCTGGCCCTGGGCTTCCATCATTTTGGCCACGGCGTCGACGCGGGCGTCGGAGATTTGCTGGCCGTTGACAGTCGGGCCGGCCACGGCGATGGCGCTGCCGGCGAACGCGGCTACCAGGGCGGTTTGCAGCAAGATTTTACGCATTTTGTTCTATTCCCGGATGAGGTGGATTTACTGAATCTTGCTCTTGGCGCGCAGATCTTCCACGGCCTTGGCAATGGCTTCTTCCTGCAATTGGCGGGCGATCTGCGGCTTGACGGCGTCCAGCGGCGGAATCTGGGCGTTGCGGACGTCCGTTACCTTGAACACGTGCCAGCCCAGTTGCGACTGGTAGGGCGAGCCGCTGACCTGGCCCTTGGGGATGGCTTTCAGCGCTTCGGCCAGCTTGGGCTCCATGCGGGACAGATTGCCCCAGTTCATGTCGCCGCCGCTTTGCTTGGCGTTGGGATCGATGGAGCGGGTCTTGACCAGCTCTTCGAATTTGGCGCCCTTCTTCAACTGGGCGATGGCCTTCTGCGCGTCGGCTTCGCTGCCGAGCGTGATCTGGTAGGCGTGGACTTCCTTGCTGCCGGAGACCTGGGCCGCCATCTCGTCGTAGCGGGCCTTGATCTGGGCATCGCCGACGTTGGCTTTTTCGGCGATGTCGGCGAACAGCGCGTCGCGCAACAGTTCGGCGCGCGCTTCATCCATGCGCTTGACGAAGGCCGGCTGCTTGTCCAGGCCGCGGCGGGAGGCTTCCTGGAGGATCAGTTGGCGGCTGACCAGCGAATTCTTCAACTGCTCGCGCAGTTCCGGGCTGTCCTGCACCTTGCCGCCATTGCTTTGCACGACATTGGCGACCGCGGCGTCCAGTTCGGACTTGTCGATGGAAACGCCGTTGACCACGGCGATCGACTCCGCGGCGACCGGCAGGCTGATCGAGGCTGCCAGCGTCAGGGCGGCGATACGGGAGAGTTTCATATTGTCCCTTTGGTAGAAATTCAGAGTTCTTCTGGTGTCAGGGCGCGAATGGCCAGCGCGTGAACGCGGCCGGCCATCAGTTCGCCCAGGGTCTGGTAGATCAACCGGTGCCGCGCCACGCGGTTGAGGCCGGCGAAGCGCGCGCTGACGATGGTCAGCGTGTAGTGGCCGCCGCCGCTCTTGGCGCCGGCGTGGCCGGCATGCAGCGCGCTGTCATCCCGGATGTCCAGATGCTCGGGCTCCAGAGCCCGCAACGCGGTTTCCAGCAATTCCACGGTGCCGCTCATGCGGGGAAGACCTGCACGAAGGGCTGGACGTCCACGCTGGCGTAAACGCCGCCGCCCTGGTACGGATCGGCCGCGGCCCAGGCGCGCGCTTCTTCCAGCGACGCGAACTCGGCCACCACCAGGCTGCCGCAGTAGCCGGCTGGGCCCGGATCGGCGCTGTCGATGGCAGGCAGCGGGCCGGACAGTTTCATCCGGCCCTGATCCTGCAGCGCGGCCAGCCGCGCGCGGTGTTCGGCGCGCAGCGCGATGCGGCGCTCGAGGCTGCCGGGATGGTCGCGCGCGATGATGGCGTACAGCATTATTTCTTTTCCTCGATGTACTTGGCCAGGAACAGGCTTTGGGCGATCACGAATAACAGCATCAACCCCATGCCGCCGAACAGCTTGAAGTTGACCCAGACGTCCTCGCTGAAGTGATAGGCGACGAACAGGTTCAGCGCGCCCATGAAGGCGAAGAAGCCGCCCCAGGCCCAGGTGAGCTTGCGCCACACGGAATCGGGCATCTCGATCTGCTTGCCCATCATCAGGCGCAGGCCGTTCTTGCCGGCGAATTCGCTGATCAGCAGGCCGGCGCCCATCACCCAGTACAGCACGGTGGGCTTCCACATGATGAAGTGCTTGTCGTGCAGCAGCAGCGTGGCGCCGCCCAGGACCACGATCAGCCCGAGGCTGATCCATTGCATGGTGTCCACCTTGCGGTGCTTGAACCAGGCCCATGCCACCATCGCCGCCGTGGCGGCGATGGCCACGCCGGTGGCGAGGAACATGTCGCGTGTCAGCCAGTAGGCGCCGAAGAACAGCAGGACGGGAAGGAGATCGGTAAAAAATTTCATGCGGGTGATTATGGGGGCTGGCGCGGCCAGATTCAAGCCGCGCCGGGCCTCTCAGAGGGATTAACGATTAGTTTGTTTGACGACGCTGAGCGCGCTCGCCACCAGTCCGCCGACGTCGGCGACGTTGCTCGGCATGATGATGGTATTGTTTTCCTTGGCCAATTTGCCGAAGGCGTCGATGTATTGCTCGGCCACTTTCAGATTGACGGCCTCGATGCCGCCCTCGGTGCGGACCGCGCCGGCGATGCGGTTGATCGCGTCGGCTGTTGCGTCGGCCACCAGCCGGATGGCTTCGGCCTCGCCCATCGCCTGGTTGATCGCCGCCTGCTTGTTGCCCTCGGAGTTGTTGATGGTGGCCTGCATCTCGCCCTGGGATTTCTGGATCGCCGCTTCGCGCGCGCCGGTGGCCAGGTTGATCTGCTCCACCTTCACGCCCTCGGACTGGGCGATGCGGGCGCGTTTTTCCCGTTCGGCGGTGATCTGGGCCTGCATCGCGTGCAGGATGTCCTGCGGCGGCACCAGGTCCTTGATTTCGTAGCGCAACACCTTGACGCCCCAGTTGATCGCCGCCTCGTCCAGCGAGGCCACCACGGTGCGGTTGATGTCGTCGCGCTCTTCGAAGGTCTTGTCCAGCTCCAGCTTGCCGATCACCGAGCGCAGCGTGGTCTGCGACAGCTGGGTGATGGCGACGATGAAGTTGCTGGTGCCGTACGAGGCCAGCTTGGCGTCGGTCACCTGGAAGTAGAGGATGCCGTCCACCTTCAACTGGGTGTTGTCGCGGGTGATGCAGATCTGGCTGGGCACGTCCAGAGGGATCTCCTTCAGGCTGTGCTTGTAAGCGATGCGGTCGATGAAGGGCGTGATGATGTTCAGGCCCGGAGTCAGGGTGGCGTGGTAGCGGCCCAGGCGCTCGACGATATAGGCGTGCTGCTGCGGCACCACCGCCAGCGATTTGAAAATGAAGATGACGACGGCCACGAACAGGATCAGGACGATTTCCATGGATTTTCTCTTTATTGCGGTTGTTGTGACGAGATCTTGAACTGATTGCCTTCGCGGCCGGAGATATAACCAGTGCCGCCGGCGCTGAGCCTGCTGTCCAGCAGCACGGCGTCCCATTCGGCGCCGCGGTAGTGGATGCGGGCATGGCCCGGGGTGGTGAGCGCGCGGATTTCCACCTGCTGGCCCCAGTCGGGATCGTCCTGGGGCGGGGGAGGAGGCATCAGGCTGCGCCTGCGGCGATAGATCAGCAGCAGGCCGACGGCGCCGCTGACGCTGGCGATCAGCCATTGCCATGGCTCCGGCGCGCCCAGCCAGGCGGCGAGGCCGCCGCAGGCCAGGGCCAGCGCCACCATCAGCAGATAGAAGGTGCCCGACACGAATTCGGCGATCAGCGCGACCAGCGCGCAGCCGAACCAGAAGGTGAGTTGCGACATGAAATCCTCAGGGGGCGATCATCACGGTTATTGTCCGGCCATTTCTTGCGAATGACAACGGGGTCGCCGGCGGGGCCGGCGGCGCGGACAAAGCTCAAACGTGGTCGCGGTCCGGCAGGAAATGGGACAGGTGGATGGCGTCTTCGCTGTCCAGCCAGCATTTCCTGACATAAAGCCACAGGCCGGCGACGATCAGCGGTGCAAGCAGGAGCAGGGCGGTCATGGCCGTTCCCTCCGGATGGGTTCCCGCTTTCAGTTTAGACCGCGAATGCGTTGCCGGCCGTGCCGGATTGCGACCTCCGGGTTTACAATGCCCGCCCGTTTCAGACAGCAGGATGGGTTGAATGTTCCAGGTGCAAGAAAAGGCCCAGGCCGAGGTGGAAATCCGCAAGAGCCGCTTCATTGGCATCGTGCTTCCGGTGGCCAGCCGCGACGAGGCGATGCGGGAGCTGGCGGCCGTACGCGCGCGCTGGCCGGATGCCCGCCACTACTGCGCGGTGTTGCTGTGCGCCGGCGATTCCATGCTGGACGACGACGGAGAGCCGTCGGGCACTGCGGCCAAACCGATGTACAACGTATTGCGGCACAAGGACATCGTCAATGTGCTGGCGGTGGTGGTGCGTTACTTCGGCGGCATCAAACTGGGTGCGGGCGGCCTGGTCAGGGCCTACACTCAAGCTGTCAATGCCGCGCTGGCCGAGGCCGTCCTGACGCCGCTGAGCCGAACCTGCCTGCGGCGGCTGGGAGTGGATTTCTCCGGCGAGGCCCGTCTGCGGCACGCATGCCAGGAGACGGGGCTGGCGGTGGTGGATCAGCAATACGCCGACAGGGTCTGGCTCACGGTGGAGCTGCCCGAGGCGGATGTGGACGCGAGGCTGGCCGGGTTGGCCGACCGCATGGCCGGCGCGCTGGAGGTGGCGGGGCCGGACCGCTGAGAATGCAACGAACGGGAGGCGCAGATGACGCAGCAAAAACAGTACCGCCTGGTGACGCGCAGCGATTTCGACGGACTGGTGTGCGCGGTATTGCTCAACGAACTCAAGCTGATCCGCGAGGTGATGTTCGCTCATCCCAAAGACATGCAGGACGGCAAGGTGGAGATCACCGGCGACGACATCACCACCAACCTGCCATACGTCGCCAAGGCGCATCTGGTTTTCGACCACCATCTGTCGGAGACGCTGCGCAACACCACCGACGTCGACAACTACGTGATCGATCCGCGCGCGCCGTCGGCGGCGCGGGTGGTGTACAACCATTACGGCGGCAAGAAGGCGTTTCCCGGCATCAGCGACGAAATGATGGCGGCGGTGGACAAGGCGGACTCCGCCCAGTTTTCCATCGACGAAATACTCGACCCCAAGGATTGGGTGCTGCTCAATTACCTGATGGACGCCCGCACCGGCCTTGGCCGCTTCCGCGAGTTCAAGGTCAGCAATTTCCAGCTGATGATGGATCTGATCGGCTACTGCCGCAATCACGGCATCGATGAAATCCTGCAACTGCCGGATGTGCAGGAACGGGTGGCGCTGTACCGCCAGTACGAGACGCTGGCCAAGGAGCAGATCCGCCGCTGTTCCCGCGTGCACGGCAATGTGGTGGTGCTGAACCTGCTGCATGAGGAAACCATCTACCCGACCAATCGCTTCATGATCTATGCGCTGTTTCCCGACTGCAACATCTCCATCCACCAGATGTGGGGGCTGAACAAGCAGAACACCGTGTTCGCGGTGGGCAAGTCCATCGTCAACCGCACTTCGCGCACCAATATCGGCGCGCTGCTGCTGCAGTATGGCGGCGGCGGCCATGAGGCCGCCGGCACCTGCCAGGTGGGGCATGACCAGTCCGAGGACGTGCTGGACGAGCTGATCGCGCGCATCCGCGGTCACGGTTAGGGCGACGAGCGGCTGGCGAAGGTCCGCCGGCCGCGATTACAAGGTTCGCAGCAGCGTCAGCGCCTGATGCAGGTCGCCGCAGACGGCCAGCGCCTGCGCGCGCTGCGTTTCCGACGGCGCGATCAGGTCCGGCACCAGGATCACCCTGGCGCCGGCGGCGACGCCGGCCTGCATGCCGTACGGCGAATCCTCCAGCACGATGCAGCGCTCAGGCGCCGCGCCCAGCAGCGCGGCGGCGGCCAGATAGATGTCCGGCTCCGGCTTGGTGCGCGCTACCTCGTCTCCGGCGATGGTGTGCCGGAAGTAGCGGGCCAGTCCGCTGCGCGCGAGCTTGACGTCGGCGACCGCGCGGCGGGTGGAGGTGGCCACCGCGCGCGGAATGCCTTGGCTTTCCGCCCAGTCCAGCAGCTCCACGATGCCGGGTTTGAGCGGAATCTCCTCGTGCTCCAGCATGCGGCGGTAGCCGGCGCGGCTGGTTTGCTGCAGCCGCGCGGCCAATTCCTCGTTTGCCAGGTATTCCGCGATGTAGCGGGTGCAGCGGGCTTCGGACAAACCGACCATCCCCATCAGCATCGCGTCGTCTATCTGTATGCCCAACTCGGCGCCGGCGCGGCGGGTGGCCGCGCAGGACAGCGTCTCGGTATCCAGCATCAGGCCGTCCATGTCGAACAGCAGAGCGTCGAAACTACGGTTCATTCCCTCTCCTTTCTACCCGAAACTATCGTTTTCCCCGGCTGCCGGCAAGGGCGATGACTCTGGTATAGTGGTCCGGGTCAAGCGCAAGGCGAAGGAGGCGAGGGTGAGGTCGGTACTGATAGCGAATCCCAAGGGCGGCAGCGGCAAGTCGACGCTGGCCACCAATCTGGCGGCCTATTACGCAGCCAGTGGCAAGAAGGTGATGTTGGGGGATGTCGACCGCCAGCAGACCTCCTTGCACTGGCTGGCCCGGCGCGATCATGCGCTGCCCGGCATCTCCGGCTGGGAAGTGGCCGCCAACGAACCCAAGCGCCCGCCGCGCGGCACCGAGGTGGTGGTATTGGACAGTCCCGCCAGCCTGCACGGCAAGAAACTGACCTCGTTGTTGTCGCAGGTGGGGCACGTGATCGTGCCGATCCAGCCGTCGCCGTTCGACGCGTGGGCCAGCGAGGCCTTTTTCGAGCAGATGCTGGAGGAAAAATCCATCCGCAAGAACAAGGCCTATATGGCGGTGGTGGGCATGCGGGTGGATCCGCGCACCCGTTCCGCGCGCGAGCTGGAGCAATTCCTGGCGCGGCACGACGTGCCGGTGCTCAGCTGGCTGCGGGATACCCAGCTTTACGTGCAAGCGGCTTCGGCGGGGATGTCCTTGTTCGATCTGCCGGCCTCGCGTACCGAACGGGACCGCGAAGCCTGGCTGCCGATACTGCGCTGGCTGGGGGACGATCCGGCGGCTTGGTGCGACAAGTAGCGAAAATTTTTACGTGTAGACTCTTGACGTCGAGATTCAATGCGCGTAGCTTTGTTTCGTAACTGCGTGCGAGCCGAAGACAGGCGTCGCAGGGGTAGCTGCAAATGGGAGCCTATACGGCTCCCGTCTTTGTTTGGGGCCCCTGTTTTTTTCATCCAAACCTGTTTTTGTGGGAGCACACGCATGATCAAGACCGAACTCAACTACGGCGACGTATACCTGGTGCCGAAGAAAACCGTGGTGGACAGCCGCAAGGAGTGCGACACCTCCGTGCAGTTCGGCCCGCGCCGCTTCGCGATGCCGGTCTACCCGTCCAATATGAAGTCGGTGGTTTCTGCCGAGACCTGCGAGCTGTTCGCCCGCGAAGGCTGGTTCTACACGCTGCACCGCTTCAATGTCGACGCGGTGGCCTTCACTCGCTACATGCAGGAGCGGGGCCTGTTCGCGTCGATCAGCGTCGGCGTCAACGACGACACCTACGAGCAGCTGGACGCGCTGAAGGCCGCCGGCCTCGAACCCGAATACATGACGCTGGACGTCGCCAACGCCTGGTGCGTGAAGGCCGAGCGCATGATCAAGCACATCAAGCAGCACTTTCCGAATACTTTCCTGATCGGCGGCAATGTCGCCACCGCCGAGGCCGCGCGCGACCTCGAAGCCTGGGGCTGCGACGCGATCAAGGCCGGCATCGCCGGCGGCCGCGTCTGCATCACCAAGAACAAGACCGGCTTCCATCGCCCGATGGTCTCCACCGTGCGCGATTGCGTGGCCGCGGTGAAGATCCCGGTCATCGCCGACGGCGGCATCGTCGAGCATGGAGATATCGCCAAGGCGCTGGTTTGCGGCGCGGCGATGGTGATGGCCGGTTCGCTGTTCGCCGGCTACGACGAGTCGGCCGGCGACATCGTCGAAATCGCCGGCAAACACTACAAGGAATACTTCGGCAGCGCCTCGCAGTTCAACAAGGGCGCCTACGTCAACGTCGAGGGCAAGAAGATCCTGGTCGAGTACAAGGGCAGCATGGGCAAGCTGCTGCGCGAACTGCAGGAAGACCTGCAGTCCTCGGTCAGCTACGCGGGCGGCACCACGCTGTCGGCGCTGCGCGAGGTGGAGATGATCCAGGTTTACCGCTGAGCGGGCATGGCCTGAAACGATAAACGGCCGCGGGCTTGCGCTGCGCGGCCGTTTTCATGTCCGCGCTTATTTGGCGCCGGCAAGCTCCGGCGCGGCGGCCTCGGCCTTGCTGCGGCATTGCAGCCAGATCGCGCACTCCAGCTGCATCGCCGTTTCGCCGCGCTGGTTGCGGGTGGTCCAGCTCACCTTGACCACGCCGAAGCCGGGTTGGCTGCTTGAGCGGCGCTTGTCCAGCACTTCCACTTCCACCTGCAGCGTGTCTCCGGGGCGGCTCGGCTGCGGCCAGCGCATCTTGTCGATCTGCATGCCGATCAGGCCGTTGGCGGCGCGGCCCAGTTCAGACTCCGCCACCAGCCGCATCGACAGGCTGCTGGTATGCCAGCCGCTGGCGGCCAGGCCATTGAAGAATGTCTGCTTGGCGGCCTCCGGATCGGTATGGAAAGGCTGCGGGTCGAACTGGCGGGCGAAAGCGATGATTTCCTGCTCGCTCAGCGTGTGTTCGGCGCTTAAAAAAAGCTGGCCGGGCCTAAGGTCTTCGAAGTAGAGCATGATTCATCTTACGTTAACGTAATATCAGGCTTGCAGCATAGCGCCGGCGTTGAAATTGGTCAAAGCATCATTCTCAATCCAGCGCGGCGGCGATAGCCTCGGCAAGGCCGGCGGGATTGTCCCAGGCCAGCGAGTGTCCGGCGTCGGCGACGATGCTGGTGTCGATGCCATGCCGGGGCAGCCATTCGACGTCCGGATCGGGCAGCGATTTCTCGCCGAAGATGATGCGGCGCGGCATGGACAAGGCCTGCAGCTGCTCGCGCCAACTGACTGCGCTGCCCGCGATCAGGCCCTTGGCAGCTCTATGCACGGCCAGCGGCGAGGCGACGGCCATGCTGCCGGCCCAGTTGGGGCTGTCCGCGCCGAAGGTCCGAATGATTTCCCGATGGCCGCGGGCGACGTAGTCGGCCTCGCTCCAGCTTGCCAGCGCGCGGCTGTAGGCGCCGCCGCCGCTGTCCAGGTTCGGTTCGGCCAATACCAAGCGCCGGATGCGATCCGGCATGAGCGTAGCCAGGTCGATGGCGATGCTGCCGCCCATGCTGTGGCCGTATAGATCGAATTCGCGCAAGCCCAGTTGTTCGATCCATTGCGCCAGCGCTTGAGCCTGGGCGCCAGGGTCGTAGCTGAAGTCCTCCGGTTTGTCGCTGAAACCGTGGCCTAGCAGGTCGACCAATAGCGCGCGGCGGCCGGCGAGGCCCGGTTCGGCCAGCAGCCGGGGATAATCGAACGAAGAGGCGCAGCCCAGGCCGTGCAGCATGATGAGCGGCGCGCCGTGGCCGGGAATGTCGTGGCAGCGCAGCATGGCTTGCGGCTGGGAAAGCGAGAAATATTGCATGATGGATTCAGTGCGAGGCGTTGGAGGTTTTTCGATATTCGCGGCGCTTCAGGCCGCTGATGTGGGTCAGCCGGGTTCCGGCGGCCTGGCGGCTGAAGATCAGCCGTTCGGGCAGCCGCTCCAGTTTGGCCTCGCAATGCTCCGGCCCGCTGCGGCTGGCGATGACGGCGCAGTCGCAGCGCGCGCCGTAGCGGCGCGTGAGCGTGGCGATGCCGCCATTCATGATGATTTCATCGCCGTCGCCGGCCAGGTAGCGCCCATCGAGCCAATCGGGCAGGGCGGCGAAGCCGGTTGCGGCGGGGCCGGTATCGACAGGTTTGCCGTCAAGGAGCTGGCAAACCGTTTCCGCCAGCGCCCAGGCATCGGTTTGAGCCAGATTGCTGAGCGCGATCACGCAACGGTTTTTGGCTGGCTGGGCCAGCAAGACCGAAACAAAGCCGTTGATGTCGCCAAGATGGGAGAATACGGGGCCGTCGGGCGTGTGTTCGCGATACCAGCCGGCGGCGAAGCCGTCCTCGCCGTTTTCGGTGGCGAACATCCACTCCCGGCTGTCCGGGGAGAGGATGTCGCTGCTGCTCAGCGCTTGCCACCAGCGCAGCAGGCTGGGAGCGTTGGCGCTGAGGCTGTAGGCGCCGAAGCCGTTGCTGATGTCCAAGGGCGGCGCCTCTTGCCATTCGGTGTCCAGCCAATAACCGCGCGCGCCATCGGTTGCCGGCGCTTCCATTTCATCGTGTATGCCGCTCAGCCCCGCCGGCGCCAGCATCTGGCGCAACAGAGCCGCGAACGGTTTGCCGCGCAAAATCTCAAGCAGCCGCGCCAGCAAGGCGTAAGCGGTATTGCTGTAGGCGCAGCCTTCGCCCGGAGCGAACAGCGGCGGATGGGCGAGGATGTCGTTTATCAGTTGGTCCGGCGTCCAGCGTTGCCGCATCCGCGTCGGCCAGTAGTCGGGCAGGGCGGTATGGTTGCCCAGCCCGGAGCGGTGGCGCAGCAAGTGGCCGGCGGTGAGGGCGTCCGGCAGCTTGAATTGAGGCAACAGCGGCTGAAGGGGCTGATCCAGCGCCAGCAGGCCATCGTCCACCAGGCGCAAAACCAGCGCGGCGGTAAAGCTTTTGCTGAGCGAGCCTATGCGCAGCGGCGTATCGTTTGCCATCGGCCTGCCGGAAGCCGCGTCGGCCCAGCCATGGCTGCGCAGCCATTGCCTATCGCCCTCGGCAGCCAGGGTGACGCCGCTGAAATTGCCGTCGGCGGCCAGGCGTTCCAGATAAGGCGTCAGCAAATCCATATATGTCGCCTAGTTGGCCAGCGCGTACTGGGCGGTGTCGCGCTGGGTGTTTTCCTGTCGGCGTGCGCGGCGGAGCCATCTCCCGGCAGCGGGCAGCGGAGGATCAGGCGTTCGCTTTCGATCTGTTCGGGAATGTCCCGCAGAATATCCGACATGTCATGTTCCTTGCATTGCGCAATGCAATGTTAACGTCATGATGTGGAATATTCCAAGCAGGATTTCAGACCCGCAGCGCGGCGATCAGGGCGGCTTCCAGCGCCAGCGAGGTCTTGTCGTCCTTCAGCGCGGCGCCGGAGATCAGGAACGAGTCCTCGGCCCGGCCGCCCAAGGTCATGATTTTGGCGGACTGCACATTGAGCCGGTAATCGGCCAGCACCTTGGCGATGCGGGCGAGCAGGCCGGGGCGGTCTCCGGCGACGATGGACAGGATGAAGTCGTTGTCCCGGTCGTCCGGGCGGATCGATACCTGCGGCGTGATCGGGAAATGCTTCAAGTGGCGGCTGATCCGGCCTTGCGGCGGCAGCTGCAAGGGCTGGTCCGCGGCCAGCGCCGCCGCCAGTTCGAACTCGATGAAGTTGATCATGTCGCGGTAGTCGCCGTCGTGGTGCTCGGGGACGAAGACGTGGAAGGTATCCAGCGCATAGCCGTGGCGGGTGGTGTAGACCTTGGCGTCGGCGATGCTGTAGTTGGTGCGGCCGAAGAAGGCGCAGGCGCGGGCGAACAGTTCCGGCTTGTCGGGCGAATAGATCAGCACCTGCAGGCCTTCGTGGTCGTCGGCCAGCCGCGCGCGCACTTGCGGCAGGTCGGGAGACAGCTGGCGGTTGAGCACGCGGGCGTGCCAGGCGATTTCCTTGGCCTCGTGGCGCAGGAAGTAGACGGTGTCGAGCTGCGCCCACAGGCCGGCCTCGGCGCCGTCCGGTATCGCGTGCAGCCGCAGCTGGGCGCGGGCCTGGTTCTTGCGCGCTTCCAGCTCTGAAGCGAGGTCTATCTCGCCGCCGCGCGACAGCACGCGCAGCGTCGCGTGGTACAGGTCTTCCAGCAGCTTGGCCTTCCAGGTGTTCCACACCTTGGGGCTGGTGCCGCGGATGTCGGCCACGGTCAGCAGGTAGAGCGCGGCCAGGCGGCGCGGCGTGCGCGCCAGATCGGCGAAGCGTTGCACCGTTTCCGGGTCGTAGATGTCCTGCTTCTGCGCGATGCTGGACATTGTCAGGTGCTGGCCCACCAGCCAGGCGACCAGTTCGCAGTCTTCCGGAGGCAAGCCGTGGTCGCGGCAGAAGGCCTCGGCGTCGGCGATGCCCAGTTGGGAGTGGTCGCCCCCCCGGCCCTTGGCGATGTCGTGGAACAGGCCGGCCAGATAGAGGACCTCGGGGCGCTCGAAATCGTTGATCAGCCGCGACAGGAACGGGTATTCGTGGTTGTAGGCGCTGATGGCGAAGCGGCGCAGATTGCGCACCACCATCAGGATGTGCTCGTCCACGGTGTAGACGTGGAACAGGTCATGCTGCATCTGGCCGACGATCTGGCCGAAGTTGGGCAGGTACTGGCCGAGGATGCCGTACAGGTTCATCCGCCGCAGCGTGCGGGTGAGGCCGGCGGGCTCGCGGAAGATCTGCATGAAGGTTGCGCGGTTGCGCGGATCCTGGCGGAAGCGGTCGTTGATCTGGCTGCGGCCGTGCCACAGGGCGCGCAGCATGCGCGGGGCGAAGCCGGACAGTTCGGGGTGGCGCTGCAGCGTCAGGAAGGCTTCGAGTATGGCGTGCGGGTGTTTGTCGAAGACATTGACCTCGCGGATGCCCAGCATGCCATTGACGGCGTGGAAGTATTCGTTGATGTGCTGGGTGACGCGCGGCACCTGGCTGTAGATGCGTCCGCGCAGATTGGGCAGCAGGATGCCGTTGAGCTGGTTCACTGTCTTGGCTGCGCGGAAGTAAAGCTGCATCAGTTGCTCGCTGGCGCGCTTGGCCGGGGTGTCGGCCAGGCCCCAGGCCTGCGCCACCTGTTGCTGCAGGTCGAAGATCAGCCGGTCTTCGCGGCGGCGGGCCAGCAGGTGCAGATCGATGCGCAGCTTCTGCAGCTGCTCCTCGCTGTGCTTGATCAGCCGCGCCTCGGCCAGGGTGAGGATGCCGCGCCGGACCAGCGAATCCCAGTTGTCGCCCAGCCCCGCCGCCTTGCTGATCCACAGGATGGTGTGCAGATCGCGCAGGCCGCCCGGACTTTCCTTCAGATTGGGTTCCAGGTTGTTGCTGACGCCGAAGTGGCGGGTGTGGCGCTGCTGCTGCTCCAGCGTCTTGCCTTCGAAGAAGGCCAGCGGGTCGCGCTGCGCCTCCAGCCGCGTCATCAGCTTGCGCCAGGGCTCGGCTGGGCCGGCCACCAATCGGTTTTCCAGCAGATTGGTCTCGATGGTGATGTCGCCGGCGGCTTCGCGCAGGCATTCGTCCGTCGTGCGCACGCTGTGGCCGATTTCCAGGCCGATGTCCCACATCAGGCCGATGAAATGGCTGACCTTGTCGTTGGTTTCGGCGGATGGCTGGTCGGGCAGCAGGATCAGGATGTCGACGTCGGAGCCGGGGAACAGCTGCCCGCGGCCGTAGCCGCCCACCGCCGCCAGGGTGGCCAGTTCGTCCAGGCCCTGCTCGCGCCATAGCTCGGCCAGCGCCTGGTCCACCGCCTGGCTGTAATGGCGGAGGAAGGCCGGCGCGTCGCGGTCGGCGCGGTAGGCGTCTGCCAGTTGTTGTCGCTTGTCGGCCAGCATCTGCCGCCAGCGCTGCAGGGGGGTGGCCGCAAGTGTCATGTCAGCGCCTTTCCTGTTTCGCGATGATGCCGATGCCACCCAGGAAGAAGATCAGCGTGGGCAAGGTTGCGGACAGGATGGAGTTCCAGTCGTATAGCAAGCCCAGGTGGCCGAACAGGCGGTTCACGAAGTGGAAGGTCACGCCCAGGCAGATGCCGGCGAACAGCTTGATGCCCAACTGGCCGTGGCGGCGCTGTTGCGGCGTGAAGGCCAGCGCCACCAGCGCCATCGAAATGCAGGCCAGCGGGTAGAACAGTTTGCTCCACAGCGCGATCTCGTAGCGCTGGGTCTGCTGCTTGTTCTTCTTCAGGTGCTCGATGTAGGTGAGCAGGTTGTGCGCCGACATTTGTTCCGGCACCACCAGCAGCACCGACAGGATTTCCGGTTCGATGATGGATTTCCATTTCAGCGCCGGGTAGGCGTTGCTGATGGTGTGATCGGCGGCCAGCACGGTTTCCTTGACGTTTTCCAGCTGCCAGCTGCGGTCCTGCTTGGAGAAGGTGCCGCGCTCGGCGATCCGGGTGCGCTCCAGCTTGAAGTCCTGATCGTAGGTGTAGATGCGGATGCCCAGCAGGGTGTTGTCCGGCAGCATTTCATGCACGTTGATGAAATTCTGGTTGTCTTTCACCCAGGTGCCGGAGCGGAACTCCTTGGCGACGATGGAGTGGGTGGCGGTCAGCTTGGTGCGCTCGGCCTCCTGCATCGCCCACGGCGAAACGAATTCGCCCAGCAAGATGGTGAGCACGGCGAAGCCCAGGCCGAACTTCAGCAGCGTGGCTGCGATCTGGCCCAGCGTGACGCCGGAGGTGCGGATCACCGTGTATTCGCTGGAGCTGGCCAGCTGGGTCATCGCCACCATGCCGCCGATCAGCACGGCCAGCGGCATCAGTTCATAAGCGTGGCCGGGGACCAGCAGCGCCACGTAGGTGGCCATCACGCTGGCGGTATAGGTGCCTGTGCCTAGGGCGGGCACTTCGCCCAGCAGATCGAAAAAGCCGTACAGGCCGAGCAGCGCCAGCAAGGTGAACAGCGTGGACTGGGTCAGGGTGCTGATGATGTAGCGGTGTATGAGTTTCATCGACGTGGCGGCTTAGCTTTTCTTGCTGAACATCAGGCGCAGGGAATGCGAGAAAGGCGCCTGCGGACGATCGCGGTGTTTGAGCAGCAGCAGCGCCGCCAGCAGCAGCAGCGCGTGCACCAGCGCCACCGCCCAGACGCCCACCTTGTCCTGGCCCACCCAGTTTCGGGTCAGGGTCAGGCCGTTTTGATAGACGAAGAAGGCCAGCAGCGCGAACAGCAGATTGTAGGTATGGCCGCTGCGCGGATTGTAATAGGACAGCGGCAGCGCCAGCAGCGCCAGCAGGATGCAGCTGATCGGCATGGAAAGGCGCCAGGCCAGCTCCGCGCGGTATTCGGGGTTGCCGCTGCCGGCGAGGAGAACGCTGGTGGGGATGGACTGGCGGTTGCTGGCCGGTCCGGTCGAGGCCTGGCTGTCTCCCAGGCTGGCCGTATAACGCTTGAAATCGCCTATCTGGTAATCGGCCTGTCCGGGTTCGCCGACATAGCGCTTGCCGTCTTCCAGCACCAGCACGCGCTCGCCGTCCGGCTTGATCGAAATATAGCCGCGCTTTGCGAAAATGGAGCTCACTTTGCCGTCGGTCATATCCTGCATGAAGATATTGGTGGCGGCGCTGTGCAGGCCGGAATAATTTTCAATGAAATACACTTTGCTGGACGATGCCGATTCCTTGAACACGCCCGGCGATATTGCGGAGATTTCTTCGCGGCGCTTGATGATTTCCGCGTAATCCTGGCTGCGCTGGTCCGCCCAGGGGCCGACGAACAGCGTCACGACGGCGATCAGCACCGCCAGCGGCACGGTGAAGCGCATGATGGGCCAGATCCAGTCGCGCAGCGACAGGCCGGCGGATAGCCAGACCACCATCTCATGGTCGCGCCAGGTGCGGGTGAGCACGACCAGCACGCTGACGAACACGGTCAGGATCATCAGAACCGGGAAAAAACCCAATGTCCAGAAACCGATCAGCGCGGTGACCGCCTCGTTCGCGATCTGCCCCTCCGCCGCCCGCCCCAGCAGATTGATCGCTTGGGTGGAAACAATGATGGCGAGGAGCACGACGAATACGCCCAGCGCGGTTAAAGTCAATTCCCGTGTCAGGCTTTTTTGAAAAACCATTTATTCAGTGCCTTTTTGACTTTTTGTGAAAAGCATTGTGATAATTCGATGAGACAATTCTGAATCGCCAATTCCGGCAAATTTGGACTAATACAACAATCCTGCGTTACCGGCGGCCGAGCCGTCCGTCTTTCCCGAGCTTAGACGGCCGTCATGAGGTGGCGCAACGACACTCGTTCTACAGCGGAGTACCTATGGAATTTAACATAAAAAGCGGCAGCCCGGAGAAGCAGCGCGTCGCCTGCGTGATGGTCGGCGTTTATGAATCGCGCAAGCTCACCTTTGCCGCCGATCTGCTCGATCGCATCTCCAACGGCTTCATCAGCGACGTGATCCGCCACGGCGATATGGAGGGGAAACTGGGCAGCACGCTGGTGCTGCATTCGGTGCCGCACACGCTGTGCGATCGGGTGATGCTGGTCGGCCTGGGCAAGGAGCGGGAGTTCCGCGCCAAGGAATACCGCGAGGCCGTGCGCGCCTCGGTCAAGGCGCTGACCCAGACCTCCGCCAGCGAGGCCGTCAGCTACCTGTCCGAATTGACCGTCAAGAAGCATGACGTGGAGTGGATGATCGAGCAGGCCACCGTGGTGACCCTGGACGCGCTGTACCGCTTCGACCGCTTCAAGAGCAAGCAGGACGAGTCCGCGCGCGAACCGCGCAAGCTGACGCTGGCGGTGCCGCGCCGCAGCGATCTGGCCGACGGCGAGAAAGGCTTGCAACGCGGCCTGGCCATCGGCAACGGCATGAAGCTGGCCAAAGACCTGGGCAATCTGCCGGGCAACGTCTGCACGCCGAGCTATCTGGCCGACGAAGGACGCAAGGTCGCCGATGCTTTCGGCGGCGAGGCCGAGATTCTGGGACCTAAGGAAATCGCCGAGCTGGGCATGCATTCCTTCCTGTCCGTGGCCAAGGGCAGCAGCGAAGAAGCGCGCCTGATCGTGCTCAAACACCAGGGCGCCAAGGATAAGAACGACAAGCCGATCGTGCTGGTGGGCAAGGGCATCACCTTCGATTCCGGCGGCATCTCGCTGAAGCCGGGCGAGGGCATGGACGAGATGAAGTACGACATGTGCGGCGCCGCCACCGTGCTGGGCGCGTTCCGCGCGGTGGTGGAGATGAATCTGCCGCTGAACATCGTAGCCATCGTGCCCACCTGCGAAAACATGCCGGCGGGCAATGCGGTCAAGCCGGGCGACATCGTCACCTCGATGTCCGGCCAGACCATCGAAGTGTTGAATACCGATGCCGAAGGCCGACTGATCCTGTGCGACGCGCTGACCTATGCGGAGCGCTTCAATCCGGCCACGGTGGTGGACGTCGCCACGCTGACCGGCGCTTGCGTGATCGCGCTGGGCCATATCGCCACCGGCCTGTACAGCAACCAGGACAGCCTGGCGCGCGAGTTGCTGGCCGCCGGCGAGGAAGTCGCCGACCGCGCCTGGCACATGCCGCTGTGGGATGAATACCAGGAGCAGCTGAAGAGCCCGTTCGCCGATATGGCCAATATCGGCGGCCGCCCGGGCGGCAGCATCACCGCGGCCTGCTTCCTGTCCCGTTTCGCCAAAGCCTACGACTGGGCGCACCTGGACATCGCCGGCACCGCCTGGAAGGGCGGCAAGGACAAGGGCGCCACCGCGCGTCCGGTGCCGCTGCTGGTGCAGTTCCTGCAAGACCGCGCCGACATCGCGCTGGGCAACGTGGTGCGCCGCGGCCGCCCGCGCCGCGAGGCGCCCGAAGTGGCAGACGATGAGCAAGATTGATTTCTACACCAATGTCGCCGATCCGCAGGCTTTCGCCTGCAGGTTGGCGGATACCGTGCAGCGCAAGAAGGAACGGTTGCTGATCTGGCTGGACAGCGAACGCAGCGTCGAAGTGTTCAGCAACCGCTTGTGGAGTTTCGGCGATACCCGCTTCGTGCCGCATTGCCGGCTGGGCGAGCCGGGCGCGGCCGAGACGCCGGTCTGGCTCGCGGCCAGCCTGCCGGACGACTTGACCCACCCGGTATTGCTGAATCTGGGGCCGCAATTGCCCTATGAATTCGGCAGGTTTGAGCGCATTCTTGAAATAGTGGGGCGCGACCCGGAGTCGCTGGCCACCGCCCGCGAGCGTTTCCGTGCCTACCGTGAGCACGGTTGCGCGATCGAACATCACGACATGAGCCAAACGCCATGACCGAGTCGCCGAAAGCCGACGAGCCCGACTGGAGCGGCCTCAACCTGCCGGTCCTGACTGAAGTGGTGGACGAACAGGCCGTGCCGACACTGGCCGAGGAAGCATCCACGGAAGCGCAGGCGGAGGTGCCCGAGTTCGATTTCTCTTCCGAGCTGGATTTGCTGGCGGCCGAATTGGACGAGGGCGAACCTCAGCTGGAAATTCCCGAACTGACGCTGGACGAATTGCTGGAGGCGCCCAAGCCGGAAGCCGAGCCGGCCGGCGGCCTGGATTTCAGCGGTTTGCCGTCGCTGGAGCTGGCGGACGCCGACATCGCGGCCGACGGCGAGGAGCTGGGCTTCGTGCTGGAGCCCAAGGCCGAGGCGCAAGCCCCGGAGGCGGATGGACTGGCTGAGTTGATGGCCAGGGCCGATCCGCAGCCGTCTGGCGAGGTGCCGTTCGAGCCGCATCCGGTGGCGCCAGCGGAAGATGCCGCGGAGGCGGCCGTTCCGGACGAGATGGGCTGGAGCGATGTGGTGGCCGCCGCCAGCGAGCTTCCCGCCGACGCGCATCAGCCCGCTGCCGAGAGCGCGCCCGAAGAGCTGCCGGCGCTGGAGCCGGAGGGCGCGATTGAGACGCCGCCTGTCGAGGTGGAATCCCTTCCCGAACTGCCGATTCCAGACGCGGCGGACGGGCGCGCAGCGCAGTCCGCGCCGGAGGCCTCTCCGGCTGATGCAGTGCCGATGGCCCAGGCGGCCGATGCGTCGCCGCCATTCACTTCCATTTCCATCGACAGCCTGCCCAGCGGCGTGCTGGGTGGCGGCGCAGGCCGCGAGCCGCCGCCGTCCAGCGGGCTGGAGTGGCTGTCAGAGCTGCCGTCCCAACAGCAGGCCGAGCCGCCCAAGCCGACGATCAAGGACATGATCGCCGAGGCGGAGCGCGTGCTGGCGGAAGAGCGGGCAAAGCAGCAGGCCGCCAATCGAGAAGTGGCCGAAGCGTTCGGCTTGCCGCAGCGGGAGGAGCCATCCATCGCCGCGGCGCAGCCCATCGAGGCCCCTGTGGTTGAGTCGGAAGTCCCGCATGCGGCGGAGGCCGACGGCGCTTTGCCCGATGCAGGCCTTGAGGCCGAGATCGCCCAGCCCACGGCTGACATCGAGCAGGCGCAGGAAACTGCAGAGGCGGATGCCGCCGCTCACGATGCGGCGCCTGGCTTGGAGAGCGAAGCGCCGCAGCCATTTGCGGACGCGTCGGTCGCTCCGTTGGCCGCGATGCCGCTGGAGCAGCGCCAGGCGCTTGAGCAGAGTCCGGCGGAGCCGGTTGCCGCTGCTGAGGCGGATATGGCGCAGGCAATGCCGGAGATGGAGGCGTTCACCGTGCCGGATGAGCCGTCGGAGACCGAGGCGGCGCTTGATCCCGGCATGCCGGTGGAGGCATTTGACGCGGATGTCCCGCAGTTGGCGGAAGAGGCGCTGCCGGTCGCCGACGCGGAGCCGTTGGTGGATTCTGGACTGGAGCCTGCATCCGAGCCGATTGAGCTTGCTGCCGATGCGCTTGTTGAGGATGAGGCTGTGCTTGAGACCACGCCCTTGCTTGTCGAGCAGGAGGCTGTGGCCGAGTCCGCGCCGTTCATTGAGGCCGAGCCTCCGGAGGGCGGAGCGTCTGAGCGGATAGAAGCCGATGTTGAGCAGGCCAAGAGCTTGGCGCCTGTGCCTGATGTCGAGCAGACATTGGGGGAGGGCGAGCCGGCTGATGCCGAATTTTCGCCGGCAGAGGCGGAACCGTTTGGCGAGACTGATCTGGCGTCGTCCTTGGATGGCGCGCAGCCGGATGTCGTGATCCAGTCGGAGCCGGCGGCATTGGCCGAGTCGACGGTTCTGGAGCCGGTGGCGGATGTCGGGCCGGGATTTGCCGAAGAGGCTTCCACTGATGCGATGCTTCCGCACGCAGAGATGGAGGCGTCTGATGAGTCCGTTCCGCAGCCTTCCTCTTTGGATGGCGCGCAGTCGGATGAAACGGCCCCATCGGAGCCGGCGGCAATGACCGAACCGGCAGAGCTCGCGGAGCTGGCCCCGGACGCCCATCCGGCACATGCTGAGGCGATGGATGGTTTCGCGGAGCCTGCCGAGGCGGCTCGCTCCCTGGCCGAGCCGGCCCTTGACGCGGACCTTGCGGCGCTGGGGGCCGTTTCTCTGGAAGCGGCCTTGCCGGAACCCGTCCCGACGCCGCAGGCTGTGGATGCGCACGCAGAAAATGTCCAGGCGGAGCCCGTGGCAGAGGGGCATGGCGACGCGGTGTCCACCTTGTACGAGGCGGTGCCGCAGCCCGCGCCGTTGGAAGACGAGGACATGCCGGCCTTGTCCGGCCTGTTGGGCCGGAGCCTGGCCGCGCCTGCGCCGGAGGATGCCCCTGCGCCGCCGCAGGAGATGGCGCTGGATGCGCCCGTTTCGGTGGTCAAGGTGGCGGCGATGTCGTCCGCCGCCGGGGCTGGGCGGCAAGGGCCGCCGGCGACGGTGCTGGACGAGCAGGCCTTGTTCAACTCCCTGTACGAACGCATGCTGCCGCGGATGAAAGTGGAGCTGTCGCTTTGGCTGCAGGACGCGATCGAGGTGCAGGCCAAGCAAATGTTGTCCGGGATGATGCACCAATTGAAAGAGGATTATGAAATGCTGTTCGGCGATGCGCTGAAAGAAAGTTTGCGGCAGGCGCTGAGCGATGGCGACGGCGTGCGCAGGATAGGGGAGGACGGGCATGAGTGACCGTTTGTCCTCCATCATCACCCGCACCGGCGACGACGGCTCCACCGGCCTGGGCGACGGCAGCCGCGTCGCCAAGGACAGCGCCCGCATCCAGGCGCTTGGGGATGTCGACGAGCTCAACTCGGTGATCGGCGTGTTGCTGGCGGAGTCTCCGCCGCAGCCGATGGCGGAGTGGCTGGCGGAAATCCAGCATGATCTGTTTGATCTCGGTTCGGAACTCGCCGTGCCCGGCTACATCGCCATTTCCGACGGCCATGTGCAGGCGCTGGAGGCATTGGTGTCTTTCATGAACGAGGAACTGGGGCCGTTGCAGGAGTTCATTCTTCCCGGCGGCTTGCGCAGCGCCGCGCTGGCGCACCAGGCGCGTTCCGTTTGCCGCAGGGCTGAGCGCGCGGTGGTGGCGTTGGCCCGCGAGGAAGAACTGTCCCAGGCCTTGCGCCGTTATCTGAACCGCTTGTCGGATTTTCTGTTCGTGCTCGCGCGCTACCTGAATCGGGAACAGGGCGTGCCTGACGTGTTGTGGCGGGCGGGAAGGACGCGCTGAGCGCCATGGCGGAATGAAAAAGGGCGGCGAAAACCGCCCTTTTTCATTCCGCAGCGGGCTGCCTGTCGCTCGGATAGGGCAGGAGCGCTTATCACAGACGGAATTTGGCCACCGAGTCCTTGAGCTGGTGGGCCAGCGCGGACAGCGCCTCGACATTGCCGTTCACTTCGGATACCGAGGCTTGGGACGCGTCCACCATCTGGGAGATGGACGCCACGTTGGTGGCGACGCTATGACCGGCCTCAGCCTGCTCCGTGGCCACCTTTGCCATTGTGCGGATCTGGTCCAGCGTGTGCTCGGCGCCCTGGTTGATCTCGCGCAGCGCCTGGGCGGCCTCTTTCGCGCGCTCCACGCCGCGGGCCACCAGCGGCCTCACCTCGCTCATGCTGTCCGCCACGGAGCCGGTATCCTCCTGGATCCGCCTCACCATGCCGGTGATTCTTTCCGTGGCCTGGGCGCTGCGTTCGGCCAGCTTGCGCACTTCGTCCGCCACTACGGCGAAACCGCGCCCGGTCTCTCCGGCTCTTGCCGCCTCTATCGCCGCGTTCAAGGCCAGCAGATTGGTCTGGTCGGCGATTTCCTTGATCTCGCCGGCGATGCCGTCTATCTCGCGGGAGCGGTCGGTCAGGCCGCCGATCAGCGAAGACGCGCTGGCGATCTGTCCCGATACCAGCTGGATTTCGTCCGCCGCCAGCATCGCCAGCTTCTCGCCTTCGCCGGCCAGCCGGCAGGACCGCAGCGAATCGCTCTCCGTTTCTCCCGCGCAGGCGCTCACTTGATTGCTGCAAGCCGCCATGGATTCGATCTCGCGGGAGGTGCCTTGCGTCGCCAGCAGCGATTGGTGCGCCGCGTCGTTGATGCGCTCCACCTGGCCGCTCAGGCCGCCTACCGCGCGCTCCAGATCGGTCGCGCCGCGCTGCAGGCTCTGTATCATGCCGCGCAGGCTGGCCTGCATCGTCGCTATCGCCTCCATCAGGCTGCCGCGGCCTTCGCTTTTTACGCTCAAGGTCAAATCGCCGGCCGCGATGTCCAGCGCCGTGCGCGAAGCGTCATAAGGCTCCCCGCCTATCACGGCGTAGATCGAGCGGGCCACCAGCCAGGCCATCGCGATCACCACCGCCAGCATCCCCGCGCCGATCAGCAGCAGCCGCAGCGCCAGCCTGTCGAACACCTGGTCGACATCATCCAGGAACACCCCGGTGCCTATGGTCCAGTTCCAGCCATGGATGCGCATCACCGCGTTGAGCTTGGGCAGCGGCACGTCGCCATTGGGGCGGCGGGTGCGAATCTGGACGAAGCCGAAATCGGCGTCGCGCAGCACGTCTTCGTAAGCTTGCACCAGCGTGCGTCCGTCCGGCAGCTTTTCGCCGGGATCGTTCTTGCCCAGCTTGCGCTTGTCCGGGTGAACCAGCACCAGGTTGTCGCTGCCGCGGGCGAAAACATAAGTGCCCTTGTCGCGCAGGCTGCTCATCGCCTCGATCGCCCGCCGCTGCGCTTCCGGCTGGGACAGCTTGCCGGACTGCTCCAGCTTCTGGAAATGAGAAACTTGCTGTCCCGCAAGCGTCAGCAAGGTGCGAATCTGAGAACGGCGGTCTTCCAGCTGCGAATCATGCAGGCTGTACAAGGCGACGCCCGCCAATACGATAAGGCCCAGGCCTGCGTTAAATACCAGAATGCCCAGGCGGGTGGAAAGCTTCATGGCAGTCACTCCTGATCCAGCACATCCTTCGTTACGCTGCTTCGGCCGGGCCCGGTTTCTGGCCGCCTTCCGCACTCATGCTAATATAGGCAAATACCGCCATGATTCCGATCAACGGTTTCCCTCAAACGAATCCTATAAAAAAATGAACCTGATCAAGCTGATAAGCCCGTTCATCGCCATCGGCCTGGCCATAGCCAGCCCATTGAGCCACGCAGAGCCGGAAGACCAGCCGCTGCCTGGCGACTTCCAGCCCGCCCCCGCAGCCAAGCCGCTGCACCAGCCCCGCGCCAAAGCCGCGCCAAGCCACGTTTCCAAGCCTGCCGCCCATGCGCAGCAGCGCAAAGCCAAGGCCCCGCATGCCAAATCCGGCAAGGCCCACGCCAAAAAACATGCAGCCAAGCCTTACCGCGCGAAATCCAAGCATGCCGCCAAAAACAAGCGCGCCCAAGCAGGCGGCAAGCATCTGAAAAAAGGGCAGGCCAAGCATCACGCTCAAAAGAAAGCCCGCAAGCCCGCCAAAGCGCATAAGCATAAGGCCCATAACAAGAAGGCAGCCGCCAAGCCGCATCATAAGCACAAGAAAAAGCACTAAGACTCTTGCCAAGCAATAAACAGCCGGGCATAATGCGTCTCTCTTCGCCGGTGTAGCTCAGTTGGTAGAGCACCTGACTTGTAATCAGGGGGTCGCGAGTTCGATTCCTGCCGCCGGCACCAAATTCTAATCAGGGGTTTGCATACGCAAACCCCTGATTTCATTTAAGAAGCCATCAGTTTCAACCTCGCTGTTCTGCGTATCAAATTCCACCCTACGGCTTCTACAAAAATCATTCCCACCCTAACAGGCTAGCCAAGTACACGGTTTTTTCCTGAGGGCTCCAAGTGCACGCACACACATACATGTACGTGTGGGGGGGCGTTATGCGTGTGAGTGGGTTTTTCCAAAGTGATGGGGGGCTAGAAAAATAGTAACATCGGTAACCTGTCACGCAGGAAGGCCATTTCTCCGAGTAAATTCAAGGCATTGCAAGGCATGGAGAAAAGTAACAAATCAATAGCCTATAAGTAATCAGATTACCTCTATACCTTGTAACCTTTAGATTTTTAATCTCAATAAAATCAAATACTTAGATTTTTGTTACTGTATCGGCTACCGCTGGTGACCTCGAAAAATAAACCTGAAAAATCATTGTATTTCAATGGTTTAGGTCGATTTTACGCCGTCACCTATCACTGGTTACCATTCCGGCGACCCCCTCCCCAGCATTTTTTGACGCCCCCCCAGTTCTGCTAGACCACGCTCGTTCCTTTGCATGAGCTTAGGCGCATGAATCCGCAAGTTTTCCAGCGGGTTTCTACCGTCCATGAGGCCCGGTGCTGACGGGCTTTCCTGCCGGCTCATGCGGTTGCACGCTTTCCCACACATGAAGCGAGCGGAGCGAGGTTTCGACTGCGCGCGCTGAGGAATCGGAAGCAGATTTAATGTTGGTGGCATATTGCGGTGGGGCTGGTTCAGCCTGATGAAAGGCCCACGATGAGGCGGTCCGAGCATAACCTGATTTCGGATTGAGACTGCAAGCTGTGCTATCTGCTTATTTAGTCGAATTTTGTACGGTTGCAATACGTATCATCCATTCTTTATTGCTTTGGTGAAGTCTACTGGAAGAGCGAAAATGATCGATTTTTGAAAGATTGACTATGAAATTAATGGTAATTTAAAGGTTTTCGGCAGAGGTATTGAAAGGGAACTTCATATGGAGTGTTTATTTTGCAGAGTGATTTAATTTGATGTGATGACTTATTTGGTCATGTTAATTGTTTGAGTGAGTTCCTTATGATTTTTTGTGGCGGTTTTAGAATCGGCTAGGTAGCTTTGAAGATATTTTTTGAAAAATTTCAATATTTTAGAAGATGCGGAGAGTATGAATGATTAATAGTCCTAGATTGCTGTTGCAATCAAATATGCAATATGCTCAGGTTTCGCCTGCGTCAGGGGTGGGTGTGGAGAGCATGAGAGGTGAGGGAGGGGTGCATTCTATTGTATATAGCCATAGAGAAGAAGAATTGAAAGCGTTATGTAAGGAGATGGGTGATCCCCATTTGTTTGCACTAAAGATGTATCCTGGTCGGAATAATAGCGTTGTGACGGGAGAGATGTTACATCAATTTCTCAGTGCATTAGATCCAAATTGCACTGAACTTTTGGTCGATCCTGCAATATGTGCCTCATCAAGAATCCATGGATTTTGTGAGTTTGTGAGTAAACATGGAAAGTTTGAAAATTGTTGGGATGCTAGAAAAGCATATTCAGATTATTTGGGAGTGGAAAGAGTTTTTCGATCTGTTAAAGTTTCAAAATCTGAGGCAGAGAATATAAAAATAACGTATGGACTTAAGCCTAGTTGTGATCGTGCACATGATGGTTTTAATCCTGCGCCTTCGAAATATTCAATTGTGGATCATGCGAATTCGCATGTTAGAGAGCTGAACTGTACTGCGCCGAAAGTAGAAACTGGTTTTGTTCCCAATGGGGTTGATGCTCGGAATAGTGATAGTTATTCATTTGAAGCGTCTAAAAATATTATTGATAAGGCGGTTGGATTTTTAGAAGCTTTTCCGGGTGATAATTCTCAGAGAGTGCGGAAGGAATTGCTTGCTTCGATTTCAAAATTTGAAATAAAGGCACCTGATAGTGATAGCTATAATAAATTAAAACCTACTGAACGAGTTGTGATGTGTCGAAGTTTGTATAAGAGTTTGAATACAGCACTAACGCAGGCTGTGCAGAAGGATCTAAAAAATCATGATAGATTTCAGAGCTTCACTCTGGATGAGGATCTGGGTTCATGTGTGGCTGATGATCCTAATTTAGCAGCAAGTACAGGGGGTGATGTATATATTTTTGAATGTGATATACCAAAAATTGACTTGATAGATCCCAAGGATTATATTGACAAAAAAAGCTTTCCGGACTCATATAACATTTTTAATTCAAAAGGAGAACTAATAAAAAATGTTAGTATCGAGCATGCTGAGAAACTGCATTATGGGAGTGTCTCGTTGCATTCAATAACTAATTTTCAGCCAGTAGTTAAGCCTCACACTTTAGTGGAGGTTAGTCCGTTATCTTAAGGTGTTAATGTATTGAGATGAGCGGGAAGTTTATCAATAAATTTCCTTGGTCAAGGATGGGTTGTAAAATTTTGATCCATTTTGTTTTCATTTTTTTAAGTGAGGTGTTGTTAATATTTAAAAAGAAATTTATCATCGATGCGATGAATGAGGAGTTGGCGGAAAATATAGCTATCAGATTTTCCTATTTCATAAGAAAAATCCCCGCAATTGCGGGGATTTGCCAAGGGAAAAGCAGACTCAGGAAGCCTCAACCGCCAACGCATACTCCCCAAACCCCACCCCCGTTCCCCCGCCCACTCATTCAGCTCCTCGAGTCGTGCCAGCAGCGGCAGAATCTCGTTCTCGTAAAACACCCGCGGGGTCTTGCCCGCATCGTCGAATCCGCTAGTGTTGTTCGGGATGATTCCGACGTCCTCCCGCAAAAACGTAGCGGCGAAAAGAAGGGGTTTCACCAGCATAAGACTTATACGTCACACTGAACAAGTGCCTGAAGGCGCTGTGGCTTAGGCTGCGCGCATACTGCTCGAATTGGAGGCGGCTGTCACCAAAAGTATGGCTGGGCCTATCCGAATGGTATCCGCGACGAAATTCAGGCCAAGTTGTTATTCGTACCGCAGGAGTTGGCCGCAGCCGCGGTGACGCACACAAAAACAGAACCGCACAGCCTGGCTGTGCGGTTTATCTCTGGGGATGAAACGCCGGGAGGCACCAGTCGTTATTTATGCTTGCCGCCGCCGGCCGCGCGCGCGGCTTTCACCGCCAGGAAGCGCGAGAAGGCGTCGATGCGGGAGGCGTTGCTGCCATCCTGGATGCCGGCGTCGCTCATCATGGTGTAGTAGGCGCTGGGCTGGAACAGCGCGGTGAACAGGTAGCCGCTGCGCAGGTAGTTGGTGTCCTTGCTGTTGCCGGCGCCGGTGGTGCCGTTGAGGCGGCCGGCGTAGTGGCGGTCGCCCAGGCGCATCACGTCGAGCACGGTGTTGGCGATGGGCGCCAGCTGCACGGCTTGTAGGCCGTAGCGTCCGCTTTGATACAGCCGATACAGGCCGGCGGTATCCAGGCTGCCATGGCTGTTGTCTTCGCCGGAGGTGTCGGGCATGGTGTAGCCCCAATCGTAGGCGGGGCGTCCGGCCTTGTCGGTGTAGCGGGTGAGGCCGGACTGGAGGAACCAGTCCAGATTGGCTTGCAAGATCTGGTCGTAGCGTTTGACGCGGGCCGGGTCGTCTTTCAGCAGTTCGTGCGCCTGTGCCAGGTTGAGGAAGCCGTAGCCGAACATCATCTGCTGGTTCCACGGCACAGGCAGGCCGGCTTTGTATGGCGCGTTGGCGGCGAAGTACATGCGGTTGCCGTCGGTCAGCTTGATCAGCGATTTCAGGATGTGCTGGTCAACCGTCTTGTCGGCTTGGCTAAGGTAGGTCTTGGCGCGCTGAAGATAGGTGGCGCCGAAATGGAAGGGGTCGCCGCCGGCCACTTTCTGATTGTATACCGCAGTGGTTTTCAGGATCTGCCTGGCGCAGTTGCCCAAGTGGCCCACCGGGTCGCCTTGTTCGCCGCCGGTCTGGATTGGGCTGACGTCCGGCTTGTTCGGCCATACAGGATCGATGCGGCCGGTCCAGATCACTCGCTGGCCAGCTGGAGCCGGCAGGATGTCGTTGCGTTCCGACAGCAGCGCGTCGCAGAAAGACACCATCTTGTCCAGCAGGGGCTGGCTCGGCGCGATGTCGTAAACCAGGGCCATGGCTTTCAGATTTTCGCCGCTGCGACCTTGCGCCCATTCGTTGTCGACATTGGACGCGCCCGGTTGCAGCCCCTGCGCGTAATTGACGAAGGACTGGATTTCGTTGCGGGTGACCGGTCCGTCCAGGCTGTCCACGGTCATGGCGGCCGCCTGCGCGGTTGCGCAGGCAAGGGGCAAGGTCAATATCAAGGCAAGTCCCAGCGGGGTTTTCTGTTTCACGATTGGCTCTTTTATCCTGAAGTAAACGAGGCGAGCGGCATTTTGCAATGCTTTTCTAGATTAAATATTCTATTTGAATTTCTGGTGAGGCGGGAAGCGGGCTGTACGTGGTTTTACTTGCGTGGCTTGAAGGATCGGGGGATGTTGACCTTTGCCGCCAAGCATCTATTTGTGGGCGAAGTAAGTGAATCATCCGCGCTGCCGAGGCGCGCGGATGATTCGCCGCCTGGTTCAGATCAATGCTTCTCGCCCTTGCTGGCGGTACTGCCGGCGCGCAGGGATTTGATCGTCAGAAAGTTGGCGTAGACGCCCGGCGCGCCAGAGGAGCCGCCGTCTTGGATGCCGGCGTCGCTCATCATCGCGTAGTAGGCATCCGGGCGGGACAGGGCGGCGAGCATGAAGCCGGTGCGCAGGTAGTTGGTTTCGCCGCCGTGCTTGCTGGTGTTGTCGCTGCTGCCATCCACCCGGCCGGAGTAGTCGCGGTCGCCCAGGCGCATCACGTCAGCCACGGTGTCGCCGAACGGCTCCATCTGCTTGGCGGCGAGGCCGTAACGGCCGCTCAGGAACAGGCGGTAGAAGCCGTACACGTCCATGCTGCCGTGATTGCAGTCCTCGCCGCCGGTGGCCGGCATGGCGTAGGCCCAGTTGTAGGCCGCTTTGCCGGCTTTGTCTGTATAGCGGGTGAGGCCGGACTGGAAAAACCAGTCGAGATTGGTTTTGACGATGGCGTCGTAGCGTTGGACGCGGGCCGGATCGTCTTTCAGCAGTTCATGGGCCTGGGCCAGGTTCATGAAACCATAATCGAACATCATCTGCTGATACCAAGGCACCGGCTTGCCGCCTTGGTATGGCGAGTTGTCGGCGAAATACATGCGGCCGTCCTTCATCGTCAGCAGCGATTTCAGGATGTGCTGGTCCACAGTCTTGTCGGCTTCGGCGAGATAAGTCTTGGCGCGTTGCAGATAGGTGGCGCCGAAGCGGTAGCGGTCGCCGCCCGCTACATTTTGCTTGTACAGCACCGGGGTCTTGAGGATCGCGCGGGCGCAGCTTGCGAGATGACCGACCGGATCGCCTTGCTCGCCGCCAGTCTGAATCGGGGATTTGTCCGGAGTGTTCGGCCATACCGGGTCGATGCGGCCGGTCCAGATCATGCGCTGGCCGGAAGGGGCAGGCAGCATGTCGTTGCGCTGCGACAGCAGGGTGTCGCAGTAGTCGGTCATTTTGTCGATGATTTCCTTGCGCGGAGCGATATCGTAAACCTGGGACATCGCCTTCATCGCCTGGCCATCGCTGCCCTGGCTCCACATTTCTCCGGACTCGGAGGCGATGGGTTGCATGCCCTGGATGAAGCCGATGAAGGACTGGATTTCATTGCCGGTGACCGGGCCGTCCAGGCTGTCCACCGTCATGGGCGCGGCCTGTGCGCCGGCGTATGCGGCGCCGAGGCACAGCGCCAGGGTCAGCTCACGGGTGTATTTTACTTTCATATGGCATTCCGTCTTGGCGAGTCAGGGATCTCCCGCGCGGGGTTGAGCGGGAGGCAATTAGCAAAACGGAACGATGGCCAGGCGGGTTTACTAGATAGCGAAGTTAAATAAAATTTAATATTTCGCCAGAAAAACTACGTGGCATTGTTGCGAATCAGCTCGCGCCCATGCGCGATCAGGTGATGGGCGATGGAGATCGGCGAGGGCAGCGTGGGCAGCGCGTCGATGTCAAACCAGCCGGCATCCTCGATTTCGCCTTCCTGGGGGCGGATGTCTCCGCCGTCGTATTCCGCGGTGAAGGCCAGCATCAGCGAGTGCGGGAAAGGCCAGGACTGGGAGAAGGCGTAGCGCAGGTTTTTCACCTTGATGCCCACTTCCTCCCAGGTTTCGCGGTGCACGCACTCTTCCAGCGTTTCGCCCGGTTCGACGAAGCCGGCCAGCGCGCTGTACATGCCGGGCGTGAAATGCGGGCTGCGGGCCAGCAGCAGTTCGCGGCCGCGGCGGACCAGCACCATCATGGCGGGGGAGATGCGGGGGTAGTACAGCTGGCCGCAACTGGGGCAGTGACGGCCCAGCTGGTCGCTGTTTGCCGCCAGCGGCGTGGCGCAGTGGCCGCAGAAACGGTGGCTGTGGAAGAACTGGCGCAGCTGGGCGGCGCGGGCGGCCGCCTGCACCTGGGCCGCGGGCATGGCCATCAGCGCCGGCCGCAGAGACAGCCATTCTCCCGCTTGCGGCGGAGCTTCGCCGACCAGGTCCGCCATGAACAGATTGCTGCCTTCGTGGATGCCGAGAAAGCGCTGGCCGGTCAGCGCGCAGCCGGCAGGCGGATGCGGCGGCAACTGCTGGTTTTGCAGCCAGAGCAGGCCGCCGTTGAAGACGCACCAGCGCGCGGGCAGTTCCGGCGCCGGCTGTTGCGGGAGTTCGAAAGGCATAAAGGGGCGATCCGATTGGAATCGCTCAGTTTACGCCGACTCCCGGCTCGGCGTACATCCAGTGCTCGCTCTGGCGCCGCACCACTTCGCTCAGCGAACCGCTCTGCTCGAACACTTGGCGCAGCCAGCGGCTGTCGCTATGGCATTTCAATGCCCGTTGGCGCAGCGCCGCCAGCTGGCGCTGGCTGCCCAGCGCCTCGGCGTGCGGTTCCAGCGCGCGCAGCGTGTCCAGCAGGTCTTCCTGCAGTCCCAGCTGGTTCTTGGAGCGGGCATCCACCATCACGCCGTCGAAGCCGAAGCGGCAGGCCTGGAAGCGGTTGTAGCTATAGGTGAGGTAGGGCTCGGAGCAGATGTCGTTCCACTCTTCCTCGAAGCAGCGCCGAGCCAGCATCTGGGCGTAGGCGGCCAGCAGCACCGGGGTCTCGATGGAAAGCGGGGTGTCGCAGATGCGGATTTCCACGGTGCCGTATTCCGGCTTGGGCCGGATGTCCCAATAGAAGTCCTTCATGCTGGCGACGATGCCCAGCGCCTCCATCCGCTCGAAGTAGTCGTTGAACGCGCTCCAGCTATCCACCACCGGCATGCAGCCGGACAGCGGGAAGGCGTTGACGCTGGTCAGCCGCGAAGTCTGGAACGAGGTGTCCACGCCCTGGTGGAACGGCGATGACGCCGACAGCGCGATGAAGTGCGGGATATAGCGGGCCAGGTAGTGGGTGAGCCGCACCGCGGCGTCGCCGTCCGGACAGCCGATGTGAATGTGCTGGCCGTAGACGGTGAACTGCTTGGCCAGGTAGCCATACAGCTCGGACACCAGGTGGTAGCGTTCCTTGGGGTAGATGCGCTGGTCTTCCCAGTGCTGGAACGGATGGGCGCCGCCGCCGGCCAGACCCAGATTGAGCTTGTGGGCGCTGTCCACCAGCAGCTTGCGAATGGCGAGCAGCTCTTCCAGCATCGCGTTGACGTCGCTATGGACAGCGGTGCCGATTTCTATCATGCCCTGGGTGATCTCGGGCTTGATGTCGAAGCCGTGCGGCTTGCGGTTGATCTGCAGCAGCAGATCGTCGGAACCGCGGGTGAGATTGTAGTCGCGGCGGTTCAGTATCATCAGTTCCAGCTCCACGCCCAGGGTGAGCGGCTGGCTTTGGTTGAATTCAAGCATGGCTGGCTCCTGCGGTTTCGCCGGCCAGGCGCAAGGCCAGCCGGGTGAGGACGGGGGCGACGATCTCGTTGATCAGCAGCGCGGCCATCAGCGCCGCGCTGAAGCTGGCGGCGGCTTCGCCCAGCGACACGATGCCCAGGCCCAGCAGCAGCGCGGAGCCGCTGTTCATCGGGCTGAGCGCCAGCCCCAGCCAGGCTCCCTGTTTGCGGGAGAGGCCGTTGCCGCGCGCGGCCAGCCACCACACCAGCATGCCGATGCCGCTGCGCAGGATCAGGCACAGCAGCGCCAGTTGCCAGTGCGAGGCCAGCGCCTGCGGCGACAGGTGGGCACCGGCGGAGACGAAGAAGGCGACGGTGAAAACATGGCTCAGCGACAGGATGCCTGGCTCGCTGACGGTGTAGCCGTGGCGCAGCGTGCGGGTGCTCATGCCGGCCACCAGCAGCGCTAGTAGGGCCAGCAGCTGCAGCATGTCGGCGGCGCCGACCAGCAGCGCGATCAGGCCGAACAGCAGCACGCGCTGCGCCTCGCGCTGGTGGCCGCCCAGCCAGCGGTTGAGCTGGGTGATGACCAGGCCGGCGACCAGGCCCAGCGCCACCGAGCCCAGGATCAGCCAGCCCGGCATCAGGATGCCGTCTTCCACGCTGTGGTCGGCGGAAAGATGGGTGTAGGACAGCGCCAGCGCGAAGCCGGCCATCGCCAGCAGGCTGGACAGCGCGGTGGCGGTCAGCAGCCGCTCGCTGACCTGGCCGTCGGCGCGCGATTCGCGCACGATCTCTAGCACCACGATGGGCGAGGTGGCCATGCCCAACGCCGCCAGCATCAGGCTGGCCGGCGCGCCGAAGCCGTTGCCGTTCAGCAGCGCGAACAGCGCGCCGAACACCAGCAGGCAGTAGAGCAGGGTGGTGGCGAGCAGGGTTTTCTCCACCCGCAGCCAGCGCAGGTCCACGCGGCGGCCGGCTTCGAACAGCGCGATGCCCAGCGCCAGCTGCACGAACAGCGAGGCTTCGTTCAGCAATTGCTGATTGAGCAGGTTGAGATTGTAGGGGCCGATGATGAGGCCGGTGACGATGTAGCCGGTGATGGCGGGCAGGCGCGCCACGCGCACCGCGATCTGGCCGCCTATCACGCCCAGCGCCAGCAGAATGCCGAACGCTGCCAGCGGGTTCAGCATCAGATTGTGCCAGAGAGGGAGGGTCATTATGGTTTCTCCTGTATTGCGGGGCGGGGCATTGAATTGCTCCTTCCCCGCCCTAAGGTATCAATGACTGACGCGATTCCGAGCCAAGAGTTCATGCTATTAGACTGGATGCGCCGCCTGGGCGGCAAACGGATATCGGCCGCCTTGCTGTCGCGGTTGCGGGACGAGGCGGGCGGCATGCCGCTGCTGGTCGGTTTGTCGACCGAAGAAACAGACCGTTTGGTCAGGCTGGCCGGCGAACTGCTGCTGGCCAAGACCATCACCGGCCTGGAAGACATGGAAGTGGACGACGCCATGCGCTGCCGGCTGGCCCTGCAACTGGCGTTGCCGGGCATGAACCTGGGCATGCGCGCCTATGAAAACTGGCGCGAGGCGATACTGTACCCGGCCCCGTTCGTGGCGCGCAACCGCTGGCAGGACGGGATAGGGCTCACCCACGAGGGCGAGCAGGTGCTGATCGGCCAGGCGCACTACCAGGGACCGCTGGTGTTTTCCTGGCCGGACGTCAACGAATCGCCGTTGCTGGACGGCTGGAACGTGGTGATCCACGAGACGGCCCACCAGTTCGACATGCTGGACGGACCGGCCAACGGCGCGCCGCCCTTGCACAAGGGCATGGACCGCGCCGCGTGGAGCCGGGCCTGGAACCAGGCCTACCGGCAGTTCTGCCGCGAGGTGGACCACGGGGTGGAGGGCTGGCTGGACCCGTACGCCAGCGAGAACCCGGCCGAGTTCTTCGCCGTGCTCAGCGAGGCCTTCTTCGAAATCCCGCATCTGGCGCGGCGGGATTATCCCGAGCTGTACCGACTGCTGAGCCAGTTCTATCGCCAGGACCCGGCGGCCAGGCTGCCGCCGGTGGACGAGAACAGCGTGATGCCGGTTCAGCCCTCCTGAGCCAGCGCCGCCGAGCCGGTTTTCCTGCCGGCGAACAGCAGGTAGCAGCCCACCAGCAGGCCGATCAGGCATTGCAGCATCAGGTAGTAGGCCGGCGCCAGCGCATCGTACTTCAGCCAGATGGACAGCAGGATGGGGGTGAGTCCGCCGGCGAAGGCGTAGGCGACGTTATACGAGAAGGACAGGCCGGAGAAGCGCACCTGCGGCGGGAAGGCGCGCACCATCACCAGCGGCACCGCGCCGACGATGCCCACGCTGAAGCCCAGCAGCGGATACAGGGTGTACAGCTGGCCGGCGTGCGCCGCCATCGACGAGTAGAACGCGTAGCTGCTGACCGCCAGCAGCAGGCTGCCGCCGATGAAGGTGGGGCCGCTGCCCAGGCGGTCGCTGGACACGCCCGCCACCAGGCAGCCCAGCGTCAGCGCGACGATGGCCAGGCTGTTGGCGCGCAGCGTGTCCACCGCCGGCAGGCCGAACTGCTTTTGCAGATAGGCCGGCGCCATCAGGATGGCGACGACGATGGAGATGGCCAGGAACCAGGTGACGAACATCGACAGCGCGACGGCGGCCTTATGCTTCTTCAGCACGGTTTTCAGCGGCAGCTCCTCGGACAGGGCCTTGCGCGCCTGCATCTCGGCGAAAACCGGCGTCTCGTGCAGCCATTGGCGCAGCTGCATCGCCACCAAGCCGAACACGCCGCCCACCAGGAAGGGCACGCGCCATGCCCAGTCGGCGATCTGTTGCGGGCTGAAAGCCAGGTTGATCGCAGTGGCGATCAGCGAGCCCAGCAGGATGCCTATGGTCAGGCCGGAGGTGATCACGCTGCAGGCGAAGCCAGTGTGGCGCGCCGGCGCGTGTTCGGCGACGAACACCCAGGCTCCCGGCACTTCGCCGCCTATCGCCGCGCCCTGCAGGATGCGCATCGCCAGCAGCAGCAGCGGAGCGGCCATGCCGATTTCGTGATAGGTGGGCAGCATGCCCATGGCCAGCGTCGGCAGCGCCATCAGCACGATGCTCAGCGTGAACATGCGCTTGCGGCCCATCAGGTCGCCGAAATGCGCCATCACGATGCCGCCCAGCGGGCGCGCCAGATAGCCGGCGGCGAAGATGCCGAAGGTCTGCAGCTGGCTCAGCCAGTCCGGCATGGACGGCGGGAAGAACAGCTTGCCCAGCACCACGGCGAAAAACACGAAGATGATGAAGTCGTAGAACTCCAGCGCGCCGCCCAGCGCGGCCAGGAACAGCGTTTTGCAGTCCTGCCGGTTCAATGGGCGGTGCGGCGAGAGGGAGCGGGTGTCCATGCGGCGATTTCCTTTGTCTTGGTATGGTTATGCATCGACCGTATGGTTGTGGAATGTAAGGTCGTGCCGAGCAGATTAAATGACGGCGGCGATGTCTGACAATAAGACTCGTTCGCGGCGCGCGGTTGTTCGGGCACTGTCTTCATCCGGCAATGCTAGACTCGGACCGTCGCGTATCGAATCATGGAGGCTCCGATGCTGGAGTTCATCGGCAGGATGCTGCTTGGCGTGCTGGACTTTGTCCTGGATCTTTACCTGATACGCGTGATCCGGCGGGGAAGGGGCCATCCGCCGCGTCCGATGGCGGAGGATGCCGCCAACCTGGCGCTATGGGAGTGGCTGATTCTTCCCATCTACGGCTTGGCGGCGGTGCTGGCCGGCTTCCTGATGCGCGCGGCGGGCGTTCCCATCTTCCTATGCGTGGCGATACCCGGCATCGCGGCGCTGGTCTGCGCGTTGAGGTCTTTCAGGAAACGGATGGATCTCTAAGCCAGCTCATGTCGAGGCTGCGGCTATCCCGCGGCGGCTGGCGGATCTAATCCGGACTGTCCTTACTCAGCGGAAAGGTCTTTGAGCTGGCGGCGTATTGTTTTGTCACTTCGGCATGGACCATCAGCCTGGATGGTTTCAGGATGGGGCCCGCCGCCGCGTATAGCCGGTCCGGATCGGGGCCGTACAGGTACAAAAGCCGTCATTGCCGTCCAGGTGCAGTTCGGTTTCACCCAATTCGCCGGCCCTGGCGCGTTTGATCGCGCTGGCCAGTTTATGCTCCAGGGCGCGGATTCTGGCGAGGTCTTGCGGGTAATAGTCGAAACGGACCGTGATGGCCGGTTCCGGCAGATTCCGGGCCGGTGGCGCGGCCGCGGCGCCGGTGGAAAGGGCGAGCAGAAGGGCGGAGAGAAGCTCCCGCATTGCAATATTGCGCACGCTGGGTTCCTGAGAGAAAGATGAATCGCCATGATACGGGCCTGCTGGACCCATGTCGTGCAGCGGCGGGGCTGCGCCGGAACCGCAGCCTGTGTTTTTCATTTCACAGCCCCATCCATTCCCCGCATGAAGTAGCGCTGGCACAGCGCGAACACCGCCAGCACCGGCAGGATAGTCAGCACCGCGCCGGCGGCGACCATCCGGGTGGAGGTGGCGAACGCGCCCTTCAGATAGAGCACGCCGACCGACAGCGGATACAGATCCGGCGTTTTCAGCACCACGCTGGGCCAGACGTAGACGTTCCACGACCACACCAGCGTGAAGATGCCCAGCGTGGCGAGGTAGGGCAAGGACAGCGGCAGGCAGATGCGGCGGAACACCTGCCAGTCGCTGGCGCCGTCCATTCGCGCGGCGTCGACGATCTCGTCCGGAATCTCCTCGAACGCGTGCTTCATCAGGTAGATGCCGAAAGCGCCGGCGATGGATGGCAGCACCACGCCCAGCCGGCTGTCGTCCAGGCCCAGCCGGCTGATGGTGACGTAGTTGCTGATGAAGTTGATCTCGCTGGGCAAGAGCAGGGTGGCGATGATGGCGTAGAACACCGCCTGCCGGCCGCGGAAGCGCAGCTTGGCCAGCGGAAACGCCGCCAGCGCCGACACCGCCAGCGTGCCCAGCGTGGTCAGGCCGGAAATCCACAGCGAATTCCAGAAAAAGCGTCCCAGCGGGATGGCGTCCCACACCGCGGCGAAGTGTCGCCAGCCGGCGCCCTGAGGCCACAGCGGCGGCGGGAAGTCGAACACCTGCTCGCCGTCGCCTACGGCGATGCCCAGCGTCCACAGAACGGGATAGACGCAGGCGAAGGACAGCGCGAGCAGCAGCAGGTAGTCGGGCAGGCGGCGCAGCAGCTTGCGCGGCGCGGCGCGGTTCAGGGCGATGGCGGTCATGTCGTCCTCAGCGGTGATCGGCGCGGATCAGCTTGAAATTCAGCCAGGCCAGCAGCAGGCAGACCAGGGTCAGCACCAGGCCGGCGGCGCTGCCTCGGCCGAAATCCAGCTGGTTGAAGCCTTGGTGGAAGGCGTAGTAGAGCGCGGTGTAGGTGGAGTTCATCGGCGCGCCGCGCGTCATCACCAGCACCTCCTCGAAAGCCTTGATCGCGTCCAGCGTGGAGATCAGGCTGCAGAACAGGATGGTGGGCCTGAGCATGGGCAGGGTGATGCGCCAGAAGCGCTGCCAGGCATTGGCGCCGTCCAGCCGCGCGGCCTCCTGCATCTCGGCCGGAATCGCCTGCAAGCCGGCGAGATACAGCACCATGTAATAGCCGATGCCGCGCCAGAAAGTGACGAACATCACCGAATACAGCGCCAGGTCCTCGTCGCTGAGAAAACCGACATCATGTTCCTGCTTTACCCATCCCAGCCAGTGCAGCGCGCCGTTGAGCACGCCGTAGTCGGCGTACATCCAGTTCCACATGATGCCCACCACCGACACTGTGGTGATCACCGGCAGGTAAAAGGCTGCGCGGAACCACTTGATGCCGGGCAGCGCCCGGTTCACCAGCACCGCCAGCGCGATGCCGGCCAGCTGGATGGCCGGCACCACCAGCAGGTAGCGCAGCGAGTTGCCCAGCGCCTGGATGAACACCGGGTCGTCCAGCAGGTAGCGGAAGTTGTCCAGGCCCACCCATTGTGGCGGTGAGACCAGATCGTAGCGGGTGAAGGCGACATAGCTGCCGAACAGCAGCGGCCAAAAAGTGAACACACCCATCAGCAGCAGGGCGGGGGACAGGAACAGCCAGGCGTTGCGGGTGGAAGTCGGCATCATGCTTGCGGTCCGGCTTGGCCTTCAAAAGAAAAAGCGCCCCTGCCGGAAGACGCGGCGAGGGGCTGAGGAGGGAAGAGGGTTACTTCAGCTGGCGGTTCCAGAAGGCGGCGGCGTCGTCGAGCGCCTTCTGCGCGTCCTTCTTGCCGGTGACCGCGCCTTCCACGTTGTCGACCAGATTCTTTTTCAGATCGCCGACATTGGGCACGCCGGTCAGCACCAGGGTGCGGATGTTGAGCGCCACCTTGGCCCCCTCGATGCGCGAGCTTTCTACCGCACCGCCGCCGGCCGAGGTCTTGACGAAATAGCTGTCGGCCAGCGCCCGGCGGGTGGAGGGGAAGGTGGCGCCGGTCACTTTGGCGAAGGCCAGCTGCTGGGCGTCGCCGGTCAGAAACCTGGCGAACTTGACCGCCTCCTGCTGCGTCCGCGCCGGCAGGCCCTTGGATACGGACCAGCTGAACAGATAGCCGCCCTGGGCGATCTTGGTCGGCCCCTGCGGCGCCGGCTGCACCACGGTGGCGGCGTAGATGTTGCGCGCGTCGCTTTGGGTGCGCTGGGCGGAGGTCGGCGCGGTTTCCATCATCGCCAGCCGGCCGCTGTTGTACAGCTTGATGCTGGCCTGGTAGTTGTCGTCGGCGAACAGATTGTCCCTGGCCAGCGCGCCGGCCTTGTAGGCGTCGGCCAGCTTGCGGATCAGCGCGACGTGGGCGGGGCTGTTGAACACGGCCTTGCCGTTCTGGATCAGCGGCAGGCCCTGGCCCAGCATGATGCCGTCTATCTGGCCCAGCTGGGGCAGCAGGCCGGGGACGCCGGTCTTGGCCTTGATGATCTTGGCCAGGCGCAGTTCGTCGTCCAGGCTGGAGATCGACCGTTTCGGGTCCAGGCCGGCTTTCTTGAACAGTTCGCCGTTGATCACCAGCACATTGATGTTGTTGTACCACGGCAGGCCGTACAGCTTGCCGCCGAAGCTGAGATCGGCCAGCGCGTTGGGCAGATAGGCCGCCTTGTCCGCGCCCAGCGCCGTGTCCAGCGGAATCAACGTGCCTTTTTGCGCGTATTTGAACAGCCGGGGCACGTCGTGGTTGACCAGCGCCGGCGGTCGGCCGGCGGCGATGGCGGCGTTGAGCTTGGTTTCGAAGTTGTCGTTGAACACGTCCACCCATTGCACTTCCACGTCGGGATGCTGCGCCTCGTAGGTTTTCTTGACGCTGGCGAAGTAGCCGTCGAAGGTGGGCTTCAGCGAGTCGGTCCAGAATTCCAGCCGGACTTTTTCGGCATGGGCGGACAGGCTGCAGGCTAGCAGCGCGAATGCGGCCAGGGCGGGGCGGAACGGTTTCATCGTCTTCTCCTTATTGTTGCGGGTTCGAGCGTTGCAGCAGCAGCAAGGCGCCTTGGGCGGAGTCGCCGCGCGGCGCGACGAGGCGCTGGCGGAAGCCCGGCGGCAGCCAGTCGCGCAGCGCCTGGCCCAGTCCGCCGCACAAGGCCACCGGCAGTTCGTCCCGCGGGTCCAGCGCGCGGGCGATGGCCCAGGCGTCCTCGCCGGCCTGGCGCAGCAGCGCGTCGGCTTCAGGATCGACGCGGGCGGCGCTCAGCGCCAGCGGCGCCAGCCGGGCGAACTGGGACGGCGTGGCGCGGCCGTTCCAGTTCATCATCGCTTGCCAGTCGCCGCCGACGAATTCCAGCACCGCGCGCGTCAGCGGACTGTGGCTGCGGCGGCCGTCCAGCGCCATCTGGGTGAGTTGGGCGGCGCGCTGGCCCAGCCAGGCCCCGCTGGCTTCGTCGCCGCTGGGATAGCCCCAGCCGCCCACCTCGCGGTGGCTGCCGTCGGAATACAGCGCTTCGCCTATGCTGCCGGTGCCCAGCGCGACGATGATGCCGGGTTGGCCGCCGTGCGCTCCCAGCAGAGTGGTGTAGCCGTCGGTGGCCAGGCGGAGCTCGGCGAAGTCCGGCGCCAGGGCCTTGAATTCGCTCGCCCACTGCTTGTTGTGAACGCCTGACAGGCCCAGGCCCAGCGCGCACTCATGGACGGGCGGCACGGGGAGGCCGGCCTGCTCGAAAGCGTCGTTCAGCGTGGCGCGCACGGCTTGCCAAGCCTTGCCGATGCCCAATGACAGCGCCGAGGCGCCGCCTTCCGACTGGGCCAGCGGAGAGCCGTCTGACGCGTTCAGGCGGATGCGGGTGCCGGTGCCGCCGCCATCCACGCCTATCAGGTATCGGATGCTTGGATTCATCGCTTGCCGGGCTTGCGGCCCGCCTCGTTCGAATGATGACATTTGAATTTTCATCAGTAAAGCATTCGAATTTTATTTCGTCAACTTGATTTATTTAAGTGCCGCTCAATGACAATGGCTTGTTTGGCCGGTGCGTCGCCGTCATACTTCCGTTTCATGAAAAAAACATCATCAGCCGCCGAGCCGCGCACGGTGTCGGGCACCAATCTCGAATACGCCCGCTCGCATAACCGCCGCGCGGTGCTGGAAACCGTGCGCCTGAACGGCCAATTGACCCGGGCGGATCTGGCCAGATTGACCGCGCTGACGCCGCAGACGGTGTCCAATATCGCCGCCGAGCTGCTGGACGCCGGCATGTTGCTGGCAGGCCAGCCTTTGCGCGAGGGCGCGCGCGGACAGCCCGCCATTCCGCTTACCCTCAATCCGGACGGCGCCTACGCGGTGGGGATGCAGCTGGATCACCAGATGCTGGTGGCCTTGGCGCTGGATTTGTCGGGCCGGGTGCGGGCCAGGCTGGAGGCGCCGGTGAGGCATCCGTCGCCGGACGAAGCATTGCCGTTGATCTCGGATCTGCTGCAGCGGCTGAGGCGGGAGTCCGGTCTGGACTGGGGGCGATTGCTGGGCTTGGGCCTGGTGATGCCGGGGCCGTTCGGCGTGGAGGGAATGACCTCGGTGGGGCCGACCACGCTGCCGGGCTGGGAGGGTGTGGACGCGGCGGCGCTGGAGCGGACGCTGGGCCTGCCGGTGCTGCTGGAAAAGGACGCCACCGCGGCGGCGATAGGCGAGCGGCTGTACGGCATGGCCAGCGAGCTGCGCAATTTCGTTTACCTGTTCATCGGCGCCGGGCTGGGCGCCGGACTGTTTCTGGATGACCGGCTGTACACCGGCGGCCGGCGCAACGCCGGCGAAGTGGGGCACATGATGGTGGTGCCGGCCGGCCGGCCCTGCGATTGCGGCAACCGCGGCTGCCTGGAGCGCTACGTATCGCTGCAGGCGCTGTATGAGGAACTGGGCATCGCCGGCGGCCCGCTCGCCACGCCGGAGCATCTGGCCGCGCGGGGAATCGACGCGGCCGGAGAGCGCTGGCTGGACGCGGCGGCCGGGCCGCTGCGGCAGGCGATCAACATTCTGGAATCCATGCTGGACATCGACGCGGTGGTGCTGGGCGGATTGCTGCCGCCAGTCTGGCAAGAGGCCTTGATGGCGCGGCTGCATCCGTTGCCGCTGTCGGTGCGCAGTAGCAGCGGAGAGCGCGTGCGGCAGGGCAGCGCCGGCCGCGACGTGGTGGCGCTGGGGGCGGCGGCCTTGCTGGTGTTCGACGAATTCAATCCGCAATACGAGGTGTTGCTGAAGGGCGGGCGGCGCTGAGCGCGCGGAATCAGACTGGAGGGCGACGATGGCGATGCGGTTTCTGTTCAATCATCTGGGTTTCGAGCGAAAGGCGGCCAAGCCGATATTGCTGCAGGCGGAGGCCGGCTCGGCGGTGGATGGCGCGGCGGTGCTGGATGCCGCCGGCAAGGTGGTGATGCGCGCGCCCTTGCGGGCGCAGGGCGGCGTGAACGGCTGGGGCGACGATCATTATTGGCGCGCGGATCTCGACGAATTGACCAAGCCCGGGCGCTACCAGCTGTGGCTGGAAGGCAGCTCGCCGCCGCTGGTGTCGGCGCCGTTCGAGGTGGCGGATGGCCTGTACGGGCCGGCGCTGTTGTCGGATCTGGTGTTCTATTTCAAGTCGCAGCGCTGCAGCGGCCTGTACGATCAGGCCGACCGCGCGGCGCCGGAAGAGGGCGGCGACGCGCGGCGCGACGCGCACGGCGGGTGGTTCGACGCTTCCGGCGATTGCTCCAAGTACCTGAGCCACCTGTCCTACGCCAATTATCTGAACCCCCAACAGACGCCGTTGCTGGTCTGGAGCCTGATCCAGGCGCGGCAAGCCTTGCCGCAGCAGGGCAAATGGTTCGACGAGCGCCTGGTGGACGAGGCGCTGCATGGCGCTGATTTCCTGCTGCGGATGCAGCATGAGTCGGGCTTCTTTTACCAGACCCTGTTCGATGGCTGGAGCAAGGACGAGGGCCGACGCAGCCTGTGCGCCTATTCCACGCAGCAGGGCGTGCGATCTTCGGCTTTCCAGGCGGGCTGGCGCCAGGGCGGCGGCATGGCGGTGGCGGCGCTGGCGGCGGCGTCGACGCTGCCGCGATACGGCGAAAGCGAGCGGGCCGAATATCTGGCGGCCGCGCGGAAGGGTTTCGCCCATCTGCGGGAGCATGGCCGCGATTATCTGCCGGACGGCGAGGAAAACCTGATCGACGACTACTGCGCGCTGCTGGCCGCCTGCGAACTGTACGCGGCCTGCGGCGACAGCGGTTACGCCGACGCGGCGGCGGAGCGCGCGGCCGGCTTGCTGGCCCGACAGCATGGCGATGGCTGGTTCTGGCTGGATCGCCGGCAAACCCGCAGTTTCTGTCACGCGTCCGATGCAGGCCTGCCCTATATGGCGCTGGCGCGCTACCTGGAAACCTTGCCGGACGGCCCTTGCGCCGAAGCCGTGGAGCGGGGATGGAAGCTAGGACTGCGAGGCGAGTTGGCCCGCAGCGCGGCGGGCAACCCTTTCGGTTATCCGCGGCAATGGGTGAGGCAGGCGGGCGAGATCGAAGGCGCGCGTTTTTTCATGCCGCAGCGCAATGCGAGCGGCTATTGGTGGCAGGGCGAGAACGCGCGGCTGGGCTCGCTGGCCGCCGCCGCCTGGCGCGGCGCGGCGCGCTGGCCGGAGCTGGCGGAAGACCTGGATGCCTACGCCCAGGCCGCTGTGGACTGGGTATTGGGCCGCAATCCATTCGATGTTTGCATGTGGCAGGGGCATGGGAGGAACAATCCGCGTTATGAGCCAGGCTACCACAACGCGCCGGGCGGGGTCTGCAACGGCGTCACCGCCGAGCCGGGAAGGGGCGATGGCATCGCTTTCCTCTTGCCGGAGCAGACCGACATCAGCCAGTCATGGCGCTGGAGCGAGCAGTGGCTGCCCCATGGGGCCTGGCTGATGCTGGCTTTGGCGCGGCGGCAGGCGATAGGCGGGGAATAAGGGTCATTGATATCAATCAAATTTTATTGTTTGTTTTTTGATATCAATGTCATTTTTTCTTGGCTTGCTTCACGATAGACGACGCGGCGAGGAGGCCATTGGCATCTAATCGCCGCGATGACAACAGGAAAGGAACCGTGATGAAGTCCAAGATACTGCTTGCCCTGGCGGCAGGCGCGGCTTTTGCAGGAGCCAGTCCGTCCGTTCTGGCCGATTCGAATCAGGATTGCGATACGCGCTTCGCGATCATCGGGCCGGGGTTCAACCAGTTGAACACCAACGCCACCATCAACTACATCGGCGCGGTGTCGCCCAGCCGGCTGTTGATCGCAGGCAACGTCAATGGCTACAAAGTGACCGGCTACATGGACTTGGTGGGTTTCACCGCCAGCGGATCCTGGGGCGACGAGGCGGGCGCGGCAGGCAGCGGCGGCGGAATCACTTCGATCGAAGTGCGCGACAAGGTGATGATCGTGTCCGGACAGGTCAGGCAAGGCGGCCCGTGGGGGCCCATCGGCTACCGGACCGCCCAGATCCAGTTCGCGGGCGACGTGTCGTTCTCCGGAGGCAGCGCCGGCAGTTCCGGCATCTCCAAGATCAATTACATCATTCCCTGGCCGTCCAATGTGACGAATCCCAACAAGGGCCTGCTTCTTGGCGGGACCGTGTTCGACAATCGCGGCCTGCCCAGCGGCAGTTTCCATTCGCCGAGCGCCATGTTGTGCAAGCCTGCGGCGGCCAAGAAATAAGGCGCGGCGCGGACGCAAAAAAACGGCGGGGATTCCCGCCGTTTTTCATTTCAAGCTCAGCCTTATTGCGCGTTGCTGCGCGGACCGCGGTTGCCTTGGTAGCCGCCTTCGCGGCGCTGGCCTTGGTAACCACCTTCGCGGCGATTGCCCTGATAGCCGCCGCGGCTGCCGCCGCCATTGCCGCGACGATCGCCGTAGCCACCCGGCTTGCCGTTGCGACGCGGGCCGCCCTTGGACGGGCGACGGGTCGGCTCCATGCCTTCGATCACGCCTTCAGCGATGGAGCGCTTCAGGTATTGCTCGATGCGGCGCACTTTGTGCGACTCTTTCGCTTCCGCCAGAGTGATGGCGGTGCCGTCGCGGCCGGCGCGGCCGGTACGGCCGATGCGGTGCACGTAATCCTCGGCCTGTTTCGGCAGGTCGAAGTTCACCACGTGGGTGATGGTCGGCACGTCGATGCCGCGGGCGGCCACGTCAGTGGCAACCAATACCTTGATGCGGCCGCGACGCAGGTCGTTCAGGGTGCGATTGCGCCAGCTTTGCGGCATGTCGCCGTGCAGGCAGGCGGCGGAGTAGCCCTGATCCGACAGCTTGTCGGCCAGCTCTTCGGTATACGCCTTGGTGGCGGAGAAGATCACGCACTGGTCGAAGCCGGATTCCTTCAGGATGTGATCCAGCAGGCGATGCTTGTGGTTCAGGTCATCCGCGTACAGCAGGTGCTCGTCAATGGTGCCGCCGGAGGTTTCGGTGCGGGCGATCTCGATGCGCTGCGGATCGCGGGTCATCTTTTCAGCCATGCGGCCGACGATGCCGTCCAGCGTGGCGGAGAACAGCACGGTCTGACGCGACTCCGGCGTAGCCTTGACGATGGCTTCGATGTCGTCGATGAAACCCATGTCCAGCATGCGGTCGGCTTCGTCCAGCACCAGCATTTCCAGACGGGAAAAATCGATGCGGCCAGAGCGCATGTGGTCCATCAGGCGGCCCGGAGTCGCCACGATCAGATCGATCGGGCGGGACAGGGCGCGAATCTGGAAGCCGAAGGAAGAGCCGCCCACCAGGCAGGCGGTCTTCATCCAGCGCAGGTCCTTGCCATATTCCAGAGCGTTCTTTTCAACTTGTTGCGCCAGTTCGCGGGTCGGGGTCAGCACCAGAACGCGCGGGCCTTGGCCCTTGCCGGTGGAGCGTTCCGACAGCTTGGTCAGCGCAGGCAGCAGGAAAGCGGCGGTCTTGCCGCTACCGGTTTGAGCGGAAACCAGCAGGTCGCGGCCAGCGATGGCGGCCGGGACGGCTTCGGCTTGAACCGAGGTCGGGGAGGTGTAGCCGGCAGCTTCCAGAGCGCGCAGGATGGTCGGGGCGATGCCCAGATCGGAAAAGTTCATGTATATCCTTTCAGGCCGGATGATGCCGGCGTCACTTATAGCCAGATTTCGTGGCGGTTATACGGCGCCTTTGGGCCGCAAATCATCGGCACTAACCTGGCAAGCGGCGAACAGCGGTCCAGTCGAAAGCGACATTATTGCTTGGACGAAGCCTGGTAAAGGGTCAGGGACGATGAAAACACACTCGGGCAGAGGCGTGGTGTGGGTTTGCCCGGTGAAATGACAAGAGGCCGGACTGTACATTAATTACGGAGGCAAGGCAACAGTTTTCTGAAAAATGGCCGGATAAGTATTTGATTGTTTGTGTCTTGATTTGGACTGTCCGCAAAAATAGCCTGCGATCGCCCTGCGCGGGCGCGGGCGCGGCTGGCGAAGCCATCCCTGCTCGCTACACTGGACTATAAGGCAGCGGGCTGGGGGCGGGCGGATGCGGATGGGGCGGAAGTTGGCGGTGTGGCTGTCGCGGCGGGCGGCCGGGGCGGGCGCCGCGCCGGTGTATGCGCTGGCGGTGCTGGCGTGCGCGCTGCCGGCGCTGTTCCTGCCTTGGTGGCTGGGCCGGGCGGGCTTTGATCCGCCGGACTGGCGCGGATGGGCGCTCGGCGCGGAGGTGGGGGTTCTGGCCGCGCTGGCCGGGGCGATGTTCGCCGGCTGGCTGCGGCGCGGCGCGGGCGTGCGCAGCGCCAGCGACTGGGAAATACTGGAAGGCATACGCAACCAGGAGTTTTTCGTCCATTACCAGCCCATCGTCACCGCCGCGGGCGGAGAATGCGTCGGCGCGGAAGTGCTGGCGCGCTGGCGCCATCCGATGCAGGGCAATGTGAGGGCCGACCTGTTCATCCGGGAGGCGACCGAGGCGGGGTTGATCGTGCCGCTGACCCGCTATCTGCTTAAGCGGGCGGCCGGCGAGTTGCGCCAGGTGGCCTTGCCGCCGGGTTTCATCGTCGGCGTCAATATCGCCGGCGAGCATCTGGCGATGCCGGAGCTGGCCGACGATTGCCGGGAAATGCGGGAGATGCTGCAGGCCAAGCAGGCGGCGTTGGTGCTGGAAATTTCGGAGCAGACGCCATTGAGCGAGGCGTCCGGCGCGCACGAGGTGATCCGAAGACTCAAGCGGGAGGGCGTGAAGCTGGCGCTGGACGATTTCGGCTCCGGCTATGCCGACAAGGACTATCTGCGGCGCTGGGGTTTTGATTATCTGAAGGTGGAAAAAGGCTTTGCCTCCGCATTGGGGCAGGACACGCTGCGCGGCAATGTGCTGGACGGCCTGTTGCCGTCGTCCCGCCAGTTGGGCGTGAGCGTGATCGTCAAGGGCGTGGAGACTGCGGGCCAGCGGAACTATCTGAAAGCGAGTGGATTCGAGTTGCTGCAGGGGTTCTATTTCGGCAAGCCGATGGCGCTGAACCACTTCCGGCAGTGGCTGTACTCCGGGGTCATTCAGGACCGGTCGCCGGCGCGGCGAAAGGGCGGCGGCCGTTAGAGGCTTGGAGCGGCTTTGGGGGACGGGTTGGGACATGGGGCCGCGTTTGCTACAATGCGGCCCTTTTTATTTCGAAGGAAGCAGTGGCATGGAATACGCCGTGCAACGCTACGCCGCCACCCGGCCCTGGGCCAAGCGAGTGGGGCAGCTGTATGCCCAGACGGTCCAGGCCGCCGAGGCGCGGGCGCAGATGAAGGATGTGATCAAGCGCGAGTTGGAGCGCGCGGCGCAAGTGTTCGAGATTCCGCAGGCCACCATCGTCTGCGAATTGGCGTTGGCCGAGGCCTGGGGACACTTCGCTCGCCACGGGCGCGTGGTGTCCCATCTGGATGGCGCGTTGGCGGCCGCCTTGGCCCATACCCGGCAGCCGTCGAACCTGCCCGATACGCTGAATCTGCCCGCCGCAGCCTTCTTCCTGCATGTGCCGGGCGAGGGCGGGGCCTTCATCGCGCATCAGCCGGAACGCCGCGCCTTGCTGCTGACAATGGTGCGGATGGGCTTCGCGCCGGATGGCGTCAATTGGCTGCAAGCGGCGGACCAAGTTGAGTTGGCGCGGGTGGAGTACCCGGGCGAGTTGGCGCCGCAGCTGGAAAATGTGGCCGCCGATTGGCAGGGGCTGCTGTCTTCCGTATTGAACGGCCTGGCGATGATGACTCAGCCCAAGCTGGAACTGGCCAAGGGTTGGGAGGCTTCCGCGCCGGCGGAGTGGGTGGCGGACGCCGCGCATCCTTCGTGCGTCAAAACCCGGCGGAAGGCGCGCAGCCAGCTGTTGAAGTCCGGCTTCGGCGAGGTGACTTTCTGCCGGGGGCCGGAGCTGGCCGATGGCACCGAATATGCCAGCCAGGGTTATTGGCGCCGCCAGTCTTTCGGCGCGGACAAGGCGCATTCGCGCCTGGTATGGGTGGCACCGCGCTGAGCTTGGCGAGCAGGCCTTGCCCGGCGGCGCGAAAGCGCTTGCCGAGGAGATGAAACGCCCGGTTGAGCCGGGCGTTTTTTTGGGCGCCGATTGCGCGGGCGTCAGTACTCGTTGAGCAAGGTGCGGATCAGCTCGCGCATCTTGTCCATGTCGAAAGGCTTCTGGCAGCAGGCGGCGATGCCGGCCTCCTCCAGGTCATCCTTGCCGATATTGTCGCTGTCGCTGGTTATCATCATCACCGGCGTGTCCGGCTGGAGGCCGCTGCTGCGGACGTGGCGGGCGAAGTCCAGTCCATCCATGCCCGGCATGTGGTAGTCGGTGATGATGAGCTTGAATGGCTCCTGCTCCAGGTAGGGTATGGCCGCTTCGCTGCTGGCCGCCTCGCAGAAATGCTCGAAGCCCAGCTTCTCCAGCACCTGGCGGATGTGGTGGCGCGAAGTGCTGCTGTCGTCGACGATGAGCACGTTCATCAGCGCCATGTCGGAGTCGACCTCGGCGCCCAGGCTGGGGCAGTTGAGAAAACTCATCACCGACTGCATCGCCAGATCGAACTCCTCGGGCGTGAACGGCTTGGGCAGCATGGCCAGGCTGCCGGCCTGGCGTATCGTTTCCAGTCTTTCCGGATTGGTTTCGCTGGAGATCAGGATGAAGGGCAGGTCGTACAGATCATCGCTTTCGCGCAGCTCGCGGACCAGCTCCGCGCCCGTGATGTCGGGCAGGTGGTAGGCGCTGATGATCAGGTTCGGCCGCCTTTGCCGGGCCTGCTCTATCAGCTCGCGGCCGGAAGGGTGGACTTCTATCTGGGCGGCGCCCATCGCCTCCAGCGCCTTGGTGATGATTTGCGCCTGCACCTGGGAGGGTTCGGCCAATGAGATCAGCAGTTGTTCCAAAGCCAGCATCGCTCTGCTCCGACATTCTACTTATTTACATTATTGTCGGTTTGGCACGATTTGGGTGGGCCGGCAAGCAAAATCCTCAAATAGCTTGATGCGGATGGGGGCGGCAAGTTTTGCCGCCGCTCGCGCCGCGCCCGGCCGGCAAACTTGCCGCTTGAAGCCTAATCGGCGTGAAAACTTGGCTTTGCGCGGCTTTCAAGCGCTGGCACACTTCGTGCTTTAGCGTAGGCCAGCGAGGAGATTGCCCAATGCTAGACAAGATTGCCCACTATTTCGATTTTCAGCAGCGCGCGCTGAATTTGCAGGCCTATCGCGCCGAAGTGATAGGCAGCAACATCGCTAACGCTGAAACGCCGTATTACAAGGCGGTGGATTTCGATTTCAAGTCCGCGCTGCAGGCGCAGGTGGACAAGCAGGGGCAACTGAAACTGGCCCAGACCGACGCGCGCCACATCGCCAATCAGGCCGGCGAAGGCTCCGGCACGCCGCTGCAGTACCGCAGCGCGGTGCAGCCCAGCCTGGACGGCAACACGGTGGACATGGACGTGGAGCGCGGCGCTTTCGCCGACAACGCCTTGCAGTATCAGACCACGCTGGCCTTCCTCAACAAGAAGATCAGCGGCCTGAGCTCGGCGATCCAGGGCAGCGGCACGGGAGGCTGATTGAATGTCACTGTCTAATCTCTTCAATATTTCAGGTTCGGCGCTGTCGGCGCAATCGATGCGGCTCAACGTGGTGGCCAGCAATCTGGCCAATGCCGAAAGCGCCACCAGTTCGACCGGCCAGCCTTACAAGGGGCGCCACGTGGTGTTCACCGCGATTCCGGTGGACAACGCCCAGCCGCAAGTGGCCGGCGTGCGCGTGACGTCGGTGGTGGAAGACCAGTCGCCGCCGAGGCTGAAGTACGAACCGGGCAACCCGCTGGCCGACGAGCGCGGCTACGTGACCATGCCCAACGTCAACGTGGTGGAGGAGATGGCCGACATGATCGCCGCCTCTCGCGCCTACCAGAACAACGTTGAAATGATGAACACCGCCAAGACGCTGCTGCAAAAGACGCTGCAGCTCGGCCAATAAACCAGGTAAAGGGTGACGCCATGACTACCGCAGCGACCAACAGCACCACCGGCAACGCGTTCAATTTCAACTCGCTGAACAGCCAGGCCACGCCAGGCAGCAGCGGTGTTCAGACGGCCAATGGTTCGGGCACTGGCGGCTCCTTGTCCACCACCAGCGCGCAAAGCCTGCAGAACAACTTCCTGACCTTGCTGACCGCGCAGCTGAACGCGCAGGATCCGCTGAATCCGATGGACAACAGCCAGCTGACCAGCCAGATGGCCCAGATCAGCCAGGTGGCCGGCCTGCAGACGCTGAACCAGACCATGCAGCAAATGGTGTCGGCGCAGAGCGCCACCCAGTCGCTGATGGCCTCCAGCATGATAGGCAAGAACGTGATGGTGGCCGGCAACGCGCTGACCGCGCCGGCCGCCGGCCAGACGACGCAGGCGGGCGTGCTGTTGAACGGACCCGCCGCCTCGGTGCAGGTCAATGTGCTGGATCAGAACGGCAATGTGGTGGATACGGTGCCGCTGCAAAATCCGGGCAAGGGGCTGACGACCTTCAGCTGGGACGGCAAGGATGCCAACAACAACCAGTTGCCGGCCGGCGGCAGTTATACCTTCCAGGTCAAGGTGGCGCAGGCCAGTTCGTCCGGCAACACCACCGCCACGGCTTACAACACCCAACAGGTCCAGGCGGTATCCTGGGCAAACGGTTCGCCGATGCTGGTGCTGCCGGGCAACAACCTGGTGCCGTTGTCCAATGTCGCGCAGATGTCCTGAAGCACTCTGCCTAAATAAAGCTTGATGAGGAGCAGTTGAGATGGGCTTTCAACAAGGTCTGAGTGGTCTGAACGCGGCGTCCGTGCAATTGGACACCATAGGCAACAACGTGGCCAACGCCAATACCGTCGGCTTCAAGAGCTCGCGCACCGAGTTCGCCGATCTCTACGGCAACAGCCTGTACGGCATCACCGCGACCACGCCGGGCATCGGCACCCAGGTGCAGGCGGTGACCCAGAATATGGGCAACGGCAATCTGGACTCCACCGGCCGCAGCCTGGACTTGGCGATCAACAATGCCGGTTTCTTCATCATGGGTTTGCCCAACGGCACGCAGGCGTATACCCGCAACGGCCAGTTCCAGGTCAATAGCCAAGGTTACTTGGTCAACACCGCCGGCAATTTTGTCCAGGGCTGGACGGCGAATTCGAGCGGGAGCGTTTCCCAAGGGCCGGTCGGCAATCTGCAATTGACGACCACGTCCATCGCTCCGCACGCCACCACCAAGCTGAGCATGCCGGTGCAGCTGAACTCCAATCAGAAAACGCCTACCGGCTCGCCGCTCAACAATCCGGCGGACCCCACGTCGTATAACTGGCCAAATACCGTGCAGGTGTTCGACAGCCTGGGCAATCCGCACCAGATGGTGTTCTATTACTCGCTGACGTCGTCTGCCGCTACCGGCAACACCTGGACGGTCAATACCTACGTCGATGGCAAACCAACGACTACGACTGGCGGCGGAGCAAGCTTCACATTGAATTTCGACACCAGCGGCAACCTGACCCCCGCCCCCTTCACGCCGGTGCCGATCACGTTCACCACCACGCCGGTGAACGGCTCGGCGATCCCTCAGACCGTGACCGTCGATTTCACCAACTCCGTGCAGAACAATCAGCAGTTCGGCACCTTGTCGCCGCAGATTCAGGACGGCACCGCGCCGGGCACGCTGCAGGGCGTGAACATCTCGGCCAACGGCCTGATTCAGGCCAGCTTCTCCAATAGCCAGACCAAGACAATCGGCCAGATAGCCCTGGCCACCTTCGTCAATCCGCAGGGGATGCAGGATATCGGCGGCAATATGTGGTCTCAGACCGGCAATTCCGGTTCGCCGACGGTCAATAATCCGGGCGCTGGCAATGCCGGCACCTTGTCGTCCGGGCAGGTGGAGGATTCCAACGTCAACCTGACCAACGAGCTGGTGAACATGATCACCGCGCAGCGCTACTATCAGGCCAACGCGCAGACGATCAAGACGCAGGACACGCTGATCCAAACCTTGTTGAACATCTAAGCGGCGGATTGAAGCATGGATAGAGTGCTGTACCTCGCGATGACCGGCGCCAAGCATGAGGCTTGGCAGCAGGCGACTACCGCGAACAATCTGGCCAACGTCAACACCAATGCCTTCAAGGCGGATCTGGCGGCATATCGGGCGCTGCCGGTGATCGGTGACGGCGCGCCGACCCGGACCTATGTCGTCGACAACACCGTCGGCTTCGACGCCAGCCAGGGCGCGCTGCAGCATACCGGCAACCCGTCCGATTTCGCGCTTGGCTCGCCGGGCTTCTTCGCGGTGCAGGGCACGGACGGGCAAGAATCGTATACCCGCGACGGCGGTTATGTGCTGGACGCCAATGGCTTGATGCACACCCGCACCGGTCTTGTCATCATGGGCGATGGCGGCCCGATCACGGTGCCGGCGGGAACCCAGGTTCAGCTGGGCCAGGACGGCTCGGTGATGGCGGCGCCGCTGACCGGCGCCAATCGCGCGCCGCAGCTGGTGGGGCAGATCAAGATGGTCAATCCCGGGCCCAAGGATGTGTACAAGGGCGAGGACGGCCTGTTTCACGTCAACGGCGGCGGCACGCTGCCGGCCAGCGCCGACGTCAAGCTGGTGCCGGAAACGCTGGAAGCTTCCAATGTCAATTCGGTGGAGGCGCTGGTGCAGATGATCTCCCATGGCCGCCAGTACGAACTCAATATCAAGATGATGCAAACCTCGCAGCAGAACGATCAGCAGGCTGCGCAGTTGCTGTCCATGAGCTGATGCCGGGACAGAAGAAAGAACAAGGTAAAACGCCATGATGCGCGCACTGTATATCGCCAAGACCGGCATGGATGCCAGCCAGTTTCAACTGGACGTGGTGTCCAACAACTTGGCCAACGTCAATACCATAGGCTTCAAGCGCAGCCGCGGCATATTTGAAGAGCTGTATTACCAGACTCTGCGCCAGCCTGGCGGGCAGCTCGCCAACGGCAGCACTTTGCCATCCGGGCTGCAGATCGGCACCGGCGCCGCAGCTGTGGCGTCCACTCGCATACATGCGCAGGGCATTCCAACCCAGACCGGCCAGCCGCTGGACATGCAGATCGACGGCGACGGCTTTTTCCGCGTCCAGCTGCCCAACGGCACCACCGCGTACACCCGCGACGGCGAGTTCCAGCGCAATGCCAACGGCGACGTGGTGACGGCGATGGGGTATCCGATGAACCCCAATATCAATATTCCGGCCAATGCGACGCAGATCACCGTGTCGACGGCCGGAGTCGTGCAGTACACGCTGCCCGGCGCCACCGCGCCGCAGACGGCGGGCACGATTCTGCTGACCACCTTCATCAATCCCCAGGGCCTGGAGAGCACGGGCGGCAACCTGTATCTGCAGACCGCGGCTTCCGGCGATCCGCAGGACGGCGACGCTCAAACCGACAACCGGGGTTCGATCCGGTCCGGTTTTCTGGAAATGTCCAACGTCAACGTGACCGAGGAACTGGTCAATATGATCACCGCTCAGCGCTCGTTCGAGATGAATTCGCGCGCGGTGACCACCGCCGACCAGATGCTGCAAAAATTGAGCAATCTGTAACGATGGGCCGAGCGCGGCCGGCATGATGGGAGTGGGGCGATGAAAACCAATCTGGCGATTTTGCTGTCCGGGGCGGCTTTGCTGACGGGGTGCGTGGTGCAGGAGCCGCCGCTGGTGCAGGGCCCGACCACGGCGCGGCCGCAGCCGCGCTCGGTGGGCTTGCCGGCCAATGGCGCCATCTTCCAGGCGGCCAGCTACCGGCCGATGTTCCAGGATGCGATGCCGGTGCAGGTGGGCGATACGCTGCAGGTCACGATTCAGGAGAATTCTTCCACGTCGCAGTCTGAACAGACCACCGACACCCGCACCTCCGGGCTGACGTCCAGCATCACGGCGGGGGTGAAGATCCCCTTCCTGCCGAGCGGTTTGGCCAGCGGCCTGGGCGGCACCAACTTCAACAGCTCGGGCACCGCCAACAATACCGGCAAGGGCAACAATCAGGTCGCCACCACCTTCGTCAGCTCCATCACCGTGACGGTGATCGACATGCTGGCCAACGGCAACCTGGTGGTCAGCGGCGAGAAGCAGGTGCGCATCAACAGCGACACCGAGTCCATCCGCCTGTCCGGCGTGGTCAATCCGCGCGATGTCTCTCCGGATCGCACGGTATCGTCGCTGAAAGTGGCGGATGCGCGCATCGAACAGCAAACCAAGGGCAACAACCGGCTGTACAACGAGCCCGGCTGGTTGTCCAAGATTTTCATGTCGCTGCTGCCGATTTGAGCGCGGCGAGGGGTGGGATGATGAAGAAATGGATCGTGCTGGCCAGCTTGTTGCTGGCCTCGCTGCCGGCCCTGTCGGCGCAGCGTTTGAAGGATATCGCCAATATCGGCGGCGTGCGCCCCAACCAGTTGATCGGCTATGGTCTGGTGGTGGGTCTGGACGGCAGCGGCGACAAGGTGACTTCCTCGCCGTTCACCGGCCAGGCGATGACCAATATGCTGAACCAGCTGGGCGTGCAGGTTCCGCCGGGCACCAAGATCGATCCCAAGAACGTGGCCGCGGTGACGCTGACCGCCACCTTGCCGCCGTTCGCCAAACGCGGGCAGGCGATCGACATCACCGCGTCGTCGATCGGCGACGCCAAGAGCCTGCGCGGCGGCACGCTGCTGCTGTCGCCCTTGAAGGGCGCCGACGGCCAGATCTACGCGATGGCCCAGGGCAATGTCGTGGTGGGCGGCGCGGGCGCGTCGGCCGGCGGCAGCTCCACCCAGATCAATCAGTTGAGCGTGGGCCGCATTCCAGGCGGCGCCACAGTGGAGCGGGAAGTGCAGACCGCGCTGGGCGACGGCGAATTCATTCATCTGGAGCTGCAGGAGGCGGACTTCACCACCGCCAACCGCGCGGTGCAGGCCATCAACAAAGTGTTCGGCTCGGATACCGCTCGCGCGGTGGATGGCCGGCTGATCGAGGTTAGGGCGCCGTTCGACAGCAATCAGCGCGTGCAATTCCTGTCGCGGATGGAAAATATTGCCGTCGATCCGGCAGATCTTTCCCCGCTGGTCATCATCAATGCCCGCACCGGCTCCATCGTGATGAACCAGGCGGTGACGCTGAGCTCCTGCGCGGTATCGCACGGCAATCTGTCCGTCACCGTCAACAACACGCCGCAGGTGAGCCAGCCCAACCCCCTGTCAGGCGGCAAGACCGTCGTCACCAATCAGGCTGAAATCACCATCAACAGCACCAGCGGCAAGGTGGTGGGCCTGAAGGGCGGGGCCAACCTGTCCCAGGTGGTAAACGCGCTCAACGCGCTGGGCGCCACGCCGCAGGATCTGATTTCCATCTTGCAGGCAATGAAATCGGCGGGTTCGCTGAAGGCCGACTTGCAGATTATTTGAATCTGGCGCGACTGTGGCATGATTGTTGCTTTTTACGCGGCGAGGAGTGATTGATGACCGCTAAATTCCAGTCTGTTCTGCCGCAGGACGCGCTCAGCCACCAGTTGGCGATAGACCCGAGCCATCTGCGCAGCCTGCGCGCCAAGGCCGCTTCGGATCCAAAGGCCGCCGCGCGGGAGACTGCCGCACAGTTCGAGTCGCTGCTGATGGGCACCATGCTGAAAGCCATGCGCGAAACCAAGTTCGACGATTCGGACCAGTCCAACAGCATGGACACCTTTCGCGGCTTGTCCGACCAGCAGATGATCCAGGCGATGAGCGCCAACGGCGGCCTGGGGCTGGGGGACATGATCTACCGCCAGATCGCCAAGCAGTCGGGCTTCAGCCCGGATGAAGGCAAGACCGCGCTGGCGCATCGGCAGGCGGGTCCCGCGTTGATGGTTCAACCGGCGGGGCAGCGCATGCTGCAGGCTTACCGGAGCGCGCAGTCCGAGGCTGACGGCGCGGTGGCCAGCCTGGTCCAGCCGCCCGCGCCGCAAACGGCAGGAGGCGGCAAGAGTTTCGCCAACAGTTTGTTGCCGCATGCCCGCGGGGCGGCGCAGCAACTGGGCGTGGCGCCCGAGTGCGTGGTGGCCCACGCGGCTCTGGAGAGCGGCTGGGGCAAGCGCACGATACGCAACGGCGATGGCTCGGACAGCCACAACCTGTTCGGCATCAAGGCCGGTTCTGACTGGCAAGGCAAGACCACTACGGTCATGACCACCGAGTACGTGGGCGGCGCGCCTCAGAAACGGATGGAAACCTTCCGTTCCTATGGCTCTTACGCCGAGGCGTTTTCCGATTACGCCAAAGTGCTCAAGGGTTCCTCGCGTTACAAGAACGTGTTGAACCAGGGGCAGAACATGTATGGCTTTGCCCAGGGGCTGCAGGCAGGCGGTTACGCCACCGATCCGCGCTATGCGCGCAAGCTGGTGGACGTGGCGGCGAGTCTGGCGCAACAAGTCGCCAAAGCTTGATCAAGTTTTGGCGCAAACAGCCGATAAGGACGGCAGGATAGGGGATAATCATGGCAATCGTCGGAGCAGACATATTCAGCATCGGCCTGAGCGGCCTCAACGTCGCTCAGAACGCGTTGTCGGTGACGAGCAACAACATCTCCAATGCGGCCACGCCGGGTTACAACGTCGAATACCTGACCCAGGCAAACCGCCAACCGCAGAATGCCGGCTTCGGCTTTCTGGGGCAGGGCGTGGACGCCACCAATGTGCTGCGCACCTATAGCCAGTTCCTGTCCACCCAGGTGCAGAGCGCGCAAGCCAACAGCAGCTTTTATTCTTCCCAGCTGCAGCAGTTGAACCAGATCAACAATACCATCGCCAACTCGACCCAGAGCCCGAATCCGGCCATACAGTCCTTCTTCGGCGCGTTGCAGACGCTGTCGCAGCAGCCGGCATCGCTGCCTGTCCGCCAGAACGTGCTGAGCATGGCGCAGGCGCTGGCCACGTCGATGACCTCGATGAACAACCAACTGGTGCAAATGCAGCAGGGGATCAACGGCCAGATCGACACCACGGTGCAGAGCATCAACGCCCTGGGCCAGCAGATCGCCGATCTGAACCAGAAGATCGGTTCCGCGACCGGCGGCAACGCCTCCGCTCCCCAGGCGCAGCCCAACGGGCTGCTGGACGCGCGCGATCAGGCGGTGCTGCAGCTGAACAAGCTGGTGGGCGCGACGGTTTCCATCGCCAGCGACGGCTCCTATACGGTGAATATCGGCAGCGGCCAGACGCTGGTGATCGGCGGCACGGTCAATCAACTGACCACTCAGGCCGATCCCAACAACAACACCAATCGCCAGGTCGGTTTCGTCAATCCGGCCGGCGGCGCTCCTGTCATTTTGCCCAATAGCGTGTTGGGCAGCGGCCAGCTGGGCGGGCTGCTCAATTTCCGCGACGGCGCGCTGTTGCAGACGCAAACCCAGCTGGGCACGCTGGCGATCAATTTCTCGGCGGCGATGAATTACCAGAACTCGTTGGGGCTGGATTACAACGCGCAGCCCGGCGGGCCGATTTTCCAGGACTTGTCGTCCTATGCCGCCAAGCCGCAATACGCGGCGGGGCAGTTCCAGGTGCTGATGGGAGACCCGAAGGCGCTGGCCACCGCCTCCAATCTGGTGCCGACAGGCACCGCGGGCGGCACCAGCGGCGTGACGATGACCGGCGTGTGGTCTTCCTTGCCCGGCACCTACGCCGGCAGCATCAATGGCTCGCCTCCGACCTTGCCGTTTCCGACAAACGCGACGCACCCGTCCAGCGGCATGACCAATATGACGATAACGGCATCGGGCACCGCGCCGGTGACGATGACCGCGACGATCACCGGCACGAATGGCGGCGGCCCTTACAATGTGGTGGCCAACACCGCTCAGCCCAACAGCTACAAATTGCAGACCACGGCAGTGCCGCCGGTGGATGTCGGCATCGGCTTCCAGCTGTCCGGCTCGCCGGACCTCGGCCAGAGCTTCACCGTGGGGCCCGCGACGGTTGGCGCGCCTAATTTGAAGGCGTCGGGCGACAACAGCAATCTGCTGCAATTGACCGCCCAGCAGAATCTCAATCTGGTCAATAATCAGTCGTACCAGGTTTATTACACCTCCATGGTGGCTTCGGTGGGCAACCAGGGTTTCGCCGTCGGACAGATGAATTCCGGCGCGCAAAAAACGCTGGAGCAGGCCACCACCAACAACTCGAATTATTCCGGCGTGAATCTGGATCAGGAGGCCGCCAATCTGATCAAATACCAGCAGTCCTATCAGGCCTGCAGCAAGGTGATACAGATTGCGCAGAGCACCTTTTCCAGCATTCTGGGCATCATGTCCTGAAGCCATTATTTGAAGGAGAGCGGCGATGCGCATCAGCTCAACAACGCTATATCAGTCGGGCGTGAACAATATGTCGAACCTGCAGGCACAGCTGGTTCAGGTGAACACGCAGATCGACTACCAGAAGCGCGTGGTCACGCCATCGGACGATCCCGTCGCCGCCGCGCGAATCGAGTTGCTGAACACTTCCAGCGGCCAGAATACGCAGTACAAGGCGAATACCCAGGCAGTGGACAGCTGGCTGTCGTATTCCGATACCTCGCTGAAGAGCGCGATCGACCTGATGGGTTCGTTGAAGAGCCAGGCGATCTATGCCGGAAGCGGCGCTTTGTCGACCACGCAGCTGCAGGCGATTCAAAAAACGGTCAAGGAAGGGCTGTCCGAGTTGGTTGGCTATGCCAATGCGACCGACGGCAACGGTAGCTATTTGTTCAGCGGCAATCAGATCAACACCGCGCCCTTCGCGCTGGATTTGTCGAACAACCCGCCGACCATCGCCTACAACGGCGACGATGGCCAGCGCAGCGTGCAGGTCAGCTCCTCGCGGCTCATGGCGATTTCCGATCCGGGCAATACGGTGTTCGGTTCGCTGGCAAGCGGCGGCAGCCCCACTGCTGCTTTCGATTCGGTGATCAATCTGTACAACCTGCTGGGTCAGAATCCCAAGCCGGCCAATTTTTCGACGCAGATAAACACCATCATCAACCAGATGAGCGACGCGACCCAGCAGATGAGCATCGGTTTGGCGTCGGTGGGCGCGCGCGAGCAGGAAAATTCAAATCTGCAGAGCATGAGCGACAACTTGAATCTGCAATACAACTCCGGCATCGGCGACTTGCAGAACCTGGACATGGCTCAGGCGATTTCCCAGTTCACCCTGACTCAGACCTCGCTGCAGTACACGCAGAAGACCTATGCCCAGGTCGCGCAGCTGTCGCTGTTCAATTACATTTCCGGCTGATGCGCCTTTTGGACGAAAACGGGCCGCATTGCGGCCCGTTTTCTTTTGCGCATTCCGACTCGCTCAGCCCAGGCTGGCGGGTTCCACCACGATGCCGGCGCGCAGTCCCGGCTTGACCGCAGGGTTGGGGAACAGGATGCGCTCTTCGCCGCCGCAGGCCACATAGCGGACATCGCCGTCCTCGGCGATCAGCATGCCATCCGGCAGCACTGTGAAATTTTCGACGTCGTCCGCAAGGTGCAGACGGAAAGCCTCGCTGAGTTTGACCAGATCGTATTTGGCGCGGAACAGGGGCAGCGGCGCCTGCTGCGCGCCGCTGGCGGCTGGTTCGGCCGATAGCAGCGCGCGCAGCGCCCGGTTTATGCCGGAGAAGCGCGACAGGTCGTTCTGGCCAGTGTGTGCGTGGTCGGCGTCTT
>NZ_JZJL01000013.1 GCF_000971335.1 Chromobacterium vaccinii
TGGCTAAACAAAAACGGGAAGCAGCGCAAGCTGCTCCCCGTTTGGCATGGAACGGTATCGATCTTAGTGGTAGTGGCCCGCGTCCGCAGTCATCACCACCCGGCTGTGCGGCGGCGTCTGCCCATCCACCGCCATCATCACGCTCAGCGAGGTGATGGTGATGATGGAGAAGAAGAACACCTGCCGCGCCCAGACGCGGTCGTCAGTTTCGCGCTTGTAGCCGGACAGCGCCATCTTCAGCCACCACAGGCTGGTGGCCACCGCCACCGCCAGGTAGCCGTAGCCGGCGTAGCCGCCGTACACCAACATCACGGTCGCCGCGGCGAAAGCCAGGATGTAGAGCACGATCTGCTGCTTGGCGGCGGAGATGCCCTTCACCACCGGCAGCACCGGGATGCCGGCCGCTTCATAGTCCTTGAAGCGGAAGATGGCGATCGCGTACGAGTGCGGCATCTGCCACAGGCTGAACATCAGCAGCAGGATGGCCGCGCCCATGTCGAAGCGGCCAGTGACGGCGCAGTAGCCGGCCACCGGCGGCACCGCGCCGGACAGGCTGCCCACCAGGGTGCCGTACACCGAGTTGCGCTTCATGTACAGGCTGTACACGCCGACATAGATCGCGAAGCCGAACAGCACGCAGCCGGTGGCCAGCGGATTGGTGCAGAACCACAGCAGGGCGAAGCCCGCCAGGCCCAGCAGCACGCCGTGCGCCAGCGCGGCCTTGGTGCTCATCGCGCCGGTGACCAGCACCCGTTTCTGGGTGCGGGCCATCTTGGCGTCGATGTCCTGATCGATGCAGTTGTTGATCGCGCAGCCGGAAGCCACCACCAGCGACAAACCGATGACGGTGGCCGCGAGCAGCCACCAGTCCACCGATCCCTGCGCCGCCAGCAGGAAACCGCCAGCGGCCGAGATCAGGTTGCCGAAGATGATGCCGGGCTTGGTGACCTGAAGATAACGCTTGAACTTCAACTCAGCCTCGCTCAGCGCATCATCAGCGCGTCGGCGGTGTAGATGATCCAGATCGACAGGCCCACCAGCAACACGATCACCATGCCGGTGAACAGGAAGGAGAAGGTGTTGAGCTTGCCTTCCTTGCTGAAGTCCAGGTGCAGGAAGTACTTCAGCTGCACCACGATCTGCACCACCGCCATCGCCAGGATGCCGATCAGCGTCGCCTGCTTGGTGAAGGCCCCGCCCATCACCATCCAGAACGGAATGGCGGTGAGGACCACCGACAGCACGAAGCCGACCATGTAGCTCTTCACGGTGCCGTGGCTGGCATTGTCATGCGCGTGACTCATCACATGGCTCCTTTCAGGTAGACGACGGTGAATACGCAGATCCACACGATGTCGAGGAAGTGCCAGAACAGCGACAGGCAGTTCAGGCGGGTCATGGCGCGGCCGGTCAAGCCGGTCTTGACCACTTCGGCCATCATCACGCCCATCCACAGCAGGCCGGCGGTCACGTGCAGGCCGTGCAGGCCCACCAGGCCGAAGAAGGCCGACAGGAAGGCGCTCTTCTGCGGGCCGTGGCCTTCGGAGATCAGATGATGGAATTCATTGATTTCCATGCCGATGAAGGCGGCGCCGAACAGGAAGGTCACAGCCAGCCAGCCGAGAACGGCGGACTTGTTGCCCTTGTGGCCGGCGATCATCGCGAAGCCGTAGGTGATGGAGGACAGCAGCAGGGCCGCGGTTTCCACCAGCACGTATTGCAGATCGAAGATGTCCTTGCCGGACACGCCTTCCGCCACGTTGCGGAACAGGACTGCGTAGGTCGCGAACGCGGTCGCAAACAGGATGCAGTCGGTCATCAGGTAGAACCAGAAGCCCAGAACGGTTTGCGAACCGCTATCGTGGTGCTCGTGGTCGTCGTGCGCGGCGTGCGCTTCTTTTACATAAGTCGTCATGTCAGATTCAACCCGTTACGCGGTGGTGGTCGGACGCGCAGCCTTTTTCGGCTGGGCCGGATCACGCTCGGTGTAGTTGTCGACGTCGATGCCCAGCTTCTCGAAGCGGGCGCGCTCGATCGCTTCCACTTCGTCCACCGGCACGTAGTAGTCCAGGTCGTTGTCGTAGGCGCGCGCCAGCATGCAGCCGACGATGCCCACCAGGCCGACGACGGCCAGCCACCAGATGTGCCAGATCAACGCGAAGCCCAGCACCGTGGTGAAGGCGCCGATATAGATGCCCACCGCGGTGTTGCGCGGCATGTGGATCGGTTCGTACGACTTCGGCACGGCGTAGGCGATGCCCTTTTCCTTCATGTCGGTGAAGGCGTCGATGTCATGCACCTGCGGAAGCTTGGCGAAGTTGTAGAACGGCGCCGGGGAAGACGTGGACCATTCCAGAGTGTGGCCGTTCCACGGATCGCCGGTTTCGTCGACCAGCTTCTTGCGGTCGCGGATGCTCACCACGATCTGCAGCAGCTGGCAGGCAATGCCGGCGGCGATCAGCAGCGCGCCGAACAGGGCGATGTACAGCCACGGCTCCCAGGCCGGGTTGTCGGTGTGGTTCAGACGACGGGTCATGCCCAGGAAGCCCAGCACGTACAGCGGCATGAAGGCGAACATGAAGCCGATCTGCCAGAACCAGAACGAGGCTTTGCCCAGCTTGTCGTTCAGCTTGAAGCCGAACACCTTCGGGAACCAGAACGACACGCCGGCCAGGTAGCCGAACACGGCGCCGCCGATGATGGTGTTGTGGAAGTGGGCGATCAGGAACAGGCTGTTGTGCAGCACGTAGTCGGCGCCCGGCACTGCCAGCAGCACGCCGGTCATGCCGCCGATGGAGAAGGTCACCATGAAGCCCAGGGTCCACAGGATAGGGGTTTCAAAGCGCAGGCGGCCTTTGTAGATGGTGAACAGCCAGTTGAACAGCTTCACGCCGGTCGGGATCGAGATGATCATCGTCGCGATGCCGAAGAAGGCGTTCACGTTGGCGCCGGAGCCCATCGTGAAGAAGTGGTGCAGCCAAACCATGAAGCCCAGCACCGAGATCGCGCCGCTGGCGTAGATCATGGACTTGTGGCCGAACAGGCGCTTGCCGGCGAAAGTGGACACCACTTCCGAGAAGATGCCGAACGCCGGCAGAACCAGGATGTACACCTCGGGGTGGCCCCAGGCCCAGAACAGGTTCAGGTACATCATGGCGTTGCCGCCCAGTTCCGCGGTGAAGAAGTGGAAGTCCAGGTAGCGGTCCAGCGCCAGCATGGCCAGCGCGCCGGTCAGGATCGGGAAGGAAGTGGCGATCAGCACGTTGGCCCAGGTGCAGGTCCAGGTGAAGATCGGCATGTCCATCAGCTTCATGCCCGGGGCGCGCATCTTGATCACGGTCACCAGGAAGTTGATCGCGGTCAGCGTCGTCCCGATGCCTGATATCTGCAAGGCCCAGATGTAGTAATCCACCCCCACGTCAGGGCTGAATCCCAGCTCGGCCAGCGGCGGATAGGCCACCCAGCCGGTGCGGGCGAAGTTGCCCACGCCCAGCGACAGGTTGACCAGGATCACCGCGGACACCAGCAGCCAGAAGCTCAGCGAGTTCAGGAAGGGGAAGGCCACGTCGCGCGCGCCGATCTGCAGCGGCACCACGATGTTCATCAGGCCCGTCATGAACGGCATCGCCATGAAGATGATCATGATCACGCCGTGGGCGGTGAAGATCTGGTCATAGTGCTCGGGCGGGAATACGCCGTGGGCGCCGCCGGTGGCCATCGCCAGCTGGGTGCGCATCATCAGCGCGTCGGCGAAGCCGCGCAGCAGCATGATCATGGCGACGATGATGTACATCACGCCGATTTTCTTGTGATCGACCGAAGTCAGCCACTCTTTCCAGAGATAGCCCCACTTGCCGAACTTGGTGATCAGTGCGAACAGCATCAGCCCGATCAGGCCGGCGCCTCCCAGCGCCCCCATGATGATGGGCTCATGGAACGGGATCGCGTCCAGAGTCAGTTTACCTAACCACATCGATTGTTACTCCTTCACAACCGGCGGCGTGATCGCGGCGCACAGTTCTTTGGTCATCTTGGTCAGCTTGATGGCGTCGTCGCTGTCGGCCAGCGACGGACGAGCGGCCATGTACTTGTGCTGCACGGCCTCGAACAAGTACGGCGTGGTCGACGCGTAGTATTCCACCGCATTGTTTTCGCTAGGCTTGAGCAACTTCAGGTACGCGGGCGCGTCCAATGCCTTGCCGGAAGCCTTGGCCTTGGCTACCCAGGCTTCGAATTCGGCCGGGGTCTTGGTGGCGACGGCGTTGAACTTCATGCCGGAGAAGCCGGCGCCGCTGTAGTTGGCGGAGAAGCCCTTGTAGGTGCCCGGTTCGTTGGCGATCAGATGCAGTTGGGTCTGCATGCCGGCCATCGCGTAGATCTGGCCGCCCAGCTGCGGGATGAAGAACGAGTTCATCGCCGCGTCGGAAGTGATCTTGAAGCTCACCGGGGTATCGGCCGGGAATACCAGCTCGTTGACGGAAGCGATTTGCTGCTCGGGGTAGATGAACAACCATTTCCAGTTCAGCGCCACCACCTGCACCTGGATCGCCTTCTTGTCCGACTCCAGCGGACGATAGGGATCGAGCTTGTGCGTGCTCTTCCAGGTCAGCGTCGCCAGGAAGGCGATGATGATGCAGGGGATCAGCCAGACCACGATTTCGATCTTGGTCGAGTGCGACCATTTCGGTTCGTAGGCGGCGTCCTTGTTGCTGGCGCGGTACTTCCAGGCGAAGACCAAGGTCATCACGATCACCGGGATGACCACCAGCAGCATCAGCGCAGTTGCCGTCAGGATCAGGGACTTCTGCTCAGCAGCGATCTGGCCCTTGGGATCGAGAATGCCGCCTTGGCATCCCGACAGCAGGGCGATCACCACAGGCGCCAGCCCCCGCATCAGGCGGAAGGGTCTATGGTTTCTCATCATACGACTTTTCGGGTTAAAAATCCTTTGGCGCGCAGATGCGCAACAGGCGTTGCGAGCCATGCTCCAACGCCAAGAAAACAGTTCCCTGCCGGACCAAGAAGCGACAGCGCCGGGCGCAGTCGCATCAGTCCAGACCAAACCAGAAGTTTAGGGATCGCGGATATTCCGCGACCTGCCCCACCGGCGGCCTGCGCCGGATATGGCGGGAAGCGACTCCACAATCGCTTCCGGACGATGGCGTGACAGCTGAAGATCACTGCCCGAGTGAAACGCCGCATGCGGCGCGGGAAGACAGGAATTCGGCAAGCACAAACATCAATGCCCGACGCCGTCGCGCTGCGACAAATCGTCGCGGCCCTCAAGGGCGGGCGGGCGTATTAGAAACAGTTCCAGCCAATATTTCAAGAGTCTTGACTATGATCAAGACCGCGCCGCCACCAGATATGCCATTCAACTGATCAAAATCAAGGACGGCGCTCGCCGTATTCTGCCGCAGCAACAACCACTTAGGACAAAGTCATTAACATGACTTGGACATGTCTGCGGTTGCAAACCGTTACAAAAAAATATTTCTTTCGGCACAGCGCCAAACCAGAGAAAGTTTTAACAAGAAGCAAAAATGGAAATCCCAATTGTCACGTGGCGGGAGCGGGAAACTTTGCCGGGGAAAACGCGCGCGATGAAATAGAGACGATAGAAATGCAAAAAGCCGAATCAGAACATCGATTCGGCTTTCATGGCATTTGGTTGCGGGGGCAGGATTCGAACCTACGACCTTCGGGTTATGAGCCCGACGAGCTACCAGACTGCTCCACCCCGCGTCAGAGAGATTGCATATTAAGGCAATGCTAAAAGCGCGTCAAGAACTTTTTACATAAAAATACCTGCCATCCGCGGTCTTCCCGATCAGACAGACGCCGCGGCAACAAAAAAGCGGCCCAAAGGCCGCTTTCTCGCTTCAAGCCAACAATCACTTCTTCTCGGCGCGGGCCTTGGCCACCAGCTCGTTCATCACCTGGATCATCCGTTCCGGCGTGCTGGTCACCACCACGTACTTGCCATTGACGATCACGGTCGGCGTGCCCTGAATCTGGTAGTCGCGGGTGATCTTGGTCGCGCGCGCCACCTGGGCGTTGATGCCGAAGGAGTTGTAGGTCTGCAGCAGCTTGGCGCTGTCTACGCCCTTCTGTTGCTTGATCCAGCTGGTGAACTGCTCAGGCTTGGACAAATCCATGCGCTGCTTGATCTGCGCGTCGAAAGCCGGGCGATGCAGCTTGTCGAAGGTGCCGGTGGCGTTGAAGGTGGCGAACATGCGAGCGAAGCCTTCCATCGACTTCTGCCACACGATCTGCTCCTTGCGGAAGCTCACGTCGGCCGGCAGCGTCTTGGCCCAGGCATTGAGGGCCGGATCGTCGTCATAGCAATGGATGCAGTGGTAGGAGAAGAATTCGATCACTTCCACCCTCTTCGGGTCGGCCACCGGCTGGGGCGTGCTCAGCATCGTGTAGTCCTTGCCCAGCTGGATCGCGGCATTCGCCATGCCGCTGACCGCCAGCATTGCCAACAACAACCATTTCTTCATGTTCTTTTCCCGTTATTTGGAGAGATGAGACTTACTCGGCGGCCTTCACCACATTGGCGCTGATGCCGTCCTGCTTCAACTGCGCGCGGATGCGCTCCACATCGTCCTGACGGCTCAGCGGGCCCACGCGGACCCGGTGGACCATCCCCTTGTCAGGCACATTGACCGACTGGATCTTGGCCTCGACGCCCAGCAAAGCCAGCTTGGCCTTCAGGTTGTCGGCCTCGTCCTGGTTCTGGAACGCGCCCAGCTGCAAATAAACTTTTTTGGCAGGCGCCGATGCCGAAGGTTCCCCCGAGCGCGAGGACTTGGCGTCGGACGTGACCGCGTCCACCTGGCCCGGCAGAATCTTGTAGAAATCGAAGCGCTGCTCATCCTTGCCGGTCTTTGCCGGTGCTTGAGGCGCCGGCTTGGGCTTGGCTTCGTGCGGGGTCGCCGGCGGAGGCAGCGGCACCGTCTCGGTGGAGTCCAGCGTGGCCTGCTGCTGCGCTTGCGCCGGAGCCGGCGCGGCCGGCGTCGTGGCCGAAGCGGCCTCTGAAATGCGGGTGCCCGGCGCCAGCAGCTCGGTCGGCGGCTGCGGCGCTTCCGCCTTGCGTTCGTTCTTGGGCTGGAAGGCGGCCGGCGAGCGGTTCAGATACATCGCCAACCCCACCGCCACCGCTACGCCGACGATCAGGCCGATGATGATGCCCGCCATCATGCCGCCTCCGCCGCTGCGCGACGAGGAGGAATTGCCGCGCCCGCGCGACGGTCTGGGGGAATTTTTCAGGTCTCGATTAGCCATTCACCACTACCGCTATGTCTGTCGGACGGCCACCATGCCATCCGTATTTAATTGATCAATTCTATCAAGCGCCGCCTTGCATGACGCGCCTGAGCTGGATCGCCTGCAATACATGGTTGCGGCTTATCGTTTCGACGCCTTGCAAATCGGCGATGGTGCGCGAAACCCGCAGTATCCGATGATACGCCCGCGCCGACAAGCCAAGTTGTTGCAAAGCCTTGGCCAGCACCGCCAGCGCGTGCTCGTCGCCGCGGCAATGCGTCTCCAGCGCCTCGCCCTGCAGCGCCGCGTTCAAGCCGCCTTGCCGCGCCAACTGGCGCTCCCTGGCCTCGAACACCCGCTGGCGCACCGCCTCGCTGCCTTCACCCGGCCTGGAATGCTGCAACTCCTCCGCCGTCAAGGCCGGCACCTCCACCTGCAAGTCGATCCGGTCCAGCAAGGGGCCGGAGATTCTACCCCGATACTTCGCCACCTGCTCGGGCGAGCACTGGCAGCGCCCGGCAGGGTGGCCATGATAGCCGCAGGGGCAGGGATTCATCGCCGCCACCAGCTGGAAGCGCGCCGGAAAGCTGGCCTGGCGCGCCGCGCGCGAGATATGGATCACCCCGCTCTCCAACGGTTCCCGCAGCACCTCCAACACCTTGCGGTCGAACTCCGGCAGCTCGTCCAGGAACAGCACGCCATGATGCGCGAGACTGATCTCGCCAGGCCTGGGCTCGCTGCCGCCGCCGACCAGCGCCACCGCCGAGGCGGTGTGATGGGGAGACCGATACGGCCGCACCCGCCAGCGCCCCGGCTGAAAGCCCTGGGATCCCAACGACTGCACCGCCGCGCTTTCCAGCGCTTCCCGCTCGGACAAGGGCGGCAGCAGACCCGGCAGCCTGGCCGCCAGCATGGACTTGCCGGTGCCGGGCGGCCCCATCAACAGCAGGCTGTGCCCGCCGGCCGCGGCGACTTCCAGTGCGCCGCGCGCGATGGACTGGCCTTTGACATCGCCGAGATCGGGATAGTTCGGCCACTCCCCGGCCAGCGCGCCGGCGAACGGCTCCAGCGGCTGCAAACCGTTCAAGAAGGCGCAGGCCTGCGGCAAGGACGCCACCGCGTAAATGGCAGCGCCGCCGACCACCGCGGCTTCCGCCGCGCTGTCGGCAGGCAACACGAAGGCCCGGCCCGCCGCATGGCACTGGCAGGCCATCGCCAACGCGCCGCGCACCGGACGCACCGCGCCGCTGAGCGCCAACTCGCCGGCGAACTCATAATGGGCGATATCGTCGTTCTTCACCTGGCCGGAGGCCAGCAGGATGCCGATGGCGATGGGCAGGTCGAAGCGGCCGGAGTCCTTGGGCAGGTCGGCCGGCGCCAGATTGACGGTGATCTTGCGGGCGGGAAATTCGAACCCAGAGGTGAGGATGGCGGCGCGGACGCGGTCCCGGCTTTCCTTCACCTCGGTGTCGGGCAAGCCGACGATGTTGAACGCGGGCAGGCCGTTAGCGAGGTGGACCTCGACGGCTACCTCCGGCGCATCAAGCCCGGATAGCGCCCTGCTCGCCACCACCGCCAGCGTCATGGCGCTCAGGAGTGGCCGAGTTCGGACTGTTCTTCCGCTTTAGCCGCAGCCTCGTCCGGGAACACTTGGTTCTCCAGCCTGGCCAAGCGCGACTCCAGCGCGGCCAGCTTTTCCCGCGTGCGCGCCAGCACCGCCTGCTGCACATCGAATTCTTCGCGGGTGACAAGATCCATCTTGGAGAACGTGGAAGCCATCATCGCGCGGACGTTCTTCTCGATGTCCTTGGCCGGGCTGGCGGCGATGGTCTCGCTGATCTTGGCGCTGATTTCTTCAAACAGTTTCTGGCTCAACATGGTAGCGGCTCCCGCAGTGTCTTGATCTTCAGCCGAGTGTAGCAAAAAGCGCCCTCGCGCTCCCGCATTTCCTGCCCGCAAGGACATGTCAGCCCGTCTCCAGAATTCATCCGGGCCATGCTGCGGCGCAACGATGCACCAAAACTGTGCAGCATAAGCAGCCCCGGCGCACAAGGAAAGTGCCAAAACGGACAGCGCGGCCTTTTTTGCAGTGCATCACAATTCAGAGAACGCCCATCGCGGGCTGGCACGATTCCTGCATAACCATCCGCAGCAGAACCATCTGTCAATCGTTCGAGAAGGAGCCGCCATGAAACTCGTTACCGCAGTGATCAAGCCGTTCAAGCTTGACGAAGTCCGCGAAGCGCTGTCCGCCATCGGCGTACAAGGCGTCACCGTTTCCGAGGTCAAGGGCTTCGGCCGCCAGAAAGGCCATACCGAGCTGTATCGAGGCGCAGAATACGTCGTCGACTTCCTGCCCAAGGTGAAGCTGGAAATCGCCATCGACGACGCGCTGCTGGACCAGGTGGTGGAAGCCATCGAGAAGTCCGCCCGCACCGGCAAGATCGGCGACGGCAAGATCTTCGTCTACGACCTGGAGCAGGTGATCCGCATCCGCACCGGCGAAACCGGCGCCGACGCGGTCTGACCGCTTTGTGAAACTGGGGAAACCATAATGAAAAAGATACTCGCTGCAATGGCTTCCGGGCTCGCCGCCCTATCGCTGCCCGCCCTGGCCGACGCGCCGGCCGGTCCGGCGGTGGTCGCCGCCAAGGGGATCAACTCCGGCGACACCGCCTGGATGCTGACCTCCACCGCCCTGGTGCTGTTCATGACCATTCCCGGCCTGGCACTGTTCTACGGCGGCATGGTCCGCAAGAAGAACGTCCTGGCCACGCTGATGCAAAGCTTCGCCATCACCGCGCTGGTAACCGTATTGTGGGCAGTGATCGGCTACAGCCTGGCCTTCACCGTGGGCACGCCGTACATCGGCGATCTGTCGCGCTTCATGCTGGACGGCATGGTGTACATGAAGGATGCCGGCAAGCTGGCCGTGCATCCGCTGGCCGGCACCATTCCGGAATCAGTGTTCATGACCTTCCAGATGACCTTCGCCATCATCACCCCGGCCCTGATCACCGGGGCCTTCGCCGAGCGGATGAAGTTTTCGGCGATGCTGGCCTTCATGGCGCTGTGGTCGCTGCTGGTCTACGTGCCTGTGGCGCACTGGGTATGGGCGCCGGGCGGCTGGATGGGCGACAAGGGCGTGCTGGACTTCGCCGGCGGCACCGTGGTGCACATCAACGCCGGCGTGGCCGGCCTGGTGACCGCGCTGGTGCTGGGCAAGCGCGTCGGTTTCGGCAAGGAGGCGATGCCGCCGCATAACCTGGTGCTGACCCTGGTGGGCGCGTCGATGCTGTGGGTGGGCTGGTTCGGCTTCAACGCCGGCTCGGCAGGCGCCGCCGACGGCCGCGCCGGCATGGCGATGGTCACCACCCAGGTCGCCACCGCGATGGCCGCGCTGGCCTGGATGTTCGCCGAATGGGCCACCAAGAAGAAACCCTCGGTGCTGGGCATCGCCTCCGGCGCGGTCGCCGGCCTGGTGGCCATCACCCCGGCGGCCGGCTTCGTCGACGTCAAGGGCGCGCTGATCATCGGCCTCGCCGCCGGCGCGGTCTGCTTCTGGGGCGCCACCGGGCTCAAGCACATGCTGGGCTATGACGACTCGCTGGACGCTTTCGGCGTGCACGGCGTGGGCGGCATCCTGGGCGCGCTGCTGACCGGCGTGTTCGCGGTCAAGGACATCGGCGGCGCCGACGGCAGCCTGGCCATCCAGGCGCTGGGCGTCGGCGTGACCATCGCCTACTGCGGCATCGTCACCTTCATCCTGCTGAAACTGGTGGACATCTTGCTGGGACTGCGCGTCGCCGAGGACGAAGAGCGCGAAGGCCTGGACCTGGTGCTGCACGGCGAGCGCGTGGAATAAGCCGCCAGATCGAAGATTGTTGTGTAAGGGACTTGGCGGGGCTTCGGCCCCGTTTTTTTTTCGCCGCTCCAAAATGAAAAACCGGCCAGGGGCCGGTTTCGATCGATGCGACAAGCTTACTTGACGATGCGCAGGCTGGGACGCCCGCTGGGGCGGTTCGGCGACGGATCGTCGCCGCCGGAATCCGGCGCGTCCTCTTCGGCGCTGACCGGCTTCAGGCTGGCCGCCTCCTCGCTCATCGGCTCCACCTCGAAGCCCATGCCTTCGCCGGTCTCCCGGGCGAAGATGGACATCACGTTGCCGATGGGCACCCAGATGTCGCGCGATACGCCACCGAAGCGGGCGGAAAACGAGATCCACTCATTGTCGATGCGCAAGTTCTTGGTTGCGCCATCGGCGATGTTCAGCACGATCTCGTTGTTCTTCACGTACTCGAGCGGCACATCGGTGCGGCTGTTCACCCATACCACGATGTACGGAGTGTAGCCATTGTCGCCGCACCACTGGTGCAGCGCGCGCAGCATGTACGGCTTGGTGCTGGAGCTCATCGCGTCTCCTTTACTTGCGCATCGCCTTTTCGGACGGGGTCAGCGAATCGATGAAGGACTGGCGCTGGAAGATGCGCTCGGCGTACTTGAGGATGGGCGCGGAGCTCTTGCCCAGGTCGATATTGTAGTGCTCCAGGCGCCACATCAGCGGGGCGATGGCCACGTCGATCATCGAGAAATCGTCGCCCAGCATGAACTTCTGCTTGGAGAAGATCGGCGCGATGGTGGTCAGGCCGTCGCGGATCGCTTCGCGCGCCTTGGTCGCTTCCTTGCCGGTGGCGCCGGCTTCCAGCGTTTTCACGTGAATGAACAGCTCGTTCTCGAAACGATGCAGGAACAGGCGGGCGCGGGCGCGCATCACCGGATCGGCCGGCATCAGCTGAGGATGGGGGAAACGCTCGTCGATGTATTCATTGATGATGTTCGACTCATGCAGGATCAGGTCGCGCTCCACCAGAACCGGCACTTCGTTGTACGGGTTCATCACAGCCAGATCTTCCGGCTTGTTATGGATATCCACATCGATGATTTCGAAATCCATCCCTTTTTCGAAGAGCACGATACGGCAGCGCTGACTGAACGGGCAGGTGATTCCGGAGTAGAGGGTCATCATGGCGGATAAAATCCTTGACTAACTTAAAAAATGAGTGCAGCGCGCATTCTAGCACTATCCAGCGGCCACATTCCAGTCTTTCAACACAACATCATGATTTTAAAAAAGAAAAAGGCGGAATCTCTTCCGCCTTTTTTCAACAGGCTGATCGCTTTAGTGCACGTCGCGCCAGTATTCCTTCTTCAGCAGATACACCAGCGGGAACAACAGCAGACCGAGGAACATCACCACCACGTAACCGATCTGCTGACGCTTCACCGCGGCCGGCTCGCCCATATAGACCAGGAAGTTGGTCAGGTCGCGCATGCGGCGGTCGAACTCGGCGGTGTTGGCCTTGCCGTTCTCCAGCTTGGTCAGCGTGCCCGCCTTGACCAGTTCGAGCTTATGCTCCTCCTGGCCTTCGGCGTTCTTCACCGTCTTCAGCTCCTGCTCGCCCTGCCATTCCCAGAAGATGTGCGGCATGCCCACCTTGTCGAACACCAGGTTGTTCCAGCCGGTCGGACGGGACGGATCGCGATAGAAGCCGCGCAGATAGCTGTACAGATAATCGGCGCCGCGGGAACGGGCGATCAGCGACAGGTCCGGCGGCGTCGCGCCGAACCAGGCCTTGGCGTCCTGCTTGTTCATCGCGATGTTCATCTGGTCGCCGATCTTGGCGCCCTCCGGCATCAGGTCGGCCTTGATCTGCTCCTCGGTCAGGCCGATGTCCTCCAACCGGTTGTAGCGCATCATGCTGGCCGAGTGGCAGGACAGGCAGTAGTTGGCGAAGATCTGCGCGCCGCGCTGCAGGCTCTCGGTGTCCTGGATGTCGATGTTCGCCTTGTCGAGCTTGGGCCCGCCCTCGTTGGCGAAGACCGGCATCGCGACAGGCAGCGCCAGCGCCGCGGCGGCGATCAGGTGACGGATCTTGTTTTTCATTTTCCTTATCCCCTTGCTTACACGTTCATGGCGAACAGCGCGGCCAGGAACACGGTCAGCGCCACCAGGGCCACGAACTGGATCTGGCGCTTGGCGTTGGTATCGGTCACGCGCTCCGGCACCGGGAGGCTGCCCACGTCGTTCTTGGTGTAGAACGGCATGCCCAGGAAGAAGGCGAAGTAGATCGCCGAGAAAATCTGCGAGATCAGCGTGCGCACTTCGGTCGGCGGCATCGCGCCCAGGATGCCCAGCCCGATGAACGCGGCGATGAACAACACCAGCGCCACCTTGAACTTGGGACCGCGGTAGCGGATGGACTTGATCGGCGAGCGGTCCAGCCACGGCAGGAAGGCGATCAGCACCACAGCCGCGCCCATCGCCAGCACGCCCCACACCTGGGTGCCGGCAAATGACGGAATGGCGCGCAGAATCGCGTAGAACGGCGTGAAGTACCACACCGGCGCGATGTGCGGCGGGGTCTTCAGCGGGTCGGCCTGATCGAAGTTCGGGTGCTCGAGGAAGTAGCCGCCCATTTCCGGCAGGAAGAACACGATCACCGAGAACACCACCATGAACACCACGACGCCGAGGATGTCCTTGATCGTGTAGTAGGGGTGGGAGTAGATGCCGTCCAGGTACAGGCCGGTATTCGGGTCCTTGGGCTGCTTCTTGATCTCCACGCCGTCCGGGTTGTTGGAACCCACTTCGTGCAGCGCCATCAGGTGGGCCGCCACCAGCGCCAGCAACACCAGCGGCACCGCGATCACGTGCAGCGCGAAGAAGCGGTTCAGCGTGGCGTCGGACACCACGAAGTCGCCGCGTATCCACAGCGACAGATCGGGGCCGATCACCGGGATGGAGCCGAACAGGTTGACGATCACCTGGGCGCCCCAGAACGACATCTGGCCCCAAGGCAGCAGGTAGCCCATGAAGGCTTCGGCCATCAGGCACAGGAAAATCAGCGTGCCGAACACCCACACCAGTTCGCGCGGCTGCTTGTACGAGCCGTAGATCAGGCCGCGGAACATGTGCAGGTAGACCACGACGAAGAACATCGACGCGCCGGTGGAGTGCATGTAGCGGATGATCCAGCCGCCGGCCACGTCGCGCATGATGTACTCGACCGAGGCGAAGGCGACCGGAATGCCGGCGGCGTTCAGCGTGCCGTCCGGCTTGTAGTTCATGGTCAGGAAGATGCCGGTGACGATCTGCAGCACCAGCACCAGCATGGCCAGCGAACCGAAGAAGTACCAGAAATTGAAGTTCTTGGGCGCGACGTACTTGCCCCATTGACTTTCCCACAGGGCGGTCAGCGGGAACCGCTCGTCCACCCAGTTAAGCAATTTTTGCGCTTTGCTCATTTTTCACCCTCAGCTTATTTGTCGTCGCCAATCAGCAGGCGGCTATCGGACAGATACTTGTGCGGGGGGATTTCCAGGTTCTTGGGCGCCGGCACCCCTTTGAACACGCGGGCGGCCAGATCGAACTTGGAACCATGGCAGGGGCAGTAGAAGCCTCCCAGCCACTCCGGCCCCAGGTCGGCGGGAGCCAGGTCGGGCCGGAAGGTCGGCGAACAGCCCAGATGGGTGCAGATGCCCACCGCCACCAGGAATTGCGGCTTGATCGAACGATTTTCGTTCTGGCAGTACTTGGGCTGTTGATCGACTTCGGATTTCGGATCCACCAGCTTGGGATCGTTCTTGGGCAGGTTCTTGATCTGCTCGGGCGTGCGGCTGAGCACCCACACCGGCTTGCCGCGCCATTCGACGTTGATCTTCTGGCCGGCTTCGATCTTGCCGATGTCGACCTCGACCGGCGCGCCGGCCGCCTTGGCCCTCTCGGACGGGAAAAAGCTCATGAAAAATGGCGTGGCCGCGCCGACTACCGCAACACCCCCAACAGCGCTGGAGGCGATCGTCAGAAAACGACGGCGCCCCGTATCGACTTGCTGTTCACTCATTACAGTCATCCTCAATCGTGGAAATCGAGCCCTAAACCGCTGGATTTTACCCGATTACTAGTAGGGACTTGAAGCTTCTATGCAAATAAATTGAGCGAGACGCCAGCAACTTGCTTAAACAGGGTTATAAACGTCAATAAATTCGACATTTATGCCAGAGACTTGCGCCAAATGCTCGCCTAGTGCCTTGATGCCAAAGCGTTCCGTGGCATGATGCCCAGCGGCGATGAATGCCACATCACTTTCCATCGCCATGTGGTAATTCTGTTCCGATGCTTCGCCGGTGATGAAAACGTCAACCCCGAGCGCGATCGCGTCGGCGAAAAAACCCTGCGCGCCGCCGGTGCACCACGCCACCCTGCGCACCGGCTTGCCTGGCCTTCCCAACAGCTGCGCCTGCCGTCCCAACGCCCCTGTCACATGCTCCGCGAACGCCGCGGCATCGCCATCTCCGGCCCAGCCGCCATGCCAGAGCAGACTCTGCTCGCCGGCTTGCCCCGCAGGCTCCAGTCCCAGCGCCTTGCCCAGCTGCGCGTTGTTGCCAAGCTCCAGATGCCCGTCCAGCGGCAGGTGATACGCCAGCAGGCTGATGTCGTGCTGCAGCAAGGCGCGGATGCGCTGCTTCTTCATGCCGCAGATGCGCGCGTCCTCGCCTTTCCAGAAATAACCGTGATGCACCAGAATCGCGTCCGCGCCTTGCGCCGCCGCGGCATCGATCAAGGCCTGCGACGCCGTGACGCCGGTCACCACCTTCCTGATCTCGCCGCGCCCCTCCACCTGCAGGCCGTTGGGGGCGTAATCTTTGTAGCGCCAAGGCTCAAGACAGGCATCCAAAATATTCTGTACGTCATTAATCTGCATAGCCTTCATTTCCTCAATATTGATTACTGACGGAGCTTTGTCATTATTCGCGACGATTCTGGCGAATTCCGCGCAGAATTCCCCTCGCTTTGCCGGATGTTTTTAAAGTGGATAAAATCAACGGAATTGTCCGCCCCGCGCGATGGTTCCCAGTCATGGGCCATCTGGCTTCGCCCCGCAATGCCATGCAGCGATATGAGCTATTCTCGACATCAGCGGATGGCATTCGGCGCTAACGCGATCACTTTCGCGGGCGATCCGCTTCAGCGCTCCCCAGCCCGACAAAGCCGGCACGCAGAGATTCATACAAGCGCATGCGGCGGGAAACTCGATCATACAGGAAGCTTCAATGACCATTCTCGTTACCGGCGGCGCCGGCTTCATCGGCGGCAACTTCGTTCTCGACTGGCTGGCCGGCCGCGAGGAAACCGTTGTCAATCTGGATGCTCTGACTTACGCCGGCAATCTGGAAACCCTGCACACAGTCAGGACCAAACCCAACCATGTTTTCACCCATGGCGATATCGGCGACCGGAAACTGGTCGCCGAGCTGCTGCGCGACCATCGCCCGCGGGCCATCGTCAATTTTGCCGCGGAAAGCCACGTGGACCGCTCGATACACGGCCCGGGCGATTTCATTCAGACCAATATCGTCGGCACCTTTAACCTTCTGGAATGCGCGCGCGAATACTGGAACGGGCTGGAGGCCGGCGAGCGCGAGGCCTTCCGCTTCCTCCATGTGTCCACCGACGAGGTATACGGCACCCTGCAGGCTAAAGACCCTCCCTTCGCCGAAACCAAGCGCTACGAGCCGAACAGCCCCTACTCCGCCTCCAAAGCGGCGTCCGACCATCTGGTGCGGGCCTGGCATCACACTTACGGCCTGCCGGTGCTGACCACCAATTGCAGCAACAACTACGGGCCTTACCACTTTCCCGAGAAACTGATCCCGTTGGTCATCCTGAACGCGCTGGCCGGCAAGCCGTTGCCCATCTACGGCGATGGGCGGCAAGTCCGCGACTGGCTGTACGTCAAAGACCACTGCAGCGCGATCCGCCGCGTGCTGGAAGCCGGCGAACCCGGCGAAACCTACAATGTCGGCGGCTGGAACGAAAAAACCAATCTCGAAGTGGTCAGCGCCATCTGCGGCATCCTGGATCAACTGAAGCCCCGCGCGGATGGACAGGCCTATCGCGAGCAGATCCAATTCGTCGCCGACCGGCCCGGCCACGACCGCCGCTACGCGATCGACGCGCGCAAGTTGGAGCGGGAGTTGGGCTGGAAGCCGGCCGAGACCTTCGACAGCGGCGTCCGCAAAACCGTCGAATGGTATTTGAACAATCCGGCCTGGATCGAGCATGTCAGCAATGGCAGCTACCGCGACTGGCTCGACAAGCACTACGGATGAGCGCCATGCCCCGCATACTGATCACCGGTAAAAATGGCCAGGTCGGCCATGAATTGCAACGCTCGCTGGCGCCGCTGGGCGAACTGATCGCCACTGACAGGCAGGAGCTGGACCTGGCCCAGAGCGGAGAACGCATCGAACAGGCTCTGGATCGCCTCCAGCCGGACATCATCGCCAATCCTGCCGCCTATACCGCGGTCGACAAAGCCGAAAGCGACGAAGCGACGGCGAACGCCGTCAACGCCGACGCCGTCGGCGTCATCGCGCGCTGGGCCGCCCGCCGCGGCGCGCTGCTGGTGCACTACTCCACCGACTACGTCTTCAACGGCGACGGCGAACGCCCCTGGCGCGAAAGCGACGCCACCGGCCCGCAGTCTGCGTATGGCCGCAGCAAGCTCGCGGGCGAAGAAGCCATCCGGCATGCCGCGCCTCGCCACCTGATACTGCGCACCAGCTGGGTGTTTGGCGCGCATGGCGCCAATTTTCTGAAAACCATGCTGAAGCTGGGACAGGAGCGGGAGACGCTCAAGGTTGTCAACGACCAGATCGGCGCGCCGGCATCCGCCGCCCTGATCGCCGACGTCACCGCCGAACTGATCCGCCGCTATCTGTCCGGATCGGATGGATTCGCATTCGGCACCTACCATCTGGCGCCCCTTGGCGAAACCAGTTGGCATGGCTATGCGGCCTACCTGCTCCAGCGCGCCGCCGCATCCGGCCTGGCGCTGACAGTCGATCCCACAAACATCCAGGGCATTCCCAGCGCCGAGTACCCGCTGCCGGCCAAGCGCCCAGCCAACTCCCGCCTCTGTTGCGACAAACTGAGAGACACCTTCTGCATCGCGCTGCCCGAATGGCAGGACGGCGTGGACCAGGTACTCGCGCAACTGCTGCAGGCCACTGGCGGCGACAAGCCCCCTCAGGAATGACAACAGGAGAGCAAGCCATGAAACGCAAAGGCATCATTCTCGCCGGCGGCTCCGGCACCCGGCTGTATCCGGCCACGATCGCCGTCAGCAAGCAACTGCTGCCGATCTACGACAAACCGATGATCTATTACCCGCTGACCACGCTGATGCTGTCGGGCATCCAAGATATTCTGATCATCTCCACGCCACAGGACACGCCCCGTTTCCAGCAATTGCTCGGCGACGGCAGCCAATGGGGCGTCAAGCTTCAATACGCGGTCCAGCCCAGCCCGGACGGCCTGGCTCAGGCCTTCCTTATCGGCGAGACATTCATCAACGGCAATCCGTCGGCGCTGGTGCTCGGCGACAATATCTTCTACGGCCACGAATTTTCCAATCTGCTGCAGACCGCCAACATCCAAAACGATGGCGCGACCGTCTTCGCCTACCGGGTCAGCGATCCCAATCGTTACGGCGTGGTGGAGTTCGACCAACAAGGCCGCGCCCTGTCCATCGAGGAAAAACCCCCCAAACCCAAATCGCACTATGCTGTGACCGGCCTGTATTTCTATGACTCGCAAGTCGTTGAGATCGCAAAAAGCATCAAGCCCTCGCCGCGCGGCGAACTGGAAATCACCGACATCAACAACATTTATCTGCTGCAGCAGCAATTGAATGTACAAACCATGGGCCGCGGTTACGCTTGGCTGGATACCGGCACCCACGAGTCACTGCTTGAGGCGGGCCAGTTCATCGCCACCATTGAGAACCGCCAGGGGCAAAAGGTCGCTTGCCCTGAGGAAATCGCCTTCCGCAACGGCTGGATCGATGAAGCTCAGGTGCTACGGCTGGCTCAGCCTCTGCAGAAGACCGGTTATGGCCGCTATTTGCTCACAATGATTGCGAACTAATCCAAACAAAGCAGAATAAGCACCATGAACGTAATCGACACCTACATCCCGGAAGTCAAGATCATCGAACCCAAGGTATTCGGCGATGAGCGCGGCTTTTTCTTCGAGAGCTTCAACCACCAGCATTTCGAGCAAGCCATCGGCCATACGGTCGCCTTCGTGCAGGACAATCACAGCCGCTCCGGCAAAAACGTCTTGCGTGGCCTGCATTACCAACAGGATCCGCATCCGCAGGGCAAGCTGGTTCGTGTCGTCGCCGGCGCCGTGTTCGACGTCGCCGTCGACATCCGCTCAGGCTCTCCGACCTTCGGCAAATGGATAGGCGCGGAGCTTACCGCCGCCAACAAGCGCCAGCTGTGGATACCCGCCGGCTTCGCCCACGGCTTCCTTACGCTGAGCGACGATGTGGAGTTTCTATACAAGACCACCGACTACTGGCATCCAGAGCTGGAGCGCAGCATAGCCTGGGATGATCCGGACCTGGCCATAGCCTGGCCGCTGAGCGGCATGCCCATGTTGTCGGCCAAAGACCAGGTCGGCGCACCGCTCGTCTCGCTGAAGAGCTGAGGCGCGGCCTCATAAGCAAACAGCCCCGCAGGCATACGCCGCGGGGCTGTTTGCTTCGGCAGGCATGCGAACATGCCCGCCTGTACGGCTCGATTTACATCATGCCGCCCATGCCGCCCATGCCGCCCATGTCAGGCATGCCAGCGGCCGGCTTGTCTTCCGGCAGCTCGGCGATCATGCAGTCGGTGGTCAGCATCAGGCCGGCTACGGAAGCCGCGTGCTGCAGAGCGGAGCGGGTCACCTTGGCCGGGTCCAGCACGCCCATTTCCAGCATGTCGCCGTATTCGCCGCTCGCGGCGTTGTAACCGAAGTTGCCCTTGCCTTCCAGCACCTTGTTCACCACGACCGACGGCTCGTCGCCGGCGTTCTTGACGATCTGGCGCAGCGGCGCTTCGATCGCGCGCAGCACGATCTTCACGCCGGCTTCCTGATCGACGTTGTCGGTCTTCAGGCTTTCCAGGGTAGCGCGGGCGCGCAGCAGGGCTACGCCGCCGCCGGGCACCACGCCTTCTTCAACCGCGGCGCGGGTGGCGTGCAGCGCGTCTTCGACGCGAGCCTTCTTCTCTTTCATTTCCACTTCGGTGGCGGCGCCGACCTTGATCACGGCAACGCCGCCGGCCAGCTTGGCCACGCGCTCTTGCAGCTTCTCGCGGTCGTAGTCGGAAGTGGCTTCTTCGATCTGCTTGCGGATCTCGCCCACGCGCGCCTGGATGGTGGCGGCTTCGCCGGCGCCGTCGATGATGGTGGTGTTTTCCTTGCCCACTTCAACGCGCTTGGCTTGGCCCAGTTGGTCCAGGCTTGCCTTTTCCAGGGTCAGGCCCACTTCTTCGGCAATCACTTCGCCGCCGGTCAGCACGGCGATGTCGGTCAGCATGGCCTTGCGGCGGTCGCCGAAGCCCGGAGCCTTGACAGCCACAACCTTCAGGATGCCGCGGATGGTGTTCACCACCAGCGTGGCCAGCGCTTCGCCTTCAACGTCTTCGGCGATGATCAGCAGCGGGCGGCCGGACTTGGCCACTTGCTCCAGCACCGGCAGCAGGTCGCGGATGTTGGAGATCTTCTTGTCGAACAGCAGGATGAACGGATTGTCCAGCGCGGCGATCTGCTTATCCTGGTTGTTGATGAAGTACGGGGAAAGGTAGCCGCGGTCGAACTGCATGCCTTCCACCACGTCCAACTCGTTGTTCAGGCTCTTGCCGTCTTCAACGGTGATCACGCCTTCCTTGCCCACTTTTTCCATCGCATTGGCGATGATTTCACCGATGTCGGAGTCGGAGTTGGCGGAGATGGAGCCAACCTGGGCGATTTCCTTGGAGGTCGCGCACGGCTTGGCGATCTTGGCGATCTCGCCCACCAGGGACACCACGGCCTTGTCAATGCCGCGCTTCAGATCCATCGGGTTCATGCCGGCGGCGACGTACTTCATGCCTTCCTGCACGATGGCCTGAGCCAGAACGGTGGCGGTGGTGGTGCCGTCGCCGGCCACGTCGGAAGTCTTGGAAGCCACTTCCTTAACCATCTGCGCGCCCATGTTCTCGAACTTGTCCTTCAGTTCGATTTCCTTGGCGACGGACACGCCGTCCTTGGTGATGGTCGGCGCGCCGAAGGAACGATCCAGCACCACGTTGCGGCCCTTGGGGCCCAGAGTCACTTTTACCGCGTCGGCCAGAATGTTGACGCCGGCCACCATCTTGCTACGAGCGGATTCACCAAACTTTACGTCTTTAGCTGCCATTCTCGAAATCTCCAGAATCTATTTATGAAGTAGGGGTACGATCGGATTACTCAACGATGCCCATTACATCTTCCTCGCGCATCACGAGGACTTCATCGCCATCAACCTTGACGGTCTGGCCGGAATACTTGCCGAAGATAACCTTGTCGCCGACCTTCAGCTCCAGCGAGCGACGCTCGCCGTTTTCCAGAATCTTGCCGTTGCCTACTGCGAGCACTTGGCCCATGTCCGGCTTCTCAGCCGCCGCGCCGGGCAGAACGATGCCGGAAGCGGTCTTTTCTTCAGCCTCGAGGCGCTTGATAACAACACGGTCGTGCAGAGGGCGAATTGCCATGGATCTCTCCTGTTACATTGGCTGTTGAGAGTGGAACATCAGGTATGTATAGGTTTCGGCAGAGCGCTTAGCACTCAACCGTTGCGAGTGCTAATAATAGGGACGCCATCCAAGTATTTCAAGAGGTAGAAGTGCAAAGGGCGTCCTAGACGCCCTTCGGATCAAATCAAAGCCTTCGGCAGGTTCGCCGCAACACCAACCAGCGCGGCGTCCGAAAACGAATGATCATGCGATAAAGGTAGATATACGTCATGGCAAACAAGACGCAGAAAGTCATCAACACTCCGGTGTGCTGCCAAAACAGCATGGCAGGCACCACGGATATGGAAGACAGCGCCCACAAGTAGGGAGAGGTCAGGCTATTGCGCATGGTTTTATGATCGGCATTCTTGCTTCCCACCATCCAACGCACAAGGCGCTTGTAGACCAGCATGTGCAAATGCAGACCATCAGGCACTCCTGGAGACATCCCACGCAGGAATTTCTTTCGATAAATCGAGTATAACGTTTCAAAAACGGGATAGATCACACACAACAACGGGAACCACGGCGAAACTTGCGGATGGCGCACCACCAGCAGCACCGCCACTTCAGCGATCATGAAGCCCACCAAGTAAGCGCCGCCATCGCCGGCAAAGATCAAGCCCCGCGGGAAGTTCCAAAATAGGAATCCAGCAATCGCGCCAATCATCGCAAAACAAATTCCCAACAAGGCCGCATCCTGCACTTTGAAAGCGACATACGCCATCGCCAGAAAAATGAAGATGGACACCACCCCCGACAAGCCATTGTAACCGTCGATGATATTGACCGCGTGCGCCACCCCGCCAACCGCAACGACAGTCAGCAGCAGAGACAGCACCCAGAATTGCGACACTAAACCGTCCAATAGGGGAATGTCGAGACGCTGCAACCCAGCACCCAGTACAAAGTAGCCCAAAATTGCAGCAATGAAAGTAGCCAGCAATCGGGGCAACGGCCCAACCTTCTTCGTCACATCTTCAAGTATCCCGACCGCAAAAGCAGGCAGCGCCACCGCCAATAATCGCAGCACCGAAGCATCTCTCAGCAGCCATGCCAAAAAACCGCACCCCACCGCCAAACCCGCCGCAATCGACACGCCGCCGATACGCGGCACCGGCCGGGCATGAAACTTCTGCACCCCTCCCAAATCATGATCCGCGGAAAAACGCTCATGCAGATGAGCAAAACGGATCAGGCACATACCAACAAACAAGGATAAAAACGTGGCCAGCAATAGAATCTGCAACATTGGAGCCTCTTTGTATTTCTATCGACAATATCCATGAGGACACCATCTTGCCACAATCAAGAATGGACTTCGCGTTGCAGATGGTGACCCAATGGCTCTAAGTCAAGCAATTGCCGCCAATAAGCAGTATGCATCTCCGGATGGACCATACTCAGTTGCTGCGGCGTTTTCACGCCACAACAATCCAGCTAGCTTTGCTACTTGCGTGCTAGCGTCCGTAGATTCTCGCTGATAAAGATGATCCCATAGCGGCACAGCATGTAGATAGCTGGCCATTTAGCATAGCGCCGGCTGAATGCCCACCCTTGGCGCCAGTTATAACAGGAGTTGAAAGCAGTCAATGCCTTACGCACCCCGCGCCAGCCGCCCTTGCCTAAGCTAAGACTGAAGCTCGCCGTCGTTGCCTCATTAACGTAGACGACGCTCCTGCTATCCACGAGAACCTTGAAGCCACGCAGCTTCGCTCCGTAGGCAAAATCCTCGTCGGCACAGTACTGAGGAAAAACCTCCTCGTCAAAACCGCAGCCCACCTCGAAAGCACTCCACGGTATCACCAGCAGCCGACCGTACAGGAAATCGGTTTCCAGAAAACGTGACGCGGGCTCATGCCAGGGTGCCCCCCCCTGATATTGACCTTATGCCGTGCGAAGCGTAGGTCATAACGGCCGCCGCAAAAGTACACCTGAGCCTCTTCACCGGGCCGATGCACGATGTTCACCGCTCCAATCACGGCGCCAGGCTCCAACTCCGATGCCTCCAGCAAGCGAATTAACGCCATGGGAGCCAGATCGATGTCATCATTCATAAGCAATACACGATCACCAGCGCGCGCTGTCTTCGCGATATGCTTCAGGCCATGATTGACGGTGGCCGTCCACCACATATCGGCATGCCCGTCGACGATCTCGGCCGATGGGCATTGCGCTTTAACCGCGTCCCGAGTACCGTCGGTCGAGCCTGCGTCGACAACAATCAGTCGCGCCGTCTTGGGCGGCAACTGCGCGCGTACTTTGGTCAAAGTAGCGCACAAGATATCGCGACGGTTATGCGAAGGAATCAGAACGTAAACCTGTCCAGAATTCTGGGTATTCATACGATCAGTCACCATCAATCAAAGCACCACACGCACCACACGCATCATAATGCGCTTCCGTAGCGAGCCCCACCAGCGACGTGGCAAATACAGCACGCCCAGCGCCAGCGCGACAGCCATCGAACCGTGGTCCGCAGCAGCCGGACACAGCTGCGCGGTGCGCTTGAACTGGCCCACGCTCCACAATCCGGCCAACGCCTGCCCACGACGTCGGTTTAGATAGCCACAGCCATGCAGTCTTACAAGGTCCGTAGCGTACTTCTGCAGTAGCTGCGCGTCACCAATCATCAGATTACGCGGCGTAGCAACGTGCTCGCCAGGATGATGAACAAGGGCCATCGCCAGGGTATCATCGAAAGCAAAACGTCCAGCGCGGATCAGACGCAGAGATAAATCATCGTCATGCCCGGAAACCAGGCTCTCATCTAGCTTGAGTGCGGCGTGGGGCTCCCTCCGAAACATGATTGAACTGGTCGGTGCGATTTTGAAATCAAGAAGAGCAGTCGAATAATCAACTGGGCAGATACGAGAACTACGGTCGATGTTCTTCACCAAATCCCATTGATTTCCAACAAACTGGACCCGATAACCAGAGAATAACGCATCCAGCCCTTGCTCCCGGCATCGCAGCACCCGCTCGGCGAGAGTATTAGGTTCGAAATAATCGTCGGAGTCGAGAAAGGTTACAAACTCGCCACTAGCAACCTCCATGCCAAGGTTACGACTAACTTGCGGGCCGCTACGGGACGGCTTCTCAATCACAATCAAATCGCGCTCTTTATAGCGCTCACGAATGTAGGGGACCGTGCCATCGCTTGATCCATCGTCGACTACGATGCACTCGACCCGCACGCCGGGCTGGCTGAATACGCTGTCCAGTGCATCTGGCAGGCACCCAATGCGGTTGAAGGTCGGGATAATGACGCTAATATCGATCATGGCAGTCATAAATTTAAAGGTTTGTCAGAGCCGGCCCAACGCATGGTGTGAAACCGGTGTTTCTTGCTCGCCAACCACTCGGTGCTAACTTACGCAGGCAAGCACTTCCGCAAACTAGCTACAACATATAGGTAAAACTCAACCACTCAAGATCAGCCAACTACCGCAATAAGGCATTGGGCACCAAAGACTAATCAATAAATGTATTGTTGGATCGTTACCAAATAGTATCTCCAGACAGACACCAGTTTCCATCACTACCATTCTGACAATCGCTCCATGGAATCATCAGGCTGCTCAGCACCAGCAATAAAGTCACGCCAATCGCCAGCAACCGGTGCCGAACCAATCGATGATTGGCACAGAAATCCAGCAGCATCAAGAACAACACCAGATCGCCCAGACGGCTCAGAACCGGACTCACCGCGTGGACCAGCACTACGAAGATTGCATACGCGGCCAAGTAGAAACGTTTACCACCATTGCGATACATCAACCAGACCACCAACAGCTTCAGCAGCACTGCTGGATATACCGCCTTGCTCTCGTATTGCTGCTCCAGATAGCCCTTGTAACCGGACAAATCAACAACCGTCAGCAGATCGGACTTCAGCCAGGCCAGCGCGATGCCACAACCGGCTGCGCTCACCAACCCAATCGCAAGCCATTGACGCCGGCTCAGAGACAATCGCAGCAACGCCAGAGATATCAGTGATGAGTAATGAATAGCCGTCGAAGACAACAATGCCAATAGGCTGGCCCTCTGCAAGCGAACATACAGGGATGCGACAATCAATAACGCGAAGGAGTTGCGGACCGCATTGAACTGGAAGTTCAGATAAAACGAACTCAAGTAGAAAAGCAGGAAAAACAGCGGGTCGCGCAGCCTCGTCACAACCGACATCAACAGCAGTATCTCAACCAGCGCCAGCAAGCGAGTAAAGTCGAAATAGTCAAGCCCGAGCGACTTGGCCCCAATCATGAGGGCAGAGAAACCAGGCTCAAGCGGAAAATCCTCGGCGATGTCAAACAACCTCTGATAGCTCTTGACATCAGTACCAATCTGTCCCGCATATCCGATGGCGAATATGGCCAGCGGCAGCACCAATACCCAGCACTCAGCACGGGTAAGGACGCGGTTTCTCACGGTTGTTTCCAGCACAAGAAACATGGTCAAGAACGCGGCAAATACGAATAGATATGGGATCATGATCGTCGGTACAGCGATCTCATTGTGTCCTTGACGCGATCCCAATTGAAACGCGCGAGAACATCGCACTGCGCAGGATCCACACGCGCGAAGCCAGGACGTGCCAGCATGTCGGCCAACACGGCCCGCAGGCTGCCCGTACCAGTCTTCGAGCTGCCGTCGAAGAAAAACACCCCCTCGCCGGCAGACGCATAGTTGTACATGTCAACCTGATTGAGCAGCACCGGCGTCCCAGTGGTCAGGGCCTCCAACGCCGGGTAGCTATAGCCGCTTTCCAAGTGGCTCGGCACAACGTACAAGCTGGCATGCTGATAGATGGCGTGGAGATGCTCCTCTGGGATAAAGCCCAACAAATGCACCCGCCCGGCCAGCGCTGACTCGGCGTTGACCGCAGTCCGGACATCGAAACCCATCGATGTGCGTTCGAAGATAGGACCGCAGACGACCAGATCATAACCGATGGCAGGATTCGCTTTCAGCGCGTCGCGATAAGCGGTCAACAGGCCATCCAGGTTCTTGCGCGGCTTGTTGAGCCCGATGTACAGGAAGTAGGGTCGCCGCAATCCATAAGCGGCCTGTAAATCCGCCTCGAGCGGCTCCATGTAGTTTCGGTAACCATGCGGACAAACAATTACCTCATGGAAGGGGTGGTGCTTCGCAATCTGCTGCGCGGTGTAGTCCGATTGCGCCAGGATCGTCGCGCGATGACGCCTCAGGCTCCAGATATAGGCGTTGTAGGCCAAGCGATGAAGCGGCGTGCGGAACTCTCCAGTATCTGTCAGCACATCGTAGAAGTGCGCGACCAGGCTTACATGCTTGGGCAGCCAAAGCGGGACATTGAAGTTGAGCGAGTGCAGAATCACACGCCGGTCACGCAGACGCGCGAACAAGCGACGAAACTCAATCTGCTCGCCACGCCCAAATGGCGACGAGCGAAAACGGATCAGATTCGGCAGGCCATCCGGGATGGCCGTGCTGTCATTGACGATGTAAAGGGTCTCAAACTCGGACTCCAGATCGCGCGCGCACTGGAAAATGCCGCGCGTGACCCGGCCGATTCCGGTCCAAGGCCAAGTACGCAGATCGACGACGATAAGAGGGTCTTGAGGCTTCATTCAGAGAGTCAGGATACGGCGTACGGTGGCGGCGACAGTGCGGATCTGGTCTTCGGTCAGAGCCAGCCCGCTCGGAATGTAAAAACCGCGCTCGTACAAGCGCTCGGCAACCGGGCAATGGTCCGACGCAGCGATCGCCCCCATATTGCGCAGCACAGGTTGCTGATGCATCGGGTAGAAAAATGGCCGGCTGCCAATACCCTCGGCAGCGAGACGCTTCATCGCATCGGCGCCAGTCAGCCCCAGGCGCTCATCCAATACTAAGCCGAAAACCCAGTAAATGCTGTCGGCGTAGTCGGTCGATGCCAGCGGCAGCTGCACGCCATCCAAATCGCCGAGCAACTCCTGATACAGCGCGCCCATGCGCCGTTTGCGCACAACGAATTCATCCAGACGCTCCAATTGTGCCAAACCCAGCGCAGCCTGCATGCTGGTCATGCGCAGATTCCAGCCAAGCCGGTCATGTACAAAACGGCTCTCAGGCTTGAAGCACAAGTTGCGCAGACTGCGGCAATGCTCGGCCAACTCATCACTATCCGTGACGATCATGCCGCCTTCTCCGGTAGTGATGTGCTTGTTGGGATAGAAGCTGAAGGTGCTGATGTCGCCGAGACTTCCGCAGGCGCGGCCCTTATAGGTCTGGCCATGCATCTGCGCCGAGTCTTCCAGCACTTTGAGGCCATGCTTGCGGGCCAGCTCCAGCAGCGGATCCATATCGACCGGCAAACCGTAGATATGAACCGCCATGATGGCTTTGGTGCTCGGCGTGATGCGCGACTCGATAGCGCTCACGTTCATGTTCCAGGTACGCGGATCGGCATCGATCAGCACCGGTTTGGCGCCATTGCGCACAATCTGCATCACGCAGGAAATAATGGTGAACGAAGGCATGATGACCTCGTCCCCTGGACCAATGCCCAGCGCCTCAATGGCGGCATCCAGCGCCGCAGTGCCGTTACATACCGCGATTGCGTGCTTGCGATTGAAACGGGCCGCGAACCTCTCCTCAAAATCCCTAATAAAGGGGCCTTCCGAGGAGATCCAACCCGATTCGATGCACTCGAGCAAGTAGCGTTTCTCGTTGCCGTCCAGCAACGGCTGATTCACAGGGATCATGTCGATGTTTCTCTCAGTCTGGTGCCGTTTTAGTGGCTGGAAAACTTGACTTGGTCGGCCGAAACCGGCTCGAAGCGAATCTTGTCGTGCTCGCCGACGTAGGGCCCCTGCTTGACCTCAACGATCTCGCTGGCCTCCAACATCTCAAAACCATGACCGCCTACAATCAACAGAATGATATCGCCACACTCCAGCATGCGGCTCTCTCGATACTGTTGGTCGTTGCCGTAAAAGTCTACGCGCACGCGGCCGCTCTTGATGAAGAGCACCTCATTAGTGTACTGGACTTCGCGGCTGACGGGATTGTGCACATGTGGCTTGATGACGTAACCCTGCGGTCGATTCATGTAGCCCAATTGCTGAGAATACGAATCCGGTGTCAGGAATTTGATGCCGTCGGCCTTGTAATTGTGGCGTAGGATGAGCGCCATGACGGTATCGCCGTCGCGAATCTCTTCGATCATAGGAATTCCATTCATTTCAGGCGAAGCGGCCTTGGGCCTTTAGACGTTGATAGAGCGCCATGTCCCGCTGGCCAATGATCCGCGCGGGGTTGCCGGCAACGACAGCACCAACAGGAACATTTCTTGTCACGACTGCGCCAAGCGCAATAACAGCTCCTTCACCAACACTGACCCCAGGCACAATCGAAACATTTGCGCCAATCCATACAAAATCCCCAATAACAACCGGAGACGCTATATCAAGGTCATCATAGGGTATCGCATTTGCACTCTTATAATTATGATTTGACGAATACACGGTCAACCCGTGACCGATATGAGCATACTTACCAATCACCACTCTCCCAGCTGCATGAATAACAGCACCCGCATTGATGACCGAACGCTCACCGATTACACAACGCTCAGGAAAAATCAACCTCACAAACCCCGGAAATGAGGCAGAAAACTTCACCGTACCATCAATTCCAGGATATTTATAATATTGACTATTCCAAACCTTGGAAATATAGCCATAGCAAAACCTCAATAGCTTCTCTATCACCCACATGATGCATTTCAACATGTCAAATTAATAATATTTTGAATCATCTTTCAGCTGATAAAAATGATCCGCATCTCGTCTTGATATAATTCTCGCTGGATTACCTGCAACTACAGCCAAATCGGGGACATCTTTTGTCACCACTGAATTCGCAGCAACAATAGCTCCCTCGCCGATTTTCACTCCAGGAAGAATTGTCACATTCACACCACACCAAACAAAATCACCAATCAGTACTGATTTAAGTATTATTTTTTCATCGTAGGGTATTTTTTGCGCTCCCTTATAATCATGAGCTGATGAAAAAATAGTCAACCCTCGCCCCGTATGAAAATATCGACCAATACTAACCCCACCGCTACACTCAATGAAGGTTCCAGACTTGATATGGCTAGTCGAATCAATATGAAAGCGTGACAGATCGCCCGCAATGCAAAAATCGTATCCACCCTGCGGCACAAAGGATAATGGAATTCCGCGAGCCCGCAGGCGACGCACACGCAACCGCGCCAGCATACTCGCCCAGCTGTCGGCAATACAATCGACACGCAGAGCGCCGAGGAGGTAAAGGATCAATCTACTTAGCATGATCACACCGTATAGGGAATGAAGGGGCGCCGCGCCAACGCCAGCATCAGCCAGCCGGCAAGTGCTGCGTAGCCGAGCCCAACGCCGAAAGCTGCGCCGAACAGGCCAAAGTGCGGGATCAGCAACAGAATGCTACCCAAAGTCACAGCCGCCGCGAACACCAAGCCAGTCAGCTTCTCGGTTGTCATGCCAAAAAAATCCGTCACGGTGCCCACAATCACGTAGGCGCAGCGCCACTGCATCATCGCCACCAACACATAGACGATAGGGATGGCCTCTGTGTAGCGTGCAGATAGGAGATGCCCCGCAGCAAGTGTATACGCGGCCAGGAAAAGGGCAGCAAAAGCGATCGACAAACTACAGAACTTAACGATGTAAATCGCCGCTATGCGCAATGGTGCCTTCCGCCCCTCTTTCAACGCGGCCATGAGCTTCGGCACCGAGGCGTTGAGCAGCGCCGTGATGAAGGTCATCATGAAACCGGCGATAGTGCATGCTGCGCCGTAGATGCCGGCCGCAGCTAGGTCCAGATGTTGCGCAACAACAACTTTGTCCGCCTCGTTGAGCAGGTAGGCAGGGCCAACCGAGATCATCAGCGGCGCGCCGAAACGGGCAATGCGCCCGAAGGCCTCGCGATCAAAGCGCCAAGACGTGATCACTGTGGGGCTCAACCCATAACGGACCGCCAGTAGAATCCCGTCGGCCAGCATCAACGCGGCAATGCGCGACTCAGCCTTCGACGATACCCACAATACCAGCACAACGGTTGCGGCAGTCGCAGTCACCGTGGTCAGAAGTTGTACCAGACCGTAGGCAACGGCACGCTGCTCCATCACATACTCAATGCTGGCCATGGTAACGAAGAACTTGAGTAATGCCATCAGAGGCACAAGCAGCACTAGACCGTCAACCCGGCCTGAAAGCCAGACCAGCACAGCAACTACCTGACTAATCGCAAACGTCATCAAAGCGAAGTGACCATAAGAGCGACGGAATGCCGTATAGCCCTCAGCATCAAGCTTGGCCTTGTTGATTGCAACCAAGTTATCCGCGCCGAATCCGATCACGGCATTGGCAATCATCAGGGCACCTAGCGTAATGGCCAGCCGGCCAAACTCGTCCGGTGCGACGTGGCGGATCATGAAGAGCGTAGTCAGCAGCCCCACCACGCTCGCACAGGCCGAAAACGAAAAATATACCGCCAGCACCCGAGCACGAGAAACCAGGCCGCACACGCCCCGTAGGACAGAGCCCACGCCGGAGCCTGTTATCCACGCAATCATGCGATGAAGTCTCCTCGCTGCGACACCGCCAAGGCTGCGTAAAGATCCAACACCCGGCGCGTAGCCACTATGGCCGTGAACTCGGTCTCAAAGCGGCGGCGCGAGGCCACGCGCATGCGCTCAAGTGTCTGTGGCTTGCTCAACAGGGAAACAATCGCCGCCCCCAATGCCCGCGCGTCACCAACCGGCACATTCAATCCGGTTTCGCCATGACTATTGACCCAGGGCACGCCTGAGCCAGCGATGTTGGACGCCACGATTGGCAACCCGTGTGCCATCGCTTCCAATAACACAACGCCAAACGCCTCTGCGCGCGAGACCGACGGCAGGCAGAACAACGTCGCGCGCTGAAATAGCTCGCGCAGCGACGCGTCGTCGAGCCGTCCGGCCAGTTGCACTCGGTCGCTGACGCCATACCACGCGATGCGAGCCTCTAGCTCGGCGCGGCGCTCGCCGCCTCCGACGATCACAACTCGGCAACCAGACGGCAGATCACGCGCGGCATCGACGAGCACCTCGAAGCCTTTGTATGGCACCAACCTGCCGACTGCCAACACGATCTTTTCATCAGCGCGCGAGGCTTTGGGCTGCTCTGCGTTCCCTATTGCGGGCGCCAGGATCAAGCCAGGCCCATGGTCATCGTCGAGAATATCGGGATCTTCAATGCCAATTGGCACCACGCGGACCTTGTCGCGAAAACGACGCAACAGCGGCGAAGCGTCGGCATAAGCCTGTGACGTTGCGATCACCGCATCGGCGCGGCGCAACAACAGCCGCTCCAATGGATACATCATCCGGCCCAGCCACCCCTTGTTGATGACGTCGCTGTGCCAATGCACGACAACCCGGCCCGGCAACCGCGCCACGACAATAGCCAGTGCGGCCAGCATGTTGGGGACATGCACATGAACAATGTCGTACTCCCGCGCGCACCGCAGAAAGGCATAAAAATATTGCCAGCTGATGGGCTGCGAGGCGGTCTTCTTCCAGACTGGAGCGCGCAACACCTCGACATCGCCGATCCGCTCGCGACGCAAACTCACGACATCGCCAAAGCACAACACGGTGACCTCATAGCCCGCCAGAGTAGCTCCTTGCGCGATATCCTTGGTAACCGTCTCAATGCCGCCAGCATCCGGATGGAAGTATTTCCCCAAATGCAGAACTTTGGTCGGATGGTCGAAGGCGTTGCCAGGCGTGTCAACTCGTCGTTCAGCCACGTACGCACCTCACAGATGCCACACCAGAAGCGTGCTGCAAACTGCCTTTAACTCCAGCCGCCGCGGCGCCCGCTTTCTGCAAATGTGAAATCGCAATGGCATTGAGCATTCGGCATCCGCGGGGTCCCACCATCACCTCCCCCCCGCCAGCCTTGGCAAGCTGGGTGAAAGGTGTCAGCTCATCGCCGAATTCTTGTGCAGCCTCAGTCGAATCGACGGCCAACATCTGGATGCCGTCATGGCCGTAGCCCGAGATAGTAATGATCTTGGAGTCCATCAATCGAATTACTGTGCTTAGTTGCGTAGCTGGTGAAGGTTCGATCGCACCTCCAATCAAGCGATCGCGGGCCACTCTCACGACTGAGAGGGCGGGGGAATTTGAACCACAAGCAATCAATGGGGCCTCCTTAGACTCTGCTTGTCCTGCGGATGCTCGTACGCGTCAGTACCTTGGGCGGAGCCACGCGATCGATGCGCAAGCTGGGATACTGAGTATGTCCGGTCGTCGCTGGCACCGGACGCCAACACCAGTAGTTGTCTAAGGTCGATGGTCGCGGCGGGATCGCTATCGGTGATGCCGCTATGATAACCGGCACGCACACCGCCGTCCTCTACGAAACGATAGCCCCAGACCCGCAGAATGCGGGTCACGCCCATGAAGACGGGCTGCTCCGCCAGATCATCGAGCAAGTGATAGAGATACAAGGGTTCGATACCCTCATACTCAATGCTAAGCAAAGCGGCAGAAAAGTAGGATGCCAAGGCCTCTGGACGATAGTCCAGAATCATCTCCTCGATCGTGCCAGGCTGATCGATGACACTAACCGACGGAAACTCGCGCGCCAGTAGCTCGCAGATCCGAGCTTTCCACTCTTGCGGTTCACGCGGATGGAACTTGAAGTACACGGTCTCATAGCCGTCCGTCAGCATCCGCATCAGTCGGCGCAAACCCGCGATGTAGGTCTCGCCGGTCTGATAATGATCATACATCCGCTCGTTCAGAAAGACGACTGTGCCGCGATGAATCTCGCAACGCCTGCGCGCAGGCTTACGCACACAGCTCGTCGGCACATCGCGGAGCAGTCGCACGTCCCGGTATAACGCGATTGCGTCGATCGCATCGTCAGGCAGCCGCGGGAACACCAAGCCATTTACCTTAAAAAACCGGCTGCGCCCCAGCCCTGGCACCAGACGGAAAGCGGCTTGACTACAGCGCTCGCGCACGCTAAGCGGCTCGCTGGCTGGCACCGACATCGGAATGTAGGTGCCGAAACCGCCGTCCTCCAGCATCACAACACGCGCTCCACGGCTACGGAAGTACTGGACGATAATCTGATTGAGCCACTCAACCTCGGTAAAGAACAGCAGCGTATCGCCGGGGCCAGGATGCAGCATCTGGGCAATATCATGGCCAAGCGCGCGGTAGCGCCACAACATACGCAGCAGCCGGACGCGGCCTTGCGGCGTGTCGAAGAGATATACAGACTCAAAGTCAGCCGTACCGTTCGAAAGTGAAAGCGCGTGCGGCACCGCGATCAGCGCCACGCCGGCACCTCCACCTAGCGCCGCGATGCCGTGACGGCGCAGCGCGTACAGCTGATAGTCGTTGTTGACGAGAACGTACAGCATGATAGTCAGGCGGTGGCGAGGCGCTCGGACGCCTCGTTAGCCTGCGGCCACAATACAGCGAAAATACAGCGTACGCTCTGCTCACCGGGCTGGTAACCGTCGCCGGTAAACAGTTCTTCGATCAGAACCAAGCCAGGCTGGCGGCGGCCGAGTTGGCCGGCTGCGATAGTAGCAACTTGATGCATAGCGGCGCTCACTTCGACCAGCCATCGTCGACAACGATGTTCTGACCATTCACGTAGGAGGATAGATCTGAGATCAGGTACACCAGAGTACCGGCCACGTCAGCCGGCGCCAGCATACCCTTGTGCTGGGCATACGCCTTGTAGCGCTCCAGAAAAGGTTCGGGCTGATGATCAAAGATTCCTCCCGGCGATAGCACATTAAAGCGTAACGCCGTGCCCTGGTAGTAGCGCATGAAGTACAACGACAGGTGCTGGATCGCCGATTTGATGGCCGCATATTCTACCGGCATCGTCATCGCCGTTCCCTCGTAAATATCGAACCGCGGAGCGACGTTGCCGTAGATGGACGAGATGTTGACGACATGGCCGAAGCCCTGGACTTTGAAGAACTCGGCAAAGCGCTGCGTACTGAGAAAATAGCCGCCCAGGTGCATGCTGACGTTCTCGCAGAAGTCCGCATACTCAACCTGCTCAAGCTTGCGTCCATACTGCTTGTTGCGCGGATAGGCATTGTTCACGACAGCATCGATCTTGCCACACCGTGTCTGGATGCGGCCAATCAGTGCATCGAGCGACTCGCGCACCGTGATATTGGCGGTTTCCGCGATCACGCGCGCGCCGGGGACTTTGGCCGATAACTCATCGCAAGCAGCGCGACAGCGCTCCTCGTCGAGGTCGGCCACGATCAGCTGCGCGCCATGGCGCAGCAGTGACTCGCCAAAAGCTTTGCCGAGCAGGCCCGCGCCGCCGACCAGCACGACTGTCTTGTCCTGCAACAGGGATGAATCAAGCGTCATCGATTTGGACATCATTGAGTGATTAGTTGAAACGACGGAACACGGGCTTGATCGCCGGACCGATCAAATACTTGTCGACCCCCTCAGCGACGCCGCGCGCACACACATCCATTGCGGCAGCCAGCGCCTCGCGGGTCTTTTCCAGCTCGGCGTCTCCATGGCGATAGCTAAGCGCCAGCCAGGGCATCAACACGCCCTGCTTGATCATTTCCTGCGCGAACAAGGTTCTGAGCTCAAGCCAAGGCGCGCCCTCGCCAGTGACTGTCGCATAGTAGGGGCTGACTGCGGGGCCGGCCGCGTAGAAATGCTTTGCGATGCCGGCCTGCTCGGCTGCTCCGTTGATCTCAGCTTGCAGCTTGGCGCCATACGTCCACAAGTGATCGACGACGGCATGCTCTTCAAGAAAATCCATCGTGGCGAGATACGCGGCCAGGCCGCACATCTCGGCGCCGTGCGTCGTCGAGAGCAGGAACAGGCGCTCCTGCCCTAGCTGATCGATCGACCCCAGCGACATCAACTCGCGCCGGCCGGCCACTGCTGCGACAGAAAAGCCGTTGGCCATCGCTTTGCCAAAGGTGCACAGATCGGGCGTGACGCCATAAGTATGCTGAGCGCCCTTCAGGTGCCAACGGAAGCCGGTGATCATCTCATCGAGAATGAAAACAATCCCGTGCTTGCGGCACAGCGTCTCGACCTGCTGCAAATAGTTGACTTCACGGCCATCAGGGCCGATGAAGGTCGCGGGCGTATCCGTCGAAGCGGGCTCGAGGATAACGCAGGCGAATTGGTCTGGGTATTCCGCGATCAGCCGCTCAAGGGAGCCGATGTCGTTGTACGCGAACGATTTGGTCTGTTCAATGGTGCCGACAGGAATACCCTTGGTGATGGCGGTATTGCCGATGAACCAATCATCGTAAGAGAAAAAGGGATGCTGGGCGCAGCGCGCGACAAGGTCGCGCCCAGTGTAGGCGCGCGCCAGCTTGACCGCGGCGGACGTGGCCGTGGAGCCGTTCTTGGTGAACTTGACCATATCAACCGAATCGATCATGCCGACCAGTCGCTCAGCCGCAGCCAACTCGATCATGGATGCGCGCGTCAGGTTGTTGCCGGCCTCCAGGCCGCGAATCGCGGCCTCGTTGATCGCGGGCTCGGAATAACCGATGGACACGGCGCGCAGCGCCATGCCGTAGTCCAGGAAACTGCGGCCGTCAGCCGCCCAGACGGTGCTCCCCTTGGCGCGCTCAAGGATTTGCGGCGCATTGACTGGATACTGGTCGTCGCCGCGAGAATAGGTGTGCGCGCCGCCTGGGATCACTCGATGCAGCCGCTCGCTATACGACTTGGCGTGGGTTGCGGTTTGTTCAGAAGAAACGCCCATATTGAAATTCTCCCAATATTGTTCTGTAACCGAAGCATTGATTCGATGCAGTCCACGGCTCAGCACGGCCTGCACCAAGTCGGATGCAGGCAGTTGCTCCCACCCCTGGATCTCGCGTGCCGTCACATCGAAAAACTCGAGGTCCTCCGGATAATCCAGCGTGGCTCGCACCTGTTCGGCCCCAGGACAGGACAGCACATCCTCATGAACGGCCATGCCGTCGAAGATGCGTCCCCAACCGGTTTCGAGCACCGAAGCGTCCGCGCCGCGCAGCGCCTGTTCCAGTACCGGCGTTGCATATCCCCAGGCATTCATGCCCAACGGCAAGCCGCTAGTCTTGGCCAAAGACGCTCCGGAAACGAGCGCATCATACACCGCGCGCATCGCCTCCGGCGCGCAGAAGATGTCATCGCCATCAATGGACAATAAGGCATCAAGCCCGTGAGCTTGCGCGACTTGCAGATGGCGCAATGGAACGTTGTCGTCAGCACCGAAGAATAGCTGCGCGGGAATGCCGGATGTCAGCGCAGAAAACCCTGCGTTGCGATCCGGATTGCCAGTTGCGATCCACAGCGAGGCCGCGCCGCCATCGAGCTCAGCGTGAAATTCAGTTGAGATACGCTCCAACAGCCAGCGCAACGCCGGACGGCCAGCCATGTCCCGCAGATGCTTGTCGGACAAGCGCGTGGAACCCATACGCGCCGTAATGAGAATAGCGACGCGCATAATCAGATCGCCTGAAAAGTCGCCGTAGCATCAGAACGCTCCAATGCGTACAGTAATTTGAGCACACGGTGATCTTGCTCCAGCGAATTCGGAAATGCTGCCTTGCCGGCGACTGCGTCCAGGAAAGCGCGAATCTCATCAATATACATATTCTCGCCGATATTCTTGTTGTAACCTGGCTCGGCCTGTTCCATCTGGTAGCCAAACTCAGTCCACTGGGCGGTTGCGCCGTCGAAAACCTTGATGGCGGCTTCGTCCCAGGACCAGGCCAGCAGTGCCTTGTCGCCATTGATGGTCAAGCGGCGGGTTGCATGGCGCGACACGACATCGACAGTAATGGTGGCGAGAAAAGTGCCATAATCGAAGAGGCCATTGTAGGTATCGTCGATGTACTCGGCGCCGGCGATGTCGATTGTTTTCCGATACTGGCCTGCGACACGGCGCGGAAACCCAAACAGCTCAGTGAACCACGTCATTTCGAACGGCACAATCTCGCGCGCGCCGCCAGTGGCCGGGTCGCTGACGTAATAGTCGGAAACTGGCTCATACGAGTGCCAATCCGGCAGGTACTGGCCGGAGTGCAGCATTACGTTTGATATCTTACCCAACCGCCCACTGCGCACGATGCGCGATATCTCCGCGATTGCCGGATGGAAGTGCAGCGTCGTAGACGGGGCAGCAACCACGCCGGTTTGCTTCGCCAGCGCAACGACTGCGGCAAGGCCATCATCGACGACGCTGGCCTCGACAAAGAACGGCACGCGGCGCGCAAGGCAGGCATGCATCGCTGCGACATGGGCCTTTGGTGGCAGCGAGATGATTGCGACATCCGGCGCGAAACTTGTCCACAGTTGATCCAGCTCAGCCTCGACGCGTATGCCATAGCGCTGCGCGACCTCGTCGCGGCGGTCCGCTCGCAAATCCACGCCCACAATGTCCATCACGCCCAATGCCTGCAAACAACGAACACGCCGCTTACCCATAGAGCCCAAACCGATAACAACTGCTTTCATATATTTCTACCGGGAAAATAATCAATTGAAAATATTTTGAAACTCACTGTTGGCCCGTTCGAAATCAGGCAGGCGGCCAATATCCAGCCAGTAGCCATCGATCTGGTGCGCGCGGGCCTTCATGCCGCTCTTGAGTACAAGATCGAACAATGCCGGCATATCGAAGAAGCTGCCAGTTGGAACCAAATCCAGCACGTCGGGCGACAGTACATAAATTCCGGCGCTGACGACAAAGCGCTGAACCGGCTTTTCCTCGATCGAATGAATATGTCCTCCGTGGACATTGACCACGCCGAATGGAACCTGCATCTCGTAATGGCGCACCGCCATCGTGGCATGGCTCCCAGCCTCCGCGTGCTGATCGACAAGCAGCCCAAAGTTTTCCTTCGTCAACAAATCGGCATTGGTGACGATGAAGGGGCAACTCGGAGTTTCCGGCAGCAGGCTGAGCGCACCTGCGGTCCCCATGCGCTGCTCCTCCCGCAGATAGTGGATGTCAACGCCAAGCGCTGAACCGTCTCCAAAATACGTTTCGATTTGCTCAGCCTTGTAATTCACCGCCAAGTAGAAGCGGTGAAAACCCTGCTCGGCATAGCTGCGAATAATGGTCTCAAGCAACGGCCGGGAACCAACCTTGAGCATCGGCTTGGGGGTATCGCGCGTCAACTCCTGCAACCGCGAGCCCAATCCTCCTGCCATGATCACCACCCAGTTGTCGCGCCGCTCAGCGCCAAGGTAGTCGCCGATCAGCGCCAAGCCAACAACAACATTCTCAACATCGACAATAGGTATCTGATGCAGGCCTGTGCGCCGCATCGTCTCCAGTATTTCCTGCGGAGTAGACGAGGCAGAAACTGTCGTGGCTCTTGCGTGCATCACCCTATCGACTCGATCATCCATACCCAAACCACCAAGCAACGCTCGGCGCGCATCCCCGTCAGACAGAGTACCCAACAGACGGCGATGTCCATCGACAACCACAGCCAGCTGCGTGCCAACCGAATCGATGATCTCCAACGCCTCTCGCAGGCTGACATCGGGACCGATCAGGGCTAAATGCCAGCTCTTCATCGCTTAACTCCAAGAGGGCGCGCGGGCACGCCACACAGAACTTCACCGCCAGCGCTATCGCGCACAACGACGGCACCCGCGCCGATCACGGTATCAGCGCCCACACTCACCGATTGGCGCACTACAGCGCCAGCGCCGATAAGGCAGCCATCGCCGACATGAGTTTGGCCACACAGCGTCGCACACGTCGCGACATGACACCATGCGCCAACGATCGCGTCATGCTCAACCACCGCCGCGGTATTAATAATGGTGCTGACGCCAATCCAGGCGCCAGCCTGCACAATCGCACCGGCCAGTACTTGGGCATCGGCAGCCAAGGTCGCATGCCGCGAGACCAGCGCTCGAGGATGAATCACAGGCGCAAAGGTCCAGCCCTGTGCTTGCAGCCTCTGCTGCGCGCGGGCCCGCGTTGCCGTTCGGCCGGAACCAGACACGAAGCCCAAACCGTTAACCAACCTCACACGCTCTGGCGCATGCGCTGCCAGCACCTCATCTCCGCCCAGCACCGGCAACCCTAAACGCAGCGTGCCGTGAAGGCGGTAATCGGGATCGGTGTAGCCCAACACCTCAATGCCAGACTCGAGCAGGGCATCCGCTACTACGCCCGCATGTCCTCCGGCGCCGATCACGATCACAGGCAGACTCATGGCTCTATCTGCTCGTCAACGTCGAAGTCACGCGCGGCGGGACGCCCCACCAATGACCAGATGTCCATCGGCGACATTCCTGCTCCGGGACGCTTGCAATCCAGCATTTCCAATGTCAACAACTCGCCAGCCGCAATCGGGCGGCCAGCGACGATCGAACGGCGCGCCACAGCGCGATTAGGGTGTTCGGCCAGTGCCGGCAGTTTGCGCGCGCTTCCCAAAGCAGCCTCGATATTGCGGATCGCGCCCACCATATGCTTGAGCTCGTCAGGCTCAAGCGAAGCCAGATGGTCAGGTCCTGGCAGCGAACGGTCGAGCGTGAAATGTTTTTCAATTACCGTGGCGCCGCGGGCAACGGCGGCAATCGACATCTCGATGCCTAGCGTGTGGTCCGAGTAGCCGACCGGCAAACCAAAGGCCTGCGCCATCGTATCCATCGCGCGCAGGTTCACTGCATCCGCAGGCGCCGGATACTGCGTGACGCAATGCAACAACGTGACGTGATGGCGCAATGCATCCTGACCCGCCGCGCTGAAGTAGCAGGCATCGATCTCGCCCTGACCTGACGGCTGGCCATCATGCAGCAGCCCCCAGGCCAGCACCGCCAGCGCACGCTCCAGATCGGTCAGCGTCGACATCCCGCTGGACACCAGCAAACGCTGGCGGAACTGCGCGGCCTGCAGCAACAGCGGCGCACAGGTGATATCCCCGGATGGAATCTTGATGGCCGGCATGCCTAGCTCGCCGAGAAACGCCAGGCTTTGGGCGTCGAAAGCCGTCGACATGAAGCGGATGCCGCGCGCCTGGCAATGCTCGATCAGCGCCTGGTGGTCCTCAAGCTTCAACTCGAGTGCACGCAGCATAGCGAGTTGTCCGCCGCCTTCTTTCGTATTGGAAACCTGATAGCTTGCCTTCGCAGCCTGCGCCGTAGCCAACAGCTCGGCCTTGAAAGTTTGGAATTTGACCGCGTCCGCGCCGGCTTCCGCCGCCGCGTCGACCAAGCGCAATGCCATGTCCAGCGAACCGTTATGGTTGACGCCGGCTTCGGCAATAATAAAAACGGGGGATGGAGTCTCAGGCACGGGCCGCCTCAATCATGTGGAAAGTCTTCTTTAGCATGCGTTCGGCCGCCGGCATCGCCCGCAACGCGTCGACGATGCGGGCGGCGCTGCAACCATCGCCATAAGGATTCTGGACACCGCGGCAATCCAGCGCCAGCGCATGGTCGATCGCTTCGCGGATTGCGGTGCGCTCGGGTTCGCAATGCAGCACGGATGCCGCCGCGAGCCGACCGCGCTGTCGATCGCCTACGTCAATAGTCGGTACCTGGAACGATGGCGCCTCATAGAGCCCGCTGGAGGAATTGCCGACGACAACATCCGCTTCTCGCATCAAGCTCAGATAGCGCAACTGGCCGAGAGAGGTAAACACCCTTGCCCGCGGCCGATCCTTCACCCACGCCTGCAAGGCAGTCGCCAAGCCGCGCCCGCCGGTATCGGCGTTGGGCAAAGTGAACCACAACACCCATTCCTCAGGCAGCTCGTCCAGCGCGGCTAGCAGCTCTTCCTGCTGACGCAGGCCATCCTCCGGCTCCAGCGTTACAGGGTGGAAAGTCACCAGCGCATTGCGCGCGCCCAACGGTTGTCCCAAAGAGGCCTCTAGCTCGGCACGAGCCAGCAATGGCTGCCGGCGCAAATGATCCAATCCCGGACTGCCGACAACATGGACATAACGCGGATCTTCACCCATTTGCACAACCCGGCGGCGCGCGATGTCGTTTGTGACCAAATGGAGGTGCGCCATTTTCGTGATGGCATGCCGAATCGCTTCATCGAAAGCGCCCTCGGTAGTATCTCCGCCTGCGATATGCACAAGGGGGACGTTATGCACCATCGCGGCCTGCGCCGCCGCCAGAATCTCGAAACGATCTCCCAGCACCAGCATCGCGTCCGGACGCAAGCGCTCAATCGCATCGGAGAAACCAATCAAACCTAGGGCCATCGACTTAGCGATGCCGCCCGGCGCGTCGCTGGAAACCAGCATGTCCACCCTGGCGCTGATGGGAACGCCATCGCGCTCAATGTCGCGCACAGTCAAGCCGAACTCTGGCGACAGGTGCATACCCGTAACAATGAGCTGCAACTCGAAATCCGGCGCGGCGAGCAAATCTCGAATGGGCCAGTACAACAGGCCATACTCGGCCCGACTACCGGTAACAACGGTAATACGGCGGCGGGTCACACGCCCTCCGGAATCAATTGCGGGCTACTCGGAATGTTGACGATTCGACGCGCCAAGTCCCGCGCCACCGGCAGCGGCGCGGCAGGGCAGTCGCGGTACATCGGCAGTGTGTTCAGCAACTCCCAGACGGGCCGCGTCATCAAGCCGGCGGCATTGGTCGCCTGCAGCACCTCGTCCCGCTGCTCAGCTCTGTCCTCAGACAAAATCAGCGTCTGCAGCCAGTAGTTGGCTCGCGTGCCCGTGCGCTCGAGGAAGAGCGTGGCGCCGGCAAAGCCTTCGAACGCTTGCTGGTAGCGCCTTGCCAGCTCGCGCTTGGCATCGACGAAAGCGCCGATGCGCTCCAGCTGCGCGCAGCCCATCGCCGCGTTCAGATTCGGCAGGCGGAAATTGTAGGCCACCTCATCGTGGAAAAAAGCCCACGAATGCGGTTGCTTGGCGGTTGTCGTCAGATGCTTGGCGCGGCGGGCCAGGTCCGAATCATTGGTGATGATCGCCCCGCCGCCGCCGGTGGTGACGATCTTGTTGCCATTGAAGCTCAGCGTCGCGCAGACGCCAAAGTTGCCGGTATGCCGGCCATCCAGCAAGCTGCCCAGCGATTCCGCCGCGTCCTCGACAACGGCGAGCCCATGGCGCACCGCGACCTCGTTCAGGGCAGGCATATCCACCGGGTGGCCAAAGGTATGCATGGGGACGACTACGCTGATGCGCCGGCCAGTCAATCGATTGAACAGCTCGCCGTTGCGGCGCTCGCCGATCTCGTCCAAGTGCTTGTCGAGCGCGCCTGGATCGATGCCCAGCGTGCGGGTCTCGCTATCGACGAAATGCGGCCACGCGCCATTATGGCGCACCGCATTGGCGGTAGCGACGAACGACAGCGCCGGCACCAGTACCTCATCGTCCTGGCGCACCCCGGCCAAGTGCAATGCGATCTGCAATGCCGAGGTGCCGTTGCTGACCACCACCGCATGCGCAGCTCCGGTATACGCGGCGAGGTCACGTTCGAATCGGTCGACGAACGAACCCACGGACGACACCCAGCCAGTCTGGATGCACTCAGTCACGTAGGCCAGCTCATTGCCCTTGAGCAAAGGCTCGTGCAGCGTCACGCGCCCGTCTCCCACAACATGGCGGATGCGTTCGGCGATGGAATCAGAAAAGGACATGGCGGATCAGATATTGTAGTTGCCGGCCTTGTAACGGCCCAGGTTCGACGGTTCCGTGAACCAGTCGATCGTTTCCTTCAGGCCGCGACGCAAGCCGTCAATGCCGGCATACTCCGGCCCCCAGCCGGCCAGTTCACGCGCCAGCCGGTTATCGGCCCACAGGCGCTCAACCTCGCTCCCTGCAGGACGCAGACGTTGCTCGTCGCTGGTGAAACGCACGTCGCGGCCCATCAGTTCCGCAATCAGACGGGCCGTATCACCAACCGATATCTCGTAGTTGCTGCCCACGTTGATCACCTTGCCCAGCGCCGCGTCGCACTCTGCGACTGCGCAGAAACCCCGCACGGTGTCTTGCACGAAGTTGAAGTCTCGCGTCGGGTGGATGGCACCCAGCTTGATCTCGTCCATGCCGGCAGCGATCTGCGTGATGATCGTCGGAATCACGGCGCGCGCCGACTGACGGGGACCATAAGTGTTGAATGGACGAATCGTCGTCACCGGCGTCTCAAAAGACAGGAAGAAACTTTGCGCGATCTGATCCGCGCCGATCTTGCTGGCCGAATAAGGCGACTGGCCTTGCAGCGGGTGCGCCTCCGTAATTGGAACAAAGCGCGCCGTGCCGTAGACCTCGCTCGTGGAGGTGTGCACCACGCGCTCCACGCCCAACTCGCGCGCCGCCTGCACAACATTGAGCGTGCCTTTGACGTTGGTATCGATGTAGGTATCCGGCGAGTGATACGAGTAAGGGATGGCAATCAGCGCCGCCAGATGCAGCACTACGTCGCATCCCTGCATCGCCGTGCGCACGCCATGTGGATCGCGGATGTCGCCAGCGAACACCTCGAATGAACGCCGGATGTCCTCCGGGCTTTGATCCAGCCAGCCCCAGCTATTGAAGCTGTTGTAATAGACGAAGGCTCGCACGTCGGCGCCCTGGCGCACCAGATGCTCAACGAGGTGGGAACCGATAAAACCATCCGCGCCAGTAACGAGGATTTTCTTGCCTTGCAGTTTCATGATCGTAATCCGCGTCGCATCACTCGTTGTAGTCGTAGGCTTTGAAGCCGGCCTGTTTGACCAGATGGTCGCGACAGGCTGCTTGGTAGTCGCTCACCACCATCTCGCTGACCAGCTCGCGCAGCGTGGTCTTGGGGGTCCAACCCAGCTTCTGCCCCGCGCGGGTCGGGTCGCCCAATAACGTCTCAACCTCGGTGGGGCGGAAATAGCGGGGGTCGACTTTGACGATGACGTCGCCCACCTTGCATTTGGCCTTGTCGCCGGTCACCGCCGAAACGCGACCGATCTCATCCACGCCCTCGCCCTCAAAAGTCACCGTGATGCCAAGCTCGGCGGCGGCGAAATCGACAAACTGGCGCACCGAGTACTGCACGCCAGTGGCGATGACGAAGTCCTCGGGCTTGTCCTGCTGCAGCATCAACCACTGCATCTCGACATAATCGCGCGCATGGCCCCAGTCGCGCAGCGCGCTCATGTTGCCCAGGTACAGGCAGTCCTGTAATCCGAGAGCGATACGCGCGATGGCACGCGTAATCTTGCGCGTGACGAAGGTTTCTCCACGGATAGGACTTTCGTGATTGAACAGGATGCCATTGCAGGCATACATGCCATAAGCTTCGCGGTAATTAACCGTGATCCAGTAGGCATACAGCTTGGCCACCGCATAGGGACTGCGCGGATAGAATGGCGTGCTTTCCTTCTGCGGCACTTCCTGCACCAAGCCATAAAGCTCGGAAGTGCTAGCCTGGTAGAAGCGCGTCTTCTTTTCCAAACCGAGGATGCGGATCGCCTCCAGCAGACGCAAAGCGCCAATACCATCGGCGTTAGCAGTGTACTCAGGTTCTTCAAAACTTACCGCCACATGACTCTGCGCCGCCAGGTTGTAAATTTCGTCAGGCTGCACCTGCTGGACGATTCGAATCAGGTTCGTCGAGTCGGTCAGATCGCCGTAGTGCAGCTTGAAACGCTGATCCGGATCGTGCGGGTCTTGGTAAAGATGATCAATGCGATCGGTGTTGAAGAGACTCGTGCGTCGCTTGACTCCGTGCACCTCGTAACCTTTGGACAGCAGGAACTCTGCTAAGTAAGCGCCATCCTGGCCGGTAATACCAGTGATAAGAGCGACTTTCTTGTTCGACATCGTATTCTTTCTTCGCAAAATCAGTATCGGAAAGGAGCAGCTTCATAGGCCAGACGTAGCCCTTCGCTCAACGGGGTGCGCGCACACCAGCCCAACGCTTCCAGGCGACCGACATCCAGTAATTTGCGCGGCGTGCCATCTGGCTTGGACAAATCAAATACAATGCGCCCCTCAAAGCCTACAGTGGCCATTACCATCTCGGCCAACTCGCGGATCGTCACATCCTCGCCTGTGCCGATGTTGACCAGATCGCCGTCATAATCCCGCTCCATCAGGTGAACGCAAGCATCGGCTAAGTCATCCACATACAGGAACTCGCGGCGCGGAGCGCCGCTTCCCCAAACCACGCACTCCTTGTCGCCGCGCAGTTTTGCCTCATGCGCCTTGCGCAGCAGCGCCGGCAAAACATGGCTGCTGACCAAATCGTAATTGTCGTTGGGGCCATAAAGGTTGGTGGGCATCACGCTCACATACTGTCGGCCATACTGACGGTTGTAGCTCTCGGCCAGCTTGATGCCCGCGATCTTGGCTATGGCGTAAGGCTCATTGGTCTGCTCCAGCAATCCCGTCAGCAGGTACTCTTCCTTGATGGGCTGAGGACAGTCCCGCGGATAGATACAGCTGGAGCCGAGGAACATTAACCGCTGCACACCCGCCAAATGCGCGCCATGGATGAGATTGGCCTCTATCATCAGGTTCTGATAGATAAAGTCAGCACGCTGCAGATTGTTAGCCTGAATGCCCCCCACCTTGGCAGCGGCGATGAAAAGGTAATGCGGCTTCTCACGAGCCAAGAACTCATGCACCGAGCGTGAGTCGAGCAGATCCAAATCTGAACGGTCGGCGGTAAGGATGCTTGTGTAGCCCGCGGCACGCAGTCGTCGTGCAAGAGCGCTGCCAACCATGCCACGGTGGCCCGTTACAAAAATCTTACTATCTTTGTCCATGCTGCTCACTGCCGACCATAGGTATCTTCGAAGCGCACGATATCATCTTCACCCAAATAGCTCCCAGACTGTACCTCTATGATTTCCAATGGAATCGTCCCCGGATTAGCCAACCGGTGTACCTCGCCTAGGGGAATATAGGTCGACTGATTTTCGGTCAACAGAATGACATTGTCGCCATTTGTAATCTCGGCGGTACCTTTGACCACGATCCAATGCTCGGCACGATGGTGGTGTTTTTGCAGGCTCAAGCTAGCCTTAGGCTTGACCTGAATGCGTTTGACTTTGAAACGCCCGCCTTCATCAAGGCTGTCATACCATCCCCAAGGACGGTGAACCTTGCGATGCAGCGCATACTCTTCCCGCTTTTTCTGCCCCAAGGCATTGACAACGCGTTTGACATCTTGGCTGCGCGACTGGTTGACCACAAGCACAGCGTCAGGCGTTTCAACAACAATGACGTCGTCAATCCCGACCAGGCTGACTAACCGGCTGGTTGCATGCACAAGTGTATTGTGGCTGTCGATTGCCAGCACATCCCCAACATGCGCATTCCCGGACTCATCCTTCGGCAAGACTTTCCAAACGGCATCCCAAGCGCCCAAATCGCTCCAGCCTGCATCCAGAGGAACCATTTTAATATCGAAACGGCTGCCCGGGCAGCGCTCCATCACGGCATAGTCAACGGAATCGGAAGGGATTTTGGCGAATTCGCCCCTGCCGGGTCTGATAAATTGAGCATCGACAGTACGCTGAGTCCAAGCCAGATAGGTTGCATCCAGAATATCGCTGCGAAACTGTTCTAGCGCCTTCAGCCACACAGAGGCCTTGAGTACAAACATGCCCGCATTCCAATAATACCCACCCTCAATAAGATAGGACTCAGCAGTTTCCTCGTCTGGTTTCTCAACGAAGCGCTTAACAACCTGAGCACTACCATTTGCATTGGCATTGTGGATCTGGATATAGCCGTAGCCCGTCTCAGGACGATCCGGCGTCACACCCAGAATCACTATCGCTTCGTTTGCCGCCTCGCGAATCGCCGACTGCGTTGCCGATGCAAATGCCACAGCATCAGTCACCATCTGATCAGCAGGGGTAACAACCAAAACCGGATCATCGCCACTTGCCATTGCAGCCAAGGCCGCCAGAGTAAGCGCTGGCGCCGTATTTCGGCCGATCGGCTCAAGCAAGGCTGCACCCAACTCGATGTCGACTTCACGCAACTGCTCTGCGGCGAGGAAGCGATGATCCTCACCTGTGACAATGAGCGGAGAAGCAATCTTCAGGTCAACGTCACCCAAATTTGACAGGCGCTGCGCCGCTTGCTGAAACAGGCTTTCCTGACCATTCAGGCACAGAAACTGCTTCGGAAAACCAGCCCGGGAAAGCGGCCACAAACGAGTCCCTGAACCTCCACACAAAATGACGGGAGTGACCTTGATCATGATTTTCGTCCTCCCCAGCCTGTTTGATCAACTTCTAATTTCCGCATCCAGCCCCCTGCTTCATATCAGAAAAGCCTTGGTCAGCACCGCACGCTACCGTCATCGGGGCCAGCAGATTAGGCATAACCGAGTTTGTTGTTATCACCGGAGAAGCCCTGCCTTTTGACTAAAATCCTTGTCAATCGGCGGCTCATACAGCTGATTAGCGCATCGCCTTCCTCAGTCTTTGCGCCAACGCAGGCTAGGATACTCTTGCCACCGCAGGCCCAGCCGCACCTTCCAAGAACTTAACAGGCCAAGCGGTCACGGGAACAATGCCAAAGAGTGAACACATGGATCAAGCGCACAAGCGTCCGACCCGTATCACGTTCAGCAAACTCGATAAGAGCACTCAATGATGAGCGGATTCTAGTGAAAACAGCCATTAGGGGGAAGAGGCTTCCAAACTTTTAGGCAGGAAGTCTCTAGTACATCCCTCGCTTAATTTCGCCCAAGACATCGGCACTGACTAGCCATTCGCCATCACTGACAGTGCAATCAATTATGCGTCTACCACGAGCCCGCGATCGAATCGAACGTTCGCATCAAACGCATTCGGAATCCGGTCACCAAGAGCCGTCGCAGAAAACTACAGAAATCCACCTGCGTCGAACACCCATAAACGAACCATTGACTGTTCACGCCGACACAATACATATCGGCACTCTTGCGACCACCCAACCAAATTGGCATCGCACCTCAAAAAATCAAGACAATGTCCACTAGAACCATTGTGGCGCCGAAAAATTCAACCAGCTTGGTATTGCTTATCATTCTCAATGGTGCGCCTTCAAAATTGTCGATTTTTGTGACGTCAGGAACCACAACCAAAAGTTGCACGCACTCATGACTAACCGTACCCCCACCTGGCAATTTGGCTTCATCATTGAGAAGCTGTGACGCAACCATTTGTGCATGTCCTGCGAGCCGCTTCCTTTGCACCACGCTCAATGACTCGATCTGTGAGGCCGGATCTAAGAGTCTGTTTACGATCTTTTTACGAGCAACGCAGCCCGCAGGCCAGATGTAAAGCAGAGTGCGTAGGCTTTCGTTATTACAAGGCGCCGCAGCTGACCCGTCGGCCGAACAGCCTTATGGGGCCTTTTTCTGCCAGCGCATGGTTTTGGCGAACGTCCCTTGCAGTGAATGACACTGCGGCAGGCTGATTTTCGCGCCCTGCATCCGACAAAAAATGGCCGCTGCCGCAAAAAGATCGTCAGCAGGCTTAAGATACCAATCCATCCCAATAAGTAGATGAGCCGTCTCATCGGTATCAGCATGGCCTCATCCAAGCCGCCCACAGCTTTAGTCGAGCTCCTGCGTCACAATGCGCGGCGCGCGATGCGCACCCTGGCCACAGGCTACGCCCCAGAACAAGGGATAGCAATTATCCATGATCCCTTCTCCTCGACACCATATTCTCTAAAATAGTGACGAACGCGTGCCATTGTACGAATAGGATGATGCAAAAATGCAGCCTGTGGTTGTTGCGCCAAGGCATCTGCAATGCAAAAGAGCCAGGGAGGAACGGCCCTGGCTTGGCTACCACCGCCCCAAATATCCCAACACCCCCTCCGCGGCCTGCCTGCCATCGAACACTGCCCTAACGACAAGATCCGCACCTCGCACCATATCCCCGCCGGCAAACACCTTGGGGTTGCTGGTCTGATATTTGTACATGCCATGCGGAGCGGCTTGCGTGCGGCCATTAGAAGCCGTGGCTATGCCGAGCTGTTCCGACCATGGCGCCGCTTCAGCCTGGAAGCCAAAGGCGATGATCACGTGGTCGCACTCTACGATTTCTTCGCTGCCCGGCACCGTCTCGGCGTTGCGGCGGCCCTTGGCGTCCGGCTCGCCCAGGCGGGTTTCGGCCAGTTTCACCGCCAGGGTGCCGCCTATCATCGGCTCGATGGATACCGGCTGACGGTTCCACAGGAATTCGACGCCTTCTTCGCGAGCGTTGCCCACCTCGCGCTTGGAACCCGGCATATTAGCCTCATCACGGCGGTAAGCGCAGATCACTCGTTTCGCTCCCTGGCGGATGGCCGTGCGGTTGCAGTCCATCGCCGTGTCGCCGCCCCCAAGCACTACCACTCGCTTGCCGCGCATCGATATCGAAGCCTCTCCTTGCGGCAGAGTGCCAAGGCTTTGGCGCACATTATTGATCAGGTAGGGCAGCGCCTCCAGAACTCCCGGGCTGTCTTCTCCCGAGAAATTGCCGCGCATATACCGATAGGCTCCCATGCCCATGAAAATGGCATCGTGCTTTTTCAAGAGCTTGTCGATGGAAATATCCTTTCCAACCTCGGTATTCAACACAAACTCGACGCCCATGCCTTCCAATATTTCGCGGCGACGACGCACAATGTCCTTTTCCAGCTTGAACTCCGGAATGCCGAAGGTCAGCAGCCCGCCGATCTCCTCATAACGGTCATACACCACGGCCTTGACCCCGTTGCGAGCCAGAACGTCGGCGCAAGCCAAACCCGCCGGGCCAGCGCCGATCACTCCCACCGTCTTATCCGTCCACACCACTTTGGACATGTCCGGCCGCCAGCCCGCCTTGAACGCCTCGTCGGTGATGTACTTTTCGATGCTGCCGATGGAAACCGCGCCGAAGCCGCCCTGGTTCAGCGTACAGGCGCCCTCGCACAGCCTGTCCTGCGGGCAGACTCGGCCGCAGATTTCCGGCAGGCTATTGGTCTGGTGCGACAGCTCCGCCGCTTCAAACAAGCGTCCCTCCTCCACCAGCTTCAGCCAGTTGGGGATGTAGTTGTGCACCGGGCACTCCCACTCGCAATACGGATTGCCGCAGGACAGGCAGCGCTCGGCCTGGTCGGCGGCGTCCACCGCGTGCAGCGGCTGGTAGATTTCCTTGAATTCGATCTTGCGGACCGCAGCGTCGATCTTGTCGCCGGGGTTGCGCGACAGCTTCATGAACTGGAATACATCGGACATCGTGTTCTCTCCCGCTAGGGTGGGCGGCGCCGCGCGCCGCCATGTATTTGGATGGCTGCCGGCGCTTAGTCTTTGAGCAGGCTTTCCAGCTTGGCGGCCTTGGGCTTCACCAGCCAGAAGTAGTCGACGTAGTCGTCGAAGTTCTGCAGCATCGCGCGGCCGGTTTCCGAACCGGTCAGCTCCACATGCTTGGCGATCTTCTCCAGCAGGTAGGCGCGGTACATGCCCATCGCCTCGCCGTTGATCAGATGGATGTCGATCAGCTCATTGTTGTAGCGGTAGGCGAACTTCTCGTTTGGGTCGTAGACGAAGGCGAAGCCCCCGGTCATGCCCGCGCCGAAGTTGTAGCCGGTTTCTCCCATCACGATCACGGCCCCGCCGGTCATGTATTCGCAGCAATGGTCGCCCGCGCCCTCTATCACCGCCAAGGCGCCGGAATTGCGCACGCCGAAGCGCTCGCCGGCGATGCCGGCCGCGAACAGCTGGCCGCCGGTGGCGCCATACAAACAGGTGTTGCCGATGATGATGGATTCGCCCGCCTTGTAGCCGGCATCCTTGGGCGGATAGATGGTGACGCGGCCGCCGGCCATGCCCTTGCCGACATAGTCGTTGGCGTCGCCTTCCAGTTCCAGATGCAGACCGGCCGCGTTCCACACGCCGAAGCTCTGTCCGGCGCTGCCGCTGAATTTGACTTTCAGGCAGCCGAACGGCAGCCCCGCCGCGCCGTGGACGCGGGCGATCTCGCCGGACAGCCGCGCGCCGATGGAACGGTGGGTGTTTTCTATCGGATAGCTCAGCTCCAGCATCTGTTTGTTCTGGATGGCCGACAGCGCGTCCCGCAGGATCTGCTCGGCCAGCTCGCCCTTGTCGAAGGACGGGTTGCTGTCCGACACACAGAATCGCGGCTCGCTGTCCGACACCGTGCCTTGCGACAGCAGCGGCGCCAGATCGAGACGGCCCTGGCGCTCGCTCTCTCCCGTCAAGACGTCCATCAGGTCCATGCGCCCGATCAGCTCTTCCATGCTGCGCACGCCAAGCTTGGCCATCCATTCCCGCGTTTCGCGGGCGATGAACAGGAAGTAGTTGACCACCATCTCCGGCAGGCCGGTGAAGTACTTGGAGCGCAGCTTGATTTCCTGCGTCGCCACGCCGGTGGCGCAGTTGTTCAGGTGGCAGATGCGCAGGTATTTGCAGCCCAACGCCACCATCGGCCCGGTGCCGAAGCCGAAGCTCTCGGCGCCGAGAATGGCGGCCTTGACCACGTCGAGGCCGGTTTTCAGACCGCCGTCGGTCTGCACCCGCACCCGGCCGCGCAGGCCGTTGGCGCGCAGCACCTGCTGCGCCTCGGACAAGCCCAGCTCCCACGGCGAGCCGGCGTACTTGACCGAAGTCAGCGGCGAGGCGCCGGTGCCGCCGTCGTAACCGGAGATGGTGATCAAGTCGGCGTAAGCCTTGGCCACGCCGGCGGCGACGGTGCCGACGCCGGGCTCGGCCACCAGCTTCACCGACACCAGCGCCGATGGATTCACCTGCTTCAGGTCGAAGATCAGCTGCGCCAGGTCTTCAATGGAATAGATGTCGTGGTGCGGCGGCGGCGAGATCAGGCTGACGCCCTCCTTGGCGTGGCGCAGCCGCGCGATCAGGCCGGACACCTTGTCGCCGGGCAGCTGGCCGCCTTCGCCCGGCTTGGCGCCCTGCGCCACCTTGATCTGCAGCACCTCGGCGTTGACCAGGTAGTGCGGGGTGACGCCGAAGCGGCCGGACGCCACCTGCTTGATCTTGGACATCTTCTCGGTGCCGTAGCGCGCCGGGTCCTCGCCGCCCTCGCCGGAATTGGAGCGCCCGCCCAGCCGGTTCATCGCGATGGCCAGCGCCTCGTGCGCCTCCGGGCTCAGCGCGCCCAGCGACATGCCGGCCGAATCGAAGCGCTTGACGATGGCCTCCACCGGCTCCACCTCGTCCAGCGGAATCGGCTCGCCGGCCAGCTTCAGTTGCATCAGGTCGCGCAGCATCGCCACCGGACGGGTGTTCACCGTCTCGGCGTATTGCAGGTAGACGCCGTAATCGCCGTTCTGCACCGCCTTCTGCAGCAGCATCACCACGTCCGGGTTGTAAGCGTGATACTCCTCGCCATGCACGTATTTCAGCAGGCCGCCCTGGTTCAGGCCCCGCATTGGGTTGAACGCCAGCTTGGCCAGCAGTTTCTGATCAGCCTCGAAATCGGCGAAATTGGCGCCGGACACGCGCGACACCGTGCCTTTCAGACACAGCTCCACCACCTCCTCGTGAATGCCCACCGCTTCGAACAGCTGCGCGCCGCGGTAGGAGGCGATGGTGGAGATGCCCATCTTGGACAGCACTTTCAGCAGGCCCTTGTTGATGCCCTTGCGGTAGTGCTGCAGCGCCTCGTTGGCTTTCAGCTTCACATCGCCATTGCTCACCAGCTCCAGAATGGTCTGGTAGGCCAGGTAGGGATAGACGGCGGTGGCGCCGTAGCCTATCACGCAGGCCATCTGGTGGGCGTCGCGCACGGCGGCGGTCTCCACCACGATATTGGTCTTGCAGCGCAGGCCGGCGTCGATCAGCGCGTGATGCACCGCGCCGGTGGCGAACAGCGCGTGAATCGGCAGCCGCTCGCCGGTGGCGTGGCGGTCGGACAGCACCACCACCACCGTGCCCTCCTCCACGGCCTCCACCACGTGGCGGGCCAGACAGGAAATCGCCTCGCTGAGCGTGGTCTCGGCCGGGTCGTAGCACAGGTCGAAATTGGTGGCCTTCAGATAAGGCTCCGGCCGGGTGGTGACACGGGTGAACTTTTCGTGGCTCAGCACCGGGCTGCGCACTTCCAGACGCTTGGCGTGCTCGGCGCTCTCCTCGAACATATTGCGCTCCGGGCCGAACACCGTATTCAGCGACATCACCACCGCCTCTCGGATCGGATCGATAGGCGGATTGGTCACCTGGGCGAACTGCTGGCGCAGATAGTCGAACGGCGAACGCACGCGCTGCGAGAGCACCGCCATCGGCGTGTCGTCGCCCATCGAGCCCACCGCCTCCTGGCCGTCGGCCGCCAGCACACGCAGGATCTGGTCGCGCTCCTCGCGGCTGAGGTTGAACAACTTCTGCAGCCGCGCCAGCTCATCCTTGGACAAGGGCTCGACGCCGGCGTCGTCCTCGATCGACAGCTCCAGGTACTTGGCGCTGTCCTTGATCCACTGCCGGTACGGCTTGGCGCTCTTCAATTGCGCGTCGATGTCTTCCGGCATCAGCAATTCGCCGTTCAGCAGATCGGCGCCGAACAGCTGGCCCGGCTTGACCCGGCCTTTCTTCACCACGTCCTGGGCGCGGTAGTCCCAGACACCCACTTCGGAAGCGATGGTGAGGATATTGTCCTTCGTCAGCACCCAGCGCGCCGGGCGCAGGCCGTTGCGGTCCAGCATGCAGGCGGCGTAGCGGCCGTCGGTCAGCACGATGCCGGCCGGACCGTCCCACGGCTCCATGTGCATGGAATTGAATTCGTAGAAGGCGCGCAGGTCCTTGTCGGTGCTGTCGACGTTCTGCCAGGCCGGCGGCACCAGCAGGCGCAGCGCGCGGAACAGCGGGATGCCGCCCATCAGCAGGCCCTCCAGCATATTGTCCAGGCTCATCGAGTCCGAGCCGTCGGTCTGGACGATGGGGCGGACCGCGTCCATGTCCAGGTGCGGCGAGGCCATGATGCGCTCGCGCGCGCGCGCCCAGTTGCGGTTGCCCTGCACCGTGTTGATCTCGCCATTATGGGCGAGGAAGCGGAAAGGCTGGGCCAGCTTCCACTGCGGCCAGGTATTGGTGGAGAAGCGCTGGTGGAACACCGCCAGGCTGGATTCGAAGCGCGGGTCGGCCAGGTCCAGGAAGAAGCGCGGCAGATTGTCCGGCGTCACCAGGCCTTTATAGGAGATGGTGTGCGGCGACAGCGTGGGCAGATAGAAACAGGGATCGTCGTCGCGACAGGCCTTTTCCGCCTGGCGGCGGCCCATGTACAGCCGACGCTGGAAGGCCAGCTCGTCCATGCCGAACGGGCAGTTCACGAACATCTGGGAGATGGCCGGCAAGGACGCCAACGCGGTTTCGCCGCAGGCGGACAGATCCACCGGCACCACGCGGAAGCCGGCCACTTCCAGCTGCTGCGCTTCCAGATGCTCGCGCAGGCGCGCCAGGCTGCGCTCTCCCACCGCGCGGTCCGAGTGGTGGAACACCAGTCCGGCGGCGTACACTGACTTCAACGCGATGCCGGCTTCGCCGGCCACCTCGCGCAGAAACCCGTCCGGTTTCTTGAACAACAGGCCGCAACCGTCGCCCGACTTGCCGTCCGCCGCCACCGCGCCGCGGTGGGTCAGCTTGGCCAGCGAGGAAATGGCGGTGGCCACCAGCCAGTGGCTGGGCTTGTCGTCCAACTGTGCGATCAGGCCGAAGCCGCAGCTGTCCTGTTCGAACTCGGGTTTATACAATGTGCCTTGCAGGCGGCTCTGTCTGTCCATTTCTCTACCCGTTTATACTTTGTAGTGATGCGTTCGATTCTACGGGCAAGATCGCGCCAGCCGCAAGACAGTTTGGCGCAGCGCAATAATCATTTGATTTCAATCATTTGAAGCGCAATGACTTGTTTTGATATGTAATTCCACTACTCGATTACTGCATTTTTTTTGAGTTTTTGAGACGAAAATTTTCAAAAAAACGACAGTGTTTCTCATTGAAAACCAGATACAAAGTAGCCATTTCAGCAATATTTTGTATTCTGTCAGACAAAATTCAGAAAAATCATGGACCGAGAAGAGCAGTCGCAACAGACTCTGCAATTCGTCCGCCAGCTGGCGGAACAGGCGCTTTCCCGCTCCGCCGGCGCGCCGCTGGTGGGCGGCAATCAGGTGCGCCTGCTTTACGACAGCGCCGAGAACTTCCCTGCCTGGGAAAAATCCATCTCTTCCAGCCAGAATTCCGTCTTCATCGAAATGTATATTTTCGCCAATGACCAATTTGGACTGAAAATGCGAGATATCCTTATAGAAAGGGCAAAGCAAGGCATACAAGTTTGCCTGCTCTATGATTGGCTGGGCAGCTGGCGCGCTCACTTGTCCAGCTTCTTCAAACCGCTGCTGGATGCGGGCGCCGAAGTGCGCGCCTATCATCCGCCCAGCCTGAGCGCCGGACTCGCCCTGCTGGGACGCAACCACCGCAAGATGATCATCGTCGACCGGCGAGAGCTGTTCGTCGCCGGCCTGTGCGTCAGCCAGAGCTGGCAAGGCCAGCCCGACAAGGGGCTCGCGCCGTGGCGCGACACCGGCCTGGCGCTGCGCGGCCCCTTGCTGGCGCCGGCGCTGGCCGCCTTCGCCGACAGCTGGGCCAGCTGCGGCGAGCCCTTGGACGCGCGCTGGCTGGCTCCTGCCGATACGCGGCCCTGCGGCGAGGCGGCCGCGCGGCTGATCGCCACCACGCCGTCCACCGCGCGGATGATGCGGCTGGACCTCTTGGTAGCCAGTTTCGCCCGCCGCACCTTGTGGCTGACCGACGCCTATTTCATGGCCACCAGCCTCTACCTGTCCGCGCTGAAGCAGGCGGCCCGGGACGGCGTCGACGTGCGCCTGCTGGTGCCGCGCTCCAGCGACATCCGCTGGATCGCCGCCGTGTCCCGCACCCAGTATCGCCCGCTGCTGGAAGCCGGGGTGCGGGTGTTCGAATGGAACGGGCCGATGATCCACGCCAAGACGGCGGTAGCCGACGGCCGCTGGGCCCGCATCGGCTCTACCAACCTCAATCTGTCGAGCTGGCTGGTCAACCGCGAGCTGGACATCGCGCTGGAGGACGCCGGCCTGGCCGGAGAACTGGCCGACCGCTTCCTGCAGGATCTGGAGCAGTCCACCGAGATCGTGCTGCGCCAGGAACGGCGCAAACCGGTGCCGCGTCCTGTCAGCAAGCAGGAAAGGCGGATACGCGGCACGCCCAGGGAAATGGCGCTCAGCAGCGCCAGCGCCGCGGCGCGCCAGGCAATGCGCATCGGCGACGCGCTGGGCTCCGCGGTGCGCGGCAGCCGGATGGTGGAAAGCAGCGAGGCGCCGGCCTTTCTCAGCATCGGCGTCGCCCTGTGCCTGCTGGCACTGACCATCGCCTACTTCCCCTGGCTGGCCGCCGCGCCGCTGGTCGCGCTGCTGGCCGCCGGCGGCCTGGCGGTGGTATCCAAGGCAGCCGGCCTGTATCTGGAAAAACGGAGAAAAAAACAACAGTTGCGCTTGGCGCAGCCCCCCTCCGACGACACCCGGGACCCGCCTGCCGACTGCCAATGAAAACAGCCCCTTAACCGTCCCGGAAGGGCATGTGGGCAGGGGCTCCCCCCTCCTCTTGCCCCGGGTGATTGTTCAAGGCGCGATTTTTTCACGCCATCTACCGCAACGCACAACAACATGACAGGCAAAGGGTCTACAATGCGCGCTTCTTGGGATGTTCTCCAGGCCGGCTGACGTGAAGCGACCGATGGTCGCCAGGTACGGACCGCGGCGCAAAGCGACCCTGTTTTAGATCGGCTGTTCCGCGCTCGGCGCGGCGCCCCGCCTGTTGTCCAGACACGGCGGCTCGCCCTCCCCCAGCAAGGCCCAGCCCACTATTTCGCGCCTCAAGGCCAGCCTCCAGGGCGGCGGCGAAGACCCGTTCTTCTGCCCGTGCGTACAGATCTGCGCCCCACGCGCACCTAGCGACATTGCCGCGGCAAAGTCCGGTGACGCCATCGGCTCCGCTGCAATGTCCGAGTTAACAGCAACAAGGACTCAGGTATGCGTTTTCACTTCCCCATCGTGATCATCGACGAGGATTTCCGCTCGGAAAACACCAGCGGCTCCGGCATCCGCGAACTGGCCGCCGCCATGGAGGCGGAAGGCATGAGCGTGATCGGCTACACCAGCTACGGCGACCTCACCTCCTTCGCCCAGCAGCAGAGCCGCGCCGCCGGCTTCATCCTGTCGATAGACGACGAGGAATTCCAGACCGTGGACTCGGCCCAAGAGTCGCTGGGCAATCTGTACGGCTTCGTCGCCGAGATCCGCCGCCGCAATCCGGACATCCCGGTCTACCTGTACGGCGAAACCCGCACCGCGCGCCACATTCCCAACGACATCCTGCGCGAGCTGCATGGCTTCATCCACATGCACGAGGACACGCCGGAATTCGTCGCCCGCCACATCATCCGCGAGGCCAAGAGCTATCTGGACAATCTGGCGCCGCCGTTCTTCCGCGCGCTGGTGGACTACGCCTACGACGGCTCCTATTCCTGGCACTGCCCCGGCCACTCCGGTGGCGTGGCCTTCCTGAAGAGTCCGGTGGGCCAGATGTTCCACCAGTTCTTCGGCGAGAACATGCTGCGCGCCGACGTGTGCAACGCGGTGGACGAGCTGGGCCAGCTGCTGGACCACACCGGCCCGGTGGCGGCGTCCGAGCGCAACGCCGCCCGCATCTTCAACGCCGACCACCTGTTCTTCGTCACCAACGGCACCTCGACCTCGAACAAGATCGTCTGGCACAGCTGCGTCGCCGCCGGCGACATCGTGCTGGTGGACCGCAACTGCCATAAGTCGAACCTGCACGCCATCATCATGACCGGCGCGATCCCGGTGTTCCTGATGCCGACGCGCAACCACTACGGCATCATCGGTCCGATTCCGAAATCCGAATTCCAGCCGGACACCATCAAGAAGAAGATCCTGGCCAATCCGTTCGCGCGCGAAATGCTGGAGCAGCGCCCCAACCGCAAGCCGCGCATCCTGACGCTGACCCAGTCCACCTACGACGGCATCCTGTACAACGTCGAGGAGATCAAGGGCCTGCTGGACGGCGAGGTGGACACGCTGCACTTCGACGAAGCCTGGCTGCCGCACGCCTGCTTCCATGATTTCTACCGCGACTTCCACGCCATCGGCGAAGGCCGTCCGCGCTGCGAGGACAGCTTGGTGTTCTCCACCCAGTCCACTCACAAACTGCTGGCCGGCATCAGCCAGGCTTCGCAAATCCTGGTGCAGGACCCGCAGAACCGCCAGCTGGACACCGCCTGGTTCAACGAGGCTTACCTGATGCACACCTCGACCAGCCCGCAATACTCGATCATCGCCAGCTGCGACGTGGCCGCCGCGATGATGGAGCAGCCGGGCGGCCAGTCGCTGGTTGAAGAGTCGCTGGTGGAGGCGATGGAATTCCGCCGCGCGATGCGCAAGGTGGACGAGGAATACGGCCGCGACTGGTGGTTCAGCGTGTGGGGCCCGGACGACCTGTCCGACGACGGCATCTGCGACCAGACCGACTGGACGCTGCGCCCCGACGAGCGCTGGCACGGCTTCGCCGGCATCGAGGACGGCTTCAACATGCTGGACCCGATCAAGGCCACCGTGCTGACGCCGGGCCTGGACGTGGACGGCAGCTTCGAGGAAATGGGCATCCCGGCCGCCATCGTCACCAAGTACCTGACCGAACACGGCGTGGTGGTGGAAAAAACCGGCTTGTACAGCTTCTTCATCATGTTCACCATCGGCATCACCAAGGGCCGCTGGAACACGCTGATCTCGCTGCTGCAGCAGTTCAAGGACGATTTCGACAAGAACCAGCCGCTGTGGCGCGTGATGCCGGAATTCGTCGCCAAGTACCCGCAATACGATCGCGTCGGCCTGCAGGACCTGTGCCAGCGCATCCACGGCCTGTATACCAAGCACGACGTGGCGCGCCTGACCACCGACATCTACCTGTCCGACATGGAGCCGGCGATGCGCCCGGCCGACGCCTTCGCCAAGATGGCGCACCGCGAGATCGAGCGCGTGCCGGTGGACCAGCTGGAAGGCCGCGTCACCGCGGTGCTGCTGACGCCGTACCCGCCGGGCATCCCGCTGCTGATACCGGGCGAGCGCTTCAACAAAACCATCGTCGACTACCTGCGCTTCGCCCAAGCCTTCAACCGCGAGCTGCCGGGCTTCGAAACCGACGTCCACGGGCTGGTGGCGGTGGAGGTGCAGGACCGCAAGGTTTACTGCGTGGACTGCGTCAAGCAATAAGACAGTAGCCGGAAACAAAGAAGGCGGGAGCGATCCCGCCTTTTTTCATGCCGCTCCCAACTTAAAGCCGCACGCGCCAGGTATTGCGCCCGCCGGCCTTGGCTTGATACAAGGCTTCGTCCGCCCGGCCCAGCGGCGCCGACAGATCGTCGCCGGCGCGAAGCAGCGACATTCCGATCGAACAGGTGTAGGAGAAGGCCGGGTCATCCGCCAGCGGCCGCGACGACTGCACATCGGACAGTATGGTGCGGATCAACGCTTCCGCCTGCTCCAGGCCGCTGCCGGGCAACAGCAGCAGAAACTCCTCCCCGCCCAGCCGCCCCAGACTGTCATGGGGCTTCAGCAAGGGCTGCAACCTATGCGCGAAATCGCGCAGCACCGCGTCGCCGGCCAGATGGCCCTTCAAGTCGTTGATCAGCTTGAAATTGTCCAGATCCAGGATGGCCACCGCGGCGGCCTGGCAGGCGCCGCCATGGTATTGCTCCACCAGGCCGTCCATCTGCTGCAGAATGTGGCCGCGATTGCCGATGCCAGTCAAGGGGTCGGTCAGCGCCGCGCGCTGCGCCAGGTCGCGCGCCTGCCTGAGCTCGCGCTCGCCGACGCGCAGCTCGGTGATCTCGCTGCCGACGCACAGCATCCAGCCGCCCGTCTGCGTGGTCTCGGTCATCCAGATCCAGCGGCCGTCGGCCAGATCGGTTTCGAACGCGCGGAACGGCAGCTTGGCCCGGCGCGATTTCGCCGAGGCGAGCCAGGATTCGAAATCCCGGGTCTGGATCTGCGTGCCCTGGCGGTTTTGATAATTGCGCCGCATCAGCCGCTCCCAGCTGATGCGCTCATCCGGCGCCACCCCCAGCGCCGCGCAAAAAGCCGGGTTGGCGTAGCGCAGGCAATCGCGCTCGTCGAACAGGGAAATCAGCAGCGGACAATCCCGTTGCAGCGACATCAGGCGGGAGGCGATGTCTTCGTCTTCATCGGCAGGCTTCATACACTGGCATCCGGCGGCATCCGGGCCGATGTCCATCGGCCCGCCGCCGCCCGTTGCGGACGGCGGTCATAAGCCATGGTAGAGCAAAACCGGGGAGGGATTAAGCGCCGTCGCCCGGGCCGGCCCCGTTCACTTCTGCCCCGCTGCCAGCAAGCGCAAAGCCAGGCCGCCGAATACCGTCGCCAGCAGATATTGCGGCCAGCGTCCGCCCTTGCCGCCCGCCAACGCTCGGCCCATGCGGCCACTAGCGACGATCACCAGCGCGTTGACACCGAAGCCCACCACGTTCAGCACCGTGGCCAGCAGCATGATCTGCAGCGCCACCGGACCGGCCTGCGGCTCGACGAACTGCGGGAACAGCGCCAGCACGAACAGCGCCATCTTGGGATTGAGCAGATTGGTGGTCAGCCCCTGCAGCGCGATGCGCACCAAGGGCTTGCCGTCGGCGCCGGGCTCGGCCGCGCGCAGCACGCTCTTGCTGCGCAAGGTGGTCCAGGCCAGATACAGCAGATAGGCGGCGCCGGCGATGCGCACCGCGTCGTAGGCCACCGGCACCAGCACGAACAACTGGGCCAGGCCCAGCGCCGCCAGCAGGGCGTGGCAATAGGTGCCAAGCTGGATGCCGAACAAGGTGGCGAAGCCGGCGCGCAGGCCCTGCCCGGCGCTGCGGCTGGCGATCAGCAGCATGTCGGGGCCGGGCGTGGCGGCCAGCGCGAGACAGGCGAGGGAGAACAACAGCAGGGTGGACAGGGTGGGCATGCGCGGGGCTCCGTTACCGGTGACGAAGGCATTCATCATACCGGCATCATCCTGACGCGAACAGACGCGCGTCCAGGTTTGAAGGGCCGCGGCGTTTAGGGTATATCTATTTGTCCTGACCAGGAGGATTAATGGACTTCCCGACCCTGCATACCCCGCGGCTGGCGCTGCGCGAAATCACGCTGGACGACGCGCCGGCGCTGCTGGACATCCACGGCGACGCCGACGCGATGCGCTGGTTCGGCACCGATCCGCTCACCACGCTGGAACAGGCCCGGCAAATGGTGGAGAAGTTTGCCGGCTGGCGAAACCTGCCCGCGCCCGGTGTCCGCTGGGGACTGGCTCCGCGCGAAGGCGGCTCCCTGATCGGCAGCATCGGCCTGTTCAAATGGAACCCGGGCTGGCGCTGCTGCACGCTGGGCTACGAACTGGCGCGCGGCCGCCAGGGACAAGGCCTGATGAGCGAGGCGCTGCGCGCCGCGCTGGCCTGGGGCTTCGAACATATGGAGCTGAACCGGATCGAGGCCCAGGTCCATCCGGACAACCAGGCTTCGCTGACGCTGCTGGAACGGCTGGACTTCAAGACGGAAGGCCGAGCCCGCCAGGCCGGCTTCTGGCTGGGCCGCTACCAGGATCTGATCAATCTGTCGCTGCTGCGCGAGGAAAGCGCGCTGGCCGCGGCTTAGTGCCGCTAACAACATGCTGTTTCATGCCTGAGGCAGGGCGCGCCGACGCAGCAGGAGTTTACTCGGCGGGGCCAAGCGCTTACCAGCCGTTTTCCAGCACGATATGGCCCGGCGCGTTCTGCCGGGTCATCCGGTAGCCCATCTTCATCAACTGGCGGTGGGTGTCTTCCACCATCTTCGGGTTGCCGCACAACATGAAACGGCTGTGCTCCGGCGACATCTCGATGCCGGCGCGCGCCGCCAGCTCGCCACTTTCCAGCAGGGCCGGCACGCGCTGGCTCAGCATGCCGGCCGGCGCATTACGCGTGACCACCGGCAGGTACTGCAGCTTGTGGCCATGCTCATGCCACAGCGGATGGCCGCGCAGCGCGGCGATCTCGTCCTGGAACGACAACTCCGCCGCCTCGCGCACGCAATGCGCCAGCACGATGCGCTCGAAACGCTGCCACTCCCCAGGCTGCTTCAGAATGGACAGGTAGGGCGCGATGCCGGTGCCGGTGGCGATCAGCCACAAGTCCCTGCCGGCCGGCAGCCGTTCGGCCTGGAAAAAGCCCATCGCCCGCTTGTCCAGCATCACCTCGGCGCCCGGCTGCAGCCTGGCCAGCCGGGAGCTGAACAAGCCTTCCGGCATCACGATGGAATAGAACTCCAGGAACTCGTCGTACTCGGCCGAGCACATCGAATACGCGCGCCACACCTGGCCGCCGCTCTCCAGCGGCAGGCCCAGCCGGGCGAACTGGCCGGCCGCGAAGCGGAAGCCGTCCGGCCGCGTCAGCCGGAAACTGATCAGCTTGCCGGTCCAGCGCTTCATGTCGGTGATGGTTTCAACGGTGTATTTCTGTTGAATCTCGGCTTCCAGCGCGGCGTCCATCTTCACTCCAATTGTTGAGTAATTTACTCGACAATTATGCGCCCGGCCCGCCCGCCTTGCCAAGCCAGTCAGCCAGTTGTGGATGCAAGGCCTGTTCCCGCAAGGCCTGCAACGGCATAGCCAGCAGCTCCGCCACCTCCGGCCCCAGCCGCCAGGATTCGGGCAGCGGCGCGTCGTACAGCGCGCAGCGCTCGCCGTCCAGCCGCATCTCGCCCAACGGGCGCAGCGGCAAGCCGGCCACGCCCAACTCCTCCGCCAATTCGCGCGCGGCCGCCGCCAGCGGCGTTTCGTCGGCCTCAATGCCGCCCCCGGCTGCGAAGTCCAAGCAACCCGGATGGCTGTCGTCATCCCACGCGCGCCGCTGCCACCAGTAACCATCCTTGCCTATCAACAAAACCAGCGCGCTGGTCGCCACACCGTCGTCGTTGCGCATCTCTGGCGAACTCCCATCAAAAGCCTCATGCTAACAGTCCACTCGCCCCCCTGGATATCGACACATGACCATCGCCCTCGCCTTGCACGGCGGCGCCGGCACCCTGCGCCGCAGCGACATGGACGCCGAACTGGAGCGCGCCTACCGCGCCGGCCTGGAACAGGCGCTGGAGGCCGGCCACGCGGTGCTGCGCGGCGGCGGCTCGGCGCTGGACGCGGTGTGCGCGGCAGTCTGCGCGCTGGAAGACGATCCGCTGTTCAACGCCGGCCGCGGCTCGGTGTTCAATCTGGACGGCAAGCAGGAAATGGAGGCCGGCGTGATGGATGGCAGCCGCCAGGACGCCGGCAGCGTCGCCGGCCTCGCCGCTGTGCAGAACCCGGTGCTGCTGGCGCGGGCGGTGATGGAGCGCACGCCCCACGTGACGCTGGGGTATGCGGCGGCGGAAGATTTCGCCCGCCGGGAAGGATTGGAGATGCGGCCGCCGGAATACTTCCACACCGACAAACGCTGGCAGGCCCTGCTGGCGGAAAAGGAAAGGCTGGCCAACGGCGGCTCGGACGAGGACATCTCCGAGGACCGCAAGCACGGCACCGTCGGCGCGGTGGCGCTGGACGCGCAAGGCCGGCTGGCGGCGGCCACCTCCACCGGCGGGCGCACCGCCAAATGGCCGGGCCGCATCGGCGACACCCCGGTGATCGGCGCCGGCACCTGGGCCGACGCCTATTGCGCGGTGTCGGCCACCGGTCACGGCGAATACTTCGTCCGCGCCGCCGCCGGACATGAAATCTCGGCCCGGGTCCGCCATCTGGACGAAACCCTGTCCCAGGCCTGCGACGCCGTGGTCTACGGCCAGCTGCTGACCATGGGCGGCACCGGCGGCGTGGTCGCCGTCGACCGCTACGGCCGGGTGGCGCTGCCGTTCAATTGCGAGGGGATGTACCGGGCGGCGATAGACGGCGCGGGCTTGCGCACCGTCGCCATCTACCGAAGCGAAGACTAGCGGTAGGCGGCCTGCCATTCCGCCTGCAGCTGGGCGATCAGCTCGCCGGCCGGCAGTTCGCGCGCGTCGGCGACGCCTTCGCCGGCCCACAGCGACATCAGCTCGCTGCGGCCGGCCTTGGCGGCGGCCGCGCGCATCGCGCCGGTGAGCGCGTTCGTCACCGGATAGGCGGGCAACTTGTCCTGCCACTGCGCCATCTCTTCCATATAGCGGTTGTCCAGGCCGCGCGCGTAGCGGCCGGAAAACGCCCGGGTCAGCCGGGTGGATCCCGGCTTCGCCGTCGCCAGCGCCTGTTTCCACAGCGGCGAGATGCCGGACTCCGGGCAGCGCAGGAAGGCGGTGCCCAGCTGGCAGGCGACGGCGCCGTGGCGCATCGCCGCCGCGATGTCGCGGCCGTGCATGATGCCGCCGGCGGCGATTACCGGCAGCGGCAGGTTCTGCGCCAACTCATAGGTCAGCGACAGCATCGGCCGCAGCGACTGCCCCTGCTCGCCGATGAAGGTGCCGCGATGGCCCCCGGCCTCGCGCCCCTGCGCGCACACCGCGTCCGCGCCCAGCGCGGCCCAGGCCAGTCCTTCGGCCAGATTGGTGGCGGTGCCGACCACCAGGATGCCGGCGTCGCCCAGCGCGCGCATCTGCTCCGCGTCGAGGATGCCGAAGGCGAAGCTGGCCACCGCCGGCTTCAATTCCAGCACCGCTTCCAGCTGTTCGTCGAAAGGCTGGCAGAAGCTGTCCGGCGCGGCGGGCGCATCCAGGCCTAGTTCCGCGTGCCAGGGCTTGAGCAGGTCCAGCGCCAGCGCCAACTCATCCGGATTGGGCTGCGGCCGCTCCTGGACGAACAGGTTGATCCCGAACGGCTTGTCGCTCAAGGCGCGGATCTTGTCCGCCTCTTTCCTGATCTGCGCCGGGGACAGCAGCGCGCCGGCCAGGAAACCCAGGCCCCCGGCCTCGCCCACCGCCGCCGCCAGCTGCGGCGTGGTCGCGCCGCCGGCCATCGGCGCCTGTATCACCGGCAACTTCAGTTGCAACTGCTGCCATCTCGCTGCAGACATCCGTATTCTCCTTGTTCTAGGGTCTTGCCAGCTAGCCGGGCCCCGCGCCCGGTTCGATCAATCGCGCAGCGCCTGCGCCAAATCCTCCAGGATGTCGTCCAGGTCCTCGATGCCTATCGACAGCCGCAGGCCCCCCTCCACGATGCCCAGCGCCGCCTTCTGCTCGGCCGGCATGCCGCCATGGGACATCGTGTAGCTGTGGTTGACCAGCGACTCCACGCCGCCCAGCGACTCCGCCAGCGCGAACAGCTTCAGCTTCTGCGCGACGCGGCTGGCCGCCTCCCGGCTGTTGTCCTGCAACTGGATGCTGATGATGCCGCCGAAACGCTTCATCTGCCGCTTCGCCAACTCATGCCCCGGATGCTCTGGCAGGCCGGGATAGAACACCTTGGCCACCGCCGGCTGCTCCAGCAGCCAGGCCGCCACCTTCTCGGCGCTGTCGCAATGGCGCTCCATCCGCAGCGCCAGCGTCTTGATGCCGCGCAGCGTCAGGAAGCAGTCCTGCGGCCCCGGCACCGCGCCGGCGGCATTCTGCAGGAAGCGGATGTCGTGGTGCAGCTTGTCGTCGCTCACCGCCACCAGGCCCAGCAACACGTCGGAGTGGCCGCCCAGGTATTTGGTGGCGGAATGCACGACGATGTCCGCGCCCAGCGCCAGCGGCCGCTGCAGATAAGGCGTGGCGAAAGTGTTGTCCACCGCCACCTTCACTCCATGGCGGCGCGCGATGGCGGACAGCTCGGCGATGTCGACCATGCCCAGCAAGGGGTTGGTTGGCGACTCCAGCCACAGCAGCCGCGTGGCCGGCGTGATCGCCATCTCCAGCCTCGCCGGATCGGAAAGGTCGACAAAACTCACCTTGATTCCGGCCGGTTCCATCACCCGGGTCAGCAGCCGGTAAGCGCCGCCATACAGGTCGGCCACCGCGATCACCTCGTCTCCGGGCTTCAGGCAGGCGCGCAGCACCGCGTCTATCGCCGCCATGCCGCTGGAGAAGGCCAGGCCGTGCTTGGCGTCCTCCAGGCTGGCCAGGCAGTCCTGCAGCGCGCTGCGGGTCGGATTGCCGGTGCGGGCGTAGGCGTAGCGCAAATCTTCGCCGACATGGTCGAAGGCGAAGGCCGAGGTCTGGTACAGCGGCGGCATCACCGAGCGATTGTGCTCGGCGTTGTCGTAGCCGACATGGATGGCGCGGGTAGCGAATTTCACAAAAATCCCTCTAAATCATGAGCTTGGGCCAAATTGCCCGACAATCAAACCCTAACTCCTTGCAAATCATGCATTTGCCATGCTCATTTCATCACGATGCCAAAATTTCAGGCCAATTGCGAGCAAATATCGGCAAATTGTCCTGATTTTCGCCAAGCTAGCGCCGTTTTTTACTTTACAGCGGCGGCCAATAGGGCTATTTTGCTGCGTTTCGCATTAAAACCATCGTTTGCATGAAGCTAGAACGCGTTTTTGACATCCTGTCCCACCAACTCGCCAACCATCCCCGCCCGGACTGCCTGGCGGCGAAGTCCGGCAAGGCTTGGCGGCAACTGTCGACGGCCGAGGTCCGGGACACCGTCAACCGCGTCAGCCTGGGCCTGATGGAAATGGGCATCCAGCGCGGCGACAAGGTGGCCATCGCCGCCGACAACAGCATCGAATGGGTGCTGGTCGATATCGCGCTGCAACAAATCGGCGCGGTCAGCGTGCCGCTGTACCCCACCATCACCCTTGATGATGCACGCTATATCCTGGCGCATGCCGAGGTCAAGCTGGCTTTCGCCGGCAGTGCTGCATTGCAACGAAAACTGCACGAGGCATTGGGCAGGCTGTCCTGCCCGATCTACGGCCTGGCCGACATCGACGGCGCGCCTTCCTGGCGCGAGATCGCCGAGCGCGCGCGCCTGGAGCGGATGGCCGAGCTGGACGCGCTGCGCGACGCCGCGCGCGCCGACGACGTCTACACCATCATTTACACCTCCGGCACCACCGGCCGCTCCAAAGGCGTGATGCTGAGCCACCGCAACGTGCTGAGCACCGTGGTGGCCACCGCCGCCTTCACCGGCCTGCCGCAGGGCCGCTGCCGCGCGCTGAGCTTCCTGCCGCTGTCGCACATCTTCGAGCGCGCCGGCGTGTTCTATTACCTGTACAGCGGCACCGGCATCTATTTCGCCAGCGTGGAATGCCTGTCGTCGGCGCTGGCCGACGTCAAGCCGCACACCTTCAGCGCCGTGCCGCGCGTGCTGGAGAAGGTTCACGAGAAGCTGGTGGGCAAGGCGCGCGACCTGACCGGCGCCAAGCGCCGCATCTATCAATGGGCGCTAGCCCGCGCCGAGCGCTTCGACCCCAACCGCCGCCGCTCGCCGCTGGACGCGATCCAGCACGCGCTGGCCGACAAGCTGGTGTACAGCAAATGGCGCGCGGCGATGGGCGGCGAGCTGATCTCCATCAACGTCGGCTCCGCCGCGCTGCAGCCGCGGCTGGCGCGGATGTTCTGGGCCGCCGGCATCGCCGTGGCCGAGGGCTACGGCATGACCGAGAGCTCGCCGGTGATCTCCGCCAATCCGTTCACCGCCCGCGGCGTGCGCATCGGCAGCGTCGGCCTGCCCCTGCCCGGCGTCGAAGTGCGCTTGGCCGACGACGGCGAGATCCTGGTGCGCGGCGACAACGTGATGTCCGGCTACTACAAGGAGCCGGAACAGACCTCGGACGCGCTGCGCGACGGCTGGCTGCACACCGGCGACATCGGCGTGCTGGAGAACGGCTACCTGCGCATCACCGACCGCAAGAAGGAAATGTTCAAGACCAGCAACGGCAAGTACATCGCGCCGCAGGCGCTGGAGAACAAGCTGAAGGAATCGGCCTTCATCGACCAGATCATGGTGGTGGGCGACGGCCAGAAGTACGCGGCCGCGCTGATCGTGCCGCTGTTCGAGAAGCTGAAGGAATGGTGCGCCGAGCACGGCATCTCCTACACCACCGACTGCGAGATGAGCCGCCATCCCAAGGTAGTGGAGCTGATCGACCGCGAGGTCAAACGCTTCAACCGCTACTTCGGCAGTTGGGAGCACATCAAGAAGTTCTCGCTGCTGGACAAGCCGTGGTGCGTGGACGCCGGCGAGCTGGCGCCGACCTTGAAGCTGCGCCGCAAGGTGATCACCGAGCGCTGCCGCATATTGATAGACGGCATGTACGGCATGCCGGAGCCGGCATAAACGAAAAGCCCCGCGATACGGGGCTTTTTCATATGGCGGAAACCAACAACGGCTCAGCGCTGATGCGCCAGATTGAGCCGGTTCTCCACATGGCGCTGCAAGCGCTCGAACAGCGCGCTCAGCGCCCAATAGATGGCGGCAGCGGCCAGATACAGCGGCAGCGGCTGGAAGGTCTGGGCGATCACTTCTTTCGTCGCCAGCATCAGCTCGGTGACGGTGATCACCGATACCAACGAAGTGTCCTTGATCAGCGAGATCAAACTGTTGGACAAGCTGGGCACCGACAAACGCAGCGCCTGCGGCGCGATGATGTGTCGCATCGTCTGCCACCAGGTGAAACCCAGCGAGAAAGCCGCGTCCCACTGCCCCTTGGCCACGCCGGCGATGCCGCCGCGCAAACTCTCCGACAGATAGGCCGCCACATTCAGCGTCAGGGCCAGCACGCCGGCAGGCACCGGATCCAGCTCCAGGCCCACGCCCGGCAAACCGTAGTAGATGACGAAAATCTGCACCAGGAGCGGCGTGCCGCGCATCGCGCTGACATAGAACGCCGCCAGCTGCGACAAGACCGGCAGCTTCGCCACCCGCACCATCGCCACCGCGAAACCGAGCGCCAGGCCCAGCACCATCGCCACCAGCGCGAACAGCAGCGTATGCGCCGCGCCCTGCAGCAGCACGGGCAGCGCCGCCTCGAACAGAGCCATCCAATCGCCCATCTCTTCCCTTCCCTGAAAAGCCGACGCCCCCGCTAAAGCAGGGGCGTGCGGCTCATGCTATCACAAACCGGCTTATTTCTTCGCCGCCGCGGGCGCCTTGGACACGTCGATGCCGAACCACTTCACGGAAATCTTCCGGAAGGTGCCATCGGTCTTCATGCCGCTCAAGACCTTGTCGATCTCGGACTTGAATTGCGGATTGCCCTTGGCGAATGGGATCGCCATCGTCGCCACGTCGCCCACCGGCGCGCCGGCCTTCAGCGGCAGCTTGGCCTGCTTGATCGCGAACGGAATCAGCAAGCTGTCGTTCAGCGCCGCGTCCAGGCGGCCGGTGGCCAGATCCTGCAGGTATTCCGGCGCGCCGGGATAGGTCTTCACCTGCACCCCGGCCGCGGCCTTGGCCATGTCGGCGTAGTTGCTGCCCTGGCCGACGCCGAGCTTCTTGCCGTTCAGGTCGGCCAGGTTCTTGAAGACGCGGCTTTCGTTCTTGCGCACGATCAGCTGGGCGCTGGAGTAGGTGTAAGGCTGGCTGAAATCGAACACCGCCTGGCGCTGCGCGGTCACGCCCACCTGGTTGACGACGATGTCGAACTTGCCGCTTTGCAGGCCGGCCAGCAGGCCGCTCCACTCGGCGGTGGCGAATTCCGGCTTCACCTTCATCCGGCGCGCGATCTCGGTGGCGATCTCAACGTCGAAACCGGTCAGCTGCTGCTTGGCGTCTTTGAAATTGAACGGCGGGTAAGTGCCTTCCAGTGCGATCTTCAGTGTGCCGCGCTGCCTCACCGTGTCCACCAGGTCTGCCGCGAGGGCGAGATTGCCGATTGCAGCGGCCATCAGTGCAAGCATCAACTTCTTCATATCAATATAACCTTTTGAAATATATAACTCAAAAAATAATTACATGGAGAATATCAATAAAACCACATATTGCACAAGCTCCCCCCTGCCGCGCCAGTCCCGCCCTCAAAGTAAACAGCCCCGCCGAAAAGCAGCGGGGCTGTGGCTCAGGCCAGCGAATCGATCATTTTCCAGGAGATAAGACCAAGCGCCCCGATCGGCGCCATTGCAAGACGAGCGCCAGCAACGTGGAAATCGCCAAGCCAATCAAACCCGCCATGGCGACGATCAAGCTGCGCTTGGGCGAAGACTTCATCAGAGGCGGGGTAGCTTCAACCAACACTTGCACGTCCTGCGAGGCCACCAACTCCGCCTGCTGCACCTGTCTCGCCAATTCCTGAGTCAGCGCACGGTGGTAGTACAGGTCTCGAACCTCGGTAAACAAATCCGGCGGCAAGACCATCACCTCACCGCTGGCCTTGGCCAATTCCATCTTGATCTGCATCAGCGCGCTATCGAGATTATTGGTATCACCGGCGGCAAGCATACCTTCGAGACTGGCAAAGCCACTTACCATTTGAACTGCAGTCGAATCCAGCTTCAAACGGCCGCTTTGAATATCCGCACGCACCTCTTTCTCCGCCTGCTTCAAACGCTCACGGGAGGTCGTCAGCCGCCCTTGCAGCACATACAGCTTACGACCCTGCTCAGTGATATGAGCGCCCAGTATCTGCTGACGGCAAAGATCGGCCAAATAGTTGGCTATGCGCGCGGCCATGGCCGGATCCGGATCCGTCACCATGATTTCCAACGGTTGATCCTTTACCACGTTGACTTTCAAATGGCCATTCAACAATGCCAACTTGGCCTCGCTTTCGCTGTCACGCTTATAACGCGCCGCAAGGCCAAACTTTTCCACTGCCTGCTTCAGCACAGGGTCGCTCTGCAGCAGCGCAGCCCCACCTTTCGCCCCGATCGGCTCAGCAATCAGCAACTGGGTCTTTGCCGAAAAAACATCTGGCATGCTCAACGACCAAGCTAGCCCCAGCGCGCCGGACAGAGCGCAACCGGATAACAGTAAGCACCAATTCGCCAAGCAGAACTGCGCAACCTGCAACAAACTGATTTCATCTTCTTCGCTCTTCACCACTGCACCCCGAGTCTCCGACAACACTGGCAACACAAATCAATTTGATTAGCAAAACAAGTTCTTATAGCAAAAGTGGCGGCGACTCGCCACCACCCGCTTTAGAAGAACTGTTTAGACGTTGAACAAGAAGTTCATCACGTCGCCGTCCTGCACCACGTATTCCTTGCCTTCGGCTCGCATCTTGCCGGCTTCCTTGGCCTTGGCCTCGCCGCCGTAGCCAATGAAATCAGTGTAGGAGATGGTTTGGGCGCGAATAAAGCCACGCTCGAAATCGGTATGGATCACACCAGCCGCCTGCGGCGCGGTGTCACCGATATGGATGGTCCAGGCGCGCACTTCCTTGACGCCCGCGGTGAAGTAGGTTTGCAAGCCCAAAAGCTTGTAACCGGCGCGGATCAGGCGATCCAGGCCAGGCTCTTCCAGGCCCAGCGTTTCCAGGAACTCGGCCTTGTCGGCGTCATCCAGCTCGGCGATTTCGGATTCGATGGCCGCGCACAGCGCCACCACCGGCGCGCCTTCGCTGTCGGCCAGCGCCTGCACCCGCTCCAGCAGCGGATTGCCGCTGAAGCCGTCTTCGGCCACGTTGGCGACATACATCGCCGGCTTGATGGTCAACAGGCACAGCGGCTTGATCAGCGCCTTTTCCTCGTCGGACAGGGCCAGCGAGCGCGCCGGCTTGCCTTGGTCCAGATGCGGCACCAGCTTTTCCAGCACCGCGATCAGCGCGCGCGCGTCCTTGTCGCCGGACTTGGCTTTTTTGCCTTCGCGCTGCATCGCTTTTTCCACCGCGGACAAGTCGGCCAGCGCCAGCTCCGTCAGGATGGTTTCGATGTCGGCGATCGGGTCCACCTTGCCTGCAACGTGAACGATATTGTCATCCTCGAAGCAGCGCACCACGTTGACGATGGCGTCGGTCTCGCGGATGTTGGCCAGGAACTGGTTGCCCAGGCCTTCGCCCTTGGAGGCGCCCGCCACCAAGCCGGCGATGTCGACGAACTCGACGATGGCCGGCTGGATTTTCTGCGGATTGATGATCTTGGCCAGTTCGGCCAGGCGCGCATCCGGCACTTCGACGATGCCGACATTGGGCTCGATGGTGCAGAACGGGTAGTTGGCGGCTTCGATGCCGGCCTTGGTCAACGCATTGAACAGGGTGGACTTGCCGACGTTGGGCAGACCGACGATACCGCATTTCAGACTCATTGCTGTCTTCCTAAAGAAATTCTATTTCAATCCATTATGGCGACGGACCGTCGGACCGCCAGCCCGCAATCATTTGGCTTCGGTGTGCAGCGCCTTCATCGCCTCGGCCATCTTGCCGGCGATCGCGCGCGGCAGCTCGCGCAAGGATGCCAGAATGGCCTCGTCCAGCGCCTGCTGCTCCTCGGCGCGCGGCTTTTTCAGCACGAAGTTGGCCACTTCCTTCTTGTCCCCCGGATGGCCGATGCCAAGCCGTAGACGCCAGAAGGCCGGCGAGCCCAGCCGCGCCGCGATGTCCTTCAGACCATTGTGGCCGCCATGGCCGCCGCCCTGCTTGAAGCGGGCCACGCCGGGCGCGAGATCCAGTTCGTCATGCACGACCAGGATCTCGTCCGGCAATATCTTGTAGAAATGCGCCAGCGCCAGCACGGCCTGGCCGGACAGGTTCATATAGGTCATCGGCTTCAGCAGCCAGACGTCCTGTCCTTCGATCTGGATCCTGGCGACGTCGCCGTGGAACTTGCCTTCCGTGCGCCAGTTGCCCTTGAACTGCCAGCACAACTCGTCCACCAGCCAGAAACCGGCGTTATGGCGCGTCTTTTCGTATTCGGGGCCCGGGTTGCCCAGGCCGACAATCAGGCGGGTGCCAGACATATCGCTCATTCCAATGAAAAAAGCCCGCTGCCCGCCACCTGGGCGCACAACGGGCTTTTCACCGTCACCGCGAACGGCGACGGCAGCAGAAATCACACACGAGCGAAGTCGATGTGCATCACTTGCTGTTTGTACGGGTGCATCTGGAATGCAGCCACTTTCACTTGCTCTTTCTGGCCGTCGATGACCAGATCCAGCACGGAAGCGTGGAAGCCTTCGTTCTTCAGCGCGTAGTACATGGTGTTGTGATCCAGCACCAGGGAAACGGCTTCCTTGCCGGCGCCGTAAACCACGGCCGGCACTTGGCCAGCGTGACGCAGGCGGCGGCTCGCACCCGTACCCAGATCAACACGCTTGCTAGCAATCAGTTCAAAAGACATTGTAAAGCTCCAGTTTCAGTTAAAAGCACCCGGCCGCCGCGACCAGCAGGCCAGATGTTTACGGCAGGCAAGCGCCCGTCGCAACCAGTTCCTCATTGAAGAGGTAGGACACCGATTCTTCGTTGTTGATCCTGCGCAGCGTTTCTGCCAGCAGGCCGGCGATCGAAGCCACCCGGATGTTCGGGCAGGCCTTGGCCGCGGCGGTCAACGGGATGGTGTCGGTCACCACCACCATATCGATGTCGGAATTCTTGATGCGGTCCACCGCCTGACCGGAGAAGATCGGGTGGGTCGCATAGGCCAGCACGCGTTCGGCGCCGCGCTCCTTCAGAGCGCTGGCCGCCTTGCACAGCGTGTTGGCGGTATCGATCATGTCGTCGACGATCAGGCAGGTGCGGCCCGAGACATCGCCGATGATGTTCATCACTTCGGCCACATTGGCCTTCGGGCGGCGCTTGTCGATGATCGCCAGATCCGTGTTCAGCGCCTTGGCCACCGCGCGGGCGCGTACCACGCCGCCCACGTCCGGGCTGACCACGATCAGGTCGTCGAAGCGCTGGGCGCGGATGTCCTTCAACAACACCGGGGTCGCATAAACGTTGTCCACCGGGATGTCGAAGAAACCTTGGATCTGGTCGGCATGCAAATCGACGGTCAGCACGCGGTCGATGCCGGCGCTGGTCAGCATATTGGCCACCAGCTTGGCAGAAATCGGCACGCGGGCGGAGCGCGGACGGCGATCCTGCCGGGCGTAGCCGAAATAGGGAATCGCCGCGGTGATCCGGCCGGCGGACGCGCGTTTCAGCGCATCGGCCATGGTCAGGATTTCCATCAGGTTGTCGTTGGTCGGCGCACAGGTGGATTGCAGAATGAAAACGTCGCGGCCGCGAACATTTTCCAGCAGCTCCACTGCCACTTCGCCATCGCTGAACTTGCCGACATCGGCGCGTCCCAACGAAATATCCAAATGTTTGACTACGTTCTGAGCAAGTTCCGGATTAGCCGTACCGGTAAATACCATCAAACTGTCGTATGCCGCCATGATTCGCTTTGCCTTAGCTGGATAAAGAAAAAGCGTGTAAGGCTCTCTTACACGCTTTTTTCATGCTCTCTCTTATTCGGAGAAAGTCCTGGCTGGGGAGGTAGGGATCGAACCTACGAATGCCGGAATCAAAATCCGGTGCCTTACCACTTGGCGACTCCCCAGTAACCTTATTCAGCGCTGTCGAACAGAGGGTGGACATTCAGTCCTTCCGCTACAAATCCCTGATATTTTTTCGACAACACTCGGTAAACTTTATCGGCTTCGTCTTTCGACTCGAATTCCATAAACACGCAAGCGCCGGAACCGGTCATCAGCGGCGAACCATATTTTCTTAACTCGCTCAGTACTTCATTCACCGCTGGAAATCTTTTCTCTACAACGCTTTGCAGGTCGTTTCTGCGCTGCTGCGTTGTTTCGAGGATTCGCATTATGCCGAGGCGACCTACCTCTGTCAACATGCTTTGCGAAAAATTGCGGAATATCTCGGCAGTCGGCACATGAACCTGTGGGTGAATTACCAAATACCAGGCAGGCTTCAAGTAAAGGGGCTCCAGCACCTCTCCGACTCCGGTGGCCAACGCATTGCGGCCGAAGATGAAAACCGGCACGTCGGCGCCCAACCTCAAGCCCAGCGCCTGCAGCCTCTCGCGCGGCCAATCCAGCCCCCACAAGCGATTCAACGCGATCAGCACGGTGGCGGCGTCGGAACTGCCGCCGCCCAGGCCACCGCCCATCGGGGTGCGTTTTTCCAGCTCGATGCTCGCTCCAAGCCGGCAGCCGCTTTCCTCCTGCAGCAGCCGGGCCGCGCGCACGGTCAGATCCTGCTCCGGCGGCACGCCGTCGGTCGGCGTCAAGAGCTCGATCGCGCCGTCGTCGCGGACTGCCAGGCGCAACGTGTCGCCAAAATCGATGAAACGGAACACCGTCTCCAGCAAGTGGTAGCCGTCGGGCCGTTTGCCGACCACGTGCAGCAACAGGTTGAGCTTGGCCGGAGCCGGATAGGTGTGAAACGGATGCCGCATGTCTATCTTGTTCTGTATCTGAATGGTGGGTATTCGGAGCGCGCGGGGAAGCCGGCTCACTGCCAGCTCTGCACCACGACCTTGACGGTCAGGCCTTCGCGCTGCATTTCCACCCGTTTGGGATGGTCGGCCTCGACGTCGGCGTCGCGGACGAAGCGGATATGCCAGCCCTGCTGCTCCAGATTGCCGTCGGCGTCGACGCGGCTTTCCAGGCCGGGCGCCGGCAGGCCGCGTATCCACCACACCAGATTGGACAGCGGCAGCGGCCACCCCATCACCTGCCGGGTCAGGCTTTCCACATCGTCGGCCTGCCAGCTTTTGCCGTCGGCCAGCAGCGTCACGCCGCCGGGATCGCGCAGCACCTTGGCCACAGTGTTGCCCAGCGGAGAGTTGATCGCCACTTCGTCGCGCGGCGGCTGGTGCCGCCAGTCGAAATTGGCGACATGGCCCTTGCCGTCCAGATTGGCCGACAGGCGGCCGCTGACGCTGAACGGCGCGTCGGCCGCCGCTTCCAGCGACGGCTTGGGGCGGAACAGCGCTTCGTTGGCGCAGCCGGCCAGCAGCAGCGCCAACGACAGCAGCAGCGCGCGCCGGATCACGGCTTGGCCCCCAGGCGGCGCATCGCCTCGGTGATCACCTCGTGGCCGGGATGCTGCGCCAGCTCCTTGCTCCACACAGCCATGGCCTCGTCGCGGCGGCCCTGCTTCCACAGCACTTCGCCCAGATGCGCCGCCACTTCCGGATCCGGCATCGCGGCGTAGGCCTTTTCCAGATTGCGCCGCGCGGCGTCCAGCCGGCCCAGCTTGTACTGCACCCAGCCCAGGCTGTCCTGGATCACCGGATTGCCCGGCTCCGCCTTCAGCGCCTTTTCGATGTAGCCATAGGCTTCCTGGTAGCGCGTGGTCCGGTTGGCCAGCGTGTAGCCGAGCGCGTTCAAGGCCTGGGCGTCGCCGGGCTTGTCCTTCAAGATCTGTTTCAGGTCTCGCTCGGAATTGCCGGTGTTGCCCAGCATGTCGGACACCAGCGAGCGCTCGTACAGCAGTTCGGTCGAACGCGGCTGCCGCTGCAGCGCCTGGGTCAACACTTCGTAAGCGCGGCGCGGCTGCTTGGCCTCTCGCGCCAGCTGCGATTGCAGCAAGGCCACCGAAACTTTCTCCTGGTCGTTGCCGCCCAAACCGTTCAGACGAGCCAGCGCCTCTTCCAGATGATCGTTTCCGGCCTCGAGTATCGCCAGCCGGGATTGCGCGGGCAGATATTGCTGGCCGGGGCCGACCTGGCGGTACCAGTTTTCGGCGCGCTCGACATCGCGGCTGTCTTCCGCAATCTGTCCCAGCGTGTAGCGGACGAAGTCCTGTTCCGGATACTGGCTGGCCAGCGCGTGCTGCAGCCGGTCGTCGGCGGTTTTCAGATCGCGCATCTGGTAAGCCAGCAGGCCGGTCGCGTACAACAGGTCGGCATTGTCCGGATGCGTCTTCAGCAAGGCTTCGAAAGCGGCGCGCGCTTCGGGGAAACGCTTGGCGCCGACCAGCAGGCGCGGGTAGGCGGTCTGCAGCTCCAGCCCGGCGTCGGGACGGCGCGCCAGCTCGCGCTGCAGGAATTCCGCCGCCGCGTTGATGTCCTTGCGGCGCAGCCTGTCCACCTGCCAGGCCACCGGCAGATCCCATTTCGGCGCGATGCGCGCCAGGCGGTCGAACTCGCGGTCCACCGCGGCCTGGTCATTGTTGTCGGCGGCGGCGGCGAGCACCGCGAAACGGGCCTCCGGCAGATCGGGATAGCGATCGGCAAGTTCCTCCACCAGGCGGTAGGACGGAGCCGAGCCGCCGTCCTGCCTGGCGCTCAGCCGCGCCAGCTGGACGAAAATCGCCGGGGCGCGCTGCGGCTCCAGCCGCAGCAGCTCTTCGATCAAGGGTTTGCTTTCGGCCAGCTTGCCGCCGCGCATCAACGTGATGAACAGCTGCTCGCGCGCCGGCAGGGAGTTGGGATCCAGCTCTATCCACAGTTGCAGCGCCTCGGTCGCCGGCTTCAACTGGCCGGACAACAGGCAGAATTCAGCGGCGCGCTGGGCCATCCGCGGATCGCGGGTCTCGCGCGCCAGATCGAGATAGGTAAGCCCGGCGGAACCGGCCGCGCCGCGGCGGGCGGCGATCTCGCCAGCCAGCACGCCGTAGAGGATTTCGGGCGACAGTTCGACCTTGGGCAGCACGGCCTCGTCCGGCTCGGCCGCGGCGGCCGGTTTCGACTCGGGCTGAGCGGGCGCCGACGCCGGTGGCTTGACGCCGGCGCAGGCCGACAGCAGCAGCGCCAGCAGCAACGGGAGGGATCGTTTCAGCGGTTTCATTCGCATGGATTAAGTTGCCTGCTCAAAGCCTGTTGAACGCGTAGAATAGCATGTCCGCTTTTCATCTTTGCACCATTTACCGAATCGCAGCCCGCCCATGCCAGAACTGCCCGAAGTCGAAACCACCCGCCGCGGCGTAGAGCCGCATCTGGAAGGCCGCATCCTGCGCGGCGCCGTCGTCCGCAATCCCAGTCTGCGCTGGCCGGTGCCGCCGGATCTGGCGGAGCGCGTCGCCGGCGAAAAAGTGCTGGCCGTGCGCCGCCGCGCCAAATACCTGCTGCTGGAATGCGAGAGCGGCACCCTGCTGATCCACCTGGGCATGTCCGGCAGCCTGAGGGTGATGCCGGCAGGCTCGCCGCCGCAGAAGCACGATCACCTGGACCTGCTCTTGGGCGATCAGGTGCTGCGCTTCCGCGATCCGCGCCGCTTCGGCGCCGTGCTGTGGCACATCGGACCGCTCGAGCTGCACCCGCTGCTGAAGGCGCTGGGGCCGGAGCCGCTGTCCGACGCCTTCGGCGGAGACGCGCTGTTCCAGGCCATGCGCCGCCGCGGCAGCCCGATCAAGCTGGCGATCATGGACAACCACGTGGTGGTCGGCGTCGGCAACATCTATGCCAACGAGTCGCTGTTCCACGCCGGCATCTCGCCGTCGCGTCCGGCCTGCGATCTGTCCCGCGCCGATTGCGACCGCTTGGCGGCCGAAATCAAGGCGGTGCTGCGGCGCGCGATCGACGCCGGCGGCAGCACGCTGCGCGATTTCGTCGACAGCGAGGGCAAGCCCGGCTACTTCCAGCAAAGCTATATGGTGTACAACCGCCAGGAAGAGCCATGCCGGCGCTGCGGCACGCCGATCCGCCAAATCCGCCAGGGTCAGCGCAGCACTTACTATTGCCCGCTGTGCCAGCCGTGATAGAGTGGCGGCCTGTCATTCCTCAGACTTGAAACCGTAACGATCTTGAAGTCACCCGCCACCACTTCATTCGCCACCCGCTGCGGCCGCGTCTTGCGCCTGCTCGGCCATCTGGCCGTCGGCGTGTTCATCGTCGCCACCCGCTATTCCCGGCTGGCCCAGGCCGAGCGCGCGGTGGTCACCCGCCGCTGGGCGCAGCACGCGCTGAAGATACTCGGCGTCAGCATCAAGGTGCAAGGCGTCAACCCGGGCTTTTATCCGCCCAACACCCTGCTGGTCGCCAACCACGTGTCCTGGCTGGACATCGTGGCGCTGAACAGCTGCACCGTGTCGCGCTTCGTCGCCAAGCGCGAGATCCGCAAATGGCCGCTAATAGGCTGGCTGGCCTACGTGGCCGGCACGCTGTTCATCGACCGCGGCAACCGCCGCGACGCCAGCCGCGTCAACCAGATACTGGCCGAAGCGATGAAAAACGGCGGCTGCATGGCGGTATTCCCGGAATCCACCACCTCGGATGGCAGCGGCCTGTTGCCGTTCAAGGCCTCGCTGTTCGAAGCCGCGCTGCTGGCAGGCGGCACCGTGCAGCCGGTATCGCTGCGTTATCAGCGGACGGACGGCAGCCTGCTGCGGGAAGCCGCCTACATCGACGACATTTCGCTATTTCAGAGCATAGGCAAGGTGTTGAGCGTGCCGCAGATCGAGGTGGAGATCAGCTACGGGCTGCCGCTGAAAGCCGGCGACGCCGGCCTGGACAACCGCTTCCTGCTGGCGGAACAGGCCAGGCTTGAAGTAGCGCGCGGCCTGCGCCTGCAACTGGAGGAAAAGCCGCAACCGGCGCCGGCCGCGGAAACCGGCGCCTGAGCGCTCAGCGCGCCAGCCGCTGGCTCAAACCTTCATAGAGGTCGTCGCCCAGGCGGACATAGCCCGGTCCAGTGAAGTGAACCATGTCCGGGCGGCCCAGTTGCTGCTGCCGCCACGCGCGCATGCTGCACGGCCCGCCCATCGCCTGCTGCCAGTCCCAATACAGCAAATGGTTGTCGCGCGCCAACTGGCGCTGCGTCTGCTGCACCGCGCTCAGCATCAGCGGCCGCTGCGGGCCCGCCGCGCACTCGCGGCTGACCGCCCCGCCCTTGCTTCGCGCCGAATCCGGCGCGCCCAGCAGCAGGATGGCCGCTTGCGGCAACTGGCTGCGCACCAGGCTGACCGCGCCCTGCAATGTGGCGCGGTATTCGTCCAGATCCAGCTTGGGGTCGAAAGCCTCATTGGTGCCGTAGGCCAGAATCACCAGATCAGCCTCCCGCGCCGCCAGCTGCCTGCCCCAGGCTCCGCCCCAGCTGCGCCACAAGGCCAGTTCCGCGCCATTGCTGCCCACGGTATCCAGCACCACGCCGGGTGCCAGCTTTTCCAGCTCATAACCGCCCACCTCCGGCGCCGGCAGGCTATCCGCGCGCAAGGTGAACGGCAGCTTCAGCTTCATTTCCACCCGCTGCCAACCCGCGCCGGCGCTAGCCTGCGCTCGTCGCGGACCGCTGCCGTCGTCTACGGTCAGCCCCTGCCCGTCCGCGCTCTGCCGCAGCCAGATCCGCACCCGCCACAAGCCCTTGTCCTCGGCGCGCGGGCGCACCGCGATGCTGGCCCCGGGCCGTTGGGCGACGCCGACGAAACCGCCCAGCGGGAAGTCCGGATCGGTGTCGCGGCGGCTGTTGCGCAGCGCCCAGCCTTCGCTGCGCATATAGGCCAGCGCGTTGCGCTGCCCCGGCACATTGACCGGCGGCAGCCAGCCTATGCCGGCATCGCCGTAGCGCGCCTGCAGCCGGGCGCGCAATTCGCCGCTGAAGTAGTCGGCGGCGGTGTGCGAATCCCCGAACTGGACCACCCGCACCGGCGGCTGGGCGTCGCCCTGCAGGCTGAAGCGCGCGGCCAGGCGGGCCAGGTTGGGCTCGCCGAAATCCTGCACCGGCGCGGCCTGCGCCTGGGCAGCCAGCGCGGCCGCCATCATCCAGCGCGACGCGCGCGCGATTGCCTTGAATGTCATTCGAACCTCAATTCCGCCAGCACGCGGCGCGCCAGCAGCAGCTGGCCCTGACGGGTGAAATGCACGCCGTCGGCGGTACGCACCGCCACCTCGCCCTGGTCGGGCAATGTCATGAATTTATTGAAGCTGTCGTCCTGGCTGCCCAGCGCCTCGCGGGTGGAGATGAAGCGTCCGCCCCCGGCCGCCACCTCTTCCCGGTACAGGCGGTTCAGGTAGTGCACGCCGTCGTTCATCTTGTCGCGGCTCATATTGGGCAGGCCCAGCCACAGCACCTTGACCTTGCGCTTGCTCGCGCTGGCGAGAATGCTCCGGATCCGCTCGCGGTAGCGTTGTTCCCAGTCGGGAGACGCGAAGCGGATGTAATGATTGCCGTTGACCATGTCCCAGGTATCGTTGGCGCCGATGAACATCACCAGCAACTGCGCTTTGGGATTGGCCGCCAGCTGGCGCTCCACCGTCGCCGGCCAGTTGAAGAAATCCGGATAGGTGAGACCGGTGCTTTGCTTGCTGATATCGATCGCCTTGACCTGATGTTGTCGGAACAGCGGCGGCAACAGGTGCAGCGCCACGCCCTGCATCATAGAATCGCCGGCCAGCAACACCGGCAGCCCCTCTTCCAGCAGCAGGCGGGAGTCCACCGCTTTGACAGCCGCCGCCGCGCCAGCCGAGGCCTGCGGCTTGGGCGCCGCGACTTTGGCTGCCGGCGCCGGCCTCGGCTTCAGGCAGCAGGCGTTCAAGCTGTCTATCATGCGGCGGTCCCAACCGCCCACCTGCTGCTGCAGCGCTTCGCTGTGCCGGCGCAGCCCTCCGCCCAGCGAACCGCCTTCGCGCCATGGCGACAGCGCGTCCAGCCGCTCCAGCAGGCTGGGCGCGTGGAAGGTTTGCCGCCAGTAGGCGTTGACGGCGGCCTGCTCCAGCCAGAACAGCAACAGCATGCAGCTAAGCAGGATGACGAGGATGCGGCGGTGCGGATAGGCGGCGAGCATGGCGAGGGTCGAATCGTCAGAATTGGTAGTAAATGAAAGCGGGGATGCCGGACGGCGCCAACGAGATCACCAGCAGCGCGATGGCGCTCAACAGCAGCGGCTTGCCCCACCACGGCAGCGCGGCCAGCCGGCCGAAACAGCGCTCGGGCAGGGAGGACAGCATGGGCAGCGCCGCCAGCCACAGCGCCAACAGCAGCAGCAGGCCCGGCGCGTTCAGCGTCAGCTCCTGGCCGGAGCGCTCGAACATCGCGCGCAGGAAATCCATCGCCTCGTCCAGCGACTGGGCTCGGAAGAACACCCAGGCCAGGCAAACGTAATGGAAAGTGATCAGCCGCGCCAGCCACGGCGACGCGCCGCTGACGGCGTCGCGCCGCCACAGCTTGTCGCCGACATTCAACGCCACCACGCCCAGGCCGTGCATCGCGCCCCACACCAGGTATTTCAGGCTGGCGCCGTGCCACAAGCCGGACAGCAGCATCGCCGCCAGCAGGTTGATCTGCGCGCGGGCGAAGCCATCGCGGTTGCCGCCCAGCGGGATGTAGACGTAATCGCGGATCCAACTGGACAGCGAGATGTGCCAACGCCGCCAGAAATCGCGCAGGTTTAGCGCCAGGTAGGGCGCGTCGAAGTTGCGCGGCAGCTGGATGCCCAGCAGCAGCGCCAGCGCGGTGACCAGGTCGGTATAGCCGGAGAAGTCCAGATAGATCTGCAGCGCGTAGGCGTAGAACGCCGCCCATACCTCCAGGGTATGGAAAGTGTCCGGCGCGGCGAACACCGGGTCCACCCAGGCGCTGGCCAGCCAGCCGGCCAGCCACAGCTTCTTCAGCAAGGCCAGCGCGATCAGGCCCAAGGCGCGGTCCAGCTGCGCCACCTGCCGCCGGGCGGGGCTGCGCAGTTGCTCCAGCAGATCGCCGGCGCGGCAGATCGGCCCCGCCAGCAGGGTGGGGAAGAACGCCAGGAACAGCGCGAACTGCGGCAGCGCCGCCGGCTTGATCTCCTTGCGGTACACCGACACGAAGTAGCTGACTGACTGGAAGGTATAAAAGGAAATGCCCACCGGCATCAGGATGTCCAGCGCCGGCAACAGCGCCGTCACCCCCAGCGCATTCAAGCCGGCCTGCGCGCTTTCGCGGAAGAAATCGAAATACTTGAACAAGGCCAGATTGCCCACGGCCAGCAGCAAGGAAGCCTGCAGCCAGCGCCGCGGACTGGCGGACGCGCTCATCCGCCGGCTCAGGCCATGCTGGACCAGCGTGTAGACGGCAAGAATGGAGGCGAAACGCCAGTCGAGCTTGGCGTAGAACAAATAGCTGGCCAGCAGGAGCAGAAGGTTCTGCATGCTGGGCATGCGGCGGCAGCCCCAGTAGACGGTAAAAAAACCGACGAAAGCCAGGGCGAACTCAATGGACAGATAGCTCATGCTAAGGTAACAAGCTGGCGGAGGCGGCAATTATGACAACAAGCCCCGCCACTTGCCAGCTTTGATAAAGATTTATTTATCTGCCTGTTGCAAGCGCGATTTCACGGTAAGCCTGGCAGGGCAGGGAAAACAATTGCCTGTCATTCAGCCGCAGCGCCGACAGGCTGCCGCCCCACAGGCAGCCCGAGTCTATCGCCAGAATATCCTCGTCCAGATGCACGCCCAGCGCCGACCAATGGCCGCAGATGATGGGCGTGCCGCCGTGGCGGCGCCCCGGCGCCTCGAACCATGGCATCAGATTGGCCGGCGCGCCCTCCAGCTCGCCCTTGTAGCTGAGATCCAGTTCGCCGTCGCGCGTCAGGAAACGCATCCGCGTCATCGCGTTGACAATCAGGCGCAGCCGATCCGCCCCCTTCAGATCGTCGCTCCAGCGCGTGGGCTTGTTGCCGTACAGCCGGCCCAGAAACTCGCGGTGGCGGTTGCCGGACAGGCCGAACTCCACCTCCTCCGCCAGTCTGAGCGCCTTGGCTATCGTCCACTCCGGCAGCAGGCCGGCGTGCACCATCGCGTAGCCCTGCCCCTCCAACATCAGCGGCTGGCAGCGCAGCCAGTCCAGCAGCACCTTGCCATCGGCGGCGTTGAGAATGTCCTCGATGGTGTCGTCGCGGTGCAGCTTGCCGAAACCTTCCGATACCGCCAACAAATGCAGGTCGTGGTTGCCCAGCACCATCTCCACCTGGTCCTGGTGCTGGAACACCCAGCGCAACACATCCAGCGACTGCGGTCCGCGATTGACCAGATCGCCGGTCAGCCACAGCGTATCCTTGCCGGGATTGAAGTCGATCAGCCGCAGCAATTGCTGGAACGGCTCGAAACAGCCCTGGATGTCGCCGATTGCGTAGATGGCCATATTGTTTCCTTGAGTGGCGGATCGGCTGCGAGAGTGGGACGCCATCCGCGATAAGCCATGATACCCCATGCTACAATGCATGGCCTTGATTACCGATTTGCTGCGCCCGTCCGGGCCCGACCGCCATGTCCGCTCCCCTGCTCAATCCGCCGCAACGCGCGGCCATCCATTACCTTGACGGCCCCTTGCTGGTGCTGGCGGGCGCCGGCTCGGGCAAGACCCGCGTGATCACCTACAAGATCGCCCATCTTGTGCGCGAGGGCGGCATCCCCGCCCGCCATATCGCCGCCATCACCTTCACCAACAAGGCGGCGCGCGAAATGCTGGAGCGGGTGAGCAAACTGATGACGTCGGCCGAAATCCGCGGCATCACGGTGTCAACCTTCCACTCGCTCGGCATGCACATACTGCGCCAGGAAGCGCCCCATCTGGGTTACAAGACCCAGTTCTCCATCCTGGACGCCTACGATGCCGGCAAGATCATCGCCGACATCCTGAACACCACGGCCAAGGATGAAATACGCAAGGTACAGAGCCAGATCTCGCTGTGGAAGAACGATCTGAAAACGCCGGACGACATGTTGCTGGCGGCACAGGACCAGTGGGAAAGCATCTGCGCCAAGACGTATCTGGCCTATCAGGACACGCTGACCGCCTATCAGGCGATGGACTTCGACGACCTGATCCGGCTGCCGGTGCAGCTGTTCCGCACCCACCCGGAAGTGCTGCTCAAATGGCAGGGCAAACTTCGCTACCTGCTGCTGGATGAATATCAGGACACCAATACCTGCCAGTACCAGATGGTGAAGCTGCTGGCCGGCGTGCGCGGCCTATTTACGGCGGTGGGCGACGACGACCAGTCCATCTACGCCTGGCGCGGCGCCAATATGGAAAACCTGCGCCTGCTGCAACTGGATTTCCCGCAGCTTAAGGTGATCAAGCTGGAGCAGAACTACCGCTCCACCGCCCGCATCCTGCGCGCCGCCAACAGCGTGATCTCCAATAATCCCAAGCTGTTCGAAAAACAGCTGTGGAGCGAGCTGGGCCTGGGCGAGCCGATACACGTGGTCCAGTGCAAGGACGAGGAACACGAGGCGGAGACGGTGGTGCAGAAGCTGCTGGCCCACAAGTTCGAGTGCCGCACCGAGTTCAAGGACTACGCCATCCTCTACCGCGGCAACTACCAGGCGCGGATCTTCGAGCAGGCGCTGCGCAACCAGCGCATCCCCTACCAGATGGCCGGCGGCCAGAGCTTCTTCGACAAGCCGGAAATCAAGGACCTGCTGGCCTATATGCGGCTGGTCACCAACCCGGACGACGATCCCGCCTTCATCCGCGCGCTGACCACGCCCAAGCGCGGCGTCGGCGCCGGCACGCTGGAGAAGCTGGGCGCCTGGGCCGGCCAGTACGGCAAGAGCCTGTTCGCCGCCGCCCACGACGCCGGCCTGCGGGTGCAGGTGCAGCAGGCGCAACTGGCGCCGCTGGAGCAATTCTGCGAATTCATCACCCAGCTGCAGTACCGCGCCACACGCGAGGAAGCCGGCAAGCTGTCGATGGAGCTGCTGCAGGCGATAGGCTACGAAGCCTGGCTGTACGACAGCGAGGACAGCCCCAAGATCGCCGAAACCAAATGGAAGAACATGCTGGAAATGGTGGCCTGGCTGGCGAAAAAGGGCGAGGCCGACGGCAAGAACCTGATCGAGCTGACGCAGACCATCGCGCTGATCACCATGCTGGAAGGGCGCGACGAAGGCGAGGTGGACGCGGTGAAGATGTCGACGCTGCACGCGTCCAAGGGCCTGGAGTACCCGCACGTGTTCCTGGTGGGCTGCGAGGAAGGCATCCTGCCGCACAGCGAGTCGGTGGAAAACGGCATGGTGGAGGAAGAGCGGCGGCTGATGTACGTCGGCATCACCCGCGCCCAGCGCAGCCTGACGCTCAGCTACTGCGTCAAGCGCCGCCGCGCGGGCGAATGGCAATTCATCGAACCGTCGCGCTTCATCAGCGAAATCGACGGCGAAGACCTGCGCCATTTCGGCAAGCCCGGCGCCGAGCCGTTGGTAAGCAAAAGCGAGGGCAAGTCCCGGCTGGCCAACCTGACCGCGATGCTGGCCGGCAAGGACAAATCGGGCGAAACGCCGACGGATTGAACGGGCAAGAAAAATGGCGCCGCGAGGCGCCATAAAGAAGAATGAGGAACATCTCTGGGTGAAGCGAGGCTGGGGAACCTCACCTGACTGAAGGGCTGGAAAGCCAATCGGTCAATCAGATGAGCGAATGATGCCCGATATCCGCCAAGCTGCCACCTGTCCTTTTTAGCAAGTCATACGTATTGACATTTCACAAAACCCAAAAGGCATTAAAAAAGCACCCAATGTCAATTGGGTGCTTTTTTATATCAAATGCTGCTTATTTTGAATTATTGACCATATATTCGATGGCCGAGCGGAATTCCGCATCACTACCGGTATAGCCGCCTTTGGGCGGCATCGCGTTCAGGCCCTTGGTGGCGATTTTCACCACTTCGTCCATGCCCGGTTTCAGACGCGCAGACCACGCCGCCTTGTCGCCGAACTTCGGCGCGCCCGCGACGCCCGCGGCATGGCAAGCCACGCACACGCTGTCGTAAATCTTCTTGCCGACCACCGCCGGGTCCCCCGCAGCGGCTGCTCCCCCCGCCCCGCCAACCGGCGGCTCGGTGAACTTGGCGCCGCCGGCGTTGCCCATGTAGGCGACCGCGCGCTTCACTTCGTCATCGCTCAGATCGGTCGCGCCGCCCTTGGCCGGCATCGCGTTGAAGCCATGCAGGGCATGGTTGACCAGCATGTCCCAACCCTTGGCGATGCGAGGCCCCCAGGCGCCGGCGTCGCCGAACTTGGGAGCGCCGGCCAGGCCGGTGGCGTGACAGGACATGCAGATGCCCTTGTAGACCTGCTCGCCGGTGCGCATGCCCGGCGGCGCGTCGCTGGCCTTGGACTCGCCGACCGGCTTCAGGCGGGCTGCCACGGCTTCCTTGGTCATCACCTCGGCATCCACATTGAAACCACTGGTGGCGAGCTTGGCCAATAGCCAAATCGCCACGACAAGGAAGACAACGACGCTGACCAGCACCTTTACGATCTGGCCGGGGGCCATTCCGTTCTCATTACTCATCCCAAGCCTCGCCTGAAAAAATGACAATTAAAACTGGTTAATTATACGGTATGCAAGTTCGCAAGGCAAAAAACCATACTCTGGACTCGGATTAGATGTTTGCGGTATGATGCGTTCACTTGTTTGCAAGTGTCAGCGCACCCGTAGCTCAGTTGGATAGAGTGTCAGTTTCCGAAGCTGAAGGTCACAGGTTCGATCCCTGTCGGGTGCGCCAACCAAATCAAGCGCTTGCGCCATTTCATGACATTGAGTTCATTCCGGTTTTTCCCTCCTCCATTCCCCGCAAACTGATTCCCCAACGCTGCCCCGCACTATCCGCCTTTTGCATTTCGTTGAACCCGCCTGCCGCATCTATTCCAAACCGTCACAGTTGTTTTTCCTCCCGCTCTCTCTTTCGCCCTGAAATACGCCTTTAACATGAGACACCCATAACTCAGCCCGCCGGCTTCGCCGCATCGCGCACGCGCCGGCATGGAACCTGGAAAGTCTCATGAACATCCTGATCCTACACCGCATCCCCTATCAAAAGATCAACTACCATCTCGGCATCGACCACGACAGGCACAACGTCACCTACATCGGCACCGCCAAACAATTGGCAAACCTGCCCGAAGGTTTGCGCTGCGCCCGACTCGAACGGCCCGGCCTCAAGGATACCGCCAGCGAAGTGCTGGCGATTCTGTCCGATCTCAAACTGCATTTCGACCGGGTGATTTCCCTTTCCGAGTACGAGCTCCTCGATGCCGCCAAGGTGCGCGAGGCGCTCGGCGTCCCCGGCGCCAGCATCGACGAAGTAATGGCCGTCCGGGACAAGCTGATCATGAAACACAGGGCTGCCGCGGCCGGACTGCGTGTGCCGCAAGCCTTGCCGCTCGCCGAATTCCTTGCCCAAGGCGGCGCCCCATGGCCGGGACGCACCGTCATCAAGCCCGTGGACGGCGCCTCCAGCGAAGACGTCCAAGTCTTCGATGATCCGGCCTCTCTGGCCAGCGCCCTGCAGAGCCGCCAGGCCGGCATCCCCCGTCTGGACCAAGACCTCCACGCCAACGCGGAGCGCTTCGAGGTGGAAACCTTCATCACCGGCCCTTTGCTGCACCTGGACGGCTTGGTGCACAACGGCAAGGTCGTCGCGCTGGTGGGCAGCCGCTACATCGGCACCTGCCTCGACTACGCCAAGGGCCAGCCGCTGGGTTCGGTTCAATTCAAACTCGACGCCGCGCAGGAGCAATGGGTTCAACGCGCCATCGACGCCATCAGCCTGCGCTCCGGCGCCTTCCACCTCGAAGTCATAGACGATAACGGCAGCGGCGACTGGGTCTTCCTCGAGATCGCCAACCGGGTCGGCGGCGCAGACGTGGTCGACACCTTCGAGATGGCGACCGGCATCTACCTGCCGGCTCAGGAACTGGCCATCCTGTGCGGAGAGCAGCCAGACCTGCCCGGCTCGCTGCGCAAGACGACCTTCTTCGGATGGTTCGTGTTCCCTGGCCATCACCTGCCCGACGGCTTCGTGGAGCTGGAGGGCCATCAGTCCTTCTGCAAATCATCCGAGTTGCTGCGCCACAGCGTGCTGCCGAGGGATACGCCGCTGCCGCGCAACATCACTTACCAGGCTTTCGAGGTGCCGTTCTCCGGCGTGGTAGGCGCCGAGTCGACAACCGCGCTGCAAACATGGATGGAAGCGCTGTTCGCCGCGGTCACCCTGCATCCCCGCCTCCAGGAAGAAGTCCGCGAGGTGCCGGCATGAACAATGTGCGAATGCTGTCGTTTCTTGGATCTCGGGCGGCCTCGGCGCTGGGCGACCAGTTCCTGATGTTCGCCGTGCCGCTGATCGTCTATCACAGCACCGGCAGCGCGACGATGTCCGGCCTAGCCTTTCTGTGCGAGTGGCTGCCGCGCGTGATCTCGCTGCCGCTCGCCGGCACGTTCTCCGACAGGCTGGGAGGCCGCCGCGTCTACGCGCTGGCCGACGGCACCCGGGCCGGCGCCTGCCTGCTGGCGGCGCTGGGCCTCGCAATGTGGCCGGGCCACAGCTTCGCCATGGCCGCCATCCTGATGGCCATCTGCGCGGCTTGCTATGCCCAGGCTTTCATCGCGCTGGAAAGCACGGTTCCGATGCTGGTGCCGCCGGAACAGATGCCGAAAGCGCAAAGCATTTTGCAAGCGATAGATTATTCCGCAGGGGTGCTGGGCCCGGCGCTGGCCGGCGCGTTGAGCCTTTGGCTGGCTCCCAGCCAACTGCTGTGGGCGGCCTGCGGCGTGTTCGCCGTCAGCGCTGCCGGCGTCTGCACGCTGCCGCCGATGCCCTCGCGCGCGGCCAGCCAGCCGTCCGAACGCAGACCGCTGTTCCTCGACAGCTTGCAGCACGGCTTCGCCACGCTGAGACAGGCTCCCGTGCTGCTGGCTCTGGTCGCGCTGTCGATGCTGGTCAACCTCGTGGTCGGACTGGCGCTATCGACCAGCGCCGCCGTCACTGTTGGCGTGTTCGGCAAGACCGACCAGGTCTACGCGACGCTGCAGGCCTTCATGGGCATGCTGTCCATCGCCAGCTTCCTGCTGGTGCCCTGGCTGCTGCGCCGGGCATCCGTCTACCAGTTGGGCATGGCGGCCTTCGCGCTGATCATCAGCGGCGGCGTCCTGATGGGGTTGGCAAGCCACTATTCGATATTCGTGCTGGGATACGCGCTCAGCTTCGGTTTGTGCGGCCTCTTCAACGTGTTCATCCGCACCGAGCGGCTGCACTGGATTCCCAAGGAGAAACTGGGAAGGGTCATCAGCGTGATCGTGCTGCTGAACCAGCTCAGCCTGCCGCTGTCGGGCTTGCTGGTCACCTTGCTGGCCAACCGCATTCCTCTCCAGTGGCTGTTCATCGGCGCGGCCCTGCTCGCCTTCGGCCTGTGGATGCCGCTGCAAGCCTATATCCGCCCCCGCGCGGTCACGGCCCAGCCCAGTCTCGCCTGACGCCTCCGCCCTCCCCCGCAACGGGTTCATGGCTTAGCCATGAGCCCGTTTTTCATTCCAGAACAGTCCATCATTACTAATTATCAAATCAAACCATTCCAAATCGTTAAATCTCATTTTCCATATGATTTAACAAAAAATATGCCGAAGTAATATATTAGTCCTGCAACCATTCTTCTGGAGATCGTCAGCAAATGACTGTTCGCATACATTGGAGCCTGCCGCTGGATAGCGGGCAACAGAGCGCCAGCGGCGGCTTCGATGCCGGCGTGGTCGACGTCGACACCATGATCAGCTTCGCCCGCGAAGCGGAAGAAGCAGGCGTGGACTCGCTGCTGATGCCGATGAGCTGTTACATGCCGGACCCCATTCCCCTGCTTGCCGCGCTGCTGCGGGAAACCCGCCGCGTCCGCTTCATCCTCGCCTATCGTCCGGGCCTGATGTCGCCGACCTTGTTGGCGCAGGTCATCAATACCCTGGCATGCATGGGACAGTCCCGCGTGGACCTGAATCTGGTGGCCGGCATTTCTCCGCAAGAACAGGCTTATTACGGCGATTTTCTGGAGCATGACGATCGCTACCGCCGCGCCGACGAGTTCCTTGGCATCATGCAGGCGCTATGGGCCAGCCGCGAACCCGTCACTTTCCACGGCCAGCATTATCAGATCGAAGCGGCCACCCTCGGCCTGCGCCACCCCGGCGACGGCCGCCCCTACATCTACGTCAGCGGCGCCAGCGCGCCGGCCAAGGCGCTGGCCGAAGAGCGCGCCGACTGTTGGCTGTGCTACGGCGACCTGCCGGCCAAGGTCGGCGTCCATGCCGCGCCGCTGTTGCAAGCGGGCAAGGAAGTTGGCCTGCGGCTGCACGTGATCGCCCGCGAGACGCGGGAGCAGGCTCTGGACGCGATAGCGGAAATGATGGCCCGCCCGGATGAAAAACACCGCGCCTTCATCAAGGACTTCGTTTCCCGCTGCGACTCCGAGGCCGTCAAGGGCAGTTTCCGCCTCGCCGAACAATATCCGGACCACTGGCCGTCTCCCTATCTGTGGACCGGCGCAGTCCCCTACCGCGGCGGCCCCGCCATCGCCATCGTCGGCAGCTATCAAGAAGTGGCCGATTACATCCGGGAATACGAACGCCACGGCATCCGCAATTTCATTTTTTCCGGCTGGCCGTCACGCGACGAAATGCGCCACTTCTGCGGCGGCGTCATGCCCTTGCTGCAAAAGGAAGCCGTCCATGCTTGAGTCATCCGCGCTGAAAACGCCGGTGCTCAGCCGCCAGCGACTGGACGCGGCCACCGAGCGCGTCACGCTGGGCCTGCCATCCCGCCACCCGGATGTGCGGCCCGGCCAGGCGATCCAGGTCCAACTGGCGGACGGAAGGCCCTTCTTTTCCGTCGCCGGACTGCAACCGGGCGCCAGCCTGGAGCTGCACGTCACCCGACGCAGGGACAGCCGCAGCAATCCGCAGCTGTTCGCGGCGCTGGATGCCGGCTCGCTGCAGATCAGCCTGCCGCACGGCGCGATCGCGCTGACGGACGACAGGCGCCTGCCGGACATTCTGATCGCAAGCCAATCCGGCTACGCCCAATCCCGCGCCATGCTGGACTGGATGGCCCGCCGCCGGCCAGGACACCGCTGCCGATTGCTGTGGCAGGCCTCCTCCGGCTATCTGGCGGCCGAACGGCCCTGGCTGGAAAAACTGGCGGCGGCCTGGGCCGGCCTGTCGCTGACGCTGCTGCCGCTGGACGAACACGATGCCTTGAACGAGGCGCTGGCGGCCCTGCCTTCGCCCTCGACCCAGGGCCTGGCCGTGGTCAGCGGCTCTTCCCACTTTCTCGATGCCGCCCGCCATGCGCTGCGGCGCCACCGATACACATTGCTGAGCGACCAGAATCCGGCCGCCCTGCCCTCGATCGAACAGGAGAACGCTCTATGCCGGTAATCACCCTGCTGCCTGAGCACAAGCAACTCGAACTGCCGGCGGAAAGCCCGTTGATCGACCTCGAATTCGAATACTACGGCGAACAACACCTGTCCTTCGGCTGCCGCTCCGGCGTCTGCGGCGTTTGCCTGGTCAAGGTGCACCACGGAGCATCCTTGCTGGGCCCCGTAGCGGAAAACGAGCGCGATTTCGTCCAGAGGATGGGATTCGAATCGGGTCCCTACCGCTTGGCCTGCCAATGCCGGCTGAACGGCGACGTGACGCTGGAGGTCGCCACCCGCGACGCCATGCCCCACGCGGCCGCGCCGTCCCCGGAGCTGGATCGCGCCCCCGCGCTGTAAAACCGCGCAATCCCATTTACCCGGCGACTCCGCCCGCGCTGGCGGCGGGAAGCCATTTTTCAAGCCATAGCCCAGAGCTATAAACCACCACCACTCAACAGGAAAAATCAACATGAACCGTTGCAAAAACACCGGCCTGAACCGCAGCAAGCCCTTCCTCTCCTCCAGCCAGTCCCAAGAACTGCGCCAGAAGATCGATCAGCAAATCGACGCCCAGATCGACGCCTGGTACGCCAGCGTGCCCGCCGCCGACCACCTGGAACGCCGCGAGGTGAACAGCGAGTACTACCGCCGCAACCTGATCGAAACCGCATGGCGCATTCGCCTGCTGCGCGTGGCCGAGTCCAAGACGCTGGCGGAAATCGCCAAGCGCAGCCCGGAAGCCGCCCAGATCTGGGCGAACTATGAAATGGAGGAAATGCTGCACGACGAACTGTTCATCCAGGATCTGCAGCGCGCCGGCGTCAGCCGCGAAACCTTCCTGGCCACCGAGCCCTACCTGTCCACCAAGCTGCTGACCGGTTTCTTCAGCTACCTGCTGGACCATGAAGGCCCGCTGGGCGTAGTGGCTTACTCCTATCTGGTGGAGTACGTCAACGTCAAGCTGGAACCGCGCAAGATCGAGGCCATGAAGCACAGCATCGGCGACCAGAAGCTGGTCGGCCAGATCGCCCACTCCCATACCGACATCAATGACGACCACCCGGGCGAAGTCTGGGCCGCGCTGCGCCTCCTGATTGAAAGCGAGCAGGACATCGCTCACCTGGAACGCTACCTGCAAGAACACCAGCGCATCCTGGCGATGTACTTCGAAGAACTGGCGCAAGACACCCTGGCCCAGGAAAGCAAAGCGGCCTAATGCCATGAAACGCGCCATCATTCTGTTAAGCCATTGCGGCTATTCCTTCATGGAAGACCTGACCGCTGCGGCACGCAGGCAAGGGCAAGCGGTGCTGATCCTCAGCTCCGCCCCCTTGGGCGCGGCCAGCGAACGGCTGGACGCTCTGGCCGGCCTGGCGGACGGCGTGCGCGCCGCCGCCGGGCACCAGCTGGAAGAAGCCGACCTGCTGCAGGCCATCGACGCCTGGCGCGGACAGGGCTGGGAACCCGCGGCCTGTGTATCGGTGTGGGAAGGCTACCGTCGGTTGATGGCGCAAGCCAACGCGCTCCTAGGCGTGCCCGACCTGGCGCCCGACACCGTGGACAACCTGACCGACAAGCACTGGCTGCGCCAGCGGCTGCAAGCGCTGGGCCTCAGCCAGACCCGCACCGAACTGGCCAGCGATGCTTCGCTCGAAACCTGGCTGAGCGCGGGCCGCCCTGGCTTCGTCAAGCCGCGCCGCGGCCTGGCCTCCTTCGGCGCCAGCAAACTGCGCCCAGGCCTGAACATGGCCCGCCTCTCCGAGATCGGCGAGGAGGCCAGCCGGGATCCGCTGTACGCGGGCCTGATCGGCAATCCGCAGTTCATCATTGAAGATTACCTGGACGGCCCGGAATTCAGCTTCGAAGTCATGATGCAGGCTGGCCGCGCCTATCTGCTGGGCGTGCACCACAAGCTGCAGGTGACGGAGCAGGAACACACGGTGCTGGAGGAATGCTGCGTCTCGCCGCCGCTGGACTGGGAACCCTCCCAGGCGGACGGCGCCAGGCAATGGCTGCAGGCCGTGCTGCACGGCTGCGGCGCCGACTGGGGCTGCTTCCATCTGGAAGCCCGGCTATGCGCCAGCGGCTGGGAACTGATTGAAATCAACCCCCGCGTGGGCGGCTCCCTGATCTCGCCGAGCGTCGCCGTGCAATGCGACGGCCGCAATCTGCTGGACTTCTGGCTGAAGCAACTCCTGGCCGCCGACTCCGGCCAGCAACTGCAGGCCGGGAGCGAACTGGCCGCGCTGGACTCGGAATATCCCCGGCGCCGCGCCAGCTTTTTCCGCGCCTACTTCTGCCGGCCCGGCACCATAGACTCGATCGAACGGAACGAGCATCCCCACGCCCCGGACCAGCTGCAGTGCTTCCTGCAGTCGGGCCAGACCATTACCGAAGGCGCGCGGGAAGTCTTCCTCGGCCAAGCGCTGTGGTCGTTCGACTATCAGAGCCGCCACGAAGTGATTCCGGAATTGCTGCGCGCGTCCAGCCGCACGCTTGTCGCCCACTATGCCGATTGAACGAGGTATTACTGCGATGACATCTGAAAACAAACGCTGGCTGCTGCTGGTGGACTACAACCTCAGCCGGGTGGGCGACGTAGCCTGCATGTTCGACTACGCGCGGACTCGCTACCAGCTCTCCACCATCCTGATTCGCCACCATCCCAGCCAGCAAGACCATCAACTGGCCGACGCGGTCATCGATCTGAATCCGCTGGACGGCGGCTTCGTCGACCAGGCGCTGCAGGCATTGCAGCCTTGGCTCGGCCAACTGGCAGGCGGGCTGGTGTTTTCCGACAACGCTGTCGCCAGCGGCGCATCCCTGCTCAGAGCGCTGGGTCTGCCGGTGGACGACGCCGACCTGGCCCAGGCCGCCTTCAGCAAATCCGTCTACCGGCAGCGCGAACAAAAGCATGCCGAGCTGTTCGGCGCGCAATCGCTGTACTGCCCGCCTTTCCAGATCATCCGCACGCAGGCCGAACTCGCGGCCTTCGCCGAGCGCAATCCGGAAGGCTTCGTGCTCAAGCCGTCCTGCGAGGGCAACAACCGCGGCGTGCTGCTGCTGAAGCAGGGCGACGATCTGGCCGCAGCCTGGCAGGAAGTCCTGCCCTATCTGGACGGCGGCCTGATCGCGGAAGGCTACATTCCCTTCCATCGCGAATATTCGTTCGACGGCATCGGCAATCTGCATTTCATCACCGAGAAGATCAGCGCCAGCGGCCGCTATCCGGTGGAAACCGGCCAGTTGCTGCCAGCCCGGCTCCAGCCCGCGGAAAGACATCGTCTGATCCGGGCCGGCCAGAGCGCCAACCTGCTGGTCGGCCAATTCGCGGGCCCGTTCCACAACGAGGTCAAACTGGACGATGCCGGCGCGAGGACTGCGGTCATCGAGCCGAATCGCCGTCCGGCCGGCATGAAGATCTGGCACTTGGCGGAACGGGTCTATCGACAATCCTTCTACCAGCTGTGGGTCGATAGCGTGCTGGCGCAAGCGCTGCCCCAGCAACTGCCCGCTGCGCGCGGCCAGGCCGCCACGATGATGCTGGGCATGCCCCGCGACGGGGAGCTGGACATCGCCGCCCTGCCCGCTCCAGAACAGCTGCTGCAACAGGCGCTGCAACGGCTGGGGGAACAGCCGGACGAACTGGAATTCTTCGAATTCGCCTGGCTCGCCCCCGCCCGCCGCGCCTATCCGCTGCAGGCCCGGGACAACGGCGACTTCCCGGCCCAGGTCTGCGTGTACACGCCGGACGATGGATATGATCTGCACCGCTGGCTGCAACGATTCCAACAAGCGTGGGCGTCCATCCTCCTCAACTACCTCGACGCGCCTGACGTGGAAGAGAAGCTACGCCGGCCAGCGGTAGCCATCGCCAAAAATGGGGGGCATGGATTTCTGCATGCGCACCATTAGGAAATCCTGCAGCAGACGCACCGGCAGCGACAAATGCCGCCGGTGCGCATAGTAGAAATAGATGGAGCGCGGCGGCGGCGCGAAATCGGTCAACAACGGCACCAGACGCCGGGTGGCGAGATAGGGGTAGGCCTGCACCGTTCCTATCATCGCCAAGCCGGCTCCCTGCAGCGCCGCCTCACAGGCGGCGAACGGATCGTTGACGGTCAGCCGCCCCTCCACCTCTACCCGCCGCAGCACCCCGTTGTCGTTGAATTCCCAAGGCATCAGCCTGCCGCTGTTCTGGCTGACCACCCGGATGCAGTCGTGGCCGTCCAGATCGGCCAGCGTCTGCGGCGTGCCCGATCTAGTCAGATAGGCCGGGGAGGCGAAAACCAGGCGTTGCAGCGGCAGCAGGGCCTTGGCGACGAAGCTGCTGTCCTTGGCCAACTGGTCGCCGATGCCCGCGTCGTAACCATCCCGCACCAAATCCACAATGCGGTCTTCGAAATGGAGCTCCAGCTTCAAGGACTGGTGCAACTGGGAGAACTCGTTCAACACCGGCAGAAAATAGTTCCTGCCGATGCCGTTGGGCAAGGTCAGCCTCAGACGCCCGCCCACCTCGCTGCCATGGTGACGAACATCCTGCTCCAGCTGCCGGAGCTCGCTGTACAGATTGGACATCCGCTGGAAGTACATTTCGCCGACGGCGGTCAGCGCCAGCGCCCGCGTGTTCCGATGCACCAGCCGCACGCCCAGCTCGCTCTCCAACTGTTGCACATGCTTGCTGACAGCCGCCGGGGTCAAGCCCATGCAACGGGCCGCCTGCGAAAAATTCCCCTCCTCCACCGAACGCAAGAAAGAAACCACAATATTGAAATTATTCATTAGCCCCGCCAGCGGAGAACCGCCGCTCATGTCAAAACAATAAATATTAAATCAAGACTGACATAAAAATAACTGTACGTACTTACAATAACTAGACGAATAAAATCTCCAGCCACCGGCGCAAACCGCAGATGCCGCCGGCTCAGCCGCCTCATGCCGGCATTGGTCTCACTCCATGAAAAAACCCTCCGGCATGCCGGAGGGTTGGATGGCGATCAGCCCATCAAGGACAGGTTCGACTCCTCGTCGCCGTCCTCCTCTCCGAGGAAGCCGCCGCTCTGGTGCGTCCACAACCGGGCATAGAGGCCGCCCTGCGCCAGCAACTGCTGATGCGTGCCCTCCTCGACCACCTGGCCCTGGTCCAGCACGATCAACCGGTCCATCGCCGCGATGGTGGACAAGCGGTGGGCGATGGCGACCACAGTCTTGCCTTCCATCAGCCGGTACAGGCTGCTCTGGATCGCCGCTTCCACTTCCGAATCCAGCGCGCTGGTCGCCTCGTCCAGCAGCAGGATGGGCGCGTCCTTCAACATCACCCGCGCGATGGCGATCCGCTGCCGCTGCCCGCCGGACAGCTTGACGCCGCGTTCGCCGACATGCGCCTCATAGCCGATGCGGCCCTTGGGATCGGTCAGCGAGCGGATGAAATCATCGGCTTCAGCCTTGCGCGCCGCCTCCGCCATCTGCTCGTCGCTGGCGTCCGGCCTGCCGTACAACAGGTTGTCGCGCACCGAGCGGTGCAACAGCGACGTATCCTGGGTCACCATGCCCACCCTGGCGCGCAGGCTGTCCTGGGTCACGCCGGCGATATCCTGCCCGTCGATCAGAATGCGGCCGCCATCCAGGTCGTAGAAGCGCAGCAGCAAGTTGACGATGGTGGACTTGCCGGCGCCGGAGCGGCCGACCAGGCCGATCTTCTCGCCCGGACGTATCGTCAGGTCCAGGCCGGAAATCACATTTTTCGCGCCGCCATAGGCGAAATCGACATTATCGAAGCGGATCTCGCCGCGCGGCACTTCCAGCTTGGCCGCGGCCGGCTTGTCCACCACCGCCACCGTGCGCGACAGCGTGGTGATGCCGTCCTGCACCGTGCCGATGTTCTCGAACAGGCTGGACATCTCCCACATGATCCAGTGCGAGATGCCGTTCAGCCTCAGCGCCATCGCGGTGGACGCCGCCACCGCGCCGATGCTGACCTGGCCCTGGCTCCACAGCCACAGCGCGGAACCGGTGGTGATGCCGATCAGCAGCATGCTGGTCAGCTGGTTGACGACCTCGAAGCCGCTGACCAGCCGCATTTGGCGATAGGCGGTGGACAGGAACTCCTCCATCGCTCCCTTGGCGAAGCGCGCCTCGCGCTGGCCGTGCGAGAACAGCTTGACCGTGGCGATATTGGTATAGGCGTCGGTGATGCGGCCGGTCATCAGGCTGCGCGCGTCGGCCTGCAGAGTGGCCGCCTTGCCAAGCCTAGGCACGAAGAACCACAGCGTCGCGACGTAAAGCGCCAGCCAGGCCAGGAAAGGCAGCAGCAGCATGACATCGAAATGGCCGAGCACCGCGATCATGGTGACGAAGTAGATCACGACGAACACCAGGATGTCGGTGATGATCAGCACGGTGTCGCGCACCGCCAGCGCGGTCTGCATCACCTTGGCCGACACCCGGCCGGCGAACTCGTCCTGATAGAAGCTCAGGCTCTGTCCCAGCAGGTGGCGGTGGAAATTCCAGCGCAGCCGCATCGGAAAATTGGAAAACAGGCCCTGATACTTGCTCATCGCCTGCAGCGACACCAGCAGCACGCTGGCCAACAGAATGCCGGCCAGCAGCAACAGGTGTCCGCTCTCGCGCTGCCACAGCTGGTTGGCCGGCACCTTGGCCAGCCAGTCCACCACCGAGCCCAGCATCGAAAACAGCAAGGCCTCGAAGGCGCCGATCAACGCGGTGAGCAGGGTCATGCACAGGATCAGGCCGCGCATGCCGCGGGTACAGAACCAGATAAAGGGGAAGAAGCCGCGCGGAGGCTGGGCGGCAGGCGTGTCCGGATAGGGGGATATCCGGCGTTCAAACCAGGAAAACATAAAGATCGCTCCATTCCCGACAACCAGGGCGGCTGCCGGACAGGGGGTTTAGTGGAGCGATGACGGTAGCGTATCTTCGGCAGGTCTGCAATGGGAAAGTTTGCTTGCAGTCATTTTCGCGCACGAAAATAGCCGAGATTGGCGGCATCCGGCGAATTGCCTCAGTTCTGCACCTCCAGCCGGATATATACCTCTTCCAGCTTTTCCGACGTGCGCGTCTTCACGTCCACCTTGTGGACCTCGGCCCTCAGCCTGCCCTTGTAGACGTGCAACATCAGTTCGGCGGCCTTGCGCGCCTGCTCCTGGGTGGGATGCAGGGGCCCGCTGTCATCGATGCCGAAATCCGGTGAAATCAGTTTCAACCGATACATTATTATTTTCTCGAAAAATGGCGCTGCCGGATATTTTTATACGGAATGCATTTCCAGCACTCGATTCTACATGAGTTTACCTGATAGAAAATCGGTGCCGCGCCATGTAAGGAGAAATCCGTTTTTGTTTACAATTCAATGCAAATATTCTAATAAATGCGGATAATGCCGGGAAAAAGCCAGGACAAGCGAATGAGAAAATTGGATATGGGAAAACCGGCGAGAAAAAACCCGGCCAAACCGGGTTGTCGATAAGCGCGCAGCGTCCGCCGCAGGCCGGCGCTCAGGCCGGCACGCCCATTTCCTGGCCCTGCGCGTAACGGACCCGCGAGAGCGCGTCGGCCATCTTCTGGTTGTGGCGCTCCCAGTAGCCATGCCGGCACAGGCAATCCATGCCGACCAGCGCCGCGTCTATCATGAAGCGCTCTTCCACCAGCAACTGCTCCACTTCGGCGAACGGCAGCAGCAGATGCTCGGCCACCTCTCCATCCTGGCAAGCCGGCGACTCTCCCGGCGCCAGCCACAGATCGTAGGCGTACAGCCATTCGCGGTGCAGGCCCCGCGCCACCGGCCGCTGCGCCAGCAGCAGCGACGACGGCGCCAGGCCATCCACCCGCTCGCGCGCGATGCCGGCCTCTTCCCACGACTCGCGCTCCAGCGCCAGCGCCAGGGTTTCGCCGGCGGCGACGCCGCCGCCGACCAGATTGTCCATCCGGTTCGGGTCCACCGCCTTGTGCGGGCTGCGCCGTCCCACCCACATCCGGACCTCGCCGTCATCGAGCCGGCACAGGCCGTTGACATGCACCGCGCGGCTGGTCAGGCCCAGCGGACGAAAAGCCGCGCGCTCCAATTCGAAATAGGGGCTGCCGTCCTGGCGGAAGGCGGTGAAGTTCTCATTGCGCCAGCCATTGAGCCAGCCGGCTTGTTGCCAGCGCCGCGCGGCGTGGGCCAGCGCGTGGCTGATGCTGCGATAGCTGCCCTTCGCCATGCAACGCAGACCCTGGAAGGTTTCCTCGAACAACTGCGGTTCGTGCTGCAGCAGGCGCTCTTTCCACTGGGCGTTGACGCACCCCATTCTTTCGGTGCCGATGAACAGCGGCGTGAACTGCTGAGCATCGAAGCGGCTGACCTTGTCCAGATAGCCGAGTACGGCGTCCACCTGCATGACCACTCCCCCTGCGTTGTTCCGGGAAGGCTGCATATTAGGATGTCTACCGACGCTTGACTATCCTTCGTCGCACAAAGCCCGAGACTGTTGCATTCCCGCGATTTCAACGCAGCCGGTCGCCGAGCCCGGAATCCCGCCTCGGCGCCAGCTCCGCCCCGCGCAGCCAGACTTCGGCATCCCCCACCGCGGCGAAACGGGAGCAGGCGCGGGTGATGGCGGTATACAACAGCGCGCGGTTCAGCAGCGCGCCGGCCTGCTGCGGCAACTGCAGCCACACCTCCTCGTACTCCGAACCCTGGCTCTTGTGAACCGTCATCGCGAACACCGTGTCGTGCGCCGGCAACCGCCCGGGCGCGAACTCGCGCCAGCCGCCGTCGGCCGATGGGAACAGCACCCTCAGGCCGGACGGCCGCTGCAAGGCGAAGCCGATGTCGCCGTTGAACAGGCCCAGCCCGTAATCGTTCTCGCCTATCATCACCGGGCGGCCCGGATACCAGTCGCGGCCCTCCTGCTTGACGCCAGCCGCTTCCAATTCTCGCTCGATGCGGCGGTTGCAGTCGGCTACCTGGCGCCGCTCGGCTGCCAGCAGCATGAAGGCGGAAAACTCGCGCTGCGCCTCGTCCGCGCCGGCGCCGGCGGCCACCGCGTCCAAGTAGCCGCGCCGGCGCGCGAGCAGCGCCGCGTCGTCGGCCGCGTCCTGCCGCCAGACATCGGGCCGGCCGGCGTCGTCCAGCACTTGCAGCGAGGCTCGCCCCTCGCCGGCGTTGACCCGCCGCGCCAGCTCGCCGATGCCGGAGTCCGCGCCGAAGCGGTGGCTGCGGGTCAGCAACGCCACGCAGTCGGTCAGCGCGCCGCCGGGCTCGGCGTCGCCCCGCAGGCTGGCGCCGGCCACCCGCTGCAGCCATTGCGAAGTTTCGTCGCGATAGGCGATGCGCCCGCACAGCTCGCCCAGCACCGCGCCGGCCTCCACCGACGACAGCTGGTCGCGGTCGCCCAGCAGGATCAGCCTGGCCTGGGACGGCAGCGCCGCCACCGTGCGCGCCATCAACGCCAGGTCTATCATCGACGCCTCGTCCACCACCAGCACGTCCAGCGGCAGCGGATTGCCGGCGTGGTGGCGCGGCGCCTCCACCCCGGGGCGCAAGCCGAGCAGCCGGTGCAGCGTCTCCGCCTGGGCCGGCAACTGGCGGCGCACCGCGTCATCCACGTCCAGCCGGTCGCGCGCCGCGCGCACCGATTCGGACAACCGCGCCGCAGCCTTGCCGGTCGGCGCCGCCATCGCCATCACCAGCGGGCGCGGCGACATCGCCGCCAGCAGCGCCAGCAGCCGCACCACGGTGGTGGTCTTGCCGGTGCCGGGCCCGCCTGAAATCACCATCAGCCGCTGCCGCGCGGCCAACGCCGCCGCCAGCTTCTGCCGGTCCGGCTCGCCGTCAGCCGCGCCGGGAAACAGCCGCGCCAGCAACTCGGCCAGCCGCGTCTCGTCCGGCGGGGGCAGCGGCTGGGCCAGCCGCGCCAGGCCTTCGGCCAGCCGGTCCTCATCGTGCCAGTGGCGGGCGAAATACAGCCGCCCGGCCTCGTCCAGGATCAAGGGCGCGTAATCGCCCGGCTTGCCGACCAGCGGGCTGCCCCGCAGCGCCGCCGCCTCGCCGCGGTGGGCCAGCGGCAGGCAGACATGGCCGGCCAGATTGGCGCTGCTCAATTCGCCTATCAGCGCCAGCACCCTGTCGTCGGCATCGGGCGCCAGGCGTTGGAACAGCCGGACGAGTTGGCCGGGCAGCAGCGGGGTATCGGTTTTCATCGATGAAACTTCCGGATGGTCGGACGCCGCGCTCAATGGCGGGCGAACAGCGGCCGCAGACGGCCTTGATCATGCAGTTGCTGGATAGCCTGGTTCAGGCCCGGCAGCAGGTCCCGATAACGCGGATGCAGCCGCAATGCCACCGGCAGGCTGCCGAGCGACTCGCCCGGCAGGCAGCGGCCGCCTTCGTCGCGCCGGCTCCAGTATTGCGCGCGGCGGCGCTCCAGCACCACGGCCTGGACCCGGCCCTGGCGCAGCTTGTCCAGCATTTCGTCCTCGTTGGCCGATCCGTCTCGCAGCAGCTTGCGGCTGGCGAACGCGCTCTCCAGCGACGGGAAGCGCTGGCCCAGCAGCGTGCCTATGGTGCCGCCCTTCAGCGAGGCCAGGGTAGCGGGCCGCTTGCCCTTGTCCGGCGGCAGGCACAGCACGAACTCCGCGTCGGCGATGGGCTGGGTGTAGAAGCCGGCCACCGGAGACAGCGCGCGCCATGACGCGTTGACGCCGACTTCGACATCCAGCTTGCCCACCTGGAACAGCTGCTCCAGCCGTTGCGAGGGATAGTAGTCGAGCTGGAAATGGACGCCGCTTTGCCGGGCGATCAAGGCCAGCGCGTCGCGGTAGGCCAGCGAGAGTCCATCGTCGGCGTTCGCGCGCAGCGATTCGCCGCTGTCGTTGGCCAGCCCGGCCCGAAGCGTGGGTTGGGCCAGCGCCGGCAGGCACAGCAACAGCATCAATCCCCACCACAGCCTATTCACTCAGCCTGGCCTCCAGCGCATCGCAGATGGTGGACAGTATCTTGATGCGCGCGAAATACTTGTTGTTGGCCTCCACCAGCGTCCACGGCACCTTGCTGGTGCTGGTGCGGTCCACCATGTCGCTGACCGCCTGGCGGTAGAGGTCCCATTTGTCGCGGTTGCGCCAATCCTCGTCGGTGATCTTGAAACGCTTGAAACCCGTCTCCTCCCGGCCCTTGAAGCGGGCCAGCTGCTCATCCTTGCTGATCGCCAGCCAGAACTTCAGCACGATGGCGCCGTTCTCGGTCAATTGGTGCTCGAAGTCGTTGATCTCGTAATAGGCGCGCATCCAGTCGGCCTCGGCGGCGAAGCCCTCCACCCTCTCCACCAGCACACGGCCGTACCAGCTGCGGTCGAAGATGGCGATGCCGCCCTTGCCCGGCAGATGCCGCCAGAAACGCCACAGCCAGGGCTTGGCCTTTTCCTCCTGCGTCGGCGCGGCCACCGGCACCACCCGGTAGCGGCGGGCATCCAGCGCCTGGGTGATGCGGCGGATGCTGCCGCCCTTGCCGGCCGCGTCGTTGCCCTCGAACGCCAGCACCAGCGAGTGGTTGCCGAAGCGCGGATCGCGGGTCAGCTTGTTCAGCCGCCCCTGCAGCTGGTCCAGTTTTTTCTGGTAGCTGGCCTTGCCCAGCTTCTGCTCCAGCTCCAGCGTGTCCAGCACCAGCTTGTTGTCTATCGGCGCCAGCAGCGGCGGCGCCTCGACGCGGTCGGTGCTCAGCATCGGCTGGCCCAGGCGGTTGCGTATCGCCTCCAGTATGGTGTTGGCCACCGTCAGGCTGCGGTAGTTGGCGTCCTCGCCGTCGATGACGATCCACGGCGCGTGCGCGGTATTGGTCAGCCTGAGCATGTGCTCGCCGTACTTGCGTATCTTGTCGTAGCGCTCATAGTGCTCCCAGTCGGTCTTGGTCACGCGCCAGTTGGTGGCCGGGTCCTGCTCCAGCATCTTCAGCCGCTGCTTCTGCTTGTCCCGGCTCAGATGGAACCAGAACTTCAACACCACCGCCCCGTCCAGCGTCAGCATGCGCTCGAAGCGCAGGATGTCGAAAATCTGCCGGTCGAAGGCGTCGCGGTCGCTGCGGTTGAACACCCGCTCGAACAAGGTATCGGAATAATAGGAACCGAAGAACATGCCGATGCGGCCGGTGGCGGGCAGCTCGTTCCAATAGCGCCACATCCACGGCCGGGCGCGCGCCTCGTCGTTGGGCTTGTCGAAGGCGACGGTGTGGATCAGCCGCGGGTCCAGCCACTCGTTGATCAAATTCATCGTTTCGCCGCGGCCCGCGCCGTCGAAACCGTGGATCAGGATCAGCACCGGGAAATCGGCTTTTTCCTTCAAGTCGTACTGCACGTCCAGCAGCGCCTCGCGCAGCGCCGGCATCATCTTGCGGAAAGTGTCTTTGTCTATGCTGTGGCCGATTTCGGCGGATTCAAACATGTTTCACATCCTTATCCACTTGCTTAGCTTAGTTGCCATCCCCGGTCGCCATCACTGCGTAGAACTACCAGGGCCTCTCTTGGTTCCGGATCCCGCCAGCAGCGCGTCCAGCGCGTCCAGCAGCGCCGCGGACGGCGCATCGGCCCACACGCCGCAGCCCGGCTCGCCCATGCCGCGCAGGAACAGGTAGCGCACGCCGCCGAAGCGGCCGTCCCAATCCGCGCCGCGCGCGGCGAAGTAGCGCCGCAGCGCCACCAGGTAAATCAGGTACTGCAGGTAATAATGCTCGCGCGCCACCGCGTGGACCAGACTGTCGTCGCGATAATCGTCGTAGGCGTCGCCCAGATGGTTGGACTTGTAGTCGATCAAATAGACGCGGCCGTCCGCCTCGCACACCAGGTCGACGAAGCCTTTCAAAAAGCCCTGCACGCTGGCGAAATCCAGCGCGCCGGCGGCGCGCCGGAACGGCTCGGCCAGGCCATGCTCCGGCTTTTGCAGCGCGGCGATCAGCGCCGCCACGTCCAGCCTCTTCACCGGCAATGTGAATTCCAGCTCGATCAGCCGCTGGTGGTCGGCGACGTCGCGCAGCCGCGCGCCGGGGGCGATCTCGGCGTTCAGCGCGTCCAGAATCAGCTCGCAGCCGGCGTCCAGCCACTCCTCGCCGAAGCCGTGCCGCGCCAGCGCGCGCGCCACCGCCGCTTGGATGTCGTCTTCCCCGGCCCCGAAGCTGATGTTCTCGAAAATCTCGTGCAGGCAGACGCCGGCCTTGGCGCCGCGCGGGAAGCTGAAGCGATTCCGGATCGGGTCCTCCGGCGGGGCCGCCGGCGCCGACGCCGCCGCGCGGTCATGGTCCGGCGCTTCGGCCAGATGGCTGCCGGCGTCATGGGTCAGCGAGGTGAAGCTGGCGATCTTCCACGGCGTGTACAGCTTGCGCTCGAACGGCCGCGCGGCGTAGGCGCGGCCAGGATCGCGGCCGCCGGCCAGCGCCTGCCGCCCCTCGCCGTCCAGCCAGCGCGCCGCGTCGCCGCGCTGGTCGAGAAAGGCCCGCAACTGCGCCTCCACCATCCCGCCGTCCAGCTCCAGCGCGTCCAGCGCCGCCAGGTCGCGCGCGCCCGGCGCGTGCAGCAGCCAAGACAGCGCCGCGGTCTTCAGTTCCCGCACCCAGCCCCAGGCGATGTACTGCCGGTATTGGGCGCGGGTCAGCGCCACGTACAGCAGGCGCAGCTTTTCGGCCAGCATCTCGCTCCGCGCCGCCTGCCGGATGCCGTCGTCGGCGGCCGCCTCCGGCGCCAGCCATGGCTCGTCGCCGTCGTGATAGCTCCAGAAGCCCGCGCCGCGCCGCTCCAGCGCGCCGTTCCATAAAAAGGGGCAGAACACCACCGGGTACTGCAGGCCCTTGGAGGTGTGCACGGTGACGATCTTCACCAGCGCGGCGTCGCTCTCCAGCCGCAGCACCGCGTCCTCGCCTCGCGGCGGATCGGCGACGCGGGCGGCAAACCAGGACAGCAGCGGCGCCATGCCCTGGCGGCCCTCGCTCTCCTGCTGGATCAGCTCGGCCAGGTGGCCCAGATTGGTCAGCCGCCGCTCGCCGTCAGGCAAGGGCAGCAGCCGCTCCGCCGCGCGCTCGCGGGCGAAATAATGCCGCCAGGCGGCCATGAAGCCGCGCTCGCGCCAGCGCTGGTGATCGTCGGCGTTCTTCAGCAGCTGGCGCTCCCAGCGCGTCTCGTCCTCCAGTTCGGCCTTGATCCGCGCGGCGTTGAGGCCGGCCAGCTCGGTGGCCAGCGCGCGCCTGAGCCTGCCCTCGTTGGCCGGCTCGGCCCAGGCGTGCAGCAGCGCCAGCAGCTCGCCGGCCTCGCGGCTGGCGAACACGCTCTCCTGGGTCAGCGCCACGCTGGCCACGCCGCGCGCGCGCAGCTCGGTCCGCACCCGGTCGCCCTGGCTGTGGGTGGCCACCAGCACCGCGATGTCGCCGCCGGCCAGCGGCCGCCGCGACGCGCCCTTGACGATGGCGGCGCGGTTCTCCTCCGCCAGCGTCAGCAGCCGGGCGACCTCGTCGGCGCAGGCTTCGGCCGAGGCCTGCTCGGCCGCCTCCTTGCTCAATTCTTTTTCGCCGGCCTGTATCCATTGCGCGTTGAACGGCGCGCGGTCGTCGTCCACCTCCAGCCGGCCGCCGGACGAGGGACTGGCCGCCACCGGCTGGTAGGCGATGCCCTCGAGCAGAAACGGCAGCTCGCGGCCGAACAGCGCGTTGACGGTGGCCACCAGCGGCTCGTCGGAGCGGCGGTTGGTGTCCAGCGTGTACTGGCGCTCGGCGTCGTGGCGGGCCGCCAGGTAGGCGAAGATGTCGGCGCCGCGGAAGCTGTAGATCGCCTGTTTCGGATCGCCGACCAGGAACACCGGCCGCGCCTCCTCGACGAAGCAACGGCGGAAGATCCGGTACTGGGTGGGATCGGTGTCCTGGAATTCGTCGATCAGCGCCACGGAGAAGCTGTCCGCCACCTGCGCCGCCAATAAGGGGCCGGTTTCCGGATGCGCCAGCGCCGCGCCCAGATCGGTCAGCAGATCGTCGAAGCTGCGGCTGCGCTCGACGCCGCGCCGCCGCGCCAGCTCTTCGTTGGCCCAGGCGATCAGCTCCAGCTTCAGCCCGGCCAGCGAGTTGGCCACCTGGTCCATATAGACGTCCCAAGCGGCAAGCCAGGCCTCCATCCGTTCGAACAAGGGGTGAGCCGGCGCATCGCAGCCCTTCTTCATGCCCTTGGCCAGCGCCTCCGGCCGCAGCTTGTCCAACAGCTTGCGGCTGTCGCTGTCCAGCTCCGGCGGCGCGTCGGGCAAGGCCAGCCAGCCGCGCAGATTGTCGGTTACGCGCGCCATGGTGTCCGGCCGGTAGATGTTGGCCTTGAAGCCGGGGTGGGCAAGGAATAGCGCCAAGCCCTCTTCTACCAGCGCCGGCTCGCCGGCCAGCGCCCGCCAGCGCTCGAAAACCAGGCGCTGCGCCGTTTCCAGCCTGACCGCATCCGGCGCGCGCAGCTTGAGATAGGGTTTGGACAGATAGGGACGGATCTCGGCCAGCCAGGCGCCCGGCGTCTCGCCCCGCTCCACCAGCACCTGGGCCGGCAGCGGCGCGGCGACGATGCGGCGGCGCCAGAAATCGTCGACGATCTCCGCCAGCCGCGCCGCGTCGTCCTCGACCAGTTCGGCCTGGAAGGTCTGGCCGCTCTCGAAGGCGGCGTCGGTCAGCACCCGCTGGCAGAAGCCGTGGATGGTGTAGATGGCGGCGGCGTCGAAGCCGTTGACCGCGGCGGTCAGCCGCTGCCGGGCCACGTCGCGCGCCGGGCCTTCGGGAAAACGCGCGGCCAGCGCCTGCAGGAAGTCGTCGCCGTCGGCCTTGCCGTCCAGCAGCGCCAGCATCTCGGCCAGCCGCCGGCGCAGCCGCTCGCGCAGCTCGGCGGTGGCGGCCTTGGTGTAGGTGACCACCAGTATTTGTTCGATGGCCGGCGGCGGCGCGCCGGCGCGCTCTTCCAGCAGCAGCCGGGCGAACAGCGCGGCGATGGTCCAGGTCTTGCCGGTGCCGGCCGAGGCCTCGATCAGGTTGACGCCCGCCAGCGGGCAGTTCAGCGCGTCCAGCGCCTGCGGCGCGTTCATGCCTCGCCTCCCAGCAGGCGCTCGGCCAATGGCAGCAGCAGCGTCTCCGCCAGCTGGACGAACAATGGATCTTCCAACGGCGACTGGTGGCGGAAGGCCAGCGCGATCGCCGGCTCGTCCTTCTGCGCGATGCCGTCGCCGAGGATGAAATTGGGCTCCCACTTCTGCCAGGCGGCGGCCAAAGCTTTTTCGCGGTTTTCGGGCGCTTTGGCCAGCGCTTCGGCGTAGGCCCAGCTGGTGCGGCCGAAAAACGGCAAGGGCTGGGCCTGGCCCTGCTTCCAGCGGACCAGCCACGGCGCCAGCAGGCCGGCGGCGTCGATCTCCTCGTTAAGCAGCGTGCTGCCGGCATCGTCGTAGCAGGCGCTGTGCGGAACCACGCCCGCCGGCCGGGCCGCGCACAGAATCAGATGGCTCAGCCACAGCGCGACGCGCTGGGCGGCGTTCAGTTTGCCGACGATGAAATCCAGCCGGCCCTCGGGCCGCAGGCCGTACAGCTCGCCCACCAGCGTGAAGCCGGCGATGTCCAGGTGCACTGGCTGCGGCGGCAGCGTCTCTTCGCCCAGCGCGCGCGGCAAGCGGCCGGCCAGCCGTGCGCTGGC